>JAFZRZ010000075.1 GCA_017619635.1 Lachnospiraceae bacterium | reverse complement strand
GATAGGAGGTGCACAGCAAGCCCAATCGCCGTATGTACCTTCGCCAACCTTCTCACCACCACAGTTAGGAGCGAGTGTGTAGTTGATCAACCATGCAGGACCGAAGAAACCAAGGATACCCTGAGCGCCTTCACCCTTCATATCTGCGAACCAAGCATCAGACCAGTCCTGAGTATCATTGTGATACTTGTTGTCCTTAAGCTGCTTAGAAAGATCAAGGAAAGCTTCTCTCTTAGGATCGATTGTAAGCTTACCATCTACGATCCAACCCTTGTCAGAGCTGTTCTCAACTGCGTGCCAGATATCACCGTCACCAGATACGATTCCGTAGCCCTTAGCCTTAAGCTCTGCTGCTGCGTTGAAGAATGTATCCCATGAGTTTGTACCTGCACCGATCTTCTCGCCAACTGTCTTAGGATCATCTGTTCCCCAAACATCCTTAGCGATTGAACGACGATAAATGAATACACCACCAGTAGCCTGGTAACCAAGTCCAACGAGCTTGCCGTCAGAAGGTCTTGTACCTATATCTACTGTGTACTGAGCGATGTCAGCTGCCTTTGTCTCTGCTGCTACGTCGATACCAAGATCTTCGTAAGGCATAGCGAACTGAGAAGCATCACCCTGTGTGTACTTAAGAACGAATGCTGACTCTGCTGCATAGATATCAGGAGCGTCTGCACCGCCTGCTGCAAGTGCCTGGTCAAGAGCGGGCTGGTAAGCACCGTCTGTTGTAGCGATGATTGTAGATGTGAAAGAGAATCCACAATCCGGATGTGTGTCGATGTACTTCTGAACCATGTTCGGAACTTCATCTGTGAAAGCCCAAACGTTAAGTACTACATCGCCTTCTGCTGCAGGAGCAGCAGTCTCTGTCTTTTCTTCTGTTGTAGCAGCAGCTGTATCTGTGCTAGCTGTATCTGTGCTACTTGTGTCTGTTGTTGCAGGAGCGGAATCACCACATCCAGCAAGCATTCCTGCCATCATGCATACGCATAATGCAGAAGCAACTAACTTCTTCATTTTTTTTCCTCCTATTAATAATGAATTTGAAGTTCTGCCAACCGATAGTTACACTATGAGCTGACAACTATAATTATATTGTATTTGTAGCAATTTGCTTTACATTTATTGCTTTTGACTATGCAGAAATTGCGACTGTTGAAAAAATGTTTAAGAATTTCTTAATTTGTTGTGCAATTTGTATAAAGAGACGAGCGGCAATTTAAATAAAATGCCGCTCGGTCTGATTTTATTATGAAATTATGTCAGATTGCAACTCTTATTTGAAAGGATTCTCTGTTATATAAGGAAGAGAAGCCGGCTGGTTGTAGTTGATATCTTCGATCGGTACTCCGATGTATTTGAATACTTCGAAGAGAGCCTTTCCGTGGTGACCGAATGTAACAGCACCGTGGTGAGGATAATTCTTCTCTATAAGAACGTGACGGTAGAAACGTCCCATTTCCTTTATAGCGAATACACCGATGCCACCGAATGATCTTGTAGCAACAGGAAGAACTTCACCTTCTGCGAGGTATGCTCTGATCTTCGCATCAGCTGTAGACTGAAGTCTGAAGAATGTGATATCGCCAGGAGCGATGTCGCCTTCGAGAGTTCCGTTTGTAACTTCGATAGGAAGTGCTCTTGCCATGATCATCTGGTACTTCATCTCATGGAATGCAAGCTTCTTAGAGCATGTGTTACCACAATGGAATCCCATGAATGTATCTGTATGCTTGTAATCGAATTTGCCTTCGATTGATTCCTTGTACATATCCTTCGGAACTGAATTGTTGATATCAAGAAGTGTTACGATATCTTCTGATACGCATGTTCCGATGAACTCTGAAAGACATCCGTAGATATCAACTTCACAAGAAACCGGGATACCCATTCCTGTAAGACGGCTGTTTACGTAGCAGGGAACGAATCCGAACTGTGTCTGGAATGCAGGCCAGCACTTACCAGCTATTGCAACATACTCTCTGTAACCCTTGTGCTCCTCAACCCAGTCGAGAAGTGTGAGCTCATACTGAGCAAGCTTTGCAAGTACTTCGGGCTTCTTGTTACCAGCGCCAAGTTCTTCTTCCATTTCTTTAACCTTTGCTGGGATTCTCTCATCACCGGCATGCTTGTTGAATGCTTCGAAGAGGTCAAGCTCTGAGTTCTCTTCGATCTCAACACCAAGATTGTAAAGCTGCTTGATAGGAGCGTTACAAGCAAGGAAGTTAAGAGGTCTGGGACCGAATGATATGATCTTAAGGTTGCTGAGACCAACAAGTGCTCTTGCAACAGGGATAAATTCATTGATCATCTTAGCGCAGTCTTCAGCATCACCAACAGGATACTCAGGAATATAAGCGCCAACATTACGAAGCTTTAAGTTGTAGCTAGCGTTGAGCATACCACAGTATGCATCACCTCTTCCGCCGCAAAGATCATTCTGTGTCTCTTCTGCAGCTGCAACGAACATCTTAGGTCCGTCAAAGTGCTTTGCAAGAAGTGTCTCAGAAATCTCGGGACCGAAGTTTCCAAGATAAACGCAAAGTGCGTTACATCCAGCTTTCTTGATATCTTCAAGAGCCTGAACCATATGTATCTCGCTCTCTACGATACAGATAGGACACTCATAAATGTCTGCCGCATCATATTTTGCCTTGTAGGCATCTACGAGAGCTTTACGTCTGTTAACCGAAAGTGACTCCGGGAAACAGTCACGGCTGACTGCTACGATACCTAATTTAATCTTGGGAATGTTTTTCATGTGTGAAGTCCTCCTATAATTATAATGTAATCTCTTTGTTCAATGGTATGAGCCATTTATTCTTTGCTGTGATCAGATCGTCTTCTCCGCCTTCGTGCTTGTACTCAAGATCGAAGTTCGTGAATCTTGGAAGTACGATACCTACTTTGAAGCCTGCGCCGTCAACACCGCAAGGTGCATAGTGAAGAGTTGTAGCATATACTTCTACAGCAGTTCCTGCCGGTACGAAGAATGCTTCAAGTTTGTCAGCGTCAACCTTCTTTCCACCCTCAATAAGTTCCTGCTGGCTTCCGATTATAAGAATTGCATCGGTAGCAGCTACATTGATCTCAGAATCTCTGTGGTACTCAGCAAGGCTCATTGAACTGTTATGTCCGTTGCAATAGCCTATCTGAATGGGCATCTCACCGTAAGTCTTAACACGGAGTTCCTCGAAAACACTTGTTGCCTCGAGTACTTCCACGCTGGGCTCATAAGCCACATCGTCCGGTAAGGGTGTGCTTGCATTGATAGCTTCCACAAGAGGAGCAAAATCAACATTTGTTACGATCTTTCCGTATTTAGAGAAAGCCGCATCGGTTACATTTTGAATCTTCATTGCTGTCCTCCTTTATAAGTTGGTATTTCTTTTATGCGTTGAATACGGGCTTGAGTGCGGGATATATTCTCTTGAACTCCTGATATCTTGCCTCATACTTAGCAACCAGTTCAGCATCGGGCTCAACGGTATCTACTATCTTAACGATGGCATCTGCAGCATCCTGAACGCTTGCATACTCACCGTTTGCCACTGCTGCGAGCATTGCTCCTCCGAGTGCGGGGCCTTCCTCGCTCTCGATAACATCTATCTTTATATTAAGTACATTTGCAACTATCTTCTTCCAGAGAGGACTCTTTGCTCCGCCACCGCAGATCTTGCTTCTCTGAATGTCAACGCCAAGGCTTCTTGCAACTTCAAATGAATCTCTCAGAGCAAATGCAACACCTTCGAGTACGGCCTGAGTCATATCTGCTCTTGTGGTATCCATTGTGATACCTGTAAATGTTGCTCTGGCCATGGGATCATTGATCGGAGAACGCTCACCCATAAGATAAGGAAGGAAGAACACATGATTCTCACCGAGTTTCTCAATGCTCTTCTGCTCTGCAGCATAATCCTTGGTTCCGATGATCTCATCCATCCACCACTTGTTACAGCTTGCAGCCGAAAGCATGCATCCCATGAGATGATATGTTCCGTCGGCATGTGCGAATGAATGAAGCGCATTGTTGCTGTCCACGCCAAAATTCTTTGATGATATAAAAATCGTTCCGCTTGTTCCGAGTGAGATGTTACATGCACCGTCACCGACTGTACCTGTTCCTACAGCTGCTGCCGCATTGTCGCCGGCACCTGCTACTATCTTACAGTTCTCTGATATTCCGAGTTCTTTTGCAACAGCGGGAAGGATGGTTCCTACTGTCTCGTAACTCTCATAGATCTTTGCAAGCTGATCTTCTCTAACAGAGCAGATCTCACACATCTCCTTTGACCATGTTCTGTTCTTTACATCAAACAGAAGCATTCCTGAAGCATCAGAAACATCGGTACAATGAACTCCTGAAAGCTTATAAGCAATGTAATCCTTGGGAAGCATGATCTTTGCTATCTTTGCGAAATTCTCAGGCTCATTTTCCTTTACCCAAAGGATCTTGGGAGCTGTGAATCCGGCAAATGCGATATTTGCCGTGTACTCTGAGAGCTTGTTCTTTCCGATCACATTGTTGAGATAATCGCACTCCTTTGTTGTACGTCCGTCATTCCAAAGGATAGCGGGACGTATAACATTGTCATCCTTATCGAGGATAACAAGTCCGTGCATCTGGCCTCCGAAGCTGATTCCTGCAACTTCACTGCCGTCAACTCCGGCAATGAGCTCTTTGATGCCTGCCATAACCTGCTTATCCCAGTCCTCAGGGTTCTGTTCTGACCAGCCCGGCTTGGGGAAACTCAAAGGATACTCTTTTGAAACGATGTTCTTGATCGTTCCTTTTCCGTCCATAAGAAGCAGTTTTACTGCCGATGTTCCGAGATCTACACCGATATAATACATATATTTCCTCCTAAAAATTCATTCGCATACGGGTGTCCATAAAGTGTCCGTACACCATTTCATAATAAAACGGTGACGGAAATCTTTCAAGACTGCATAATATAATATTTTTATTTTTATCGTTTTTGCCAAATATATAAATTTTATCTTGTGCATTTATCACATAGCCTCATGTATTGCATTAAGTCGACAAATTGTTGTAATATGATATTTGTTATTCGGGCACATCACAAAAAACGAAAGGAATTCCACGATGCCAACGATTAAAGAGATAGCCGTTTTGGCTGGTGTATCCAGAGGTACCGTTGACAGGGTACTCAACAAAAGAGGCGGAGTACATCCCGATACCCAGGCTCGCATACTCGAGATAGCAAAAGCTCTGGACTACAGACCAAACAAGGCAGGTATTGTTTTATCAGCACAAAGAAAGAACCTTAAGCTCGGTGTTGTAATGTTCGGCACCAATAACCCGTTCTTCGACGACGTCAAGGAAGGGCTTAATGACATAGAGAGCGAACTCAGTTGTTACAATTGCGATATATTCATCAAGACAACTCCGAGTTTCAACGAAAAGGATCAGATCGACGCGATCGATGATCTGGTAGAAATGGGTATCAACGCACTTGCGATCGCTCCCCAGAACCAGGAGGGAGTTGTAAGAAAGATCGATGAGCTACGTGAAAAGGGTATTCCCACCATCACTTTCAATTCGGATCTTCCTTCAAGCAGCCGAATCGCTTATGTGGGAAGCAATTATCGCAAGAGCGGAGAGACTGTTGCAGGCCTCATGAAGCTTTTTGACCACAAGGGTCATCTTGAGATCGGCATTGTCGGAGGCGCTCCAAGTGTTCTGTGTCATACCGAAAGAATCGAGGCATTTAAGGAGTATATGGAAAAAACTCCTTCAGTCAATATAGTTGATACTGTATGGAATAACGATGATGACGTGACATGTTACACGGTTGTCAACAAAATGCTCTCCGAGCATCCCGAGATAAACGCTCTTTACTTCACGGCAGGTGCCATTGAGGGCGGTTGCAGGGCAGTCATGGAGACCGGACGTCACAAAGATATGATAATAGTTGCTCACGACAAGGTTCCGAGTACAGTTGATCTTATAAAGAACGATGTCATAAAAGCCACCGTATGTCAGCAGCCATACGTTCAGGGAACCAAACCTCTTCAGATGCTGTTTGATTATCTGACAACGGGTGAGACTCCCCAGGAGATCAATTACACTGATATAGAGATTTATATAAAAGAAAACATCTGACAAGAAAAGCGGTAAGAACAAAAATCTTACCGCTTTCTTCATATTATATATAGTAGGTTTACGATATGACCCTGTTATAATCATATCCCCTGTCTGGCTTTACACTGTAAGGCTTAAGCTCAAAGAAGACAAGACCAAATTCATTCACATCAAAACTTGCTTTCACTTTTCCGTCTTTTGAACTTAAGATATCAGAAACAGTCAAAGGCTTATCGCTTTGTCTTAAAAGCCGTACCTGTTCATCATCAAGAGAGGAAGGCTCTCCCATCGCATGCCACAGTTTCAATGGATTGCATGTGTCCTCATCAACTATCTGGCTTATAAGGGAGTATTCATTTTTATCTGCATCAAATTCCAGATCAAGTGTAAGCTTCTCTCCCGTTCTTTTTGTCCTGCTGTTAAAGATCACACCCTTATAAGTGTCCCCGTCTTTACATACGATGCAGTTATCCTCTTTTAACACGCAGTCTCCCGTGAGCATCTTAAAGAATTTGAACGCATAAAAAGTGGGTTTTCTTATACAGCGGTTTGCCATCATGCCGAATCCGCCATGGAATGGTGTATACGGAACTCCCATCTCCTCGAATATATCACCGAAGGTCCAGTAAGAATATGATTCCGATGTCTCACCGAGTCTTCCGAGCAAAGATGCCGTATAAGCCGCATTCTGGTTTGTGTCGTGGACCGGTGCGTTGGGGATATACGAAGTATTGAACTCCGTAATATGCATCTGGGCACCCTTATATTCGGGATAGCTGTCAATGATCCTGCGGGAATCGTTTAAAGTATTTAAGCTCTCGTTAAGCTCAACCAGTTCTATATATCCGTAATGTCCCTTAAATTCCGGAGGCTCGGATGTATAGTGATGCCTGGTGATAAAATCGACCTTAAGACCTTTCTTTGTTATGAAATCCATGAACATCGTCATGTATTTCTCATCCTGTACACCGCAGATAGCCGGACCGCCGACCCTAAATCTCTCATCGAGTTTCTTTATGGCATTGAAGGAATACTCAAAGAGCACAAAGTACTCCTCCATATCGGCATCCTTCCAGAATCCCGGAAGGTTTGGCTCGTTCCACACCTCAACAGGCCATGTGACAACCTCATCTTTGCCGTATCTTCCCATAAGATGGCTCAGTGTTGCAACTATAAGATCACACCACAATCCGTAATCTCTCGGAGGAGTAGTGTTTCCCTTCCAGTAGAATATTGTCTGCTCACCGCTTGCCAGCTTTTTTGGCATAAAGCCAAGCTCGATAAACGGTTTGATTCCTACTGACATGTAGTTATCCATAACGAGATCCAGATATGTGAAATTGTATTCTATCTTTATCTCATCATTCTCATCCTTATACTCATGATATATGGCCATATCATCGGAAAACAGTCCGTGCCCCCTGATATGTTTAAACCCTATCTCATTCTGGACTTCTTTAAGCTGCTCCATATATTCTTTTTGGAGTGCCAGTCCCATTCTTCCGGTTCCAACACAATAATCCACATTGTTGTTGAACTCAATCTTTTTGTTCCCCTCTACTTTGTAACCTACCTGCATATACTCTCCTGTCAAAATGTTAAAAGTTAATAAGTTATGAACATTATACTATATCATGGTACTACTTTAAAACACTGAAATATTGCTTATTTATGGTACTTTCGGGCAGTATCTTGTTGATTCTGTACGCTTTAGTATAGTAGCGCGTGAATATATTTGTACTTTTTGTTCATTTTTTATTTACAAATACTATTATATTATATAAGTGCAAGGAAGTGTCTGGGCACGGTGTCCAGTAACTCAGGGATTGAGGTAAGGGTATGTTTATTAGAGCGGATTATAATACAAATGCAGTACCGGGTACATTCTTCCGTCCGCATGATTATATGGCACATGTTCCCACCGAAAGGATAACGGGAACAGACAGTGTTTCATTTTCGGAGGAAGGATTACAGCTTTCTTCGCAGATCGACACAAGTAAGTATGTGAAATCTGCCGGTACTCCTATTGCGAATATAACAACATCAGCAAACCAGGAAGCAAGGCTTGTAAACAGATATATCTACAGCAGTGCTGACGGTCAGGTTAGTCTGATAAATATGGCAGTATAAAAAAAGAACATCTTTTCAGATGTTCTTTTTTTGCTGCCTTTTTTCTATGTTTACTCAACAGTAACGCTCTTTGCTAAGTTTCTCGGCTTATCAACATCATTTCCGCGTGCAACACTGAAATAATATCCGAGTAACTGAAGCGGTATCACTGCAAGACATGCTGCGAAATGCTCATCTATCTTCGGAACATATACCGTGAAGTTTGCGGTATCTTCTGTCTCGTAATGACCGTAGCTGGTAAGACCCATCAGATATGCGCCTCTGCTCTTTACTTCCTGCATGTTACTTATTATCTTCTCATACAGATCGTTCTGGGTGGCCACACCGATAACAAGAGTTCCGTCCTCTATAAGGCTTATCGTACCATGCTTAAGTTCTCCTGCAGCATATGCCTCACTGTGAACATAAGAGATCTCTTTTAATTTAAGACTTCCTTCCATACAAACTGCATAGTCTATGCCTCTTCCTATAAAGAATGCATCTCTTACATTTGCGAATTTAGCTGAGAACCACTGGATCCTGTCCTTATCATCCAGGATCTTTCCGATCTTTTCGGGAAGGCTCTTTAATTCACTTATATAGAAATCATACTGTTTATCATCGATCTTTCCGCGTACTTTTGCAAACTGTACGGCGATAAGATATGTAGCCACAAGCTGTGTCGTATATCCCTTTGTTGTAGCAACGCTTATCTCAGGACCTGCAAGTGTATAGAAGACATTGTCAGCCTCTCTTGCTATTGAACTTCCCACAACATTGACGATCGCAAGTGTTCTCACACCCTTTGCCTTTGATTCTCTTATGGCAGAACGTGTATCAGCAGTCTCACCCGACTGAGATATCGCTATGACAAGCTCTTTCTCATCAAGGATGGGATTTCTGTAAATGAACTCACTGGCAAGCTCAACCCTTACAGGGATACGCGCCAGATCCTCAAAAACATACTGAGCTGCAACTCCCACATGATATGCGGATCCGCATGCCACGATATGTATGCCTGAGATATCCTTTATAATATCATCTGTAAGACCCAGATTCTCAAGATTGATCTTTCCGTCAGCAAGTACAGATTCCATGGTATCCTGTACGGCTCTGGGCTGTTCGTAGATCTCTTTCATCATGAAATGCTCGAAGCCGCCTTTTTCAGCTGCCTTTGCATCCCAGTCGATATGTTCTGCAGTCTTTTCTACAACATCACCGTCGAGGTTATAGAATACTGCTCCGTCTTTTGACAGTCTTGCCATCTCGAGATTATCGATATATATAACATCTCTTGTATACTCTAAGATAGCCGGAACATCACTTGCAACAAAGCATTCTTTGTCCTTTACACCGATTATCATGGGAGAATCTTTTCTTGCCACATATATCTCACCCGGATAATCCGCGAACATTACAACCAAAGCATACGAACCGCGTACACGCACCATTGTCTTTGCAAGCGCGTCTATCGGACCTACTTTATACTTTTTGTAATAATAATCGATAAGCTTTACAACTACTTCGGTATCTGTCTGTGAGTAGAACTCATAATCATGTCTTATGAGTTTCTCTTTGAGTTCCTGATAGTTCTCTATGATACCGTTATGTACTGCTGTTACAGTACCGTCATCCGCAACATGGGGATGAGCGTTCGTCTCTGAAGGTTCACCGTGGGTAGCCCATCTTGTGTGGCCTATTCCGCACTCACCCTTTAAGGCTTTACCATCATTGGTCTTTTCAGCAAGACCTGAGAGTCTTCCCTTAGACTTTACAACCTTTACCGGCTTGTCTCCATTCCTTACTGCAAGACCTGCCGAATCATATCCTCTGTATTCAAGTTTAGACAGTCCCGCGAGCAATATCGGAGCGGCCTGCTTATCACCTACATATCCTACTATTCCACACACTTTATTATCCTCCATGGATATATTTTCTATCTTTACAATTATGACATGAGAACGGCTGAAAAACAAGTAAAATCGCTCTTATAAACCGCTCAATAGATATCCTCCACATGCTCCAGATCATGTGACTGCTGTTCATCGATCTGCCTGGTGGCATCCTTTATCGCATCATCATAGCCTGTCAGTGCCGCAAAGGGCGCAAACTGAGCCGCCCTGTTAAGCATGGGCATCGGCTTACGCTTTTTGGACTGATAATGCGGATGGTCTATTATATCATCATATCTTCCCATTTATGCCTTGTGACCTCCTATCTGCCTGTTCCTTTCCATGGCAGTGGATCCTTTTCTGAAATTTGTGCCTTTTAGGATGGCATTCTTTCCGTATTTGTTCTTTATCTGGATAGTAGCCTGCTGGAGGGCCTTTTCTTTTGCGAGTTTTTCTTCCAGTTCTCTTCTTTCTCTTTCCACCTGCTCGTAATCTGTAAAAAGATCAAGCTGCACATACTCGGAATCCTGCCAGCATACCTGTGACTCAGGTGTCACCTTACAAGCGACAACACTCAGTCGTCTTGTTAAAAGTTCAGGATTTATGATGCTTCTGTACAGACTGACAACTGCGTCAGTTATGATCATTGTGGATGAAGTCTTAAAATCAAGATTAACGGTTCCCGTCGCATGTTTAGGTGTAACACGACCGTAGCGGTCAACGCTTGTTTCGCCCTTATACTTCCCGTTTTGGGCTTTTGGATCAAAACTTAATGCATCGTAGCCTATGTTAAGCACCATCTGATCGGTTACCAGCTCTTTTTCGACCAGTTCCAGAGTCAGCTGTTCCGTCATCTCCCTTACTATGACCTCTGTCTCTTTGTGATCATAGCCTCTTTGCAGTACCTGGCCCAGAGAAAGTGAGTTTGTCTCGGGTTTGTATGCTTTTATCAGATCTATCGTACAGGGCTCCCACCCCCATGCATGATCTATCAGAAGCTCGGCATTTACTCCAAACTCTTTATAAAGTCCGTCCTCATCATATTCGGAGTGCCTTGCAAGATCTCCCATAGTATAAATGCCCATATGCGAAAGTCTCCTGGCTGTTCCGGGTCCGACTCTCCAGAAATCCGATATCGGAGTGTATGACCAGAGTTTTTCCCTGTATGTACGCTCATTCAGTTCAGCTATACGCACACCGTCACTGTCCGCATCTATGTGCTTTGCTTCTATATCCATAGCTATCTTTGCCAAAAAAAGATTGCTTCCGATACCTGCTGTCGCTGTGATACCTGTTTCCTTTTCTATCTGACGGATGATCGTTTTTGTCAGTTCTCTTGCACTCATACCGTAAGCAGACAGATATGTGGTCACATCGATAAAGACCTCATCGCATGAATATACATGGATATCCTGGGATGATACAAAGTTAAGATATATCTTATATATAGCAGTACTGCAGCTCATGTACTCGGCCATTCTGGGTCTTGCCACGATATAGTCTATTGCCAGGTTTTTATTTTTAGCCAGTTCATCTGCATCAAAAGATGCGCCTGAAAAGTCTTTACCGTTAAGCAGGCTCTTCCTGTACAGGTTTGCTTCTTTTACCTTTTGCACAACTTCAAAGAGGCGGGCTCTCCCCGGGATTCCGTAAGCTTTTAAGGCAGGCGAAACAGCAAGGCATATGGTCTTCTCTGTTCTTTCGGCGTCTGCAACGACCAGACAGGCTTTGAGAGGGTCCAAATCCCTTGCTACGCATTCCACCGACGCATAAAACGACTTAAGATCTATCGCTATGTATGTGCGCTTTGTTGAATTATCTATTTTTGACAATCCGTCCGACATATTTGATCCTTAACCTGTGAGATGCTCATCTCATTCTTTCTGGCAATGTCTGCCAGATCTTCATATTCGAATTTCTCTCTTGTAACTCCGTAACCTGAAGATACTTTTTTTCTTACCTTGCCAAACTCTGTTTCTATTTTCTCCGTCTTTCTTGAGAGTACATAGCGTCTGTTTATGCTCTCACGGATTCCCAGTGTTGTGGTATATCTGAAGATAAGTTCAACCATCTTATCCCTGTCTTCTTCTTTACACATGACTGAAAGTAGGTTCCCCGGTCTGTTCTTCTTCATCTGAACAGGTATGGTAAATACTTCAAGGGCTCCCTCTTCAAGGAGTCTTTCCTGTGCAAAACCGATCTCTTCACCGGTTATATCATCCAGGTTACAGTTTAACTGAACGATCACATCAGAGCTGTCCTGTGTTTCCCCGATAAAGGCTCTCACGCAGTTTGCCATGTCAAAGTCTTTCTTTCCCATGCCATAGCCTATGGCAGTTGTACGCATTACGGGCATTTCTCCGAAAGAAGTCGCAAAGTGTTTAAGAAGTGCTGCTCCCGTAGGAGTGCAAAGCTCACTTTGTATCTTTCCCGAATAAATAGGTACATCTCTTAATATATATGCGGTAGCCGGTGCAGGAACTGGAAGTATTCCGTGAGCACATCTGACCTGACCGCTGCCAACATGTATGGGTGATACTATCACCTGACCGGGATCTAATATCTCCATGAGCATACATACTGCTGTCACATCAGCCACTGCATCCATGGTTCCCACTTCATGGAAATGTATATCCGTGACAGGCTTTCCGTGAACATGACTTTCGGCCTCTGCTATAAGAGAATATACAGAAAGCACATCTTTCTTTACTCTGTCGGATACGGACATATCATTAACGATATGCTCTATGTCATGCATGCTGCTGTGATGATGGTGATGATCATGTTCATGGTGATGGTGTTCATGCTCCTCATGGTCATGATGATGATGTTCATGCTCCCCGTGATCATGATGATGCTCATGGTCATGATGATGATCATGATGCATATCTTCGGATTCCTCTTTTCCGTTTACTTTTACGGAAACATGAGTACCTTTTATTCCACATTTAACCGATTCTTCGGCTGTTATACTCACTCCCGGTATGTTTAATCCGTTTATCTTTTCAATAAAACCTTTACTGTCAGGTATCAGCTCAAGCAGTGCTGCTGAAAGCATATCTCCCGCAGCTCCCATGTTGCAGTCTATATATAATGTTTTCACTTTTTAACCTCCATATGATTTATCATGCTGGCAAGATATCCTGCGCCAAATCCGTTATCGATATTCACAACAGATACGCCTGCGGCGCATGAGTTTAGCATGGATAAGAGAGCCGATAATCCTTCAAAAGACGCTCCGTATCCCACACTTGTTGGTACCGCTATCACAGGACAGTCAACAAGTCCGCCGATAACGCTTGCAAGAGCGCCTTCCATTCCGGCTATCGCTATTACCACACTCGCACTCATTATCTCATCAAGATGTGACAAAAGTCTGTGAAGACCTGCCACTCCAACATCGTAGAGCCTTATGACTTCATTCCCGTGAACCTCAGCGGTGAGCGCAGCTTCTTCAGCCACCGGTATATCGCTTGTTCCTCCCGTTGCTACAACGATCTTTCCAAGACCGCCAAATTCCGGGATTGAGCCTATGATCCCGATCTTTGCTTCTTTATGATAATCAAGCTCAAAGACTTCTTCTATCCTGTGAGCAGACTCTTCAGATAACCTCGTGATCAGTATAGTCTTTTGATCGTTGCTTTTCATGTTTTCAGCTATGCCTATGATCTGATCCGCAGTCTTACCCGCTCCGTATATGACCTCAGGCATTCCCTGTCTCACAGCCCTGTGATGATCCACTTTGGCATAACCGATATCATCAAACGGTTCTTTTTTTATAGCCAAAAGAGCATCATCCACCGATATATCTCCGGTCTTAACCGCTTCCAGCAGCTCTTTGATATTTGTCTTCATTAAACCCTCCGGATATAAAAAGAGGCTCTGCAACAAACAGAGCCCTCATAAACTTATCTATTTCCTTTGAAACAATGATGCTTTCACAACTCCCTTGGGATCCTTGATGAGCAATATCACAAGCCAGATAACCAAAGCGAGTGCTATAACCGAAAATCCAAGGTAGATATCATTGATCATATCAGCGGGTTCGGGAGTAAAGAACTCTGCACCCAGCTCTGCATATTCGAAGATCGCATCTATCATCCACATGAGTGCCGCTCCCCAGAACATCCAGCAGAGAGCTCCGACTTTCATCTCTCTTGACTGTTCTCCTCTGTACCAGATAGCAGTGCTGATGACTGCTGCGAATATAGTGATAAGAAGTGTCATACCTTAAGCTCCCTCCTTAACGGCATTGTCAGCATTTAATGCCTTCTTCTCCATAGCGGAAGTAACAGCGACCATTCCTACCCAGATCAGTGTTACAAGACCTGCCATTGAAACTCCTGCAGTGCCCATCTCTTTAAGCATGCCTGCAGTCTCTCCGTCTGCCACAGCAGTAAGGAACGGGAAGAAAGGTACGACCTCTCCATGCCATACATGTTCAAATGCTAAAAGAGCCGATCCACCCCACAAAAGCTTGTTGAGCCATCCAAGTTTGGTGGAAAAGCTTATCTTTGTCATCTCACTTACAGAACCGTCTTCCATCGACAGTTCAACATTTTCTTTTTTCTCTTTAGACTTTATCACCTTAGTAGCTATTGTTGTGATAACAGCCTCAGTTGTAGGTACTAAAAAACATGCCATTATATACACCTCCTGCACGTATGATCACAGTCCCCTCAAAGAACATATTAACACACGGCCTGCTCATATATCAACAAGATTAAGGCCATCATTCAGACTTCGGGAACAAATTCGAGCACATCATCATCTTCAGGTTTCGAAGAAGAGAAATTGTCAACTATACCCATTGCATCTCTTATGGACGCGACCACTTTATCATACATGTTAAGCGCCCTTTCATGATCTCTTTTTATAACTGTCTCATCCTTATCGTTAGCGGCACTCTCTAATCCTGCCGCTATACCTGAAAGGTCCATTGCTCCTATTGTTTTAGAAGAGCTCTTTAAGGAATGAACATATATCGAATAATTATCCCAGTCATTCAGACTGTGGTATTTTACAATGTTTGCCCTGCGCTCCACTGATTCTGTCACATACTCACTTAATATGTTCTTATAGACCTCTTCATCCTTCATGCAAAAGCCCAGGCCCTTATCGGTATCGATACCGGCGCTCTTAAGCATATCAAAAAGCGGTTCTTTTTTCTTAACAGTAACAGTATTGTTTCGCTTAACTGAATGATCGAGCTTTTCCACCTTGTCTTCAGGCAGATATGTCACAAGTGTCTTCTCAAGTGATCTGCCGTCCACAGGTTTTGTGAGGTAGTCATTAAATCCCTGTGAGATATAATGCTCTCTTGCGCCTCTTATGGCATCGGCAGTAAGACAGATCACCGGCGTATTCAGATTCTTTTTGCTTTCAAGATCCCTTATCCTTGCAAGTGTCTGGGTTCCGTCCATGCCCGGCATACGCTGATCCATGAGTATGACATCATAGACATTCTTATCAGCAAGCTCTATCGCTTCTTCACCGCTTATAGCCTTATCGATATTGACCTGAGTCTTTTTAAGCAGGCTCACGGCAACAGTGATATTCATCTTTGTATCATCAACGATAAGGATATGTGCATTCGGAGCATGGAATGATTCCTGATAAGAATCATCATCCTCATCTTCGGTAGCTATCATCTTAAACTCACCGATAGGTTCCTCGTTCTCAATCTTTTGCCACAGCTCAAACGAGAATGCCGAGCCTTCTCCGTACTTACTCTCAACATGCAGCTCACTGTTCATAAGATCAAGGAGTCTTGTGGTTATGGACATGCCCAGTCCGGTTCCTTCAATGTTACGGTTTTTGGTAACATCCAGTCTCTCAAATGATTCAAAAAGACGATCCATATCAGTTTCTTTTATTCCGATACCCGTATCTTTTACTTCAACAAGCAGCTTAACCTTATCAGGCATGCGCTCTCTTGCCTCCATATTGAGAGTAACGGAACCCTCAGGAGTATATTTGACCGCATTTGTTAAAAGGTTTAGTATGATCTGATTTATACGTGTATCATCGCCGAACAGTTCAGACGGAATGTTCGGATCCACATTCACACAGAGTTTAAGATTCTTTGCATCTGCCTTTTCCTGGATGGAGTTGATCAGATATGTTATAAGTGAGTTCACACTGTAACGTACTGGTACGATCTCCATCTTTCCATCCTCGATCTTTGAGAAATCAAGGATGCTGTTTATGAGCTGAAGGAGGTTCCTTCCCGAGTTCTTTATGTTTCTCGCATATTCAAGGATGGCGCTGCTGACAGACTCCCTCAGGATCATCTCATTCATACCCAATATAGCATTAATGGGCGTTCTTATCTCATGAGACATATCGGCAAGGAATTTACTCTTTGCCTTGTTGGCTTCATCTGCTGCGAGCTTTTCAAGCCTTAATACTTCGGCTTCATATTCCTGTTTCTGTTTACTGACGCTCAGCTCTTCCATCTTCTTGCCGTATGCCTGCTCATTCTTATATCCTAAGAAGTATACGAATGAGATGAACGCAAATATCGTAAGCGATACGATTATGTTTACGACAAGCTGCGATCTTGCATCTTCCAAAAGCTCTGCATCATTAACGACAAGGACAACATACCACTGATCCATTACCTCATTTACGAACAGGGTACATTCCTGATCGTTTATAACGGAATTGAGCATTCCGTTTCTTGTAAAGATGATTGTGGTAAGGAGGTCTCTGTTAAACACATCTCCGAAATTCTTTCCCCTAAGCTCCGGATCTTTGTGAGAGACGATGAATCCGTCACTGTTGACTATCATCGCATATCCTTTTCCGCCTATATCGACCCTTTCGGTGACTTCCTGTATATGATTGACGATAACGTCAAGGGCTACCACGTTACGCTGCTCGTAAGAGCCGTGAGGCTTTCCGTCATCTATAAGTCTGCATATGGTTATTACCACATCGTGTGTGTGCGCATCCACATATGGAGATACTATTATGGTCTTACCGTCCGCTTCCACGGCCTCTTTATACCAGTCTCTCGATTCCACCCTGTAGTCATCAGGCGGAACCCAGCCTGAGCCGTCCATGTATTCTCCTCTTATATATGCGTACAGACCGGTAAAGTTCTCATCAAAACTCTCAAACAAAGAATCGGTCTGAACTGTAAGATACTGTAAGATCCTTTCCTGATCGTCCCCGTTTTTATACATGAGTTCAACGGTGTCGGCAACGACATTCAAGGTCGACTGTGAAACAGAGAGATAGTTCTCGAGATCGGTTGCTGTCGTTTCCGAATTGTCCTCTCCCAGCTCATATATACTCTTAACGGATACTCTGTAGAACAGTTTCGAGTTATATGATACCAAAAATATCATCAGTATGAGCGTTATGAGTATGGTGAAGATCAGGTTGAATTTGCCTCGTTTTACAGAAACATCATTTTTCCTGTTATCTATGTTGCTCTTATAACGTGATGCTATGATATATACCACTGCCAGTATGAGTATGACCATTATTATGGATATGATAAACAGCATCACTATGATTATCTTATAAGACTTCTGTCCTTCTGAACTCTGAGGCAAAAGCCCTTTCATCCAGTTTGCCAGATAAAATCCGCCGACACAGCATGCCAGTATGATGATCGATACTATCGTCTGCAAAAGAAGCTGAGATCTCATCTCAACCGCACTCTTCTCATGTTCCTTCTCGCCTTCCGACTCATAGAACTTACCGACAGACCATGGCAAGAATACGATCAGAGAATAATTTATCAGCCCAAAATGATAATAGGGATTTGTCAGATCATTTTCAAAAGTAAAGCATGATGAAATCCACATGCCCATTTCAGATAATGAGAACAAGAACAGCACCATGGCAAAATACGGAAAACTGGCACCGTTCTTCTTATTTTTCAGATAATAGAGTATACTCTGCATACAACCCATGACTATAAGTGTCATGAAGGTACACTGCCAGAGATTATTAAAGATACCGCCGTAAGTGATAAATAGCAGAAACTGTGCTATGTTAAGTGGAATGGGAAGTAAAAGAAGAATATTGAAATATCGCTTTGACTCAGGTGTGCGCATCAGCCAGATAGCAACGAACAAAGCAACGAAAGCGGTATTCCATCCAAAGTAAGCTATGAATTCCGATACATCTGGGTTCTCGTTCATTACAAGCGTATAAGTCGCCCAATAGTAATCACTCAAAAGATGTGACATAAAATATATTGAAATGCACAAGTAGCCTCTTTTAGGTTTTTCTATGTACCTAAAGAGGCTCATGAGTAATCCAACTATTGTTGTGACAAGCATTAAGACATTGTCCAGAGCATCAAAATTCATTAAATAATCCCTTTATGCTTAAGATTGTATTGGCTCAAATTCGGAATTCTTTATGATCTCCGTTGCTTCATTGTAATCTACAGGCTTACCGTAATAGTATCCCTGTGCAACGTTACATCCCAGTTTTAACAACATCTCCCCCTGCTCGCGGGTTTCTACACCCTCGGCTATTATGCCTATTCCCAGCTTATCGGCTATACTTATGATGCTGTGCGAAAGTACGCGCGATCTGTCATCATCAAGTAAGTTATCGACAAAACTCTTGTCTATCTTTATTATATCCACATCAACATTATGAATTAATGAAAGCGATGAATAGCCTGTACCGAAATCATCGATGGCGATATGAACGCCATTGTTCTTTAGATATTTCACGAATTCGATCAGTCGGTCATACTCCTGAACCTTAACGCTTTCTGTTATCTCTATCTCCAGATCGTCTGTGGTAAGCCCGTTTTCCTTTATGGTCCCCAGTATCTTTTCCTCGATATCCTGTACAAACAGATTCTTCCTCGAGAAGTTTGTCGATATCCTGGGCGGATTTAATCCCATATCCTTCCACTGCCTGATACACGCACATGTTCTGTCAAATATCGCCATATCAAGATCAGGGATGAGTCCTGCCTTATCGATAATCGGTATGAACTGATCCGGGAATATGAACTTGCCATCATGTATCCATCTGCAGAGAGCCTCAAAGCCAACAAGCTTTCCTGTTCGCATGTCAACCTTTGGCTGGAAGAACGGATGGAATTCCCTGTTACGGACGGCGGGTCTGAACATCGCGATTATGTCATGACCGTGATCGATCATGTTAACGATCGCATTGTTGAAATACACGACCTGCTGTTTTAGCTGACCCTTTGCTATATCACATGCGGAAGAAGCTTCTCCGAGACGCTGTCCGAATACTTTGTGTTCTCCTTCCTTAAGCTCTGAGACACCTATCCATGCCATCATCTCAAACGATCTTCCGGGAGCATATTTAAGATCTGTCAGAACAACATTGTTAAGTTTCTCAATAAGGTCACTCATGTGCTCCTTGTGAATGTAGAAAGCAAAATTATCTCCACCGAGACGGCATACACCCTCATCTTCATCGATAAGATGAACAAGCATGCGCGAGTACTTTATCATGGCCTCATCGCCACATAAAGAACCTCCGACCTCGTTCATGTATTTGAAGTTCTGAATATTGACTCTTATTACCAAGAATTCCTGTGGCGGAATGGTCTGGGTTATCTGCTCGAACTGTCTTTTCATGAACACGACATTCGGTATGCCTGTAAGTGCATCAACAGTTTCTGCATAATCCAGCATAAGGCGCATATTTCTTCTGCTGACAAGCAGATAGATAAGATCCGCCAGAAACTGAAAAAGATTATCGTCTATATCTTCCCTGGTAATCCCCTCTTTAAACTCTATATAAGCGTGAACATACTCCGCACCGTAGTAATAATACGGATATGTCATCTTAAGATCAGTCTTTTCTCCGTTATCATACAGAATTATCTTGTTGTCCGCTTCCTTTTCGGCCATGACAAGGTTTCCGGAACGATGATCCCTGTAACGCTCCTCGCCTCCCAGATCCATGTCATAGTACATCTTTGCAACTCCCAGATGTTCACAGATGTCTGTAAATGACTTGTTATCAAGTTTTTCATCCGATGCTATCCTGAACAGACTGCGGATGTCAGCATTTATCTGATCCCCAACATACATACTGTTATCCCCCATAACATTCAAACCAGATTTTTAACTATACCGATTATTCTTTGCATATTTACAGAATATTATATCATTTTCCAACATCTTTTCATACTCTTTATGTATGTATCATATCGATTTTAATACTGCAACCGTAATAAAACATCATTGTGTGATATAATTTATCTGCAGAAAGAATAAAGGGGAACAAAAATGGGATCAGAAATGACTTATGATAACAAAGAGCCGGATTATATAACATACCCCAGATCATTTGATTCATACAGGTGGTATAAGCCTCTCATTGTGCTGGTGCTCTTTCTTATATTCTGGTTTATCTTTAAGTTTCTTAAAGATGTGGTCACGCTAATTGTCGGCAGATTATCCGGCATAAGCTCTGATGTTGTAACAAATGAGATTCTCGTTGGAAGTGATACATATAATAACTTTTGTGCATCCGGTGCACTGATAGTACTCGGTACCCAGGCGCTCATGCTTCCTGCTCTTTTTAT
Organism: Lachnospiraceae bacterium; assembly: GCA_017619635.1. Lineage (GTDB taxonomy): Bacteria > Bacillota > Clostridia > Lachnospirales > Lachnospiraceae > Colinaster. Next base: position 9,400 of record JAFZRZ010000075.1, on the reverse strand, counting down.
CGCCACTAAGATAGTAAAGGACCGTCCCTTTTCATCCTATTCTTCAACAAATGATAAATGGGACTGGAAGAAGTTTTTAAAATTTACGCTTATATCAGTTGTGATATGTGCGCTCCCTCTTATCCTTTCAAATGTGATAGGAGGCGGCATAACGGCTCCGATACAATTCACAACAGCAGGTTTCATTCTGTATACGATACTCGTCCCGATACAGTGTATCTCAGAGGAGTATTTATTCAGAGGCTATGTGATGCAGACTTTCGGCTCCTGGTTTAAACTTCCCCTCATTGGTTTTATCGCTCAGATAATAATATTCAGACTCGCGCATGATTATGATCTATCAGGAACCATCCAGGTCATCGTGGTATCAATGTGTTTCGGTATAGTCACATATGTCACTCATGGACTGGAGGCATCTTCTGCCATGCATATGATAAACAACATGACTAATCTTTACCTTGACGGATTCTGTATTGAGAATTCCCTGACTTATAATGTTGTCTTCGGAACGGTGATAGTATGTGCAATAAACATTGTATATACGATCATTGTAGTATACATGGTAAGGAAAAAGTCCCTGACAACCGAATAGGCCGTAACACATTATCAATTACGATATGAAAAAACACTTTGCTATCATACGGTAACAAAGTGTTTTCTTTTTACTGTTTTATTGCGTTGTTATAAAAGTCTGTGAACTGTTCAAACAGTTCAGTGTTCAATCTGTGGCTCCACTTATAGTGATCGAGATTCTCATTTATGTAATCGGCTTTGTCTTTTATGAATCTGTCCTTATTCTCATCTGCCTTGTAGTCATAATCAAGAGTTGTGAGCCATTTGTCAAACTGTGCATTAAACTCATCCGTATATGTGTTATCAGGATCGTTCATTATGCTGTCATGTCCTCTGTCCTCAAACCTCACAAAAGTGAAACGAGGATCATCCTTATATTCTTTATAGTAAATATCATAACCATACTCGGGATAGATGACTTTATCATCACTGCTGTGAACGACCATTATCTTAGCATCACTAGCTGCAAATCCGTCCATGGCTGTATTGGATGCATATTTACCGTACTTTACTCTCTCATGGATCTTTACAAACGGAGTCATTGTATATATCAGATCACCTGCCTGCTTCTTACCTCCGCTCTCAAACATATCTGCGGAACTGTTACACCCTGAACATTCTATGACAGCCTTCACTTCCGGATGATATGTCAGCACGCTGCAGGCGCTGTACCCTCCCCAGCTGTGACCAAAGAGTACGATCGGAAATCCCGAAAAATTTTCCTCAACAAAGGAGATAGCATGATCAAGATCGATCACGCCCTGTGGTATTCCTCCCACTCCGTCACCTTCACTTTTATCATTCCCTGTGGCATCATATGCAAATACGTAGAAACCGTTTCTTGCAAAATAGTCCGCACAGTCCATATATGAATTATGGCCTCCTCCGCCAAATCCATGAGCGATCACTACTATAGCATGCTGATCCTCACCGTAACTGTACATATATCCTGCCAGTTTCTGCCCCTTATCGGATTCAAAGCAATACTCCTCACATTCAAGTCCGTCAAAATCCTCTAAATGCAGCATACGCGGTTCATAACTTTCAAACCTCACATCAAAGTTCTCATTATATATGCTGATTGTAAATGCCCACCATCCGATAACCATAAGGATCAGAACACATAACAGGGCAATTAATATCTTCTTCTTTTTTGATTTCATCGCTCCATACCTTTTCCTGACTGTTGAAAATATTAAGGAATCACATTCTTCCCACCATACATATTCTAGCGCATGAAAATGAGATAATACATGAGCTAAAATGCAGAATAAGAACTGCTATCTTTTCTTTTTTGATCAAATAAACTTTTTTCGTATCATTTGATATATACATACGATAACAAGTCCTGCTATAGCTCCAAAGGATATATCACTTAAATAGTGATCTCCCAGTACCATTCTGGAGAAAGTAATCGGAAGTGATGAAACGATCGCAATACCGATAAGTATCTTTTCTTTTCCTTTAAGTTTATCAAAAACATATCTGTAGGCCGGAAGTATCATAATGCATAACATGGAGTTCATCGCATGTCCGCTGAAAAAAGATGCCAGATCATCTTTCTTTAAGCCGTATATCTTCAAAAGACTCTTTCCGTCTTTTAACATGTGAAAAACCGGGATGAATCCTATACCTTCATAACCTTTTAGAGCTATCCTGTATCTGGGACGCATAACAAAGCCTTTTACAATGTTTGATAAAAACACAGCCAGTGTGGCTGTGATAAGGATAAGTATAAGATCATGCACTGCTTCCTTATCATATCTTTTTTTGTTTAGGATAAAGCCTGCCGGATATAGCGCAAAGAAAAGAAATAAACCTGCCACTACATAGTAAGCAAGTGAATGTGTATCGCCCTGTATAAGAAACCCGCAAACCGAATCACTCAGTATCGCCGCTGCGCTGTAAGTTGATGTCGAGAAGGCAAAATATGAACATAAGATCCAAATGATACATCTTATATGCTTTCTGTTTTCAGATACCAAAAGCTGCCTTAATATAATACCAAGAAAAAAGACAAATGATCCGTATATCATATACAGACCTATCACACTAAAGATAACAGCAACCGCATTATCCTTTAAATAAACTCTTTGTGCCAAAAACTGATCATTAAAACCTCCGGTTACAAGACAGGCTGACCAGAACAGAACAAGTCCCATATAAGGCCCGTATTCTCGTATATTATTCATATGTATGCCTCACCACATTCATGACATCTCCTGCTGTGACAATACCTATGACATTTTTTGCATAAGCCACAATCGGAGGAACAAAAACTATCTCGCTTATCCTGTTTTCGCCATAATCAAGCTCAATATCGGCACGTGTGAGATTGGTTATGCTCAAATCTCTGATCCTATCTTTATATCCCAGATAACCTGCGACCTTTGATGTGAACTCACTGTTATAATATCCAGCTCGTTCAAGGTTTACAGCATCTTTAAGAGTGGGATTGAGTTTTCCCATAAACTGTAGTGCAAAGTATCTGTATCTGTCATGGGTAAGCCTTTCTCTCATCAGCTTATGAACTGCTTTCGCATTATCCTCAAACGTCTTTTCATCATCATAACTGTAACTGACGGATATTCCTGTGACCTGATTTCCCATTGAGCGGTTTTTGTCAAACCTTGCATCTACAGCAAGGCCTACGTCACTGATTTTATTGTCTTTTTGTAACATCTTTGTTATCAGATATGATGTAAGGGATATGCCGATCTCTTTAGCTTCTTTAAGGCACTCAGCCAGTTTATCTTTTTCGTACCTTATTATCTGAGTCTTTGTTTTGTGCTCTTTCCAGAAACTGCAATAAGCCTTATCCATATCCGAAAAGTCAAAGACTCTCTTTGACTTTTTCCACTTTTGATTCCACACAGCAGTCAGTATCTTATAGTGAAACGGCAGCCTGCTTTCTTTTGGAAGATCATCAAGAAGAAGATTATGAAATGGTACTGCTTGACACTCAGTACCTGAAAGGCATTTCATGAATGTTTCTGTGAAATACAAAAGAGACTTACCGTCTCCTCCAAGATGATGCATCATAAATACAAGTCCGTCTTTGGAATCAAAGGCCCTTATATATTCTCCCTGTTCTATCCTGAATCTTTTAGACTCATTTTCATTAATAAGTTCATTCAGTGAAAGATCTGTTTTTAAAATGCTGTTTTGAGGATCATCATTATCTGTATAAAACGCTTTTCCGGATGGCTCTATAACCACCTTTGAACTGAGTATCTCGTGAAGTCCGCATGCTCGGTAAAAAGCATCGTGTAACTCTTCGAACTCTACTTCTTTTTCAAGTTTTACCATTATCGTTATGATAATATTTGCATCAAACAGATCTATCCTCTCTGTCTGGATCCTGTATCTCATATGTACTTCCTGATACCTCTTACCCACTGTTTCATGATCAGTCTGTCCGGCATTATCTTTGAATAGAACCTGAAATAATTTGCAAAAAAACCCGGAACAGACATATCTTTTCCTTTTAAGCTGTCCTTTAATGCTTTCTTTACTACCAGGTCTGCACTTATCATACCCGGATACTTTACCTCTTTACCTTCAACATCCTTTTTTAACATCTCGGTATCGACCCATCCCGGACATACGCATGTCACAGTGATCTTTCTCTCTTTCAGTTCAACGCTTAACGCTCGAGAGAGGTTCTTTAAATACACTTTACTCGCCGAATACATGCTAAGATAAGGATTTGGCTGAAAAGAAGAAGCTGATGATATATTTAATATCCTTGCACCATCATGCATATATGGCAGACAAGCAGATATAAGCTGTGATGGAACACTGCAGTTAAGAAAACAAAATTGCTCAACTTTCTTTGTCCCCATCTTTTCAAACTCTCCCATGTAAGCAACGCCAGCATTGTTTATCAGCATACGTATATCGGGTGTTTCATCACTTAGTTTACTGCTTATGACATCTATCCCGTCATTAGCCAGATCAGTCTCAATACTTACAGTTTTATCACAGCTTTCCTTAAGCTTTTTTAGTTTCTCAGTGTTTCTTCCGATCGACCAGATCTCATCTATATCATCCATGAGGTTTACAGCCTCAGCGAAACGGCTTCCTATACCGCCTGTTGCCCCTGTTATTATCGCTATCCTTTTCACTTTATGCCTCCAAAAGACGGTTTAACGTCTCTTTTGTTATCAGCTTGCATTCATTTATATAAAGCATCTTCAGCGCACTGAGAAAAACCGTTCCCCAGTAAAGGTCAGCAAGATATGTGGGATCACCTTTGACAATACTCTTTTCTTTCTGCCCCTGTTTGATTATGGTTTCCAACACCTTATACACTCTGTCAGAATACAGATCTTCATTTTCCAGCATCAGCTGTGTGCGGATCGTTATCTTTACAGCATACTCAGCATCATCCGAAAGTCTTTTTACTATCTCTTCAGATATCTTGTTGATCTTGGTCTTTGCAGGTATAGGCAGCTTTGAGAGCATCTTAAGCTTGCTTACTTCCTCTTCATTGTCAGCAGCCTTTCTTATCTCTTCGAAAAGCTCCTCTTTAGATTTGAAATAAAGATAGATAGTACCCTGTCCTATTCCTATATGTTTTGCAAGATCTCCGATTTTTGTATCTCCGAATCCGTTTTTCGCAAAATACACAGATGACATTTTTAGAATCTTGCTCTTCATATCCTCTCTCATCTGTTTGCACTGTTCTTCAGTCTTTGGCATATTCTCTTCTCCTTTTTAACTGAACGAATATTCATTCATTAAAAATGTATCATCTGATCTTTTGATTGTCAAGCCTTCCGGATATATAAAAGACCCGAAACCTTGTTGATACAAAGTCCCGGGTATAAAAATGGTCTGTAGCTTTAAAAATTTATCCTGTAAATATCAGCCATCTCTCCTTCAAACTCAAAACTGCGCTCGTACTTACCGCCGTTTTTAAGTATTGTCCTTATCGAAGGTTCATTATCCCTTTCCACACCAAGCTGCAAGGATTCAAGGCCTGCTTCTTTTGCAACTTCTATGTTAAGAGCAAGCATCCTTGTTGCATATCCTTTCCTTCTTTCACTGGGACGTACACTGTATCCGCAGTTTCCAAAATCCTTAAGGAAATCATTAAGCTCATGTCTTAAATCTATGATACCCACTATATTGTCGTTCTCATCAACGGCAAAAAAGGTATCTGTCACCACCCATGAAGGATTTACAGTTTCGCTCGACATATTGGCTGTGACACTTTCAAGCCACTCCTCGTACGAATCGATGTTATCGAGCATCTCGCTTCCGTTGATTATGGGAGTACCGTTATCAATAAACTCCTTTTTAAATAAAAGTGCTGCTTCTTTATGTTTTATCTCAGGTCTTACAAGTCTTATATCCATTTCATTTTCCTTTCGTCAAATAGTCAACTATGATCTTTCTGTAGTTTTGTGCCGGTTTCTTTCCTATATCCATGACTCTCGACCACATTCGGATCCCCTGGTAGTAATAAAGGAGCATCTCAGCTGTGGCATCGGGATCAACCTTATTAAACTCCTTGGTCTTTATACCGTACTCTATCAGGTCAGCCCATCTTTTCTTTGCTCCGCTTAAAAGCTTTGCAAACTCTTTGGAATTCTCATCCATGTTCGCATACTCGTATATCGCAAGACTAAGAGATCCTGCACTGTTTTGTATCTCGCCTTCAAGTATGTTAAGGTTTTCATTCAGGATAAGAAGAGCGCTTTCCTTATTCTTTATCCTCTCATCAAAGGATGTCTCATTAGAGATTATCTGACTGAAGATCTCTGATGTTGAAGAATAATGTCTGTACAGTCCTCCCCTGCTCAGTCCTGTTTTTTCACATATATCAGACATCGATACATCCTTGAAGCCTTTTAGCGCAAACAATTCAGTCGCTGCCTGCGTTATCATCTTTTTTGTTTCATCACCTTTTTTTGACATTTGATCACCCTAATATAAAAAGAGACACTGTTGTCGCTTTATATTATGCGACACCGATGTCTCTTTTGTCAATATCTTTTTTTCTTAAGATCATAAAGATCTTTTGCTTTCGATACACTCTTTCAGCATCTTTGAATACCTTGCAGGTTCCAGAATCTGTAATCCGCAATGTCCGTATCCGTCCAAGACCCTAAAATCAGCATCCGGATATGCTTTCATAAGCCGTTTCTTCGACTTTATCGCCGGTTCACTCTTTCCAAAGAAGAATATGAGTCTCTTTTGCTTTTCTTTGTCAAACACCGGAAGATCGCACTTATAACAGATATTTACCATGTTCTCTATTGTCTTTTTACTGAACGATCTTCTTTCAGATACCAGTGATCTGAACATACTGCCATACTGTTCTATCTTGTCTTTTGCCACAAACTGAACAAACTTGTTTTTCTTTAATGTCTCAACTGCCTGATCGGGATCATCGGTATCAAGCAGACCTGTAAGTTTTGTGAATCTCATCCTCATCAGAGCCCTAAACCACGGTGTAAAATGAAAGAACGGTCCTCCGTCAAAGAAGCTTATATCTGTCTTTATTCCGTTTAGCTGTGCCTGTCTTGTCACTTCTAGCGCAACCTCCGCTCCCATGGAACTGCCCTGTATCATGGCAAGATCATCTATATCGTTTTGTTTCAGATAATCTATTATCTTTTGAGCCTCCTTATCGACAGTCAAAAGATCGGTCCCATCATCACCATGCCCGTCAAGTGTTGGCATTATAACGAAGTATTCATCTGACATTTCTTTTCCAAAAGGCATACAGCTTTTTGCTGAACACATCATACCGTGTATAAGGATAACGGCAGGTTTTTCTTTACTTCCCAAAGTCTCAAATGTCATATCTCATTCTCCAATCTCATAAGTTCTTCATCGATAGCATTTATCATCTTAAAGACGGCTGTCTTTGTCTTGTCATCCATTTCTTCATTAAGCCTGCTTATCTTTGTGATAAGCGGCTCATGCATCTTTTGGTGTCCCAGGAAAGCCTTTTTCCCTTTATCTGAAAGAGATATATAAACTTCATTTATGCCATCTCCTTCTGATTTGGTGATCAGTTCTTTCTTTGTAAGCTTTGCGACAGTCTGGGATATCCCGCCTTTTGTTATCCCTAAAGTCGCTGCCAGTCTTGTTGTAGTCATGTTTCCATCCAAACCTATGGCATCTATAAGATGTATCTCAGATGGATATAATGTCACATCTGTCCCGTAGCTTCTTGCCCTGTTGGCAAAGCTGTTATAGTGATTGATTATCCTCATTCCTGCCTGTAACATTTCATTTTCCATATTTGATCCTCTTTTGTTGTTTAGCTACTAAACAACATGATAGACTCTAAATCTTTTCCTGTCAACAACGAACATAAAAAGAGACTGATCTCTCAGTCTCTTTGATGTATCTGTTCAATATAGGATACTACCAGTTCAGTTCGAATTCGGTCTCCTCATCGACCATATCTCCGTTTGGTTTAAAGCCCAAAGACTTATACAGATTGATCGCATTAACATTGCTCTCTTTTGTTGAAAGCCTTATGTTCGTTGCACCGTTTTCCTTAAAATATGCGATTATAAGCTTCATTGCTTCCTTACCTAGGCCACGACCCTGATATCTTTCATCGATCATGAATCTCCAGAGCCAGTATCTGTCGTCAGGATCCTCGTAATCGGGCTCAAAAGCAAACATCGCGAATCCTACAGCGACATCATCTGCATAGATTACAAAAGGTCTTGCGACATCTGCGTTTTCTTCTGCGGCAGCAATAGAATCCTCGTTTGTCGCAATGTACTGCTCCTGATCTTTTGTCACTTTCAGATTTATACACTCATTTTTATTTGATTCATTTAGCGGTCTTAATTCAATATTCATTTTCTTTTCTCCGATGAGCTAATAATACAACTGCCCATCCCTTACGGTCTCTGCCTGTTTTTTAAGAGTCTGAGTTAACGATTCTGTGGTATCCAACCACATCTGTCTGCTCTCAGTGTCTGTCACATTTGTGTTGATGAAATCCTTAAGATCAGAGTTTATATAAGCGATCTTATCATCGATCACATCAGCCATGATCTCAGGATACCTGAATTCACCTTCCGAGTCAAAGATCATGTCTTTATTCTCTATCTTAACACGTTTCAGACCTGCATTCTTAAATCTCTTGCCCTGCTCATGAAAATGTGTGTCTCCGCATACGATAAGTACCCTGCATCCCTCATCATACTTACTTAACTTTTCTGAGATGTTCTCGTATATTTTGTCATCCCTGCTGTCGTCTGTCGTGTTTGGTCTGGTGTCATTATTTATCTCCCAGTGATCGATCATCTCAACATCGATACCGTTTTCAACGCAGTAACTGTAGGAAAGTATCATATCTATGGGACCGTCTATCACGTTACTCTCAACAAATGTCTTTTCCCTGGCTTCTATAAAGACCACATCAGGATCAACATTTTTGATGCAGCTTGCTATGTCCTCCATGGAATAATTCATGCTCTTATTAAAGTGCTGTGAATGATATGTACCCAGGATATATATTTCCTGATCCCTGTCATTTTTGTATTCTGCGATCTGATTGTATTTATAGATATTCTTATAATACCATGCTGCAGATATTCCCAGGATCATGATCAGCAAGATCACAAAAGTGATCAGAATCTTTTTTATCACTTTTTTAACTTTATTCATTTTTTATTCTCCCTTTTACACCATTTTACAATTATAGAAACGTCAATCCAAACCTTCTATAAACCCTCGCATTGCTTCTTCACATCTGTCAGGTTCATGATCATAAACACTGTGTCCGCAGTCAAGCTGCAGCGTTGTAACATCAGTCAGTTTTGAAGCATAGTCCATCTCAAAATCT
>JAFZRZ010000074.1 GCA_017619635.1 Lachnospiraceae bacterium | reverse complement strand
CTTCTTCGTCGTCGTAATCCTCATCTTCATCGGATTCGTCGTCGTCATAATACTCATCGTCGTCCTCGTCATCCTCTTCCTCATCGTCATCATCTTCATCATCCATGTTTTTGATGCTCTTAATGGTGATAAGAATAATGACCATCAGCACAAGTATGGCGCCAAGAAGTCCAAAGAGTTTTTTATAGTCTGCAGGTGACTCGTCCTCAGTCTCCTGTGTATCAGCAGCTTCAGCCTCAGTAGTGATATCTTCTTCCTCTTCCTCCTCGAGTATGGCATCTTCATCGGGTTCATACTCAACATAATCGATACTTATATATCCGACCGAGTTGTTATAGTTTATCTTAAGCCAGTCTCCCTCGACTGCCGTGACATCTGCGACATTTCCCGCATAAAGCTTACCCATGGCATCATAATCTTTGCCGGGACCGCTCCTTACATTCAAAGAGTCTGCAGTGATCACTGCCGTTCCTATAACCTCGGATGCATGAACCTTAAAAGATGTAAGATAAACACCTGCAAGTAAAAATATAAAAGTTGTAAATATCAGTATCTTTTTTCCGGTCTTCTCAAGTAGCATTTTTATTTCATCTCCATAAATCTTATATTGGGATCCACCCTTCCGCTGTACGCATAATCTGCGCTGCATACGTAAAATACCAGATCCTCGTAGCTTTCAGGCACCTGAACAGCCAGATTGGCATAGCTTACGCAAACATCATCTTCCCAATCATATTTATAAGACTCGGTCGCAACGACCGGTAGTCTCGTTCCGTCAGGATATGTGATATAGTTGGTCACTGCATATTCTTCCATACCCACATAAGTGTCGGTATATCCCACCATGACCTTACATCCGGTAGGCATCCTGAATTCAACGGTCGCCTCTCTCCATTCGTATCCTTCTCTTCCTGCATGGGCTCCGTCTGAATAGTATTTCCTGTAATCCGTTACTGTCGCTTTTCCCGTCACATTGGAATCATCAGCATTTGCAATGGTCGTGTAATCCCAGGTCGTACCCTTCTCTATGGTGTACTGATAATTTCTTTTCTCGAATGCCGGTGTAAGTGATTCACCTTCAACAACTCCGCATACGGAGCAGTAACGTGATGAATCATAACTTGCTCTTACCCATGTATGAGGAAGTGTTGTTCCTTCAGTAACTCCGCAGACAACACATTTCTTGGGATGCAGACATGTTGCCTCAGCCCAGATATGATCAGCAAGGCCTCCTTCTGTCTGACCGCAGACCCTGCATTTTTTAGGATGTTCACAGGTTGCTTCTATCCAGTCGTGTCCGAGCGGCTCTCCCTCAGAAGCTCCGCAAAGTTCACATACTCTTGGCTGTGTGCATGTGGCATCGAGCCAGACATGCTCCAGTGGCTCTCCCTCGGTGGCTTTACATATCTTACATGTTCTGGGCTTATAACAGGTTGCCTCCTCCCAGTCATGTGTATGTGTGGCACATGCCGATATAAGAACCATGCCAAATATTAATATGATCAAAGAAATCTTTCTTTTCATTAACACATATGCCTCCACATATAATTGTACTCTAAAGCGTAAAAAGTAACAACTTTTTCATACAAAAAGAACATTTTGTAAATCTGTCTAATAAAAGGGAATAGGCCATTCACAAGTGAATGGCCTCTAAAGGGGGAGTATATTTTGTTTCGTCAATTGAGACGTTTTTACACCTTTCGGTGTAGGAATCAAGTTTTATCTCTTGATGGGTATAATATATCAGACCTACTGTAATAAAACTGTAATACGTCCCGATAAATAATTTTACCTGTCTATCAACATCCTTACTCTGTTGTAATAATTGAGTTTCGAACTGCTCGAATCCGTCTCCACAACGGCTATATTTGCCTGCGGGAACTTTCTTTGAAGATACGGATACATTCCTCTTCCGGCGCATACATTGGGCATGCACCCAAAAGGTGCTATGCATAAAACTCTCTTTATATCGCTGTTAATATAGTCTATGACCTCAGATCCCATAAGCCATCCGTCGCCTATGGTAAACTGACGCGATACCAGTTCACGGGAATTAGTTTCCATCGTCTTATAATCATTAAGGCTTCTGAAGCCATACTCTTTCATAGTGCTTATCATCTGATCCTGAAGATAAACGACCAGTTTTTTGACTGTTTCAAATCCAAGACGTTCTATGTTGTGACTGTCGGGTTTGTGTGAATCTATATAGTAGAGTGCATACCATGAAGCGCCGTTAACATGTGCTTCACACCCGTTTTCTTCTAAGAATCTTATTATATCCCAGTTACCGAGAGCACAGTATTTCACATAGAACTCGGCCACGATACCTACAACTTTTTTCTGAGTCGTCTCTCTTTTTATGTTCTTAAACGATTCCGCTATGGCTTTGAAATTCTTTTTAAGCTTTCCTATAGTAAGATTCTTTCCAAGCCTAATATCTTTGGAAAGCCTTTCTATCCACTCATTTCTTAATGCATCAGTCTCTCCCTTATTTATCTCATAAGGTCTGGTCTGATTGGAAAGAAGCATAAGGATATCACCGTAGAAGAGCCCGAAAAGTCCCCTTATCGCGGTATCATAATTTATCTTTAATGAGATCTCGTCACATACATGTCTTACATTTATTGTAAGCACTCTGACATCATTGAAGTGTGAATGATCCAGAGAACGCCTCATAAGACCTATATAGCAGGCTCCCCTGCAGGCATCACCTGCAGTAGGCATTAGGATGTAGGTCTTTTTAGGATTATACTGCCCTGTTTTCATCGCTCTTACGACCTGTCCTGTCATGAGTACAAAAGGGTAGCATATATCGTGATTACAGTACTTAAGCCCTTCCTGTCTTACCGTGAACTCATCCTCATCGATAAGATCCACCACACAGTATCCCTTGCTCCAAAACATGTATTTGAGTAGCGGAAAATGACTGTCGAGAGTGGCAGGCAAAAGGATCGTATTCTCTTCTTTGTCATTGAGTATCTTATACATATCTTCCTGATTTCTCATCACCTGATGATTATATTAGATATTCTACTATCATTCCGGTAACAAAGAAAGCCACACTTCGCAGGCTGGTAAGCTTATGGCTTCTGCAGTTTTAACTAAAACTCTCGTTTTGGTGCTTCAAAATATATATTCCATATACCAATTATCTCTAATTATACTTATTATTTCTGTTCTCTACAATATTGCGAACAAGCCAGGATCGTTTTCAGATTCTCCCTCTGCAGCTTGTCAAAAGATCGATATATCCAACGTTAACAGCTAAAAGAAAAGCCCCGGAAACACATAGTTTCCGGGAACTGTTACAAACTTCATTTACCGATATTGTATTCTTTAATGATATATTCAGGCGCCTCATCCCGCCACTTCAACCCTCCTGTCAGGCTTCCGTAATCATAGTATATGGTCACGGTATCACCGTTTTGCTCAACACGGTACTGGTTGTCCTTTATCATATGGTTGTTGGTATAATCATACTCGCTCAGTTCTCCAATCTTCTTTAATCTGACAGCCTCCCGACAGTATACGGTCACATTATTAAAGGTGCCTTCCGTCACAGTAAAATGCTCTTCCTTCTCGACCAACAGCACGCTTCTGCCATCATTTAGACTCACCTCAGCTATCACTGCTTTTTTACCTGCGCTTATCCCTTCGGCAAGCAGACCGCACATAAATACCGCTGAGACCAAAAACAGGATCAGATAGATCACAAGATATCCTGTCCTGTGTCCTTCTTCATCAGCACTGTTCTTCCAGTTCTTCGCCCCACGTATAACGTGCATTAACAGTATCGGTATAATAAAGATCAGATACCACATGAACCCTGCATCTTTCCATATCACCCCGAAAAGATACAGATCATAACCTTTTATATATATGCTCACCGTAAAAAACAGTGCGAGTACTGCAACAGTTACAGCGATTCCTCTGATCATTCCTTTTGTGTTCTTATCTTCTGTCTCCATCCTTCATTACCTAACCGATATAAAACAAGCTAAAGCCAAAAATATCCATGCAAAAGAAAAACCCCGGAAACCATCGAGTTTTCGGGGTTTGTTAATCTCTTTGAATCTCGAAAGATTATCTCTTTGAGAACTGAGGTGCACGACGAGCTGCCTTCAAGCCGTATTTCATAAAGTACAACGCCCTCAATGCCCTGCAATCACTGGCTTTTCATCGAGCACTTGAAAATTTAACCCGTAGTTAAACCCAGAAAATCAAGGTATATTAACCGTCAACTGCTTAATCGACTGAACGCACCGT
>JAFZRZ010000073.1 GCA_017619635.1 Lachnospiraceae bacterium | reverse complement strand
AGTATTCCCAAAGGTAACCCGATGGGATAGGGGCATAGTGGACATGCCCTGTTCTGCAGGATGTAAAGATCCTGCAGGTTCATACCGCAAAGCGGTATAACAGAAACCCCATCCGACATAGTCGGTTGTGGGTAGTTCATAAATGGGATAAGTTTGGCATGGATGAGACCATCTGGCCGGAATCGATAACAGGAGACATGGATGTTAGGGATTTCACCATGGTCTATTACAATCCGTGGGACAAGCAGTATCTGGGATACCTTGTTGTGGATTATACGCCTAAGGATTATGCTAAAGAAGTAGAGAGGCTTAAAGCATATGAATCCACGGACTATGTAGGATATTACAGTGTGAGTGAGGAGACATCACATGAACTGCTGGCAGTGAATGCGGATGAGTATCACGGTTTTGTATATGCACTCACAGACGGAGAGCAGCGAATCATCTATGCGGAACAGCTCTTTTGCAATTATTTCATGGATCTTGATTACACTGATTACATGCCGTCTGAATATCTTCTCGACGGTTTTAATGCAAGAGAGGGTAATAAGTACCGCAGTGAAAAGCTAAAAGAGACAGGCAGCTTAACAAACGAGTAAGAAACCAAAGGGGCAGGAAATGGTACACTTTGAGAAAGATCATCTGGAAATCAGACCTGTGATACCGTTAATGGTCTGGAAAAAGACAAAGATAAAGTATGACAGTATAGAGAGGATAGAGCTTCCAAAGGGAGATTATGTAAACTTCTATCTTAAGAACGGGAAAGTCAAAAAAGTCTATAATCCCGCTGTCGTGGCATTCTACCCTGAGTTTGGCAAGATGCTAAAAGAGTACAAGATAGCATACAGCAGCCAGCTTGATGATAAAGGCTATGAGTCGATAGAAACTGTAAGACAAAAAGCGGATGTCATAAAGAAAACAGCTTTATCGTATGCGAACCGTTCACTCTTATCAAACCTCGGAGAAGGTTACGAGATGGAGGGTAAGATAGTCGAGCGTATCATCGGGACCACTCTTGAGTTTCGCCTGTTAAAGGACGGTGTTCTTGTTGATGAAGTCAATGCGGTGAACAGTATTGAGGGTGTTGCGCTGATAGATGAGATGGATATCGCTTATCTTAGCGAATGGGATCCGGAAACCGGCACAGGTCTTTATACGCTTGCAGATGAGGTGAAGATCACCGGCGAATGCGAAAGCTATGTCGAAGAGATAGTCTTATCGGAAGTGTATGACTGTCTTAAAAAAGACGGCGATTGATCACTGGCCTATCATACTGACAACAAGACCTGCCAGTACGATCATTGCACAAAAGATCTTGTAGCCGATGTTCTTTTCTTTAAAGATAAACTTTCCGCACATGATAGAGATTATACATGCGGACTGCTTTAAGAGTGTCATTATGATGACCTTTGACTCGGTATATGAGTTGGCGATAAAAAGAGCCCTGTCAGCGATGAAGAATAAAAAGCTTAGGATCCATATCCATACATTCTTCCATACAGATGAGCTTATCTTTATACGCCTTACAACAAAGTAAAGACCGTAGAATACAACAAGATAGAGCATGTACCAGAACTGAAGCTGAGAGGAATTGATATCTCTCATGTATATCTTGTCAAGACAGCCTGAAATGGCATTGAATATGCAGGAAACCAGTACCATCCATACATACATGGGTGGTATTTTTTCTGCCTTGTATGAATCACTGTTCTTTGAACGTTTCTTTATCTCGGGATAGGTTCTTAAAAAAATAAGACCAAAGAGCACGAGGAAGAGACCGATCGTTGAATAGATGGTGCCTTTCTCTTTTAGGACAAATATGCCAAAGGCTGTTGAGAACAGTATCCTTGAAAGATCTAAGACTCCGTAGATACTTATTGGGATGTTGTCGAGTGCCTTAAAAGAGCATATCCATGCGATGAATATGACAAAGCTCTTTATGGCTATCAGAAAATAGTATTTAACAGGAAGTCCGACAATTGCTTTGGGAGCTTCCGGGATACAGAATAAAAATGCCAGAAAAGTATATACGAAAAGAACCTCCATCACGGAGTTCTTGGTAAGTGCCTTCTTTTTAACAACATCACGGAATCCTTTAACGATCCCGTAAAACAGAACAAGCCCTGCCCAGAGCATGGTTTAAATCTCCTTTTTTCTTTTTGACCCGATTTCTGATTATATCACTTTACGCTTATCTTTCCACCTTTTTTTATGCTTAAGCCAAAAAAGTATCAATAAAGTGCTGTTTTACTAGGCTTTCTTACAAAAAAGGTATATCCTATGATAAGGGGGTCTATCATGAAAGAAAAGATATTAAAAACCAAATTCGGAGATATCCATTACCTGATATCGGATCAGATAAGAGAAGATGTGAGCACGATATTCTTTCTGCACGGACTTACGGCAAGTCATGATCTGTTTGTCTGTCAGACAGAGTATTTTTCAAAAGATCACAATGTCATCGCATGGGATGCTCCGGCTCACGGTGCCTCACGTCCCTACGAAGACTTTACCTATGAAAAGGCGGCGCATGAAGCCGTTGAGATACTTAAAGTCAACGGTATATCGCAGGCGGTGTTCATAGGACAGTCTATGGGAGGATTTATAACTCAGTCTGTTATCAAACGCTTCCCTGAGTATGTCAAAGGATTTGTTTCCATTGACAGCTGTCCGTTTGGTGAGAAATATTATTCAAGATCTGACAGATGGTGGCTAAAACAGATAGAGTGGATGTCAGCCTTCTATCCGGAAAAGTCGCTTAAAAAAGCGATCGCAAAACAGTGCACAAAAACAGAAAGATCCTTTCAGAATATGTATCAGATGCTCTCATCATATGATAAAAAGGAACTGTGTCATCTGATGGGGATCGGATATGCCGGTTTTCTTGAAGATAACTGTGATATAGATATCACATGTCCTGTTATGCTGATCGTGGGTGAATATGACAAAACGGGAAAGGTTATCGCATACAACAAAGAATGGGCCAAGGATCTTGATGTTCAGATCACATGGATAAAAGATGCGGCACACAATTCTAATGATGACAGACCGGATCAGGTGAATAAGTATATTGAGGAGTTTTTAAAAGAGCATTCAATGTAAAGCCTTAAGAAAGGCAGTTTAAGGAGGAAAATATGCAGGATAGTAATGAAGCAAAACCACAATGGAAAGGCGACGTTATATTTGGATTGATAAATATAGCGCTGGTCTTACTGTGTACAAAGCTTAATATAATAATGATAAGTGCGGCTATGATAATACTTATCGTGGCGGGGATAGTCGTAGCATTTCAATCCATGAAAGAAGACTGGCGTGAAGGCTTTAAAGCATCCGCTGTCGGTTGCGGCGTGGGTTTATTATTAAACTGTTTTGCAGCTTTCTTATATGTTTTCAACATTCTTTCAGGCTTTGTTGAAATGTTTAAAGGTCTGATAAAGTAGATATGCAGGGTTACCTGCATATCTGACAAAAAGGATCAAGGGATAATGGAAAAGGAAAAAAGCGGAGTTTTTAAACTTGTCATATCATTTGTTTTTCTCATATGGTTTGTGACATCTTTGGTCTTTATGGTGTACTTTGCTCATAAGGGTGAGGGGCCGGTGACCGTGATGATAGCAGGCCAGTATTTTCTTGTGTTTGGTATCATTGCCATAGTATCAGGTATCTCAAACAGATCTTTTCAGCCGATATCTCTGATATTTCCCGTTGTCGGTACAGGTATGATCGCAGGCGGGTTTATTTACGGATACGGAAGCGAAGATGTCCTTTCTTACGCTGAAAAGTATCTTCCGGATCTGTTTTTAGTCATATTCTTTGTAGCTGGTATTGTGATGATACTGGGAAGAATATACAGCTCAAAGAAAAAGAGGACAAACTGCACATATGTGATCATGGCGACCTGTGTGGATGTGGACACGCAGTGGAGAAAAGGAAGCAGATCATATTGTCCGACGTATGAGATATATTTTAAGGAAGAGACAATAAGGTTGTGTGACCATTTTTACACAAATATGGATCACATATCTGTCGGGGAACAAAGAGAGCTTCATATAAATCCTGATGATCCGACAGAGTTCTTTGAGGAGAAGAAAGAAAAGATGAAGACAGCTTTTCTATGCACTCTGGGAACAGCCTTTATAGTGATATCTGTGTTTGCTCTGTATATGTATAATTTTGGCAATTAGTCTTAATGGAGGGAAGATCATGTTAATATCGAAATTTGCAGACTGCAGTGAAGATGAGTTACTTAAACTTGAAGAGAGATTTGGAATAACACTTCCCAAACTGTATAAGGATTTTCTGATCAGATACAATGGCGGAGACACTCCAAAGACAAGTGTTAAGATAGGGAAGACATCAACCGATGTCAGGGGATTTTTTGGTGTTGGAAGTGCTAACATGAACTTTGACAAATTCGATCCTGATGAGTGGTGCGAAAGAGAAATGCTTCCGATCGCAGAGGATTCTTTTGGAAATTATTTTTCAATTGATAAAGAAGGAAAGATATATTTTTGTGACCACGAAAAGGGCTACAGATCTCAATGTGTGGCAGATGATCTTAAGAAGTTCATATCCCGCTGTAAAAATGATGTCATAAGTGAGACGGCAAAGAAAACCGTTGAGGAAAGAGAAGCCTACATGATCTCAAAGGGAAGAGGACACCTTGTCACAGACGGACTTAGAAAGATGTGGCAGGCGGAATATGACAAATACTCAAAAATGGTACAGGAAGAAGTAAAGATCTGATTTCAGCGGTCGTTGTTAGTTTACATTTGAGTATGTTAAAATACTATTGTTATACTTATTTACGTAAAGAGGTTACAAAATGTGTGACGTAAAAAAATACAGTGAAATATATAAAGAGATCGCTAAGCTTGGTCCTGACGATACACTTCAACTTGTCCTTGAAAGTGAGAATGAGGAAGAAAAAGATTTCTATGAGATGATTGGTGATTATCTGTTACAGAAACGCCAGAGAGAAGTGATTGAGGAAAATCTGTTTTGATGAAGAAATATACTATTATTGCTGGAGTGAACGGAGCAGGAAAGTCTACTTTTTACCAGCTTTATCCTCATCTAAAAAATGAACATCGAGTTAATGCTGATGATATTTTAAGAGAGTTTAAACTTGATTGGCATGATTTTTCAAGTGTGCTTATGGCAGGAAAAGAAGCTGTCAAAAGACTTAATATATATATCGATGAAGGTATAAGTTTTAACCAAGAAACTACTTTGTGTGGCAAAACTGTTATTAACTCCATTAAGAAAGCAAAAGAAAAAGGATTTATTATAGAACTTCATTATATAGGACTCGATAATGCAGAGCTTGCCAAAGAGAGAGTTGCACACAGAGTTTCTGTTGGCGGACATGGTGTTAGTGATTATGATATTGAGAGACGATATGAAGAATCTTTCACAGGCTTAGAGAAAGTACTTCCTTTATGCAATCTTGTTGCAATTTATGATAATACAAAAGAGTTTAGAAGATTTGCAATATACAAAGATGGGAGTCTGGTGAGAAAATCTCATAATGTCCCCAACTGGTTTTGCAAGAGATTTGATAATAAGTATTAGAGGCCAATGATGACCTCTTTTAAAAGAAGGTACGGGTCACATACTTTGTATAACTTTTAAGATGAACTTCTGACAGTAAAACATCCTGTTGATAGGGTGTTTTTTATACTTAAAATAGAAATATTGGTAGCTTTGGAACAAAAGAAGCAAAAGATCCCAATTCATGACAGATTTGCAACAAGTGTCTTTAAATTTGCAACATCTGCAGACACATATGGATGTATATAAATGATTCCGCTATGATCAGGATAGAAGATCATGGAGGGATCATATATGAAGATAAAGATATTAATTTTGCTTTCAGCCTTATCTGTATTTTTCAGTCAGACCATTACTTCTTATGCTGCGTATGAAGATATGGTGATATCTGATCACATAGAGGAATTTAAAGAAAAGACAGGATGCAGCTCAGTAAGTGTTGTTGTCGTTAATGATGAGGATACCTTTGTATACGGTGATGAGGATGCACTTTACCAGATAGGATCCATGACAAAGGCTTTTACGGGACTTGCCATACTTAAGCTTGAAAAAGACGGTGCTTTATCGGATGAAGATAAGATATCTGATATCCTTAATGGATACGAAGCAACTTTTAACGGTGAGGCATGTGATATAACCATAAGGCAGCTTCTTACCCATACGAGCGGATATACTAATAAAGAGTCAGTGTATCCAAGTGCAACAAAAGATATGTCACTTATGGAGTGGGCTTACTCAGTATCGGGAAAGGAACTGAGTTTTAAGCCGGGAGAAGGATATGCATATTCCAACGTGAATTATAACCTGTTGGGTGCAGTGATCGAGCAGGCAAGCGGCATGTCTTATGAGGAGTACATGAACAGTGCCATACTGACACCGCTCGGCTTAACGGATACATATGTGCATGTGCCTTTAAATAAAGCGGATATCGTATCGGGATCAAGGATAGGATACCGTTACGCTTTTAGATATGATATCCCTGTAACAGAGGGAAAGATACCTGCAGGATACTTTTATTCGAGTGCATCGGATATGGAAAGATGGATAAGGATCTGGCTTTCAAAAGAAGAGGTCCCTTATGAGTATCGTGAACTTATAGACACCGTAAAGAGAAACCTGGATGATGAAGGGGATTATTATTCGGGCTGGGAGCTTTTTGAGGACGGCCTTATAGGACATTCCGGAGGAACACCCAATTACTCTTCACGTATCGTATTTTGT
The DNA here is from genome assembly GCA_017619635.1 of Lachnospiraceae bacterium. Lineage (GTDB taxonomy): Bacteria > Bacillota > Clostridia > Lachnospirales > Lachnospiraceae > Colinaster. The sequence continues at coordinate 35,914 of JAFZRZ010000073.1, read as the reverse complement.
GATAAAGAAGGTATCGGTGTGTGCGTACTTACAAATATGAATGTGGCAGCCTCAACCGACAGCCTGTGTAACGATATCTATGCAGTCACTGCAGGTAAGAGGGCAGATGCTATAATAACTGATGTATGGACGGTATTCGATACAGTGTTTATGGCAGTATCACTTATCGGATTGATGATGATCCTTATCACTGCATCTGTAAAAAATAAAAGAGTGATCATTTGTCTTGTCGGCTTTGTGATCATAATGCTTACGGCCATATGCGTGGTAATGCCGATAGTGTTTGGGGCCGGATTAAAAGAGATAGCATTTGTCTGGGCACCCTACAGTTTTGTATGCGGACTTATCATACTCGCACTTGATATACCCATAAGCGGTATAAAGCTTTGGAAACTTAAAAAAGATGAGAATTGAGAAAAGACAGGTTGAAGGTCAACCCTTAACAGTAATAATTGAATATCCCAAATGGAACGAGTCTGTCGACAACCTGATAAAAAAGATAGGCAGGATGGATATCTCTTTTGTCGGAAAGACAGAAGACAGGGAAGTGAGTATAAGCATCTCTGATATCTATTACATTGAAAACGTTGAGAGAAAGCTCTTTTTGTACACAAAAGACGAGGTGTTCAGACTTGACGGTACGATGCCTGAGATAGAAAGCAGGATATATGATACCGGTCTTGTCAGGATATCGAGGACCTGCATCATGAACACTGATTATCTTAAAGAGATAAAGCAGATCAGAAACAGCCATCTTGAGGCAGTCATGGAAAACGATGAGAAACTGATCGTATCAAGAAAGTATCTTGCGGATATCAAAAAGATGTTCAGAAAAGAGGGATCATGAAGAGGATTATAAGAGATACATGCGTGCTTTCGGCACTGATGATATTTTGTGTTTTTGTCATTTCCATCGTATGGGTGGGACTTACAGATGAGATAAAGCTTGTCCTTGAGCTGTTTGGTCTTTCTTTTATGATAGCCACAGCCAATTACTTTCTGGATGAGTACACAACGCTTTCCATCATCGCTAGTTACGTGGTCAAATATGCGGTTGCGACATGTGTTGTGATGCTTTTTGGATTCATAGTCGGATGGTTCTACAAAAGCAATTACTGGATGGCATTCATCTATGTGGGTATCGTGCTGATACTGGCATATTTCATAGATGAGATAAAGACAAAAAGAGATATTGAATTCATAAATTCAAGGATAAAGAATAAAGCAAGATAGATACATCTTAAGGGGGAGAGAATGGAAACAATTCTGATGATAGCTCTGATCATGGCAGTGACTGAACTGCTGATCACAAAGATAGTAGAAGTGATGGGATGCAAAGCGTCTTCGTATCTGGTGTTTGCCATCGTTGATATAGTGGCCGGGCTTTTGATACTTGTTTTTGCGCTCTGGGATCTTAGAAATTCTGTCGGTGAGTTTGCAGGGATCTTCGGACAGCTTGCGCTTATGATAGGTGAACCCATTGCGGCTGTCTTTCTGATAGGCGACCTGATCGTATGGAAGGTCAGCAAAAAGGCAGCCTTATCGGAAGAATGATGCCTTTAGCATTGATAACAATAAGATGAACATGGCATATATCGCGTGATTATGTAAACATATTATGTATACAATAAATGAAAAAGGAAACACTCCTTTGCATTTCGTGCACGAATTTCTGCATTTCGTGCACTTTTTTACATGAAAAAATAAAAATGTGTTATTGTTGTCAGGAATTAAGATAAAGAAAACTAATTTCTTATGAGGAGAAGAAAGATGAGAAAATTAAGAAAAACGGCAGCCACGATCGCTGTGATGCTGGCAGCCATATCAATGCTTGGCGGATGTCTTGATGAGGATTATGAGGACTATGAGTATTCCGAGGATTATTCCCAGGAATATGAATACCCAGAGACACAGGAAGAGTATGCTTCGGATGAGAGCGGTTCGGACTATTCGGCTCCGGCATCGGGTGAGCTCACAACAGGTAATTATCCCATGGGAACAGTTGGAGAACTCGAGGGAACGATCGCTGTAGTAACAATAATAGCCTCTGATGCAAACGGTGCATGGGATCCTGATTCTCAGAAATGTCAGTCGATGTTTGCAAAGTATCGTGAATCAATGCCCGTGGATCTTGACTGGGTAAAGAAAAGTGCAGCTGAGTACGGAAGAGAAGTGAATTTCATCTGGGACTGGGAAGAGCATGAAGAGCTCTTATATGAGGCTTCTTTTGAGACAGATCTCGGTAATACGATAAATACTGATAAAGAAGGTATCTTTGAGGCTGATGAGATAATCGCAAACACCATTGACAGTGCTTCGATCATGAGCTCACTTAATGCAGACGGTATCGTATACTACTTCTTTGTATATGAGAATGAAGGTATCAAATGCAGGCCATGCACATTTAATGTAGGAACAGGCATAAGTGATTCCCAAAAAGATTACTGGTACTACATGGAGGGCAAGGAGGAACCGCCCTATGAGTTTATCATCCTTCTGTCAAGCTATGAGGATGATTATGATGACTACGCTGTTATCGCGCATGAATTCATACATACGCTGGGAGCTCCCGATCTGTACTCACCAAGCTGGTATGGGATAACGCAGGAATTTGTCGATTACGTAGATTCCTCAAAATCACATGACATAATGCTCAATAAATATCCGCCTTTCGAGATAACGGATATCACAGCTTACTATGCAGGCCTTACCGATTACAGCGAGACCGCAAAGGAATGGGGACTTGATCCGTCAAGTCATGATAAGTGATATATACACATTAGCAGGGAGGGCTCTTTGACCTGATAGAGGTTGGGGAGTCCTTTTCTTTTGAAAAAAACACTGATTTAAAATATAATTATCAGTGAAGTGATAAGTAAAGATAAAGAAGGATAAAGGTGCAGGGGGAGAAAATGCGCAACATATATTTCAAAGGAAACTATGTATCTGATGAGCAGCTTATAAAAAGAGAAAGCATTCCTGACAATGCCACGGAATTCGGCATCGTCAGTGACTTAAGATCGGAGATGGTCAGAGGCTTTCTTATGATGCTGCCTCTGATCGTTGTGATGATACTGCTTACATATTTTAAGATAAAAAATGTGGATTATCATCTGACGATGAACATCCACCTTATCGCAGCCTTTTTTGCACTCATCATATCGGAAAAGATACTGACTCTTGCTCACGAGGTCATACATGCCTGCTTTTATCCGGCGGATCGTGTAAAAGAGATATGGAAGTCAAACGAGCAGGGTGCATACTTTGTATACTGCGAGGAGGCGATCGACAGAAACAGATTCATTCTGCTTTGTCTTGCTCCCATGTTCATTCTCGGGATAATCCCTTTTATCATCTGGCTTTTGATCCCGCATGTGATCCCTATGCCTTATGATGTGGCAACAGCGATCCTGTTTTGGATGATGACTGTAATGTCAATAGGGGATGTTGCCAATGTATATCATGTTTTAAAGGATGTACCGAAGGGAAAAATGGTCTTTAATCACGGCCTTTTAAGATCCTTTTACATCGATCGGATAGAATGATTATGTAAACCGATGAGGGAGGAAATAAAAGATGGATTACAGGGAAGTTCAAAAGATCGCAAAAGACACTATAGTTTACATAAAGAATGAGATAAGGCCGGGTATGTCTCTTATTGAGGTAAGAAGACTCTGTGAGGAGAAGATGTTATCACTAGGTGCGGATTCTTTCTGGTACTGGGATGTCGGAGCCTTTGTCTTTTCGGGAGATGAGACAACTGAATCCGTATCCGGAAGAGAGTATGTGACCTCAGACCGTATGATAAGTAAAAACGATATCATAACCATAGATCTGAGCCCCCAGTCAAAAGATACCTGGGGAGACTATGCAAGAACGATCATCATTGAAAACTCCAAAGTGGTTCAAAATTATAAGGATATCACAAATGAAGAGTGGAAAAAGGGCGTGCTCATGGAAGAAAGACTCCATGATGAGATGAAAAGCTTTGTTACACCCGATACCACTTTTGAACAGCTGTATTTTCATATGAATGAGTTTATAAGGGATAACGGTTATATCAATCTGGATTTCATGGGAAACCTCGGACACAGCATCGTAAGAAGAAAAGATGATCGCATTTATATAGAAAAAGGAAACAACACAAAGCTTAAAGATGTGGCATTCTTTACCTTTGAACCCCATATAAGCATCGAAGGTTCAAAGTATGGATACAAGCGTGAGAATATATATTTTTTTAAAAACGGATGTATAATGGAACTGTAAAAAACCATAAAAAATACTAAATGACCAATATGGTCAAAATGCTGTTTTTAAGGATTATTGGCCAAAATCTGACAGGAGTTAAGAACCTGCGGATCCTTAAAAAGCCTGTAAATACAGGGCTTTACGACGTGACAGACGTGTCATGTTTAAAAATGCGATACAGGAGTGAAACTTATGTTAAACGAGAGAGATACAAATGCGGTTAAGCAGATGTGCGAATCGGGAATGAGCCTGGAAGCTCTCTATAAGATCTTCAAAAACTTTGACAGAGAGGATGTCAAAAAGGTTTATGACGATCATATAAACGAAAACAAAGATTATGTGGAGGAACCTGTTAATATCAGTGTTAATTGTTCATGAAGAGATTTAAGAGGATAATCCTGATCTTACTTGGACTGATTATGATCCTTTGCCTTATAACGGCTGTGATGCTTTTTGTTCCAAGGGTAAGGACATTTAATTATTTCCATTTACGTAGCAATACATATAACGAAGACATAATGATGTTTGATGATCATGTTTATCCCTATCAGTACAGCGGGAGAGCCTCAAAGCATTTCTGCTACGTGGACTCGGACAGTAAACTGCCCGATCTTACAGATGATGAAACGATAGATCTGTATACGCGGCCCATAGGGATAAGACTCTACAGGACTGATAACAGCGGGATATGGATGTCTTTCCCTGTTATAGTGTTTAAATATGAAGAAAGATGATAAAAGCCGGGATAACAAACCCGGCTTGTTCTTTATCTCTATAGGTTTACATAATTTAATAATGCTCCAAAGATTAGGTTTACATAATAGCATCATACGATTCACATATGGTTTACATAATTGCAAACACACATAGTCTTCATCTTCCCGCGCTTAACAACATATATATAGTAAAGAACACATACAGATGTTAAAATATCTTATATAAAGAAGAAACAGGGAGTGAACAGATGAATATCCAGATCTTCGGAAGCAAGAAATGCAATGATACAAAGAAAGCCGAGCGTTTTTTCAAAGAGCGCGGGATAAAGTATCAGTACATAGACATGAATGAGAAAGGAATGAGCAAGGGCGAGTTTACTGCAGTCGCTCAGGCAAACGGAGGTATTGAGAACCTTTTGGATCAAAACTGCAGGGATAAGGATGCTCTTGCACTGATCAAATACATAGCATCTGAGGATAAGGTTTCAAAGATCTTAGAAAACCAGCAGGTTATAAAGACTCCCGTTGTAAGGAACGGGAAACAGTCCACTGTGGGATATCAGCCGGACGTATGGAAGAAATGGGAATAAAAAGGATGGAATGAAAATGAGAACCAAAAAGATAAGATTTATGACACTGCTTATTGTTGCCATATTGACGCTGTCGTTTACAGGCTGTGGAAACAAAGAACAGGAAGAGATCAAAACTCAGACTGAGAAAAAAGAAGTAAAAGAAGAAAAGAAGAAAGAGACCAAGACAAAGGTAACGGAAGTTGATACACCTCCCGAACTGGAGTGGGTCGAGGAACCTTTCTGTGAGAGAGTATGCGGGAAGTACAGTCATAAATACAATGACGATGTATATGATCTTCTTGAGATCGTGCGTTTTGGAAACAATCTCTATGCATATGCGGGAGAGGGGTCTGTCTATGATGTGACAGGCGAGCTTGAGGCATATTCATTCTGGGCAGTTGAATTCTTCCCCTATACGGAGGAGGCTGCCACCGATCCCAATACCGATGAGTGTGAATATAACACACTTTGTTTTTCCGTGATGTCAAACCTAAGCAAGTACTGGGGCGCTCCCGAAAAGGTGACATTAAAGATAACAGAAGACGGCATAGACTGGATAAGTTCAGATTCTGTCACTCACTATGTAAGAGATGAGAGAGTGGTCAGCGTATTTCCGATGAATGACAGCTCCCACAGCGAAATGTTTTACAGTTTGGGTGACAGAGAGGGCATATTCAAACAGATAGACAATGCGGGCGATCCCTACTATGTTGAATTCCTGCCAAACGACAACGTGCTCATCTATAAAAAGAACGTAGCAAATGAGGTGTTTTTGGCCGGAGGCAGATTAACTCAGGATGAAGGAAAGACGGTATGCGAGTACACGGTACTGGGTTATGGCGGGATGCCTGAGAGCTTTGCATTCACAACAAGGCAGAGAGGGTATCTTTTGATGCTGGAACCCGAACCCGACAATGTATGCAGCATCGATATCTTTAATACAGACCATACTGTCATGCTGGAGCAGTACAGACCGAATAGAGTGAATTCTATCTACAACGTTCCTACCCTCACCTATGATGATATCGTGGCGGCAGGCTATGATGAGAACTATGTTTCAAATGCCTTTTATTATGAGGAGTCCGATACCTGGTCAGGTTTCTATGGCGTATGGGTATCTGCATCCACCGATCAAGATGCGGCAGCAAAGAGCAGGGAGGAGCTTGAAGAGAGCGGATTTGAGGCACTGACACTTCTTTCAAGCGAATGGAGTGAGATGAACTCAAAACCCTATTACTGTGTATCAGCAGGAAGATGTGAATCCGAAGAGGAAGCCCAGGTCCTTTTAGACAGGGTTAAGGAAGCAGGTTATAAGGATGCATATATCAAATATACAGGAGACAGACTTTTAAACAGGGTATATTACACGATATACAGTTTAGATGATGTTAAAGTCGAGGATGACATGATCGTTTTAAACGGTCTTAGCATAACGGATCCTGCCATGGGAAGCGATTCGGAATACACCAAGGATCTTTACATAGACAAAAACACCGTGTTTGATAAGAGCTGTGACACCTCAGTGTTTGGTAATTATCAGAAGGGTGATACCGTATATGACTGGTTTAAGAGAAACTATGAGTATTCACAAAACGATACGGATAAATACATGGAGAATGGGCCTGCTCTTATAGGAGTATTCGAGATAAGCATTACAGACAGCCATATAGATAAATACTACGGATCTTTCTGGTGGGATTGATAAAAGGAAAACACATATGTCTATCGGACTTAAAAGAGGAACGGTCTTACTTGAACCACATCAGGATGAGTGGGATGAGGAAGGCAAAAAGACCTGCGAAAAGATAAGAGCACTTCTGGGTGATGATATAACGGGAGTCGAGCATGTGGGCAGCACATCGATCAGATGGATATGTGCAAAGCCCATAATCGATATAGCTGTTGGTGTAAGATCATTTGAAGATATAAGAAAACATGATGAGCTCCTTTCAAAAAACGGCATCGTATACCGTAAAGAGGATGTGCCGGGACAGCAGCTTTACCGATCTGGTGATCTTGATAACGGCATAGTCACTCATTTCATACATGTGGTCATAAGTGATTCCGACGCATGGAATAACTATATAAACTTCAGAGATTACATGAACACCCACAAAGAGGATGCTGTTCAGTACGGGGAGCTTAAAAAGGACCTGTGTGAAAAGTATCCTCAGGACAGGGAATCATATATAGAGGGAAAGAGAGATTTTATCACAGATATGCTCAAAAGAGCACGTATCTGGAAAGAATCAGAGGCCGGAAAGACATAATGACCGCTTTGGTCAAAACGGCTTTTTTGACATATTTTTATATATTTTAACCATCTGACTAAAGATCCTAAAAAACGGAAAGCCTTATAAACAAAGGCTTTAACGCACATGACATATGTGTCATAATGAAACGAATCTTTTAGGGGAAAGCATGTATCTGTATCATTACTTTGACAAAAGAACAGGACCGTTTAAAAGCATATCCGCACTGCCTTCAAAGGAGGCAGAAGATATCCTTATGAGGATAAAAGATGAGCGACCTGACTCCTTTTGTGCAAAAAGAGACGACCGGTATATCGAAAACAGACTAAGATGTGAAGCCATACTCAAAGAGGAGTTTGCAAAAAAGGGAGGAGTGATAAATATCCCATCCCCGCATTACATGGTCCTCGGAGAAAGCCCGTGGCTGAGTTCGTGGTATGAGCAGAGTGATTATATAAAGATCCCGGTAGAAGAGTTTGATCTTAAGAGCGTCTCATTCACATACGGTGATTCAATGCCGACTTTCAGCGATAAGGTGGATGATGGCAAAGAGTACAGAAAGAAAGTGTATTTTTATGATGAGATACTTAAACTCATTGAAAGATACAAAATGCCGCAGGTCTGGAACGATGACGGAAGATACGGCCCGGAGAGATATATAGAAGCACATGTCTGGAGTGATGAGCCGATCCTTGGATATATGGACGGATATAACAGATAAAGAAGACAAAAAAAGATGCCTGTAAGCTTCATAAGAAGATACAGACATCTTTTATAATGAAAATCTTATTTATCTATCAGTGCTGGCTTCTTCCGAGTCCCCACTCATCAACTTCTTTAGAATGGTCTGTAAGTCCGACATAGTATGCTGTTATCTCGGTCACGTCGTTTTTGATCGAGTCATATACGTAAACACCGGTCTTTGGATCCTCACATACTCTCATGATGTCATTTGTCCTGGCGTTTGCCGCATAATCGACATAGTCCTGAGTCATACCGTCATATTCTGTTGCCATGTAAAGATCGACTGCACCGAAGGTGTGGAGGATCTCATGAGCAAAACATGCGGGCGGCTCCTTATATCCTTCACAGTTCATGAACATGTAGCACATCTCGTAAGGATAGGGCATGCCTTCATAGTAGTTTCTGGTACAGCTTGTTACAGTGTTTGATGAAGGTGTGTTGAAATAGAGCATGTATACTGCCTGTGAGCAGTTTGTCTTTTGAAGTACTTCAGCTGTGGGTACTTCCTGATCCACGAGCTCCCAGATCTTAAAATCAAGATCTTCAAAATTGGTGTCATCGTTTCTCCATGCGCAGTAATCTTCGTTCAGAGTTATTTCGTATGCAAGCTCCGGATGCTCACCCCAGTCATACATCATATCCATATCCCTGCCGTAGTCTTTAGCGACTCCTTCGAGATATTCCGTTGCTATCTTAAGATCATTATAGATGAGGCTCTCCATCTCCTGATCCGCGCTGTTTTCAAAATCCCAGCATGTTGCGGCATCGTTAACAAAAACAGAGATGATGGCGATATTTCCTTCTAACTCTTTTGCACTTCCCAAACTGGTGTCAAAGGGATAGTCCTTTGAGAATGCTCCAAAAGATGAGTCATAAGACTCATCGTATGAACTGTCAGGATACTCAGATGTTTCGTCCCCGTATGAGCCTTCATCATATGATCCGTATGATGAATCGTCCTCATATTCGTAGTACTCATCGTCACATGCACACATGGTAAGTGCCAGTGTTACTGTTAATAAAGCTGTCAAAAATTTTCTTTTCATTCCTTTTTTCCCTCTTGTTGAAATTAGTCTCATAGGATTATATCACAAAAAAATACTTTTACCATACCTGCTTTCTTTTGTCGGGTCACTAAGAAGAAAAGTTATGATAAACAGTCTGTCTGGCGAAGTTTTTTTCTGTTATAATGGTCAAAATGTTTAGCAAAGAAAGAGGTTTGAAATGGAAGTACCGAATATTTTTGATATAAGACAGGAGAGCACTCAGCCTTTTGTGATCTCATTTATGCCCTCAGCACAGTATGCGAACGTAAACGGCTTTGTACACGGAGGCATACTTTTCTATGTATGTGATGACATCATAGGAAGATATGTGACTTTTACAGGAAGGACAGGTGCCGCAGCGGATTCAAACATACATTATTACCGCCCGGCTGTACTTGATAAGAGACTCTTTGCATCCATAAGTGAGAGAAAAGCAGGCAAAAGACTTGGTACTTATTTTGTGGAACTTAAAAACGAGGAGGGCCTGCTGATCGCAGATGCTCTCTTTACAGTGGCATTTAACTGATGAAAGACCGGAAAATAACAAAAGACTTTGGAAAAATTCGAGTGAGCCATTGCGGATATTTAAGATATAGGGGATTTTGATCATTGATCTGTTTGATTTTCTTTTAAGTTGAGTTGATGTTTTGGTGAATTAAGATGTATAACGGTCTTTTGACATGGCGGTCGATACAAAAGATGGATACAGTGTGATATAATAATGTTACTATTCCTATAGGGAGCATTTTAAGATGATTTACTATGACCATTTACCACTGGATAAGGATATCCTGAGAGCTTTGGGCGAGCTTTCGATAAACTATGTGTTCCAGCCGATATTCCAGGCAGACGGTAAGACCATATATGCAAGGGAAGCACTTATGAGACCTACCGATATGACTGTGACAGAGCTTATCGAAAAGTTTATTGAGAAAGACAAGCTCCATGTCATGGAAGTCGCAACGTTTTTCGGTGCGATGCAGGAGTATCAGCTTAGAGGATATGAGGAAAGGGTTTCCATCAATTCATTCCCTTCAGACTGCATGAAGCAGGAGGAGGCGGATGCCTTTTTGGAATACTTCGGAGAAGAGATAAGAGGAAGGATGATAATCGAAAACCTCGAGTATCCTTATCTTTCTGAGGAGCATCTCGTTGAGAAGAACAGATCTGTGAGAGCCATGGACAATCTTATATCGATAGATGATTTCGGAACAGGAGTCAGCGACATGGAGATGGTCGAGCTGATAGCTCCCGATATCGTTAAGATCGCAAGGGAGCTCATAACGGGTATAGATCACGATCCCGAAAAGCAGGAGACGGTTATGAGTCTGGTCCTTCACTTCCATTCAAAGAACATGCTCGTTGTAGCAGAGGGTATAGAAGAGAAGGAAGAGTTCGATTATCTTGTCGGCATAGGAATAGATCTTTTCCAGGGATATTATCTGGCACGTCCCGCATAACAGATAAATAAAGATGTGATATAATAGAGGTGTTCGGTTATCCGGACACCTTATTTTATTTTAGGAGGGGAATAATGAACCAAAAAGCCATGCTTGAGATAAAGAATTATTCAAAGTCCTACGGGGGAGATAAAAAAGCTGCGGATGATGTGTCACTTACCGTTATGAGCGGTGACATCTACGGCTTTATAGGACATAACGGTGCAGGAAAATCAACAACGATACGTGCCGTTGTGGGCGTGCTTGAATTTAGCGAAGGTGAGATATATATTAACGGGCATTCCGTTAAGGATGAGGGGATGGAGTGTAAGAAGGTAACAGCCTATATCCCGGATAATCCGGATCTTTATGAGAATCTGACCGGCACCCAGTATCTTAACTTTATAGCCGATGTGTTTGATATAAGCGAACAGAAGAGAAAAGAGAGCATAAAAAGATATGCGGACATGTTTGAGATAACCGATTCCTTAGGCGATCTTATATCATCATATTCACACGGCATGAAGCAGAAGGTGGCGATCATATCTGCACTCATCCATGAACCCAAGCTTCTTGTACTGGATGAACCCTTTGTGGGGCTCGATCCAAAGGCTGCATATACCCTAAAAGAGATAATGCATGAGATGTGTGACAAGGGTACAGCGATCTTCTTTTCAACACATGTGCTGGATGTGGCAGAGAAACTGTGTAACAAGGTAGCCATAATTAAGCAGGGTAAGATCATAGCATCAGGAAGTATGGAGGAGCTGACTAAGGGACAGTCACTCGAGGAAAGATTCTTAGAGGTGGCCAATGAACAGTAAGTCTTTACTTCTGATAAGAACGCTGCTTCTTAGCACTGATCAGATAAACATATATAAACATACGGATGATAAAAAGAAAAAGAGTAAGATACGCTTGGCATATTTGGGTACAGTCATTTTATATCTGATGATACTGGGCTATCTTCTTGTAATGACCATAGGCTACGGAAAGATGGGGATAATAAATACCGCACCGGCACTGTGTTCAATGACTCTTTCTCTTTTGGCCTTCATCTTTACCTTTTTAAAGACAAACGGATATCTGTTTAACTTTAAGGAGTATGACATGTTAATGTCACTGCCCTTTGAATCAAAGACGGTGGCAGCCTGCAAGTTCATATATATGTATATAAAGAGCCTGCCCTGGTATTTGAGTATCTCTGTTGCGATGCTCATCGGTTATGCATACTTTGTAAGGCCATCCTTTATCATATATCCGATGTGGATCATACTTACCTTTGTCGTGCCTGTGATACCGATGCTGATCGCATCCTTTATCGGCTTTATAATAGCAAAGATAGGTTCGGGCTTTAAAAAGACAAACCTGGTACAGACGATCTTTACCGTGGGTATAGTTTTGTTTTTCTTTTTCCTTCGCTTCTTTATAGAAAAGATAGTAAGAGAAGGAGAGATAGAGACCACTCTTGAAAACACAGCGGATCTGACCTTAAAGTCGGTAAAGCTTTTTCCGCCTGCCTACTGGTTTTCAAAAGCAGTTACGGATACCGATCTACTCTGCGCATTCCTTCTCATAGCAGTGAGCGCACTCTTGTTTGCGGGAGTGTTCTGTATAGTAGGAAGATCGTACAGAAAGATAAACTCCGCATTAAAGAATCATGCGGCTTCAAAAGACTATGATGAGAAAGAGTTAAGAAAAAGAAGTATTGAGGTGACGATAGCCTATAAAGAGTTAAAGAGGATGACGGGCTCCACCGTATATATGACAAATGTGGCTATAGGAGTGATCCTTTCAACGGTCATGGGTATCATCGCTCTTGTCATAGGCTTTGACAAGATTGTTAAGACAGTCACTCAGGGAGCACCAATTGATACAAAGATACTCTGGGTTGCCATACCGTTTTTTGCATACTTTTTTATAGGAATGATATCGACCAGTGCAATCTCGCCCTCGCTTGAGGGAAAGAACTACTGGATAGTAAAGAGCCTTCCGATAGACAAAAGAAGGCTGTATCGGGGAAAGATGCTCTTTAACATGTGGCTTACAGTGCCTTTCATGGTCCTTACCGTCATCATGCTTGCGATCTCCGCAGGAGTGCCATTCTTAAATACGGTTTTGTATGTGATAGAAGGTATCATCCTTTGTGCCTTTTCAAGTGCGTGGGGATGTGTATGCGGGATAAAGCATATGCGCCTTGACTGGGAAAATGAGATAGAGGTCATAAAGCAGTCCGCAGCTGTTGCGATATATATGTTCCCGAACATGCTCGGAAACATGGGACTCATTGTCCTTGTTATCTTTCTTGGTTTAAAGACAGATGCAAATATAGTGATGACAGTACTGATATTCATAACTCTTTTACTTGCTTTTTTAAGTTATAAAAGAGCGATGAGACTTGCTGACAGATCATTTTAGAGGGAGTTTATATGAAAAAGAAGATCTTGTTAATGAGTCTGATGCTTGGTGTGATGATCACAGGATGCGGAGGCGAAAAAGTCCGTGAAGAGCCCCCGTCTTTAGTGGTCGAGACAGAAACGGTCACAGAACCTGAAGCCGAAGTTACACAAGAAGTCATAGAAGAACCTGAAGAGGAGATAAAGGTACGTCCGGAGGTCGTTGTAAAAGAACTTAAAGACGTTACTTTGGAGAGTGACAATAAATACACCTGCACATATGACGGTGTCAAGCATGACTTTATAGTCGAGCTGCCTGAAAATAAAGAGAACGCACCCCTTATCGTTATGCTTCACGGCTACGGTGAGTCCGCAGAGGCCTTTAAGGGAAAGGTGCATTTGGAGGAGAGAGCCTGTGAGAAGGGTTACGCTGTCGTATATGTTACAGGAGCCCCCGATCCAAATGACAAGACATCCGCAAACGGCTGGAACTCGGGCATAGGCGAGGGAGGAAACGAGGATGTGGGTTTTCTTATCGCATTTGCTGGCTACCTTCAGAGCGAATACGGCTTTGATAAGGAGAGGACCTTTGCTGTGGGATTCAGTAACGGAGCCTTCATGACACACAGACTCGCTATGGAGGCACAGGATACATACGGGGCAGTTGTGAGTGTCTCTGGAATGATGCCTGAACAGGTCTGGGAATACAAAAATGAGGAAAACAATATCGGCTTTATGCAGATAACGGGTGAGAAGGATGATGTGGTTCCCAAAAACAGTGACGGAAGTGCTGCTCATTCAAAGGCACCTGCCATAGAGGATGTCATGACTTACTGGGCCTTCTCAAACGGACTTGTGGATGCGGACATCTCAGATATAGGAAAGAAGTCTACGATAACAAAACATACCGGAGAGGGAAAGACAAAACAGGTCTGGGATATATTTGTGAAAGACGCCAGACACTCTTGGCCCGATGAGACATTAACGGGTATAGACACAAACGGGATAATACTTGAATTCTTGGATACACAGTAGGTTTAAGCGCTTGCATATGCAGGCGCTTTTTAAATGACAAAAAATGATAAAAATGATAACGGTTATCATATTGACATTAAAGGACCTCTTTGTTAGAATTGAGAACGGTTATCAAATTGATGCAGGAGACGTATATGCCCGGAAGGTCAAAATACAACACAAAACAAAGAGAGATGCTCCTTGGATACCTGGAATCACAAAGGAGAGCTCACATAACAGTAGCCGATGTCTGTGAGTATTTTAAAGAGCACGGTTCTCCCATGGGACAGGCAACCGTTTACCGTCAGATGGAAAAGCTGGTGGATGACGGACTGGTCAGCAAATACATCGTGGATGTGGGTTCACCTGCCTGCTTTGAGTATGTGGGAGAGCACAGCCATGCCGGTGAGGGCACATGCTTTCACTGCAGATGCGAGATCTGCGGATCACTCATACACATGCACTGCGACGAGCTTTCCCTTATAAAGGGCCATCTGTTTGAGGAGCACGGCTTTAAGTTAGATCCCTTCAGGACCGTCTTTTACGGCATCTGTGAAAACTGCAGCAAGAAAGAAGAAAATGACATTTAGTAATTCAAAAAATTTTAATTCAATAAAGAAGACATTAGCAACACTGATCGGGATGATGATACTTCTTACGATCCTTGCATCGTCATACTTTTTAGCTCATGAAGCAGCGCATAAATGCGATGATGAGGACTGTCCCGTATGCGAGTGCATCCATATATGTGAGGAGGCATTAAAAAGATTATCGAATGCGTCAGAGGTGTTTGTGGCTCTCATGATGTTTGGAGTCATCCTTTCAGCTGATAATGAGATAAATGAGCCTCTGCTCATAAGCACAACACCAGTAAACAGAAAGATCCGTCTGAATGATTGAGTCATGCTTAAAACAGTAACTGATCAATGATTTAAACGGAGAGATAAAGATATGAAAAAGATTTTAGCAATGATCATAGCGGCCGTAATGATGACCGGCCTTTTAAGCGCCTGCGGCTCAACCGGTGCCGTTTCAGGTGCAGAGAAAAATGTTTCAAACGGTGAAAAGAAGATACAGGTCGTTACAACGATCTTCCCCGAGTATGACTGGGTAAGAAATATCGTCGGTGAGGAGGAACCCCATGTTGAGTTCACGGTCCTTTTAGATAACGGTGTGGATCTTCACAGCTACCAGCCCACAGCCGCAGATATCTTAAAGATATCAACCTGTGACATCTTCATCTATGTAGGAGGAGAGTCTGACGGATGGGTTGATGATGCCTTAAAGGAAGCGACCAACAAGGATATGAAGGTCATAAACCTTTTGGAGGTGCTCGGTGACAGCGTAAAGGAAGAGGAGCTGGTCGAAGGCATGGAAGGTGAAGAAGAGGAAGAAGGCGAAGAAGGTGAAGAGGAAGAGGTTGAGTATGATGAGCATGTATGGCTCTCGCTAAGAAACGTCTCTGTCATCTGTGATGCCATAACAGAGAGCTTATGCGAGGTCGACTCAGTTGATGCCGATCATTACAGAGCAAACAACGCGGCATATCAGAAGCAGCTTAACGAACTTGATGCAAAGTATAAGGAAGTTGTTGCCTCAGCAAAGTATAAGACAGTTCTTTTCGGAGACAGATTCCCGTTCAGATACATGACAGACGATTACGGACTTGATTACTATGCAGCATTTGTAGGCTGTTCTGCTGAAACGGAAGCAAGCTTTGAAACGATCGTCTTCCTTTCAAAAAAGACTGATGAACTTGGTCTTAACACAATACTGACTATAGAGACAGGCGATAAAAAGATCGCCGAGACTATAAGAGATAACACGCAGAATAAGGATCAGCAGATCCTGACACTTGATTCAATGCAGTCTGTAACAGCAAATGATGTGAAAGAGGGTGCCACATATCTTTCCATCATGAATAATAACTTAGAGGTTTTAAAACAGGCACTCAACTGATAAGGAAAAAACATGTCATACATAACCGTTAAAGACTTGGAAGTCGGCTATGACAAGAGCGTTATAGCACAAAAACTTAATTTTGAGATCACAAGCGGAGAGTATCTTTGTATCGTTGGTGAGAACGGATCTGGTAAGTCCACTCTTATGAAGACTTTACTTGGTCTTTTAAAACCAATCGGCGGTCAGATAATCTTCGGGGATGACCTGCAGGCAAACGAGATAGGATATCTCCCCCAGCAGACGATCGTTCAAAAGGACTTTCCGGCATCCGTTAAAGAGATAGTATTATCGGGCTGTCAGGCAAGATGCGGACTAAGACCTTTTTACAACAAAGAGGAGAAGGCTCTTGCAAAGACAAACATGGAGCGCATGGGCATACTCGATATGGCTGACAGATGCTACAGGGAATTGTCGGGCGGCCAGCAGCAGAGAGTGCTTCTTGCAAGGGCACTGTGTGCAACAAGAAAGGTGCTTCTTTTGGATGAGCCTGTGGCCGGACTGGATCCTGCGGTAACGGCGGATATGTATGATCTTATCGAGAGCTTAAATAAGGAAGGCATAACCATAATCATGATCTCGCATGACATAGCTGCTGCAGCAAGATATGCGGATCATATCCTTCATATAGGAGATGACGTGTTCTACGGAACAAAAAAAGATTACGAAGAGAGTGATATGGGAAGATATTTCCTTTCGGGAAAGAAAGGCGGTGGGTCTGATGATTGAAACTCTTATGATATATCTTGATCACACATTTGTAAGATATGCAATCATTGTCGGAGTGCTCATCGCTCTGAGTTCCTCCCTTCTTGGAGTGACACTCGTTTTAAAGAGGTTTTCTTTTATAGGAGACGGTCTTTCACATGTGGCATTCGGTGCCATGGCGATAGCAAGTGTTTTAAATCTTACTAACAAGATGACGCTGATACTTCCGATCACCATCATCTGTGCAGTGCTTCTTTTACGTACGGGACAGAACACCCGAATAAAGGGTGATGCGGCGATAGCGATGATATCTGTCGGAGCACTGGCTTTCGGTTATCTTCTGATGAATCTGTTTTCAACCTCATCAAACCTTACCGGTGATGTGTGTTCAACTCTTTTTGGTTCGATGTCGATTCTGACACTCACCAGATGGGAGGTATGGCTTTGCATGATACTTTCCGTTATAGTGGTGGCAGTGTTTGTGATCTTTTATAACAAGATATTTGCAGTGACTTTTGATGAGAACTTTGCAAAGGCTGTGGGCACAAAGGCAGATGTCTATAATCTCCTGATAGCAGTGGTCATAGCAGTTATCATAGTACTTGCGATGAACCTGGTGGGTTCGCTTCTGATATCCGCTCTTGTCATCTTCCCGGCACTATCTGCCATGAGGATGTTTAAGAACTTTTTAAGCGTTACCATATTTTCAGCGATCCTTTCGGTCATATGCGCATTTTCGGGTATCATCATCTCGATGTTAACGGGAACTCCTGTGGGTTCCACCATAGTTGCGGTCGATGTGTTCGCATTCTTGATCTGCAGTCTCATCGGCCTTATAAAGGGAGTGGGAAAATGAAAAAGCTAATAAGCATAGTTTTGTGCATAACGGTTATGAGTGTGCTTGCGGCATGCGGCTCGGACACCTCAACAGCAAAAAGGAATACGGGCAGTCAGCCCACAAGCGTTGAATCCGTGATGGCAGACCAGATGGCAAAAGAGGATGCCGCAAAAAACGGTGAAAGCGAAACAGTGGCAGTACCGACAGTCATTCCTACACCTGTCATTGAGGAGAGCATAACAGAGGCTGACAGAAATGCGATGAAACATGACGGCATAGATGTGGATCTTACAGCGATCTCAAGCACGATGGTATATTCTGAAGTCTACAACATGATGGTAACCCCCAAGGATTATGAGGGAAAGGTAGTAAAGATGAACGGCACCTTTAACTCATATACAGATGAGAGCACGGGGACGACCTATTATTTCTGCATCATACAGGATGCGACAGCCTGCTGTGCACAGGGTATGGAGTTTATCTTAACAGATGAGAACGCCTATCCAAGTATAGGAGACAACGTGACAGTCATGGGTACCTTTGTGACCTACATGGAGGGTGAGAACATGTACTGCACTCTTAAAGATTCACAGATTGTTTCCTAGTCGTTCTTTGCAAGTAAGGTGAGATATATTACAATAAAACCATCCGGATATCCGGGTGGTTTTTGTATTGGAGGGATATATATGGCGATCATAGGAGCATTCATGGTACCTCATCCGCCTCTTATAGTTCCTGAGGTGGGAAAAGGTTCGGAGGAACAGATAAAGACAACGACTAAGGCTTATGAGAGAGCAGCTAAAGAGATAGCGGAACTTAAGCCTGAAACGATAATCATAACAAGCCCGCATTCGGTGATGTATGCGGATTACTTTCATATCTCACCGGGAAGAAACGCAACCGGTGATCTTGGAAACTTTAGAGCCCGTGAGGTTAAGTTTAGGGAAGAGTATGACACCGAACTCGTAAACGAGATATGCCGCATAGCGGATGTGAACGCTTTTTCTGCTGGCACCTTGGGAGAACGAGACAAAGAATTGGATCACGGTACGATGGTACCTCTTTATTTTATAAGAAAATATCTAAACGACTGTAAGATCGTAAGGATAGGTCTCTCAGGTCTTCCCTTAACAGATCACTACCGCCTCGGACAGATGATAAAGAGCGCGGTAAACAATTTAAGCAGAAGAGTCGTGTTTGTTGCAAGCGGAGATCTTTCACATAAGCTTCAGACTTACGGACCTTACGGCTTTGCACCCGAGGGGCCTAAATATGACGAGAGGATAATGGATGTATGTTCAAGGGCAGCCTTTGACGAGCTCTTTGATTTTGATGAGGCTTTTTGTGAGAGGGCAGCAGAATGCGGACACCGCTCCTTTGTCATAATGGCGGGTGCTCTTGACGGTATAAAAGTCAAAGCAACAAAGTATTCACATGAGGATGTGACAGGTGTGGGCTACGGCATATGCTCATTCATCCCTGAAGGCGATGATCCTTCGCGCAGATTTTTGGAAAAGCATCTTGAAAAAGTCGAGCTTGAACTCGAGGCAAAAAAGAATGCATCTGATGAGTATGTGAGACTTGCAAGAAAAGCCATAGAAAGCTATGTGACGGATAAGACGATCATAAAGGTACCTGAAAATCTTCCAAAGGAAATGACAGATACCTGTGCGGGAGCCTTTGTTTCGATCCATGAGCATGGGAGATTAAGAGGCTGCATTGGAACGATAAGTGCGACAAAAGACTGCCTGGCTCAGGAGATTATAGCAAATGCCATAAGCGCTTCAACGACAGACCCAAGGTTTGATCCCATAACAAAGGATGAGCTGCCCTGGCTTGATATAAATGTTGATGTTTTAGGGGAAGCCGAAGATATAGATTCTCCGGATGAACTTGATGTAAAGCGCTACGGTGTTATCGTGAGCACACGTTTTAAGAGAGGACTCTTACTCCCAGATCTTGACGGGGTTGACACTGTTGATCAGCAGATACGCATAGCAAAGCAGAAAGCAGGGATAAGTGATAACGAGAAATACTCTCTGCAGCGTTTTGAAGTGATAAGACATGTATAGGAGGGCTTATCATGGCCAGATGCAGTGTATGTTTCAGACATTGTGAGATAGATGAGGGTAAGACAGGTTTTTGCGGGGCAAGAGGAAACGATGGCGGAAAGGTCGTTGCTCTAAATTACGGTAAGATAACCTCCCTTGCACTCGATCCCATAGAAAAGAAACCCCTAAACAGGTTCATGAGCGGGTCAAAGATACTGTCTGTCGGAAGTTACGGATGCAACCTTAGATGCCCGTTTTGTCAGAACAGTGAGATCTCATGGGGTAAGGAAGTAAAGAGGTGGCCTTATGAAGCAGAAGAGCTCACACCAAAAGAGCTTGCGGAAATGGCTTACTTTTACAAGGCAAAGGGAAACATAGGTGTTGCCTATACCTACAATGAGCCCCTGACGGGATATGAGTTTGTAAGAGACTGTGCAAAATTAGTACATGAGATGGGAATGGTGAACGTTCTTGTCACAAACGGCTGCGCCTCCATGGAAGTCTATGATGAGATAATCCCCTATATAGATGCGATGAACATAGACTTAAAAGGCTTTAAGGATGAGTACTATTCAAAGCTTCTTGGCGGTGACAGACAGATGGTCATGGATTTTATTGCCCGCGCCGTTAAGGACTGCCATGTGGAGCTTACGACCCTCATAATCCCGGGTGAGAATGATTCTGAAGAGGAGATGGAAAACATAAGCTCATGGATAGCATCGCTTACGGATGTATATGATAAAAAACAGGGGCGTGACATACCTCTTCATATATCCAGGTTCTTCCCGCAGTTTCATATGACTGACAGGAATGCTACAGATGTTGATCTTATATATCATCTTAAGGACATCGCAAAAAAGAACTTAAGATATGTCTATACGGGAAACTGTTAATAAAAACAATAAAAATACACATATCTGTGTTAAAATATCATCAGCAGTAAATTGTTCGCAGCAAACATGCAGAAAGGAAACAGACTATGGAATACGCACAATTACTCGAAAGCAGAAGAAGCATAAGAAACTATAAACCTGGTATGAGGATCAGCGAGGATCAGATCAAAGTCATGATCGATGCTGCCATCCAGGCACCCACATGGAAGAATTCACAGACAGGAAGATATTATGTGGCAATGAGCGAGGATAAGATAAACTTCCTAAGAAACCAGTGTCTTCCCGAGTTTAACGCAAACAGCTGTGCAAATGCCGTTGCACTTATCATCACAACATATGAGACAAAGAGATCGGGATTTGAAAGAGACGGTTCTCCCACAAACGAGCTTGGCGACAAGTGGGGTGTTTACGATCTTGGCCTCCAGAATGAGAACCTTGTCTTAAAGGCAAGAGAGACAGGTTATGATTCACTCATCATGGGTATCAGAGATGCTGACAAGATAAGAGCCGAGTTTGAGATCCCCGAGTCACAGGAGATCGTGGCAGTCATCGCCATCGGAGTAAGAGAGTCTGATGCGCAAAAGCCAAAGAGAAAGACTCCCGAAGAGATAACAAGATTTTTTTAAATAAAAGGCGAAAGCGAAGCAGATATAAAACCTGCTCCGCTTTCTTTATTTTTGCTTAAATAAAAAGGTTTTCAGTTTTCTTCGGCTTCCATGTTGTGGAAAAGATCACGGTACCACTCAAGGGAGCTTAGGTATGCGTCGTAAACGGCATCTATCGACATCTCATTTATAAGTAAAAGCCTTGATACCTCCTGCCAGTCACCGGCCTCATACACCTGTATGAAATCAAGAACATCTGTAAAGGGTCCCTCATGACTGACAAGCGCCTTGCTTATGTTCTTTGATACCTTAAGAAGGGCGAGTGCCTCATCCATGGGCTTGTTTAAGATAAGATCAACGACTGAGAAGAGTCCCATCAAAAACAGCTCCGGTCCAAACACACCAAGTTCAAACTGTCCTGATATGTTCTCTGCAAACTTTGCTCTTAAAAGTGAGAGACGCATGATCTCACTTGGTCTGTCAGAACACAGCTGCTGTGTTATAGCCGTTGTTATCCATTTTTTCAGTTCCTTCTGACCAAGCATTGCAGCCGCATGTCTTATGGATGTTATCTCGGTGGTCGAATGAGTCACCTTGTTAACCATCTTTAAGAGAGAGATTATAAGGGCCGTATCACGACCGATTATGTCTGCAGCCTCTGTCAGTTCGAAGTCCTCGCTGTTAACGAGGTTTAAAAGAGAGATATAGTTAAGCTTAAGGGGAGATACCGTTGTGTTACCCTTTGTAACAGGCATTCTGTAGAAGCTTCCCTCAAACAGATAATATCCTCCCTCTATCCTTAAGCTGTCAAACATGCCGAGACTGTCAAGGTCACTGGCTATAAGCTTTACTCTCGGATAAACCTGGCTGAAATATATCTTTGCTTTTGATATAACGATCTTCTGGTGGTTTAATAATACGTAATCCATTAGCCTAAGAATAGGCTTATAGGGTTCGAAGTCTGAAACCTCAAGACCGCGGATAGCGAATTTATATCCCTGTTCCTTTAAGATCATGATACGCTCAACGAACTGGAACTCGGGTTCAACGGTGTTATCGATAACAAGCACCAGACGGTCATGTTCCGCATCACACTGCTCACTTATATCAGAAAACAGAGACACACTCGTTATCGGAACAAACAGTTCGCTTCCCTTTGAAAGGGTGCTGACACCAAGGGCATTTATGACATCAAAGCCTGGATTGCTTATCGAATCATACATTGCCGATGAACTCATTATGGACGGGTCTAAAAAGGAGTTACCCTTCTGACTCGATATTGAATAGGCACGCACCGACATGCTCTCATCAAATAACGGGATTAGTGTTACCAGCATATATTTTTCCTCTAGAATAAATAAAAACACCGATACACATAAATTTTACACCAATTTATACCATTAAACAAGAATTTTCATACCATGCCATGCTATTGCATGAGAATTTTGAAAAATAAGTATATACATTTCCTTAAAAAAAAGCGACTCATACTGTACTTTACAACAGTAAAATAAAGGTTTAGAATGTAGTAGATTACATCAAAATTCTAAGAAAGAAGGGCATGATTTATGGAGAAGAAAAATCTCGACTGGGCCAGCCTTGGCTTTGGCTACGTAAAGACAGACTATCGTTATGTTTCAAATTATAAAAACGGAGCTTGGGATGACGGTGTCGTGACACAGGACGATCAGATCACCATGAGCGAATGTGCCGGCGTGCTTCAGTATGCACAGACCATCTTTGAGGGTCTCAAGGCATATACTACAGAGGACGGAAAGATCGTTACTTTCAGACCTGACTTAAACGCCGACAGAATGGTTGATTCGGCAAAGCGTCTTGAGATGCCTGTATTCCCCAAGGAGAGATTTCTTGATGCTATAGATAAAGTTGTAAGCGCAAATGCTGCATGGGTTCCCCCGTACGGATCAGGAGCAACTCTTTATCTGAGACCTTATATGTTCGGTATCAATCCCGTTATAGGTGTTAAGCCTGCGGATGATTATCAGTTCAGAGTATTTGCAACCCCTGTTGGACCTTACTTTAAGGGCGGAGCTAAGCCTCTTACAATAAAGGTTTCTGATTTTGACAGAGCAGCCCCGAACGGAACAGGTATGATAAAGGCAGGACTCAACTATGCAATGAGCCTTCATGCCATCGTTACAGCTCATAAGGAGGGCTTTGACGAGAACATGTACCTCGATCCCAAGACACGTACAAAGGTTGAGGAGACAGGTGGTGCAAACTTCCTCTTTGTAACAAAGGACGGAAAGGTTGTAACACCCAAGTCAAACAGCATACTTCCTTCTATTACAAGAAGATCACTCGTTCAGGTCGCAAAGGATTATCTCGGACTTGAGGCAGAGGAGAGAGAAGTATACTTTGATGAGCTTAAGGATATGGCTGAGTGCGGACTGTGCGGTACTGCAGCAGTCATCTCACCTGTAGGAAAGATCTACGATCACGGAAACGAGATCTGCTTCCCTTCAGGAATGAGCGAGATGGGACCTGTGACAAAGAAGCTTTACGATACTCTCACAGGTATCCAAATGGGAAGGATAGAAGCTCCCGAGGGATGGATCAGAGTCATCGGTTAATAAGAAACGTTAAAGAGCGGACAAAAACGTCCGCTCTTATTTTTTTGCTCTTTATTCAATATAAAAATATAGGTTATCCTAATGTATGAACGGCATAAGCTCTATGACAAACACCATTATGCAGGCAAGCACAGATACGACAAAGAGGCTTGCACCCTTCCATGCGAGTATTATCGCAAAGATAAATGCTATCGCACCTGCTATGGGTGAATCGGTGGCATCCATCATCGCAGGAAATGTCATCGCAGCAAGTGTCACATAGGGCACATAGTAAAGGAAGGATCTTATAAAGGTGTTTGTTATCTCTTTCCTTATAAGTGTCAGAGGAAGCACTCTTATAAGATATGTGACCAGTGCCATTATGAGCATGTAGATATATATGTTATGTGTCATGACTGCTCCTTTCCCTCTTCCTTTACAGGTAAGAGAAGGGCAGCGACTGAAGATATCACCACCGTTATAAATATGATCCTTGTTCCCGATGAGATAGAAGCTATCACAGGTATCCTTGCAGACATGTAACTAGCTATCATCGATATCACAACAAGACTTGCTATAGTCTTATCCTTCTTTGAGGGAGGGATGATTATGGCTATAAACATTCCGTAGAGACCAACGCTTAAGGCGCTTACCACATTTGTTGGAAGGATGTTACCCATAACGACTCCAAGATAGGTCCCGACAGACCATGCGGGTACCGAGATGGCAGCAGCACCATATGTATAGAAGGGATTTAATTTACCGGGTACGGCAATGCTTATCCCGAAGATTTCATCAGTTATAAAACATCCAAGTAAGAATCTGTGAATGTTTCTCATCTTATCAGAAAGCTTTTGTGACAGGGCACAGCTAAGCAACATATATCTTGCATTGGCAACAAGTGTCATTATCGCAAGTTCTATATATGCAGCCTTGGCACCTATTAAGGTAAAGCCAACATACTCACCGGCGGATGCAGCATTGGTCGCAGATACTATCATGGACTGCATGGCAGTCACTCCTGCCTTTTTAGCGACGATCCCCAGAGTAAAGGCAACCGCAAAGTATCCGAGTGCTATAGGGATACCGTGTCTCATGCCTGTTAGAAAAGCTATCCTGTTGTTTGTCTCAAGATTGTTTCTCATTTTTTTAAACGCCTTTGTTTAAAACTCAACATTACCTATTGTAACCACTTTTTACCTGTTCGTCCATATCAAATTGAGAGCGGTTTTCTTGTTAGAAATTTTGTGGTGTGATATATTTAACATGGTATGCAACAGTTGAATCAGGATATAGACAACTTAACATTCAAACGCGTGTATCTTCTCTACGGTGATGAGGATTATCTAAGGAAGCAGTACAGGGATAAACTCCTGAAAGCTTTGATGCCTGACGGGGATACGATGAACTTTAACCGCTATGAGGGAAAAGAGATAGTGATAGGTGAGGTCATAGATCAGGCAGAGACGCTTCCATTCTTTGCAGACAGGAGAGTGATCCTTATTGAGGACAGCGGTCTGTGTAAAGCAGGCGGCGATCAGTTTGCGGAATACCTTCCAAACAGTGCCCCTGATACCGTTATAATAATGAACGAATCCGCAGTGGATAAAAGAAGCAAAGTCTTTAAGGCTGTCACAGCTACGGGAAGAGCCGTTGAATTCTCACCCCAGCCCCCGGAGACCTTAAAGAAATGGATCCTGGGCCGTGTAAAAAGAGAGGGAAAGAACATAGATGTCAGAGCGCTTGAACTCTTACTTGAGAGAACCGGCACAGACATGACGACTATAAGCGTCGAGCTCGAAAAGCTCTTTTCATATACCATAGACAGACCCGCGATAAGCGTAAAAGACGTGGATGATATAATAACGGTAAGCACATCCTCAAAGGTCTTTGACATGATAGCAGCGATAGCAGAAAAGAAACAGAGCAGCGCTCTTGAGATGTATCATGATCTTTTGGCCCACAAGGAGACACCCTTTGGCATACTTGCTCTTATCACAAGGCAGTTTAACATGATGCTTCAGGTATGTGAGCTGATGGATGAGGGAAAGGGCGTTAAGGTCATCGCGGATACGATAGGAGTATCAACGTTCATAGAACAGAAATATGAGCGACAGGTAAAAAACTTCGGATACAGATCTTTAAGAAGAGCCCTCGATGCATGCGCCCAGGCAGATGAGAATGTTAAGATAAAGGGAATGAACCCGGAGCTTTCGGTGGAGCTTCTGATAATCGAATACAGCAGCCGATAGTACGATAAATGGTACTTTATCCCCTGTATAGTGTTAAGCAAAGATAAAAACACACTGACACTTTTACGGGAGGATAAATATATGAAAAAGACTACCATCGTACTCACACTCACACTCATACTCATAATCACTTTAAGCATATCGGTAAGAGCAAACGGAAGATCAAACCGTGTGCCAGATATAACAAATGAGTATTACAGACAGATAGAGAAAGCTTACGTTGACGATGTAAAGCAGACTCTTACAAAAGAAGGTTATTCAAATGCCGGAGTGGCTATGACCAAAGTGGTCAATGAGCTTGGAGGCTTTGATTATACATTAAAAGTCCATCATCAAAGAATAGACAGGATGGATGAGAGCGAGAGAGAGAAACTCTCAAAACTTCTTACAAGTACAGACATTGATGTTGAGAACAGTTTTGTGGCTGTAAGATACATAGAATACTGAAAAAAGAAAGGCAGATACTTATGGAACCAAAGATCGGCGGCGTTTACAGACATTTCAAAGGAAACCTCTATGAGGTAAAGGCTGTTGCAAAGCACAGCGAGACTTTAGAAAAGATGGTGGTCTACCAGGCTTTGTACGGAGATAACGAAACTTTCGTCAGACCTTTGGATTCGTTTATGTCAAAGGTTGATAAGGTAAAGTATCCTGATGCAGCACAGGAATACAGATTCGAGGAGGTAAAGGCAAACGATACCCCCGATATAGATCCGATGGTGATGCAGTTTTTGGAGACTGAGGATTTCGAGGAGAAGTTCTCCATATTAAACGGTCTTCGCTACAAGATAACAAAGGATCAGATAGCCGTTATGGCGATGTCTCTTGATGTTACCATAGATGACAGTGATGTTGAGGATATGTACAGGCAGTTAAAAACCTGCGTGGATACCAGACGCAGGTTTGAGACTACAAGATTAAGATAAGTTAATAAACGATCTTTATTGCTTCCTTTTTACAGCTAACGGAGATGTAGTCGGCCTTTGTCTCGACCTCTCCGTCGGTGTGAACCCATAAAGGAGATGAGGTCCTTAC
This sequence comes from Lachnospiraceae bacterium, assembly GCA_017619635.1. Lineage (GTDB taxonomy): Bacteria > Bacillota > Clostridia > Lachnospirales > Lachnospiraceae > Colinaster. The sequence goes on along the minus strand of JAFZRZ010000073.1, from coordinate 8,573 downwards.
GCTGTAGCCGTATGTGCGGTACAGATCAACGCCCTCGTTTCCAAGGTGCTCACCCTCAAGTGCTGTGGGAAGCAGTTTTATTATACCGGGCTTTGTTATCCCGTGTACGGCAAGAAGATCTATCATGCCGTCGTGGTTACTCGCATTTGGCGCAAACATGAAGCCTCCGCCCTCGTAGCGGTTGTTCATGCCGCCCATGAAGATGAATCTGTCAAGAGAGATCACATCCGGCTTGCCGTCCAAAGTAAGTTCTGCAGTGACATATCTTGAGAATATCAGCTGTTTTAAACATATGAAAAGATAGGACATCTTTCCAAGGCCAAGTCTGTTAAAGAAATTCTTTATCCCCGAAGAGAGCGCCTCGTGACAAACGGACGCATCATATCCCATACCGCAGCTAACCAGAAAGTGTCTGTCGGGTATCGACATGTTTCCCTCTCTTACTAGGCTGTTCTCACAGTGGACCGTTCCGACATCCATGTAAAGGATGGTGGGCTTGTTTAAAAGATGCAGTACTGCTTCCACGGGATCGGGTGAGATCTTTAAAGCTCTTGCAAGGTCGTTACTCGAACCTATGGGGATTGTTGAAAGTGTCACATTTTCAAAGGAAGGAAGTCCCTGGATGACCTCGTTTAAAGTGCCGTCACCGCCAAGTACCATAAGGCTTGCATAGCTGTTTGCCTCACAGATCTCAGAAGCCATTCTTGCGGCATCACCGTGTTTTGCGGTGAGATATACCTTGTATTCGACTTCTTTCTCGTCCAGTACCTTTTTTACGATCTCCCAGTTTTTTTTACCTCTGCCCGATCTGGCAGCAGGGTTGACGATCACATGATACATATCAGTTCTTCCTTGAAAAATGATTCACGGTTTATTTAAACCTAGGAAGATATTATCAGATAAATTTTTTCAAGTAAATAGGTTTTAGCGTATTTTCACATCGCATTTCCTGTGGTATAATAACCCCTAAGCGTTGTCAGTCAGAGACGTTTTTTTAAAGGAGTTTATTAAGAAAGGCGGAGAAGTATGTACTCTTTAGATGAAGTAAAAGCTGTTGATCCCGAGATAGCTCAGGCCATAGTGGATGAGCAGAAAAGACAGAACAGTCACATTGAATTGATCGCATCGGAAAACTGGGTAAGCAAGGCAGTCATGGCTGCTATGGGAAGCCCTCTTACCAATAAATATGCAGAAGGATATCCCGGAAAGAGATATTACGGCGGCTGCGACTGCGTGGACGTTGTGGAAGACCTCGCAAGAGAGAGAGCAAAGAAGCTCTTTAACTGTGACTATGTCAATGTTCAGCCCCATTCAGGAGCACAGGCAAACATGGCTGTATTCTTTGCAGTAATGGAGCCCGGCGACACATTCATGGGAATGAACCTCGATCACGGCGGACATCTCTCACACGGTTCACCGGTAAATATGTCAGGTAAGTATTTCAACTGCGTACCTTACGGTGTAAACGATGACGGCTTCATCGATTATGAGGAAGTAAGACGCATCGCTCTTGAGTGCAAGCCCAAGATGATCGTTTCAGGCGCTTCCGCTTATGCACGTAAGATAGATTTTAAGAAGATAAGAGAGATCTGTGATGAGGTCGGAGCAGTCATGATGGTTGATATCGCTCACATCGCAGGACTTGTTGCTTCAGGTTATCATGAGAGCCCCTTCCCTTATGCAGATGTTGTCACAACAACAACCCATAAGACATTAAGAGGACCCCGTGGCGGTATGATCATGTGCAACCAGGAGGCAGCTGACAAGTATAACTTCAACAAGGCTATATTCCCGGGTATCCAGGGCGGACCTCTTATGCATGTCATCGCAGCAAAGGCTGTATGTTTCAAAGAGGCTCTTTCTCCTGAATTCAAGGAATACGGAAAGAATATCATAGACAATGCACAGGCACTTGCAAACGGACTCATGAAGAGAGGCTTAAGCATAGTTTCAGGCGGTACAGACAACCACTTAATGCTTCTTGATCTTCGTCCGCAGGGCCTTACAGGTAAAGCTATAGAGAAACTTCTTGACGAGGCTCATATCACAGCCAACAAGAACACTGTTCCCAACGATCCTCAGAAGGCATTCGTAACATCAGGTATCAGACTTGGTACTCCTGCTGTCACATCACGCGGAATGAACACAGAGGATATGGACAGGATCGCTGAAGCTATCTCACTTGTAGTCCTTGGCGGTGAAGAGAAGGTTCCCGAGGCGAGAGCAATAGTTCAGGAGCTTACAGACAAGTATCCTCTTATCTAAAGATACTTCTTACTTATGAATAAAGAAAAAAAGATGATCAGTGCCGATTCACTTAAGTGGATCGCACTGATTACTATGTTTATAGACCATATAGGCGCAGGCATATTCGAAAAGTCGCCGATGTTCATATCGGGGCATATAAAACTGGATCTTGTTTTAAGAGCCATAGGCAGGACAGCCTTTCCAATCTTTTGTTTCCTTCTTGTGGAAGGTTACTTCCATACCCGAAACAGATTAAGATACGGTCTGAGGCTTTTCGTGTTTTGTCTGCTCTCAGAGATACCCTTTGATCTTTTGTTCAGACAGAAGTTTTTTACATTAAATTACCAGAACGTGTATTTTACACTCATCATAGGATACTTATGCATGATAGCGATGGGTTATCTTTCTGAGATGATCAAAGGATATGTGAGTCTTATCCCCCAGGTGCTGGTACTTGCTTTGGGTGCAGTCCTTGCACAGTTGATGCATACCGATTACGGAGCATGGGGAGTGGTGCTTATAGGTGTGATATTCCTGTTTTCAAAAAACAGGACGATCCAGTGCATCGCATCAGTCGTTTTCATGCTCGTTACAAGCTTTACGGGACTCATTTCCGACCTGGAGGCATTCGGGGCACTTGCATTTATAGCGATTGCGTTTTATAGTGGTCAGAGAAAAAACAGTGTGAACAAATATTTTTTTTACAGTATGTATCCGATACACTTAAGTCTGTATGCCGGTATAAGATACATTCTGTTTACTGTCCTTGATGTTATGTAGGATCAATAGTAAGGAAAGGTAAGATATATGATAAAGGTAGCGGTTTTTGGCTACGGCACCGTTGGAAGCGGCGTAGTACAGGTCATTGATGACAACAATAAGCTTATAAGCGACAGGATAGGCGATGGGATCGAGGTTAAATACATCCTTGATATCAAAGATTTCCCCGGGGACAAGAATGAGAAGAAGTTAGTAAAGGACATCGACATCATCCTTAACGATCCCGAGATAAACATCGTCTGCGAGACCATGGGCGGAACAAGGTTCGCATATCCTTATACAAAGTCTGCTCTTGAAAAGGGAATAAGCGTATGTACATCAAACAAGGAACTCGTTGCGGCTTACGGACCCGAACTCTTGGAGACCGCAAAGAAAAACAACTGCAGCTACCTGTTTGAGGCAAGCGTGGGCGGCGGAATACCGATAATCCGTCCGATGAACACCTCGTTGGCACCGGAAAATATAGAGAAGATAACGGGTATCTTAAACGGTACCACAAACTACATGCTCACAAAGATGTCAAAGGAAGGCTCCTCATATGAGGATGTCTTAAAGGAGGCACAGGCACTCGGATATGCGGAGTTAAATCCCGAGGCAGACGTTGAAGGTTTTGACGCATGCCGCAAGATCGCGATCCTCGCATCCCTTATGACAGGAAAGACAGTAAACTTTGAGGAGATCTACACAGAGGGTATCACAAAGATAACCTCAAAGGATTTCGAGTATGCAAAGAAGATGGGCAAGGCTATAAAGCTTCTTGCCATAGCAGAGAATAAAGACGGTGAGCTGACCGCTATGGTGGCTCCCTGCATGATAGGTGATGAGCATCCGCTCTACAATGTAAACGGAGTGTTCAACGGCATATTTGTGACAGGAAACATGGTCGATGATCTGATGTTTTACGGAAGCGGAGCAGGAAAGCTTCCCACAGCCAGCGCCGTTGTAAGTGATGCCATTGAGTGCGCAAGAAATCTCGGACGCACACTTGACTGCGTATGGAAGGATGAGAAGATGACTCTTTCTGACAGAAAGGATAAGGAAAGAGAATTCTTTGTAAGAGTTGACGCTGCGCAGAAAGATAACGCATTAAGCCTCTTTGAGGGTTCAGATGGTGTTTCACTTGATGATAACGAGTTTGCATTCATCACACCAAAGATGAGCGAGAGAGCATTTGACGATAAGATCGTTCGTCTTGACAAGGTTAAGTCTGTTATCAGGGTAGAGGCCTGATCGATCATAGTAGGATATTGAGGAGTAGATATGAAAAAAGTTGTAAAGTTCGGCGGAAGCTCACTTGCAAGTGCCGAGCAGTTTAAAAAAGTCGGAGACATCATCAGAGCGGACGAGACAAGGATCTATGTCATCCCCAGTGCACCCGGAAAGCGTTTTGACGGTGACACAAAGGTGACTGACATGCTTTACGGCTGTTATGCTCTTGCCGATTCGGACAAGAACTTTGACAAAGAGCTTAAGGCCATAAAGGAAAGATATAATGAGATAATTAGCGGTCTTAACCTTAACATGACTCTCGACAGTGAGTTTAAGGAGATCGAGAAGAACTTTAAGGCAAAGGCTGGAAAGGACTATGCAGCCAGCAGAGGCGAGTTCTTAAACGGAAAGATAATGGCTGAGTACCTGGGTTACACCTTCGTTGATCCGGCTGAGGTCATCAAGTTTGGCGATAACGGTGATTTTGATGCCGAAAAGACAAACGAGCTTTTGGGAAAGAAGCTCTCAAAGCTTGACAATGCAGTCATTCCCGGTTTCTACGGAAGCTTGGAGGACGGAAAGGTAAAGACTTTCTCAAGAGGAGGATCGGACATAACAGGTTCCATAGTTGCAAGAGCGGCTCATGTAGATGTTTATGAGAACTGGACAGATGTTTCAGGTTTCCTTGTAGCAGATCCCAGGATCATAGATCATCCGGAAGGAATAGACACGATCACCTATAAAGAACTCAGAGAGCTCTCATACATGGGTGCCGGCGTTCTTCATGAGGATTCGATCTTCCCTGTTCGTATAGAGGGAATCCCGATCAACATAAGAAACACCAACAAGCCTTCGGATAACGGCACATGGATCGTTGAGAGCACATGTCAGAAGTCAAAGTACACCATAACGGGTATCGCAGGAAAGAAGGGCTTCTGTTCTATTAATATAGAAAAAGACAAGATGAACTCAGAGATCGGTTTCGGAAGAAGAGTTCTCGGCGTGTTTGAGGATAACGGCATAAGCTTTGAGCACATGCCATCAGGTATAGACACACTTACAGTCTTTGTTCACCAGGATGAGTTCATGGACAAGGAACAGAGAGTGGTATCAGGCATCCACAGGGTGGCAAATCCCGACACCATAGAGATAGAGGCAGATCTTGCACTCATAGCAGTCGTTGGAAGAGGCATGAAGAGCCAGCGCGGTACTGCGGGAAGGATCTTCTCAGCACTCGCACATGCAAACGTAAACGTAAAGATGATCGATCAGGGTTCAAGTGAGCTTAACATCATCATCGGTGTTTCGAATGCCGATTTCGAGACAGCAATCAAGGCGATCTACGACATCTTCGTTACAGCTGCACTCGGTTAAACAGTATATTTATAAGGATCTTTAAGGGACGGACAGTTTGGCCTGTCCCTTTTTACTGTAAAAAGATGAAATATAAATTATCTGAAATATTCCAACAAAAGCAATAAAATATACAAAAGCAAGATTACATAACTTTAAGTTGATACAAAAATATTAAAAATTTTCATAAATTGTATTGACAAATGAAAATCAGGTGATATAATAGAGACATAATAAAACAAACACAAATCTAACAAAGGAGGAACGGTCCACCGGAAAGATAAGTGTATGATCATATATGACATGGTAAGCGGGGCGTAAGTTGGTGACAGCCGTATGAGATCCGAATAAAAAGATGAGAGTAGGATCCAGGTGTTACAGTACGTGGGTACAAAAGGTAGAAACGCCAGGTAAATGTCGAGTACAACTGAATAGAAGATGAAAATAACACTCAGAAAGCGAGGTATAGTCCATTGGATTCATCGGTTTAAGGGCGGGTATCAATAGAAATCAGGATTGGTACCCGCTTAATTTGTGCGTTTTGGAAAAGTTAAAAAATCTTTAAGAATTAATATATTTTGTATTTACCCAATATATGATATACTACCACTTGTGAAATTATGTAAAAAAGCAGTAAGTGGAGATATAGATGATGGATAACAACAATTTCCTGAATGACGACATAGAGACACTGGATCTTTCGGATATCCCGGAAGCCATTGCCGCCATGGAAGAAACAGGTGTGATAAAACCCATAGCCGAGATAAAAGAGGCTGAGGCAAAACAGGCAGAGGCTGAGAAAAAGAACGAGGAGACAGATGATACTCCCGATACTACCGAAAAGCCTGAAAATAAAGAAGAGAATACCGATCCTGGTGAGACGATGAGCTGGGATGCCATACATGAAAACATGACAGAGGCACCCGAGGACAATGCAGCTGCGGCTGAAAACGAACCTCCCAAAGAGGGCGGTGATAACAGCGAGCCTTCAAAGAAGATGACAAATGAGGACAGAAGGATCGCAAGACAAAAGCGCAGACAGACTAACAGGATAATAGCCTTCACCGTATTCTTTGTGCTTGTTGCGCTTATAGCGATAGGCAGCATCATAGGAGCAAAGGCGGTTTCTGACGGAGTCGAAAAAGAAGAACCCGTGGCAGTCATAGAGGAGATAACTCCCGCTGTTACAGAGCCTGTCATCGATATGACACCTCTTATCACACAGGAAGAGGAAGAGCAACAAGAAGAGGAGCCCACTCCCGAGGTCCAGTCAGAAGAGGAACTCTTGGAAGAAATGGTAACAAACATGATCTCAGAGATGACTCTCGAAGAGAAAGTCGCAGGACTGTTCATTGTGACACCAGAGTCACTTACAGGTCAGTCCGCAGTGACAAAGGCAGGAGACGGAACAAAAGAGGCACTTGAGAAATATCCTGTAGGCGGAGTTGTATATTTCAAACAGAACATAACCTCTGCAGATCAGATAAAAGAGATGATCGACAACACTGTCAGTTACAGCAGATATCCCCTGTTTATCGCAGTTGACGAGGAGGGCGGGGATGTTGCCCGCATACAGCAGGCTCTTAAACTTGACAAGATCCCGACAGCAAAAGAGCTCGGGGAAGAGAATAACACGATAACAACCTTTGATGCTTACAACAGCATCGGAAACTATATGAAGGAATACGGCTTTAACCTTGATTTTGCGCCCGTTGCGGATGTATTGACCAATCCGGACAATAAGGCTATCGGGGACAGATCGTTCGGTTCCGATGCTGATGTTGTGACAAACATGGTATCAAGTGCAGTAAGGGGACTTGATGAGGCAGGCGTCTACACCTGTGTTAAGCATTTCCCGGGTCAGGGTGATGTTGACGGTGACACGCATCAGACTTTAGCTTCGACCACAAAGACAAAATCTGAGATGGAAAGCTGTGAGCTCTTGTCATTCAAAGCTGCCATCGAGAGTGGTGTTGACATGATAATGGTGGGCCACTTCTCAGCTCCCTCTCTTACTGAGGAACCCCTTCCCTGTTCGATATCTAAAGAGGTCATGACAGATCTTTTGAGAGTAGAGATGGGATATAACGGAGTGATAATCACGGATTCCATGAGCATGGCTGCCATTTCGGAATATTATGGCGCTGACGAGGCAGCGATCAAAGCCTTAAAAGCCGGTGCAGACATGATACTGATGCCCGAGGATTTCGAGCTTGCATATAACGGTGTGATCGATGCAGTTAAAGACGGAACAATAGACGAGCACAGGATAAACGACTCACTTGCGAGGGTATACAAGGTTAAATACAAGGATACATTGCAGCCCGAGGAATGATCTTATAAAAATGCTGTAAATTGATAAAAAGATTTGCTATTATATAATTATTCAATAATTCCACACAAATGAAGGAGGGATTCTTAAGATGGGCAAATTTGTATTATCAGAAGCAAAGAACGGTTACAAATTCAATCTCGTTGCAGGTAACGGCGAGATCATCGCGACAAGCCAGGTTTACAAGAGCGCTGCTTCGGCTAAAAAGGGCATCGCATCCGTAATGACCAATTCGCAGATCGCAAAGGTTGAGAATCAGACTGAAAAAGGATTTAAGGCTGTTACAAATCCCAAGTTTGAGGTTTACAAGGATAAGAAGGGCGAGTTCCGCTTCCGTCTTAAAGCAAAGAACGGACAGATCATAGCAACAGGAGAGGGCTATACAAAGTTAGACAGCTGCTTAAAGGGTGTTGCCTCAGTCCAGAAGAATGCAAAGGACGGCAAGATCACAGAGAAATAAGTAAAAAAGAATTTTTAAGGGGCTGTCGCACTAAAAAATGGTGCGCAGCCTCTTTTTTACTTTATAGGAAAGTTCTCAACAGAAAAAATAAAGAATAAAAAAATCGCCCAGATATCACTGAGCGCAAAAACCAGATGATCGATCAAAAGATGTAGAAACCTTCTTCACCAAAATCATCATCAAAATCGTCTT
>JAFZRZ010000072.1 GCA_017619635.1 Lachnospiraceae bacterium | reverse complement strand
GGTCAAAATCATACAAATACTCACAAAATAAAAAACCCCGAAAAGTATTGATTTTTCGGGGTTTGTAAGCCATATTAACGCTTGCTGAACTGCGGTGCACGTCTCGCAGCCTTGAGACCGTATTTCTTTCTTTCCTTCATACGAGGATCTCTTGTAAGGAATCCTGCCTGCTTAAGTGTAGGACGGAAGTCCTCATCTACTTTAAGGAGTGCTCTTGCGATACCATGTCTGATAGCACCTGCCTGACCTGTGTATCCGCCACCCTTAACATTAACCTTAACATCGTACTTCTCAACTGTCTCTGTAGCTACAAGAGGCTGACGAACAATAACCTTAAGTGTCTCAAGACCGAAGTAATCATCGATGTCTCTGTTGTTGATCGTTATATTACCCTTGCCCGGTACAACATATACTCTGGCAATAGATTTCTTTCTTCTGCCTGTTCCATAGAACTGAGCTGCTGCTTTCTTAGCCATATTAGTAATCTCCTTCCAAATCTAATTAAAATGTAAGTACTTCAGGCTTCTGAGCTGCATGATTGTGCTCGCTTCCTGCATATACGAATAACTTCTTGTACATCTGTCTGCCAAGGGGTCCCTTGGGAAGCATGCCCTTTACTGCAAGTTCAACAACTTCCTCAGGCTTCTTGTCCATCTTCTCACGAAGGGTTGTCTCCTTCATGCCGCCAACATAATCAGAATGATGATAATATACTTTCTGATCAAGCTTCTTACCTGTAACTGTAACCTTATCAGCGTTGATAACGATCACATAATCACCACAATCCATATGAGGTGTGAAAATAGGCTTATTCTTTCCTCTGAGTACTTTTGCTACTTCTGAAGCCAAACGACCTAATGTCTGACCTTCAGCGTCAACAACGTACCATTTTCTATCAATAGTAGCCGGACTAGCCATAAATGTCTTCATTGTATATCCTCCAAAAAAACTATCATCGTGACGTGTGAACCCTACATCGGGGCTATTGATGCGTTGCTCACCGGTGTGCGATGTTCCTTCCATCTGAAACACCCACGCTCGAATATTATACTAAACGCTCCCACGCGTGTCAACAACTTATTTTAAAACATTTCAAGCAGCTGCTCGGGGCTGTCTATGATGGCATCCGGGTTTTCAACCTGTCCGAATCCGTATGATGCGAACACAAAGAACTCTTTTGCTTCACTGCAGGCATTTGCATCCATTATGGTGTCACCCACATAAACAGAATGTTTAAGCTTATGACGCTTGTTCATGAGTTTTATATTTTCTGCTTTTGAAAGACCGTTGTCTCCATGACAGATCTTGTCTGTTATATAAGGCTCGAGTTTGAGATGCTTCATCATGAGCTCTATATATCCTGCCTGGCAGTTGCTCACTATGATCACCTTACATTTTTTTGACAGTTTTTTGATCGTTTCTTCTATATTAATATATGGTATACCCGAAGTCTCGACCAAAGCCGCCTGCTCATATTCGATACATACCTTATCAAATATACGTACATCCTTTTCAGAAACACCGGGCAGTACATTCTTCATTATCTCAAGCATGGGAAGGCCAAACAGCCCTTTTAACATATCTGCGGTAACGCTTACATCGGGATGACCCGTATCAACAAGCGCCCTGTTCCATGCTTCGGTAACGATTGGTGTTGAATCCCAAATAGTTCCGTCTACATCAAATATGACTCCGTCTGGAATAAAGTTTACCTTATCTAAATTCATGATATTTTCTTACCTCTTTATAAGCCTCTTCTCAAAATGCTGGTAGTCCTTGCAGGAATTCCAGTCACCTCCCCAGATGAAGCCGTGTTCCTTAAACAGTTTATAACAAAGATCATCTTTATCTATCTTATATGCAAATTCATTGTCGCGGTATGCATAAGGTGCGCTCTGCGTCGGACATATATAATCGCTTCCTCCCTCTCCTTTTCCGTATTCTACATATGGATTGTAAAAAGGATTCACGTCTATCGCAAGTCCGTATGCATGATAGCTCAGCTTGGTGGATCTGTCGACCAGCCTGTAATTGAAGCATGATGTGTTATTCGCTTCCATCGAGGCATCATCATCCGCATCATACTTATCTATAAGAGAAACCTCTTCGAGCATATATCCGCTTTCATACAGTTCTTTAAATATCTCCAGAAGATCCTGTGCTATGAGTTCGTTGCAGACAAGCTCTCCGTCTTTTGTGTTACCATCAAAATCATTGTATTTGATCACAACGTGTCTTAACATGTCAAAGTTCACGATGCTCTCATCTATATCTGAAGCATAGGATTTCCCTCTCATGCTTTCCTTAAGTTCTTCTGAGATCGGTTCGATATAGAAGCCCTCAGCCGCATCTTTTTCCTCCAAAACGGGGCTTTCTTCCTCTTTGACTTCATTGGTCACTTCCGCTTTTTCTTCGGTTTTTGGAGAAATTTCAGGAGTCGGTATTGGTGACACAGCTGTCATTTCTTTTGTTTCTTCCTGTGTTTCCGGTATCTTTTCGATCTCAACAGGTACCGACGTAACTGTCGCCTTTTCTTTCGCCGCATAGTCCGCAACAGTTTCTGCGGAGCTGAGCGAATGAGCAAGTGCAACACACCCTATTATGATAAATGCGATTATGGCAAGATACTTTATCAGTGTATTTTTCATAAGATCACATATCCCATTCTATGTTCATGAGCGTCAGACCCTGCGGCGGTGCCGTGAGTCCTGCTTTTGTTCTGTCTCTAGCTTCGAGTATATCCTTTACATTTTCAGGCTCTATCCTTCCCCTGCCGACATCAACAAGTGTTCCCGTGATTATGCGGACCATATTATACAAAAAGCCTCCACCGGTCACATCAATGCAGATATCCGGGCCGTTTTTTGTTATTTCTATGCTGTCTATGCTTCGTACATGCGTCTGAGCCGTTGATCCTGCCGCACAGAAGCTCGAAAAATCGTGTTCTCCGAGCAGATATCCTGCTGCCTGTCTCATCTTATCTATATCAAGCTCGTAGCTCACAAACCACGCATATCTGGTCTTTAAAGGATCAGGATATGATTCGTTATCTATCTTATATCTGTATGTTTTTGATGTCTTTCTCTTTCTAGGATGGAAATCAGCATCAACTTCCAAAGATCTTCTAACCACTATATCCGAAGGAAGAATGCTGTTTAGTGCTCTTGATATATTTGACGGCTCGATATTCATATCTGTATCAAATACAGCAAGATTACAAAGACCGTGAACACCGGCATCGGTTCTGCTCGCACTGATCACCTCGGTTTTATTTCCGGTAAGCTTTTCTATCGCACTATTAAGTTCGCCCTCTATGGTTTTTTTGCCCTCCTGAGCCTGCCAGCCGTGATAATCACTTCCGTCATAGGCTACAACGAGCAATATCCTCTTTGTATCAGCCATTATGCCATCCACCATGCGTTCCTACCGAATACTATGCATAAAACAAGTGTCAGTATTATCACTATGTATGCTATATAATCTCTCTTTTCATATTTAAGAGGTTTCATCCTGGTCCTGCCTGAATCACCTCTGTAACATCTGGCTTCCATTGCCATCGCAAGATCTCCGGCGCGTCTGAAAGCTGAGATTATGAGAGGTACAAGTAAAGGAACAAGAGCCTTTGCTCTCTTTACAAGATTTCCCGAATCAAAATCAGCTCCTCTTGCCATCTGGGCTTTCATGATCTTATCCGTCTCTTCTATTAAGATAGGGATGAATCTTAATGCGATACTCATCATCATAGCTATCTCATGAACGGGCACTTTTACCTTCTTTAACGGTCCAAGCAGCTTCTCAAGGCCGTCTGTAAGGCTGTTTGGCGTTGTTGTAAGTGTCATGATACTCGATCCCAAGATAAGGAATGTAAGCCTTATTGCCATCTTTACTGCATTTTCAAGGCCCTCTTTAGATATGCTTAGCTTCCAGAAGCTGAATATGACCTCTCCTTTGGTCATAAACAGATTGAAAACAACGGTCATTAGCATGAGTATGACAATGGCCTTCATACCTCTTACCATATATTTAAAGGGAACTTTACACAGTTTTATGGACATGACAAGAAATGCTGCGGCTATCACATAGCCCCAAACATTCTTCGCTAAAAAGAGCGTTACTATGAAGAAAAATGTTCCTGTGATCTTTGTTCTGGGATCCAGTCTGTGTATGACGGAATCCGCCTGATAATACTGCCCCAGCGTTATATCCCTGATCATCTCTTCCTTATCCTAACTAATACACTTAATGATCCTGTCAACCGCTTCATCTATCGTTGTTACATCCGTAGGCACGTCAAATCCGGCCTTTTTGAGCGCATGCATCGCATAAGTCACCTGAGGGATGGCAAGCCCCATCTGCTCAAGCTCTTCTGCATGTTTAAACACCTCTTTGGGTGTGCCGTCATATACAAGCCTGCTCTTGTTCATAACAAGGATCCTGTCTACGTAGTTGGCCACATCATCCATGCTGTGTGATACCAGTACTATCGTGATCTTCTCCTCATCATGAAGCTTCTTTACAAGGGATAAGATCTCATCCCTTCCCTTTGGATCAAGACCGGCTGTGGGTTCATCCAATACGAGCACCTTGGGACGCATCGCTAGCACACCTGCGATGGCTGCTCTTCTTTTCTGTCCTCCGGAAAGATCAAAAGGAGACTGGTAATATGTAGTTTCCTCAAGCCCCACCTGCCTTAGAGCCGTAAATGCTCTGAGTTCTGCTTCCTTTTTTTCCAGTCCCTGGTTTAAGGGACCGAAGCATACATCCTCAAAAACAGTAGCCTCAAAGAGCTGATGCTCGGGATACTGAAAGACCAGACCCACATTGCTCCTTAGTTCTTTTATGGGATAATCCTTATCGGAGATATCCTTGCCGTCAAAATACACCTCTCCCTCAGTCGGTTTCATAAGACCGTTCATATGCTGAACGAGAGTTGATTTTCCTGAACCTGTATGACCTATGAGGCCTACAAATTCACCGTCTTCTATCTTAAAAGATATATCACTCAGTGCATCGGTTTTAAGTTGTGTGTCAGCATCATAGCTGTGATATACATGATTGAATATGATAGACATCTTATCTTGATCTTTTAAGTGCGTTTACCAGTTCATCTATAGTAAGTATCCCATCCGGGATATCAAGTCCTTTTTTCTTAAGCTCATGTGCAAGCAATGTCACCTGCGGGACATCCAGACGCAGCTCTCTTAAAGCATCAACCTGTGAGAAGATGTCTCTGGGGCTTCCATGCATGACAACTCTTCCCGAGTCCATTACAAAGACCTTGTCTGCATAGATAACCTCTTCCATGTAATGGGTGATGAGGATTATAGTCATCTTCTCAACGTCATTTAAGGCCCTCGCAGCCCTTATTACCTCATATCTGCCTGAAGGATCGAGCATTGCCGTAGGCTCGTCCATTACAATGCATTTGGGATGCATGGCTATGACTCCAGCAATGGATACTCTCTGCTTCTGACCGCCCGACAGCTTATTGGGAGAATGCTTTCTGTATTCCCACATTCCCACAGTCTTAAGGCTTTCCTCCACCCGCTCAAGGATCTCTTTTGTCGGTACGCCCAGATTCTCGGGTCCGAAGCCAACGTCTTCCTCAACGACCTGACCTATTATCTGGTTGTCGGGGTTCTGAAATACCATGCCTGCTGTCTGTCTTATGTTCCAGGTGTTTGCTTCATCACTCGTCTTCATCCCGTCGATCCAGACTGTTCCCTCAGTAGGATACAAAATGGCATTCAGATGCTTTGCAAGTGTTGATTTACCCGATCCGTTATGACCCAGTATGGCTATAAACTGACCCCTCTCAATATCGAGATTGACATCATCAACGGCACGGGTGATACCCTCGACATTTCCCTCGTCGTCACGCCTTATATATTCAAATGTGAGATTATCGGTTTTTATAAGACTCATGCTGTTTATTATATCATTTACCTCTCACAGGCTCAAGCACGACAACATAAAAGAGCCCCTCACATCTGAGGAGCTCTTCTATAAAGTAAATATCTCTTATACAAGTTCAAGAACAACTTCCATTGCTCCGTCACCCTTACGCTGTCCGATCTTAACGATACGTGTGTAACCACCGTTTCTAGATACGTACTTGGGAGCAACTTCATCAAAGATCTTTGCTACAACGTCAACCTGCTTTGTTCCTCTCTTCTTTCCAGCGTTCTCAGCAGGAACTTCTGTTACGGGAACAAGAGTCTTGAGCATCTGTCTTCTAGCATGAAGTCTGCTGGGAAGATCCTTCTTGATCTCCTTTTCAACTTCGTCGTAAACTGTAACTTTCTTACCGTCTACTACTTCTTTAACTCTCTTACCATCTTTGTCCTTACGAGCTACCTTAGCAGTAACCTTAACAACTTCAAAGTTGTCCTTTTCCTTAATAGCAAGAGCGATGATGCCTTCAGCTATCTTCTGAACTTCTTTAGCCTTAGCTTCTGTTGTAACGATCTTTCCTCTGTAAAGAAGTGCTGTTACCTGATTCTTAAGTAATGCTCTTCTCTGGTCTGAGGTTCTTCCTAACTTTCTGTACTTTGCCATTTTGTTTACTCTCCTTTTTTCTTCGGATGACCGTACTCTTTGGATTTACCGGTATCCATCAATGGTTAATGAGATGCGGACATATACTCTTCGGATTTATAATGCCCGTAGTTACTATATTAATCCTCTGCCTGGTTAAGCTGAAGATTAAGCTCTTTAAGCTTTGCAAGTACTTCCTCGAGAGACTTGCGACCAAGGTTACGAACCTTCATCATCTCATCGGGAGTCTTGTTTGTGAGCTCCTTAACTGTGTTGATGCCAGCTCTCTTTAAGCAGTTGAATGAACGAACTGAAAGCTCAAGCTCATCAATGCTCATGTCAAGGATAACATCCTTCTTGTCATCTTCCTTAACGCTCATAACTTCTGCTCTCTGAGCATTCTCAGAAAGATCAACAAACAGACTTAAGTGCTCGCTGAGTACCTTTGCTGCAAGGCTTACTGCCTCATCGGGTACCAGACTACCGTTTGTATATACATCGATAGTAAGCTTATCATAATCTGTTACCTGACCTACACGTGTATTCTGAACTGTTACGTTCACACGCTCAACAGGTGTGTAGATAGAATCGATCGGGATGATTCCTATAGGAAGATCCTCGTTCTTATTCTTATCAGCACTTACATATCCTCTGCCCTTTGTAATGGTGAGTTCCATGTACAACTTACCGCCTGAAAGTGTAGCGATAACCTGGCCGGGATTCATGATCTCTATATCGGAATCGCACTGGATATCAGATGCTCTTACAACTCCCTCGCCCTCGAAATCAATATATGCTGTCTTGGGCTCATTTGAATCGCTGTTGTTCTTTATAGCAAGGCTCTTGATGTTCATGATGATCTCAGTAACATCTTCCTTAACGCCTTCGATAGAGCTGAACTCATGAAGAACGCCTTCAATCTTAACCTGGCTTACAGCAGCACCCGGAAGTGAAGAAAGCATGATCCTTCTTAAAGAATTGCCAAGTGTGATACCATATCCTCTCTCAAGGGGTTCAACCACAAATCTGCCATATTTCTTATCTTCAGAGATTTCTGCAACTTCGATATTCGGTCTTTCAAAATCAAACACTGTAACACCCTCCTTTTAATATGATCCTTCTTAAAAAGATCCGGACTAAAAATGATCTTTGCTTCTTATTTAGAATACAACTCGACGATAAGCATTTCGTCAACAGGTACATCGATCATTTCTCTTGAAGGTAAGTTCTTAATTGTACCCTTAAGAGCTTCTGTGTCTGACTCCATCCATTCGGGAACAAGACGACCGCCTGTTATCTCAACGATATCTTTATAACGCTGAAGAGACTTTGCCTTCTCCTTTATCTCTATAACATCACCAACCTTGATAAGGTATGAAGGGATGTTTACACACTTGCCGTTTACAAGTACATGCTTGTGATCTACTACCTGTCTTGCCTCACGACGTGTACGAGCGAATCCCATACGGAAGATTACATTGTCAAGTCTTCTCTCAAGAAGAACCATGAGGTTTTCACCGGTCATGCCCTTCATCTGGTCAGCCTTAGCATAGTAATTTCTGAAAGGCTTCTCAAGAACACCGTAGATGAATTTTGCTTTCTGCTTCTCTCTTAACTGAAGAGCATACTCACTTTTCTTCTTGCCGGCATTAGCCTTAGTTCTGTTTGATTTCTTGTCATATCCCAAGAATGTAGGATCAAGATCGAGTGATCTGCATCTCTTGAGGACTGGTGTACGATTTACTGCCATTATTATTCTCCTCTTATAAATATTGTTTACAACTTTTTGTTAAGCCTTCTTCCAACTTATCAAACTATATGATTATACACGACGACGCTTAGGCGGACGGCATCCGTTATGAGGTACGGGAGTAACGTCCTTGATGCTAAGTACGTTAAGGCCTGCTGCCTGGAGTGCTCTGATAGCTGCTTCACGTCCTGAACCCGGTCCCTTAACGAATACGTCTACAGTCTTAAGGCCATGCACAAGTGCTGCCTTTGTAGCAGTCTCTGCTGCCATCTGTGCTGCATAGGGAGTAGATTTCTTTGAACCTCTAAATCCAAGACCACCGGCACTTGCCCAGCTTAAAGCGTTACCTTCGGCATCTGTAAGTGTAACGATAGTGTTATTGAAAGATGCCTGGATATGTGCCTGTCCATGTTCAACGTTTTTTCTAACGCGCTTCTTTGTTGTTTTCTTTGCAACCTGTTTCGCCATTTTAAACTAACCTACTTTCTTCCTAATAAATCAATAATTACTTCTTCTTGTTGGCAACTGTTCTCTTCGGACCCTTGCGTGTTCTAGCATTGGTCTTAGTCTTCTGTCCACGAACAGGAAGATTCTTTCTGTGACGGATACCTCTGTAGCATCCGATCTCCTGAAGTCTCTTGATATCAAGAGCTGTCTGTCTGCGGAGATCACCTTCTACGGTGTAGTCTCCCTCAATGACCTCGCTGATCTTCTTTACTTCATCGTCAGTAAGATCTCTGACACGGGTATCAGGATTAACCTTTGCCTTCTCAAGAATGTTGTTTGCGCTTACACGACCAATACCATAGATGTATGTCAAGCCAATCTCGACACGCTTATCTCTCGGTAAGTCGACACCTGCAATTCGAGCCATTGTTGTTCCTCCATTTTCTTTTTAATAAAACTAATTGATTGGGGCGTGGTCTCTACGCCCGGCTGGGAAATGTCCCAACTTGTCCGATACTGTGTAACATTATTCTCGGTATCAAAAAGTAATATCCCGCAGGCATGCGCCTTTGATCTATTATCTTTCACTAAATAACGAACATAATGTGACAGGATGATTCCTTATCAACCCTGTCTCTGTTTGTGCTTGGGATTCTCGCAGATGATCCTGATCGATCCCTTTCTCTTTATGACTTTGCACTTCTCACAGATCGGCTTTACTGATGATCTAACCTTCATGTTAAACCCTCCTTTCCGAACTATCTTACAAAAAGACCGCTTTATATTTTAACATCGTGGATGTCAAAATGCAACAATTATTTTATTTATCTCTCCAGATTATCCTTCCCTTGCTGAGATCGTAGGGTGACATCTCAAGAGTTACCTTATCACCCGGCAATATCCTGATGAAGTTCTGACGTAATTTTCCGCTGATATGAGCAAGTACCCTGTGTCCGTTTTCAAGTTCTACCTGAAACATTGTGTTGGGAAGCTTCTCTACTACAGTTCCTTCAATTTCGATAACATCGGTTTTTGACATATTAATCCTCCAAAACGTCTATCACAACAGTGTAAGTATCTCGGGTTCTCCATCCGTAATAAGGATGGTGTTCTCATAGTGTGCTGACGGAAGTCCGTCCTCGGCAACAACCGTCCAGTCATCATCCAGCCATTCGACATCGGCTCTTCCCAGGTTTATCATAGGCTCTATCGCAAGAGTCATACCCGGTACCAACTTCGGACCTCTTTTGTTCTGTCTGAAGTTCGGTATCTGCGGATCCTCATGAAGATGGGTTCCTATACCGTGTCCTACAAGTTCACGTACGATGCCGTAGCCGTGAGGCTCGATATAATCAGCGATCGCATTGCTTATATCATAAAGATGATTTCCTGCTTTTGCATATTTGATACCTTCAAAGAAGCTCTCTTTTGTGATCCTTACGAGATCTTCGACCTCCTTGCTTACCTTACCGATCATAACGGTCCTGGCAGCATCTGAATGATATCCTTTATATATGAGTCCTGCATCGAGCGATACTATATCGCCTTCTTTAAGTATGCAGTCCTTTCTCGGTATGCCGTGTACAACAGCCTCATTAACGGATGTGCAGATCGATGCGGGATATCCGTTATAGTTTAAGAAATTCGGAACACCGCCTGCTTCTCTTATGAGTCTGTCACCGATCACATTGATATCCCATGTTGACATACCCGGTTTGATCTTACTTACAAGCTCATCGTATACCTTCGCAAGAAGCTTACACGATTCACGCATGAGTTCTATCTCTCTCGGGGATTTAATAGATATCGCCATTCTGTCACCTCTAACCGAGAATACCTGTTATCTGATCAAACACTTCTGCAGAATCAACAGTTCCGTCAACGTTCTTTAAGACTCCCTTCTTATCGTAGAACTCGATGAGCGGCTGTGTCTGCTCATGATATACGCTGAGTCTCTTTAAAACTGTTTCAGGCTTGTCGTCATCTCTTAAGATGAGCTCGCTTCCGCATTTGTCACATACGCCTGCATTCTTCGGCGGAATATGTACTATATGATATGTAGCTCCGCATGTTACACATGCTCTTCTTCCTGACATCCTGTTTACAATGTTCTCATCCGGAACATCCACATTGATGGCAAAATCGATCTTGTCACCAAGCTTTGTGAGTTCGCTGTCAAGAACTTCTGCCTGGGGGATCGTTCTCGGGAAACCGTCAAGAACATATCCGTTTTTGCAGTCATCTTTAGCTACTCTGTCAAGAAGTATCCTTACTGTAAGTTCATCAGGAACAAGCTGTCCCTGATCCATGTACTTCTTTGCTTCCATTCCGAGCTCAGTGCCGTTCTTGATGTTGGCTCTGAAAATATCTCCTGTTGAGATATGAGGGATGGAATATTTATCTGCAATCATCTTGGCCTGTGTGCCTTTACCTGCACCGGGCGCTCCTAACATGATAATCTTCATATTTTTAATCTCCAAAATAAACCTGTTTTGGGACAGCACATAAAAGCGCTGCCCCTAAACATATGTCAGTTATTATTCATTAAGGAATCCTCTGTAGTTACGAACGAGCATCTGTGACTCAACCTGCTTGATCGTCTCAAGGATTACGCTTACGATAATGATCAGGCTGGTACCGCCGAATGATACGCTGGCACCGAACAGACCATTGAATACATAAGGAAGAACTCCGATGATCGTAAGTCCGCATGCACCTATAAAGATAATGTAGTTAAGTATCCTTGTAAGGTAATCGCTAGTGGGCTTACCGGGTCTGATACCTGGTATGAAACCACCGTTCTTCTTCATATTGTCGGCAACTTCAAGTGGATTGAAGGTGATCGATGTATAGAAGTAAGCAAAGAATATTACCATTACTACATATACAACCAATCCGATCGAATACTTCATGTTTGCCGTGTTACACCAATATGTTGAATTGATGTACTTCATGAACTCCGTCCAGAACTCATTTAAGTTCACATTAAAGAGTGAAATGATGACTCTGGGGAATTCCATTATTGATGAAGCGAAGATGATCGGGATAACACCTGCTGTGTTTATCCTCAGCGGAATGTGTGTTGACTGTCCGCCTACCATCTTACGACCCTGCATCTTCTTTGCGTACTGGACAGGTATCTTTCTTATACCGTCGTTCAAAACGATAACAAGTACTACCATGCCAAGTATTATCGCGATTATGATCAATGCCGAAACAGAACCGACACCGATCGATTTATCCTTTACGAACTGCTCGTAAAGACTCTTCATATCAGCAGGTATTCTTGAAATGATATTGATGGTCAATACTATTGAAATACCGTTGCCGACACCGTTTTCGGTAATACGCTCACCAAACCACATGAGGATCGCCGAACCTGCTGTGAGACAGGCAATGACTGTGATAACATTGAGTGCATTGTACTGTTGCAGTAATCCGCTTCTTCCGAAACCGATTGACATAGCTGTTGACTCAATAAGAGCAAGACCTACTGTCACATATCTTGTGATAGATGCGATCTTCTTTCTTCCTTCCTCACCATCTTTCTGCATCTCTTCAAGCTTAGGAATAGCTATCGTGAGCAGCTGCATGATGATCGAAGAAGTGATGTATGGTGTGATATTAAGTGCGAATACCGACATGTTCATGAAAGAACCACCGGTAAATGCATTTAATATACCTGAGTCACCAAGCTGAGCCTGATACCACTGAGCGAAATATGTACGATTCACGCCCGGAACGGGAAGTTCACAGCCTAATCTGATGATGACGAGCATCATCAGTGTATAGAGCAACTTCATTCTGATCTCTTTGATCTTGAATGCGTTCTTAAGTGTAGTTAACATTAGATCACCTCTACTGTTCCACCAAGAGCCTCAATCTTTTCTTTTGCTGTAGCGCTGAATGCATTAGCCTTAACGTTAAGCTTCTTAGTTAATTCACCGTTTCCAAGGATCTTTACGCCATCACGGGGATCCTTGATGAGTCCGACTTCCATCATCTTCTCTACAGTTACAGTAGAGCCACTCCTGAATCTTTCTAATTCGCTAACATTTATTCCTACGATGTCTTTACTGTTTCTGTTGGTAAAGCCACGCTTAGGAAGACGTCTGTATAATGGCATCTGTCCACCTTCGAAACCAATTCTGGGTGCGCCTGAACGAGCCTTCTGTCCTTTGTGACCCTTGCCGGCTGTCTTGCCATTTCCTGAACCGTGTCCACGACCTCTTCTAAAATTATCACTGTGTTTAGAACCTTCAGCAGGCTGTAAATTTGATAATTCCATTTTGCTGACACCTCCTTATCTCATTATTATTAAGCTTCTTCTACCTTAAGCATATATCCGACTTTACGGATCATACCACGTGTTGCATCGTTGTCAGGCAACACGATAGACTTGTTCAACTTTGTAAGACCCATAGCCTCGATCGTTGCTCTGTTCTTGGGAACAGCGCCGATAGGAGATTTTACCAATGTGATCTTTAACATCTTCTCTGCCATGTTATCCTACCTCCTAACCATAGATCTCTGCAACAGACTTGCCACGGTTCTTCGCTACTTCTTCGGGGCTCTTGAGCTCGCTCAATCCCTGGATAGTTGCAAGTACTACGTTCTGCTTGTTGTTGGAACCCAAAGACTTTGTACGGATATTCTTAACGCCTGCAAGTTCACACGCGATACGTGCGGGACCACCAGCGATGATACCAGTACCTTCGGGAGCCTTCTTCAAAAGAACTGTTGCTGAACCAAATTTACCTAAATAATCATGAGTAACTGACTTGTTCTCATCAAGAGCAACCTCTACCATATTTTTGATAGCGTCTTCTTTGCCCTTACGTATTGCTTCGGGAATCTCGGTAGCCTTACCAAGACCTGCGCCTACATGACCATTTCCGTCACCTACTACAACTAAAGCAGTGAAGCGCATGTTACGACCACCCTTAACAACCTTGGTTACACGCTTGATCGTAACTACCTTTTCAGTTAACTCCATGTTTGATGTATCAATAAGAGTACGTTTCATGTGTTATCTTTCTCCCTTTCCTAGAATTCCAAACCAGCTTCTCTAGCTGCGTCTGCTAATGCCTTAACTTTACCCTGGTATATAAAGCCGCCTCTGTCAAAGACAACAGTCTTAATACCCTTATCAATCGCTCTCTTAGCGATAACCTGTCCGATGTATGCTGCTGCATCAACGTTATTGGTCTTCTCGAGTTCCTTCTTGATCTCCTTCTCAGTGGTAGAAGCTGAAACTAAAGTATTGCCAACTGTATCGTCAATAATTTGAGCACTCATATGATTATTGCTTCTGAACACAGCCAAACGCGGACATTCAGCAGTACCGTTGAAACGGTTACGTATCTTCATGTGTTTCTTCACACGAACTTCTTGTCTTGATTTCTTACTAACCATTGTTTACTCTCCTTATATTACTTCTTACCAGTCTTACCAACTTTACGTCTGATCGTCTCATCAGCATACTTAATACCTTTGCCCTTATAAGGTTCAGGTCTTCTCTTGTCTCTGATCTCAGCTGCGAATTGGCCAACTTTTTCTTTATCAATACCTTTAACGATAATGATATTCTGTCCGTCAAGTACTGTCTCAATACCTTCGGGATCGATCATCTCTACAGGATGTGAATATCCTAAAGAAAGTGTAAGAGTCTTACCGGACTTAGCTGCTCTGTAACCAACACCATTGATCTCGAGCTTCTTCTCGTATCCGTTTGTAACACCTACAACCATGTTGTTAATAAGTGTTCTTGTAAGACCATGAAGAGATTTCATTCTCTTAAGGTCATTAGGTCTGCTTACTACTACTTCAGCGCCTTCAACCTTGATGTCCAACTCAGCGGGAAGAACTCTTTCAAGTGTTCCCTTGGGACCCTTTACAGTCACTTTGTTATTTTCTGCCACATCTACAGTTACACCTGCAGGAATGGCGATTGGCATTCTTCCTATACGTGACATGCCCGTACCTCCTTACCATATGAATGCAAGAACTTCTCCGCCAACGCCGAGCTTTCTTGCTTCTTTGTCAGTGATTACACCATGATTTGTTGAAATGATAGCTGTTCCAAGTCCTCCGAGAACCTGAGGGAGCTCTTCTTTGTTAGCATAAACACGAAGACCCGGCTTAGAGATTCTCTTGATACCTGTGATGATCTTATCATTCTTTGTTGCACCATACTTTAAAGTAATATGCATGGTCTTGAAGTTTCCTTCTTCTATTAAATCGTATTTAGCGATATAACCTTCATCAACAAGGATATCAGCTATTGCAAGCTTCATCTTTGATGCAGGAACATCTACTGTATCATGCTTTGCAGTATTTGCATTACGGATTCTTGTAAGCATATCTGCAATAGGATCACTCATTGTCATGATTTATTCTTCCTCCTTACCAGCTTGATTTCTTTACGCCAGGGATCTGGCCCTTGTATGCCAACTCACGGAAGCAGATTCTGCAGATTCCGTATTTTCTCAAGTATGCATGTGGACGACCACAGATTTTGCAACGTGTGTATTCTCTTGTAGAGAACTTCTGCTTACGCTGCTGCTTTACTTTCATTGCTGTCTTAGCCATGAATTATATCCTCCTTCTGATTTAAACAAAGTTAACTATTTTGCGAAAGGCATGTTGAACTCCTTCAAGAGCTCACGTGCTTCTTCATCAGTGTTTGCAGTAGTAACAAAGATAATGTCCATACCTCTTACCTTGTCGACCTTGTCGTACTCGATCTCAGGGAAGATGATCTGCTCTTTGATACCAAGTGCATAGTTACCTCTGCCATCGAAAGAATTGGGATTTACGCCTCTGAAGTCACGAACTCGGGGCAATGCAAGATTTACGAGTCTGTCGAGGAACTCATACATCTTCTCGCCACGAAGAGTTACCTTACATCCGATTGACATACCCTCACGGATCTTAAAGTTAGCTATAGAATTCTTAGCCTTTGTAAGGACTGCCTTCTGACCTGTAATAGCCTCCATATCTTTAACTGCAGATTCAAGGATTTTAGCGTTTTCTTTTGCTTCACCCACACCCATGTTGACTACGATCTTATCAAGCTTGGGAACCTGCATGACATTCTTATATCCGAACTTTTTTGTCATATTCTCAACAATCTGGTCATTGTATAAGTCTTTTAGTCTGCTCACTTAATGTTTCCTCCTTCCTATGTTAGTCGATCACGTCACCGGTTGTCTTGGCAAAGCGAACCTTTTTGTCACCATCCATCTTGAATCCGACTCTGGTTGCTTTTCCCTTGTGAACGTACATCACATTGGAAACATCAATCGGAGCTTCCTTCTCGATAATACCACCGTTCTGGTTTGCAACAGAGGGCTTCTCATGCTTCTTAACAACATTTACGCCTTCAACTGTTACTTTATTCTTCTTAGAGTCAACAGCGATTACCTTACCCTCTTTATCTTTATCTTTTCCGGCAATAACCTTAACTGTGTCACCCTTTTTAATCTTTAATGTTGCCACGGTGCACCTCCTATAATACTTCCGGAGCAAGTGAAACGATCTTCATGAACTGCTTCTCACGAAGTTCCCTTGCAACGGGCCCAAATATACGTGTTCCTCTTGGAGTCTTATCGTCTTTTATGATAACTGCAGCGTTCTCATCAAATCTGATGTAAGAACCATCTTTACGACGAGCGCCCTTGACTGTACGAACTACAACAGCCTTGACAACATCGCCCTTCTTTACAACGCCACCTGGTGTTGCATCTTTGACAGTAGCAACGATTATATCACCAATGTTTGCATATCTTCTTGTAGATCCGCCCATAACTCTGATGCAGAGAAGTTCTTTTGCACCTGTGTTATCAGCGCATTTAAGTCTGCTTTCTTGCTGAATCATGCTAATTCTCCTTCCAATCTTGATCGTAAAAGATCAATCTTAATTATTTTGCTTTCTCAATGATCTCAACAAGTCTCCATCTCTTGTCCTTTGACAGAGGTCTTGTCTCCATAACTTTTACTGTATCGCCTATGCCGCACTCATTATTCTCATCATGAGCTTTAAGCTTATATGTCTCTTTAACGATCTTACCATAAAGCGGATGCTTAACATGGTCTTCGATAGCAACGGTAATTGTCTTATCCATCTTGTCGCTGACAACCTTACCGATACGAGTTTTTCTTAAATTTCTTTCCACGGCTGAACTCCTTTCCAAATCAATTAAGCTTCATTAGCTTTCTTAGTAATAACTGTCTGAATTCTTGCTATGTTCTTACGAACTTCTTTGATTCTAGCTGTGTTGTCTAATTGATTTGTAGCGTTCTGGAATCTCAGGTTGAAAAGTTCTTTCTTAGCAGCTACCAACTCGTTTGCTAATTCTGCAGCTGATTTTGTATTTAAATCTTCTACATACTTATTAGTTTTCATCTGACACACCGCCTTCCAAGTCTGCCTTTGAGACTATTTTGCATTTACAAGGGAGCTTGTGCATTGCAAGACGTAATGCTTCCTTAGCGATCTCTTCAGATACACCGCTGATCTCGAACATTACACGTCCGGGCTTAACAACAGCTACCCAGTACTCAAGTGTTCCCTTTCCGGAACCCATACGTGTTTCAGCAGGTTTTGCTGTTACAGGCTTATCAGGGAATATCTTGATCCAAACTTTACCGCCACGCTTTGTGTAACGTGTCATCGCAATACGTGCTGCTTCTATCTGGTTTGACTTGATCCAGCAAGGCTCAGTAGCCACAAGACCAAATTCACCGTTTGTTATTACATTTCCACGAAGTGCCTTACCAGCCATGCTGCCACGGAACTGCTTACGGCGCTTCACTCTCTTTGGCATTAACATTATTTGTCACTCCCTTCCTGCGAAACAACCTCTTCGCTATTCTTTGTAGGAAGTACTTCACCCTTGTAGATCCATACCTTCACACCTACTTTACCATATGTGGTATCTGCTTCAGCGAAACCATATTCGATATCAGCTCTAAGTGTCTGAAGCGGGATGGTTCCTTCGCTGTAGAACTCTGTACGGGCAATATCTGCACCACCGAGACGACCTGAAACTGCTGCCTTGATACCCAAAGCGCCGGCCTTCATGGTTCTGCCCATGCAAGACTTCATAGCTCTTCTGAAAGATACACGGTTCTCAAGCTGTCCAGCGATGTTCTCAGCAACAAGCTGTGCATCTCTGTCGGGCTTTTTGATCTCCTTGATATCTACAGTGATCTTCTTGTCAGTGATCTTGCTTAATTCTTTCTTGGTTACTTCTATCTCGTTACCGCCCTTACCGATTACAACACCGGGCTTAGCTGTATAGATGATAACCTTTACTCTGTCTGATGCTCTCTCTATTTCAATCTTTGAAACACCTGCTGCGTACAACTTCTTCTTCAGAAACTTTCTGATGTTGTAATCTTCAACAAGGTAATCTGCAAAATCAGCGCCATCAGCATACCATTTAGAATCCCAATCCTTGATAACGCCAACTCTCAGACCATGAGGATTAACTTTCTGTCCCATTTTGATCTCCTTCCTATCTCTCGTCAAGAACTACAGTGATGTTGCTCATTCTCTTTTCGATCCTGTAAGCTCTACCCTGTGCTCTCGGTCTAACTCTCTTCATTGTAGGTCCCTTGTCTGCATAGCACTCTGCAATGAACAGGTTATCACGATTCATACCGTTGTTATTTTCAGCGTTAGCGATTGCTGATTCCAAAAGCTTCTTGATTATGCTTGATGCATATCTGGGATTGTATGTAAGGATTGCAAGTGCAGTGTTTACATCTTTACCTCTGATAGCATCCAAAACGAAGCATGCCTTCTGTACCGAAACCCTAGCGTAAGATAATTTAGCTGAAGGTCTGGTATCTTTGTTGGCATTTCTTTCTCTCTTAATCTGGCTTCTATGTCCTTTTGCCATCTCTTAGTCCTCCTTTGATTATCTTACCTTAGACTTCTTCTCGTCCTTGCCATGTCCTCTGTAAGTACGTGTTGCAACGAACTCACCGAGCTTATGTCCAACCATATCTTCGGTCACATATACCGGCACATGCTTTCTTCCATCGTGAACAGCGATTGTGTGTCCTACGAATGAAGGAAAGATCGTTGAACGACGTGACCATGTCTTAATAACTTGTTTATCACCTGCAGCGTTCATAGCGTCTACTTTCTTAAGCAGGCTCTCATCTGCGAAAGGTCCTTTTTTAAGTGATCTAGCCATTATATTTCCTCCTACTTGATTAACTATTTAATAGCTCTTCCGTCTCTTCTTCTTACGATAAGCTTGTTAGAAGCTTTCTTCTTCTTACGTGTCTTAAGTCCGAGAGCGGGTTTACCCCAAGGTGTGCAAGGACCCGGACGTCCGATAGGTGCTCTACCTTCACCACCACCGTGCGGATGGTCGTTGGGGTTCATGACAGAACCGCGGACTGTAGGTCTGATACCCATGTGACGCTTACGTCCTGCCTTACCGATGTTAACCAAGTTGTGCTCACCATTGCCGACAACACCGATTGTAGCGCGGCAGATGATGGGAACCATTCTCATCTCGCCTGAAGGAAGACGAAGTGTTGCGTACTTACCTTCTTTAGCCATGAGCTGTGCTGCATTACCAGCTGAACGAACGAGCTGTCCGCCCTTGCCGGGATAAAGCTCAATGTTATGTACCTGTGCACCTACAGGGATCTCTGAAAGAGGAAGGCAGTTACCTACTCTTACTTCGGCCTGAGCACCGCTCATAACCTTCTGTCCTACTGCAAGTCCGTCGGGAGCAAGGATGTATGCCTTCTCACCGTCTGCATAACATATAAGAGCGATGTTAGCAGTTCTGTTGGGATCGTACTCGATAGTCTTAACAACTGCCGGGATACCGTCCTTTGAGTTTCTCTTGAAATCGATTATTCTGTACTTTCTTCTGTTTCCACCGCCGTGATGTCTGACAGTGATCTTACCCTGATTGTTACGTCCAGCGTTCTTCTTTAAAGATGTGCAAAGGCTCTTCTCAGGAGCGCTTGCTGTTATCTCTGAGAAATCAGAACCGGTCATGTTTCTTCTGGACGGTGTATATGGGTTATATGTCTTTATTCCCATGATTATTTCTCCTTTTTAAATGTTTGTTATCGTGCTCATTCTGCACATATTTGAATATATCTTACAGGCCTGTGAATATCTCGATATCCTTGCTGTCAGCTGTAAGCTGAACAATGGCCTTCTTGGTCTTTGCAGTCTTTCCGACTACCATGCCACGTCTCTTGTTCTTGCCTTCGCAGTTCATTGTATTAACGCTGGCAACCTTTGCTCCTTCGAACATCTTCTCTACAGCTTCCTTGATCATGGACTTGTTAGCTTCCGGATGAACAAGGAATGTGTACTTCTTCTCTGACATAGCATTCATGCTCTTCTCTGTTACGAGAGGCTTGAGGATTACATCATAGTACTTTATATCAGCCATTATGCATACACCTCCTCGATTGTCTTAACGGCATCCTGTGTAACAACAAGTGTCTTTGCATTGAGGATGTCATATACATTGATCGTGCTTGTGAGAGCTGTCTTTGTAGTAGGAATGTTCTTTGCTGACTTAACAACCTTCTCATCATTCTCATTAAGTACTACAAGTGACTTGCCTTCAACCTTGAGGTTGTTGAGTACTGTCACGAAGCTCTTTGTCTTGATCTCGTCAAACGCAAGCTTGTCAACAACGATAAGCTTGTTGTTTGCTACCTTATCTGTGAGTGCGCTCTTTAAAGCAGCTCTCTTCTCTTTCTTGTTCATCTTGAAAGAGTAATCTCTCGGAACGGGTGCGAATACAACACCGCCGCCTGTCCACTGGGGAGATCTTGTTGAACCCTGACGGGCATGTCCTGTGCCCTTCTGTCTCCAGGGCTTTCTTCCGCCACCAGATACCTCGGAACGTGTCTTTGCTTTCTGGGTACCCTGACGATTATTTGCAAGTTGCTGAACAACAGCCATGTGAACAAGGTGTTCATTTATCTCAACACCAAAGATCGCATCGGAAAGTTCCATTGTTCCAACTTCTTTTCCTTCCATGTTATAAACCGATACGTTTGCCATCTTGGATGGTCCTCCTTTCATCGTGCCAAAGCACTAATTCTTAAGCCTGAGCTCTTGTTGTTTCCTTTACAGTAACCAATGCTTTCTTAGGTCCGGGAACAGCGCCCTTGATAAGGAGAAGATTCTTCTCAGCATCAACTCTTACCACTTCGAGGTTCTGTACGGTAACCTTTACGTGTCCCATGTGACCCGGCATACCTTTGCCCTTGAATACACGGCTGGGTGATGAACATGCACCGTTTGAACCCTGATGACGATGGAACTTAGAACCATGCTTCATGGGTCCTCTGTGCTGTCCGAGTCTCTTGATCGCACCCTGGAAACCTTTACCCTTTGAGATAGCGGTTACATCAACCTTATCACCTGTCTCAAAGATGTCAGCCTTAATCTCCTGAGCGAGTGTGTACTCTTCAGCATTCTCAAATCTGAACTCTCTTAAGTATCTCTTAGGACCAACGCCAGCTTTGTCGAGATGACCCTTTACAGCCTTGTTGATACCATGTCTGTGAGCTATCTCTTTCTTGCCTGACTTATCCTTGTTAACTACCTTCTCAGCCTTCTCACCAAATCCAACCTGGACTGCTGAGTAGCCATCGTTCTCAACTGTCTTAACCTGTGTTACTACACAAGGACCAGCTGTAAGAACAGTTACGGGTATGAGTGCACCGTCTTCGTTGAAGATCTGTGTCATACCGACTTTTGTTGCTAAAATAGCTTTCTTCATTACTTTTTCCTCCTATTTGACCTACAGCGGGGCGCGTTCGCGTCCATACTAGAAGAAGGTCTTATTTGTTTTTCATCTTAATGTCAATGTAAACGCCTGCAGGCATCTCTAATCTCTGGAGAGCATCAACCGTCTTGGGTGTAGGTGTGATGATGTCGATGAGTCTCTTGTGAGTTCTCTGCTCGAACTGCTCTCTCGAATCCTTGTACTTGTGTACGGCACGGATGATGGTAACAACTTCCTTTTTAGTAGGAAGCGGAACCGGTCCGCTAACCTGAGATCCGTTCTTCTTGACTGTTTCAATGATCTTCTTGGCAGAAGCATCCACCAACTGATGATCATAAGCTTTCAGAGTAATTCTCATAATCTGATTTGCCATAAAAAAAGTCGCCTCCTTTTCGCACTTTTAATTGATAAGTACGACAAGCGGTGACTGTACACTCTTCCGTGTGTGTCCTATTTTTTTATTATGAAGACTTTCGTCTTCAGGATCTCACACGTTGTTTCTAATTACTATTAGACGTTACTTGTACAGTGACTTGTCGTCAGTTTCCTAACTTGACATTCGCTCCACGGAAAACCTGCCACATCGGGCAGCAACCTCACGCTTCATAGCTATCATGCCACAGCAACGTCTAATATACACTATGTTCAACCAATTTGCAAGCACTTTTTTAAAAATTTTTTTCAGGTCTTTTTATGCCTGTATCAGTATATCACACCTTATCTTTGTGGTGAAGTACATAAGCTGTATAAAAACGGATATATATTATAGGAA
Organism: Lachnospiraceae bacterium; assembly: GCA_017619635.1. GTDB lineage: Bacteria > Bacillota > Clostridia > Lachnospirales > Lachnospiraceae > Colinaster. The sequence continues at coordinate 55,918 of JAFZRZ010000072.1, read as the reverse complement.
GATTCGGCATCAAAAAAGGACTGAACACATATGTATCCAGTCCTTATCGTTCATATCTTTATATGATATCTATCACTCTTTTGCAAGTGCTTCCTGTACTGCCTCAAACTCTCTGACTACCTCATCAGAAGGAGCCTTGGTAAGAAGACTTACTACTATATTAAATATGAAAGCAACTATGAATGCAGGAAGAAGCTCATATATATTCAATGCTCCGCCAAGAGGTCTTACAAGGAACTTCCAGATGAAGATCATTGCGCCACCGCTTACCATACCAGCAAGTGCACCCTGCATGTTTGATCTCTTCCAGAAAAGAGCAAGGATGACTGTAGGTCCGAAAGCTGCTCCGAATCCTGCCCATGCGAATGATACGATACCGAATACCGAGCTGTTGGGATTCCATGCGATAACAACACCGATTATTGAAACAAACACAACCGTAAGTCTTGCGATGAGCATCTCTGTCTTGGGCTCGATGTTCTTCATGAACACTTCCTTAAGGATGTTCTGAGACACACTCGATGATGCTGCCAAAAGCTGAGAGTCCGCAGTTGACATCGTAGCTGCAAGGATACCTGCAAGGATGAGACCTGCAACAAGTGCAGCTGCTGTTCCATGGCTTGCTATAAGCTGAGATATAACGATGATAACCTGCTCACCGTCTGAAAGCTGTTCGATAACACCTGCGTTACTCATAGCGCATCCCATGATACCGATGAATACTGCGATACCAAGTGAGAGGAATACCCAAACGGTAGCAACTCTTCTTGAAAGAGCAAGCTTCTTGGGATTCTCTATAGCCATGAATCTTAAGAGGATATGAGGCATACCGAAGTATCCGAGTCCCCATGCGAGTGTTGATATCTTTGTGATAAAGCCATATCCCACCGCCGTATTGTTTGACGGATCATGCATGGCGTTAAGATCAAAGTAACCTGCCAGATTTCTTGCGTTATCCATTACAACTGACATGCCACCTACGCTGTGTACTCCGTAGAATACGATGACGATAAGAGCAAATGTCATGATCACGCTCTGCCAGAAGTCTGATGTACTTGCTGCCATGAAACCACCCAGTGTTGTATAAAGGATGATAACAAGTGCGAATACTATCATCGCTGTATGATACTGTTTTGTTGTGAGCTCGCCTGTTGCACTGAACAGTCTTCCGAAGAGCTTACCGCAAGCTGAGAATCCTGATCCTGTATAAGGAACAAAGAAAATAACTATAACTATGGCAGCTATTACAGATAAGATCTTCTTTTCATCCCTGTATCTGTTTGAGAAGAATACGGGAAGTGTTGTCGAATTGTTGCATACAACAGTGTAAGTACGAAGTCTTCTTGCCACGAAGAGCCAGTTAAGATATGTACCTACTGCAAGTCCGAATGCTGTCCAGAACGCATCAGCAAGACCTGTCGCATAAGCAACACCCGGAACGCCCATCAAAAGGTAACTGCTCATGTCGGATGCTTCAGCACTCATCGCTGTTACAAACGGTCCGAGCTTACGTCCGCCGAGGAAGTACTCATCGGTACTGCCGCTGTTCTTTCTGAATGACCAGATACCGATGCCTATAACGAAACACATATAAGCTACGATCGATATCATGATACCCAATGTTGACATACTCATAATAATATCTCCCTTTCCACTATATAAACCCTAACGGTTTTAAGTTCATCAGTGTCTGATCACTCTTCTCCCGCCTTTATCTTGGCAGCCTGCTCCTTCTGGATATCAGGATCAAACGAGATTATCGGCTCAATATCTTCCCCGTTCATCTTTCTTGCCTTGTAGTTTCTAAGGATAGTTACCACAACAGGCGAAAGTGCGATGACACCGATAAGGTTGGGGATCATCATAAGTCCGTTGAATGTATCAGATATATCCCATGCAAGTGATGAGGTCATGAGCGAACCGCTGATTATCATGATAACAAATATCACTCTGTATATCTTTGTTCCCTTTACACCGAAAAGATACTCTGTAGCTTTTCCGCCGTAATGAGACCAGCCAAGTACTGTGGTGAATGCGAACAGTAAGACTGCTATCGCAACGAACCACTGTCCTGCCCTGCCGAATACATTTCCGAAAGCTGTTGCAACAAGTGTTGCATCATCAACACCTTCAACAGCAAGACCTGTGCTAAGATCAATGGCACCTGATGAAAGTACAACGACTGCTGTCATGGTACAAACAACAAATGTATCCGCAAATACTTCGAATATTCCCCAGAGTCCCTGCTTAACAGGCTCAATTACATTTGAGTTTGAGTGAACCATAACCGAAGAACCAAGACCTGCCTCATTTGAGAACACGCCTCTCTTACATCCCTGGGTTATTACTGTCTTTATCATGATACCTGTTGCCGCACCGCCTACTGCCTTAACACCGAAAGCGAATCTGAAGATCGCTGCGAACATCTGAGGTACAACTGTTATATGTACAAAGAATATTATAAGAGCTCCGATAACATAGATAACAGCCATGAAAGGAACTATCCTCTCTGCGACTGCTGCTATTCTCTGAAGTCCGCCGATGATTATTATTCCGCCGACTATCATGAGAACAACGCCTATCACAAGGTTAACGGCATTGATATCACCGTAGATAACGGGAGCATCAACGTTGGCAAAGAACGCGCTCTTTAAGTTGGCCGTGATCTTGTTCACCTGGCCCATGTTTCCGATACCGAATGATGCAAGTATCGCGAACAGACTGAAAAGAATGGCAAGAACGCTACCGATCTTCTCGTATCCGTTTATCCTGCCAAGACCGTCCTTAAGGTAGTACATTGCACCACCTGACCACTCGCCTTCTTTGTTCTTTCTTCTATAATATATACCGAGAACATTTTCAGAGAAGTTTGTCATCATTCCGAAGAATGCCGCAATCCACATCCAGAATACTGCACCGGGACCTCCCAGTACGATAGCAGCCGAAACACCGGCAATGTTACCTGTACCTATTGTTGCCGCAAGTGCTGTACACAGAGCCTGGAATTGGGATACGCTTCCCTTGTCCTTGTTGGATCTTGATTTCTTGTCAAACACACCGCCGACTGTCTTCTTCATCCAGTGCTTGATGTTGGTTATCTGATAGAATCCGGTAAGAAGTGTCATGACAACACCTACACCTATCAGAAGCACCAGTCCGATCTGAACCCAGACAAATGAGTTGATCGCATCATTTACAGTAGTGATTCTCTCAATAAACTGTTCCATAATTCTTTCCCCTATATAATAGAAACTATGCTATCTTAACGGATTCGTAATCATCATCCGCATTGTTCCTTACAAGTGCCTTTATATGGGCATCTCTTCTGTCAGCGGATATTATCTCTCCGCTCTCAAGCTGAAGATCAATGGTTCCGTCCGCTCTTAAGATTATATTCTCAAACATTACAACGACTTCTGCCTTGCATGCGGTACCGTCAGCCTGACTGATCACCGACTCAAAACATAGCTTCACATCATTGACATGTGTTCCTGCCTTTCCGTAGCTGTCCTCTTTTAACACATTAAGATATGAAGAAATGTAGTTGGGTGAACTCCATACAAAGGTAGTCTTCTTGTTTACATACACCGGCATAAGGCCCGCATCGCAGAATATCCTCATCCCGTACTCGTTTGCATCCGTAAACAATGTTAAAGCCTCTTTTTTTAAAGAGGCCAACATTTCATCTGTGATATCATCTGTATTTGTGATATATCTGTCTACACCCTCTACGGTATATTCCATGATACATTCATCAGTGGAAACAAGTGCCTTATAGCCCTCTTCTTCCAGATCCGCCTCGTCAAACACCGCTCTTACCTTTATGGTATCTCCGGCATCATAATATTCTTTCTGGTCTACTATCTCATAACTGACAATGTCAGAAAAAGAAGCTGCCTCCGTATCTACGGAAGCAGTGACCAGTGGAGCGATACCTTCATAAGCCAGTTCAATGCCCTCGAACAGTTCCTGCTTCGAGACCGGGACTGCGTCCACAAGACCGGTCACCGTATAGTGTTGTGAAGGAGCCGTTACTTTCAGGTTATAAACCTTGGCTGCCTTCTTGTCATAATTGTATGTGATGGTTACTTCGTCTCCGTTTGTGAGTCCGCTTGATTTACTGAACTCGACGGATACCGTTTCATAAAATGCGCCGTACTGATCATCGATATCAACCGTTGCGGTTAACACTCCCTCTCCGTTGAATCCGGTAAGCTGGATATGTGTCACCTCACTTAAGTTTACCTGAGTCTTGCTGGCGCCTATCAAAAATACATATAAGAGTGTAAATGCTATAGCTAAAAGAGCACATACAAAACATACTCTTATATATATCTGTCTTGTTCTTTCCTGTTTGGTCATTCGTCTTCTTGCCATAATATAAAACCTTCCTATATTCAAAGCCAAGTCTTTTTCATCTTACCAAACATAGTCTTTTACGTCAATTCTTATATTTTTCTATGATGTGATTGTACATGGTGCGTACCGCGGGTGCCATAAACTCAGGATTCAGAGCTGCTATTCCTATTATCCTGCAGGGATTGCCTCTTAAAGGATAGATGTTGACATCATACGGGATGTCGTTCATGCACAGCTTTGGCATCAGACATATACCGAATCCTTTTTCCACGAGTTTAACTGTTGAAAGGTCGTCAACAACGTGATAGCTCGACTGGACTGTCAGATTGTTCTCCTTAAGGAAGTTCTGTATATCGGCATCAGTACACTCTCTCTGAGTAACGAAACTGTGTCCGCGCATCTCATCTATCTCTATGTATTCTCCCTGAGGTTTCATATCCTTGGGGAGCACACATAAAAGAGGATCCTCACACAAAGGCTCTATCGGGATGTCTCCCGCACTTGATACCGACAAGAATCCCAGGTCGACAACTCCGTTCTTTATCCAGAATGCGACCTCATCATAAGATCCCTGGTAAACCTCGATCTTTATCCCGGGATATTTTTCCTCAAAGGAGCTCATGATATCCGGAAGCCAGTTGGTACATACGCTTGAGAAAACACCTATCTTAACTTTTCCTGTCTTGAGACCGTTGGTCTGGGCAATAAACTGCCGTAATGATTCATCACTGTTTAAGACCGCATTCACATAAGGAAGAAGATGTTCCCCGTAGTTGGTCAGTGTAACACCGTTCTTGTTTCTTGTAAGGACCGAGAATCCAAGCTCGGCTTCCATGGAAGATATGGCATGGCTTATAGCCGAAGGGGTTAATCCCAGGATGTCGGCTGCTTTTCTGAAGCTTCCGATATCGGCCACGGTCTTAAACACCTGATAGGTCAGTAAAGTCATATGATCACATTATCCTTTTGCACATTTGTACTGCAGATCTTCCCATCTGCGGTCTACCTCTGCCTGGAACTGCTCGATAAGATCCTCGTTTCCGGGCTTGAACAAATGCTTGAATCTTCCCTGTTCTCTTAAGAAATCCTCGATGGGAAGTTTCTTTTTGGGTTCATAGCTCAATGTCCACTTGCCGTGATCCACTTCAAATAACGGCCAGTAACATGTCTCCATAGCGAGCTTGCATATCTTCATGATATCGCTCGTCTCATATCTCCATCCTCTCGGACAGGGTGCAAGGACATTTAAAAATGCTGCACCTTCGGTATAGATCGCTTTCTCACTCTTCACATACAGATCCTTGAAATCCTGTGTAAGAGTTGTCTGTGCAACGTAAGCCACATCGTGATCGGCTATGATGCTCGCAAGATCTTTGCGGTTTTGCATCTTACCGTTACTCTGCTTTCCGACAGGAGTTGTCGTTGTGTCTGCAAACATGGGAGTTGCACTTGATCTCTGTATTCCTGTGTTCATGTATGCTCCGTTGTCGTAACATACATAGACCATGTCATGTCCACGCTCCATTGCACCCGAAAGTGACTGGAATCCTATATCATAAGTACCGCCGTCTCCGCCGAATGTTATGAACTTGAAGTTCTCTTCTTCAGGCAGGCGTCCTCTCTTCTTAAGTGCCTTGTAGGCTGTCTCAACACCGCTCAATGTTGCTCCCGCATTTTCAAACGCGTTATGGATATAGCTGTCTTCCCATGCTGTATAGGGATACATGTAGGTAGAAACCTCCAGACAGCCTGTAGCATTACCTATAACAGCCCTGTCTCCCTCATGGAGTGCACGAAGTACACCTCTTACGGCTATCGTGGCACCGCAGCCTGCACACATACGATGTCCCGGTGCAAGACGCTCCGGTTTGTTCATTGCTTCTTTAAAATTATATTTACTCATCTTAACGCTCCGTATTATCTGGTCATTGCATCCCTGAGGCCTATGTACTTAAACTGCTCAGGTTTCTTACCGTTTACAACCGCATCTTCGAGTTCATCAAAGATAGCGTATACATGATCAACCGTGAAATCTCTGCCGGCAAGACCATATATGTAATTGACTGCTTCTATATATATACGCTCTCTGTAAAGACCTGCCATGATCTCACTTCCGAGAGGTCCACCGTTTCCGTTGTAGCTCTCGCATCTGTCCATGATGGCAACTGCCTTGCAGTTCTTTAATGCATGTGCCAGCTCGTAAGCAGGGAAGGGTCTGAACACTCTTAACTTTATGACTCCGACTTTCTTTCCTTTTGCACGCATGTCATCCACTGCCTGCTTTGCGGTACCTGCAGCTGAACCGATGATGACCATCACATAGTCGGCATCCTCTGTCCTGTATTCCTCAAAGAGCTCAAAGCCTCTGCCTGTCAGCTCCTTATACTTCTTTGCCACCTCAACTATGACTTCCTTTGAAGCCTCAAGAGCAAGCTCCTGGTTCTTTCTTGCTTCCATCGCATAGTTGGATACACTGTAAGGTCCCATTGCCATGGGTTCGCCGGGCTTTAAGAGATATTCCTGAGGATTGTATGTTCCGACAAACGAACTTACCTTGTCATCCTCTAAAAGTTCTATGTTCTCTACGGCATGGCTTGTGATGAAACCGTCCTGACATATCATTACAGGCAGCTGTACTCTCTCATCCTCTGCTATGGGATATGCCTGGATGAAATTGTCATAAGCCTCCTGATTGTTCTCTGCATAGATCTGGATCCATCCCGTATCTCTTGCGCCCATACCGTCGGTATGATCACAGTTGATGTTGATGGGACCTGATAATGTTCTGTTTACAAGTGCGAGTACACAGGGCATACGGTTTGATGCGGCGAGCAAAAGCTCCTCCCACATAAGTGCAAGTCCGCAGCTTGATGTTGCGGTAAGGCTTCTTGCACCTGCTGCCTCAGCTCCGATAGTCGCACTCATTGATGAGTGTTCACTCTCTACTGGTATGAACTCTGTATCACAGTCTCCGTTTGCTATATATGTTGATACGAGCTGTGGTATCTCAGTCGAAGGTGTTATGGGGAATGCGGGCATGACATCGGGATTAACCTGCTTGATTGCAAAAGCCACGGCTTCATTTCCGCTCATTCTGTCTCTGATAGCCATCTTACTGTCCCTCCCTCATCTCGATCGCACCAAAGGGACATGCCTTTACGCATATTCCGCAACCCTTGCAGTGATCGTAATCAAAATCCTGTCTTCTGCAGTCCACTACAGGAATGCTGCTGTCAGGACATACAGGAACACAAAGCAGACACTGCTTGCATTTCTCTGCATAGAATACCGGAGTGTTTGTTCTCCACTCACCGGTGTTAAAACTCTTTGAAGTGGCAGCCGCATACATATGAAGACCTTTTGTGAGGTCCTGATAAGGCGACTGTTCGTTTATCTTGCTTACATCTGTTCTCATAATATATTCCTTATCTATAATCTATGCTATAAGTCCCTTTGATCCCTTAAGGTCATCCTCAAGTGCGTCAAATGTCTGTATGAGCGCCTGCATGTTTCCTTCTATAACTTCGGGCTTCTTTGCGAACTTATGCTCATATGAGCTTCTCATTTCCTTTATAAACTCATCCTTGTCCATTACACGGCTGACAGCTACTGCGGCAGCTAACATGGGTGAGTTGGGAAAATACTTTCCAAGTGTCTCCACAGATATCTTTCTGGCATCTACAACATATACCGCACCCTCAAATCCTTTCAGATGAGGCATTACCTCGTCTTTGCTCTTTGCGGTATTTATGATGATCGCTCCGTCTTTACTCAGTCCCGCCGTAACATCAACACTCTCTAACAGTGTCTCGTCAACAACCACAACAAGGTCGGGAGTGTAGATATTGCTGTGTACTCTTATCGCATCCCTGCTGATACGGTTGTATGCAGTGATGGGAGCTCCCATTCTTTCCGGACCGTACTCAGGGAATCCCTGTACATGTGCACCGGTCTTCCATGCCACATCCGCCAAAAGAAGAGCTGCTGTTTTGGCACCCTGTCCGCCTCTTCCGTGCCATCTGATCTCCAATGTCTGATTACTCATTTCCTACTCCTAATGAATTGCTTTCATCTTTATTTTGATTTTTATTCACCATCGTCTATTATACACAGCCCATTTACGATGTAAAGTGAAAAATTGAAATCTTTTCATTTTTTAGATGAACATTTTTGAACAGTTTTCAAATCCATGCAAATGGGATAAACTACTATATAAATGAACAAACTCATGTAAAGGGGAATGATATGAAGATCAGTTTTATAGGAATGGGAAATATGGCGCAGGCAATCGCGCAGGGTTTCATTAACAGTGGAAAGGTTAATGCTTCAGATATGTATGCATACGCTCCCACTAAGGAAAAACTCATCAAAAACAGCTCGAAGATAGGGTTCACGCCCTGTGACAGTGCTGTAGATGCAGCCAAAAACGGCGATATAGTGATCATCGCCTGCAAGCCTTATCAGATAAAGGATGTGCTTGATCAGATTAAAACTGATCTTACAGGCAAAGCACTTGTTTCCATAGCTGCAGGATGGACTTTTGATACATTTGAAGAGATACTCGGTGATAAAGTACGCATACAGTGCATAATGCCAAACACTCCCGCAATGGTAGGTGAGGGTGTGATGCTCTTTGAGTCAAGGAACTCTCTTTCAGATGCGGAAGCTACATATATAAAAGATATCTTTGCATCCCTTGGAACCGTGGAGACACTTCCCACAAACTTAATGGGTATAGGCGGTGCCATATCAGGCTGCGGTCCCGCTTTCATGGACCTTGTAATGGAAGCTTATGCCGATGCAGCAGTTAAATACGGTATAGGCAGGGATATGGCTTACAGACTGATATCTCAGACCATGCTTGGCAGTGCAAAGCTCCAGCAGTCAACCAATGAGCATCCCGGAGTATTAAAAGATGCAGTATGCTCTCCGAACGGAACAACGATAAGAGGTGTTGCAACTCTCGAGGAGAAAGGTTTAAGAAGTGCATGCATAAGTTCTATTGATGCGATAATGGATTTCAAAAAAATAAAATGATCGGATGAATATATGAATAAGAAGAAACTATTCAACATCATACAGATCGGATCCAAAAACGATATTCCGAGTTTTGCTTTTGATATCGTGATAGTCGTTGTGATAGTCCTTAATCTTTTTGTCACATTCTTCAGTACCTTTGAACAGGCGCTCGGTCATGAGAAACTCCTTGATACGATCGAGCTTGTGACTGTCATCATATTTGCTGTCGAATACATCTTAAGGTTATGGACTTCGGAATATCTTTATCCTGACAAAAGTAAAGGAAGGGCAGCTTTGAGTTTTGCCTTCTCGGCTTCGGGACTGGTGGATCTTTTATCCTTCCTCCCCTATTTCCTTCCCGTGTTCTTCCCGGCAGGTGCTGTGGCATTCAGGATATTCAGGGTAATAAGGATATTCAAGCTCTTCAGGATAAATGCGCAGTATGATGCGTTCAATGTCATAATTGATGTAGTAAGTGAAAAGAAAGATCAGCTCATATCGTCCATGTGCATAATCATCATATTCATGATGGCAACTAGCATGTGCATGTACAGCGTCGAGCATGAGGCTCAGCCTGAGCTTTTCAAAAATGCTTTCTCAGGCTTATGGTGGTCCGCTTCAACGCTTCTTACCATTGGTTACGGTGATGTGTATCCCATAACAACAGTAGGTAAGATACTCGCGATACTCATCTCGTTTTTGGGAGTTGGACTTGTTGCGATACCTACCGGTATCATCAGTGCGGCTTTCGTTGACAGATACAGCCACTTAAAAGATGGCGGCAATATTGATGATAAGGCTATCAACTTTGTGACACCCACCCTTAAGGAAGGACATCCCTGGATAGGTATGAAGGTAGGGGAAGTGATTCTTCCACCGCAGATGGAGATAATAAATATCTTCAGAAACGAAAAAGCGATCGATCCTAAAGACAACAGCCGCTTAAAAGAAGGCGATGAACTTGTCATATATCTTAGGCGATGATCAATAAATATATTAGACTAAAAAACCGACGGATCACTCCGCCGGTTTTGTTTTATCTATCTATTTTACAAGCCCCTTTAATGTATCAACAATGCCTGCCGCATTGTCCAGTGTAACCTTACCCTTTACACCTGCAACAACCTTATTGACCATATCATCGGGAAGATCAACCCCAATAACAGACTCTACAGCCTTTACGGGATCTTTCTTGAACTCATCCTTAAACTTGGGATCCTTCTGAACCTTGTCAACTATCTCGTTTACCTTTGCCATAACATCCATAACAGCAACCTCCTTAAACTGTCTTATTCAAAAATTGCTGCACCCGCTTTAGGTGCAGCAATCATCTTTACTAAATGGTATCTATCAAGCCTTGCCGTCTGAACCAAGAACGTTAACGATCTTGTGAGCAACCATGTCCTTAACAGCCTGACGAGCGGGCTTAAGGTACTGACGGGGATCGAAGTGATCGGGATGCTCTGCAAAGTACTTTCTGATGTTACCTGTCATAGCAAGACGGATATCAGAGTCGATATTGATCTTACATACAGCAAGCTTAGCTGCCTGACGGAGCTGCTCTTCCGGAATACCTACAGCATCGGGCATGTTTCCGCCGTACTGGTTAACCATCTTAACGAATTCCTGAGGAACTGATGATGAACCGTGAAGAACGATCGGGAATCCAGGAAGTCTCTTAATGCACTCCTCAAGTACGTCGAAACGAAGCGGAGGGGGAACAAGGATGCCATCAGCATTTCTTGTGCACTGTGCAGCTGTGAACTTGTAAGCACCGTGGCTTGTTCCGATAGCGATCGCAAGTGAATCACAACCTGTTCTGTCAACGAACTCTTCAACTTCTTCAGGACGTGTATAAGCTTCATTACCAGCTTCTACAACAACTTCATCCTCGATACCAGCAAGTGTTCCAAGCTCAGCCTCTACAACTACGCCATGCTCGTGAGCGTACTCAACAACCTGCTTTGTGAGTGCGATATTGTCTTCGAAAGACTTAGAAGATGCATCGATCATGACAGATGTGAATCCGCCGTCGATACAGCTCTTACATAATTCAAATGTATCACCGTGATCAAGGTGAAGAGCTATCGGGATCTCAGGATTCTCTGCTACTGCTGCCTCAACCAGTTTAACAAGGTATGTGTGGTTAGCATAAGCACGTGCTCCCTTTGAAACCTGAAGGATAACAGGGCTCTTGAGCTCGCCTGCTGCCTCAGTAATACCCTGAACTATCTCCATGTTGTTAACGTTGAAAGCACCTACAGCATAACCGCCGTCATAAGCTTTCTTAAACATTTCTTTGGTTGTAACTAAAGCCATTATTTTAATTTCCTTTCTTTGAAAAATATGATTTATTTATTGGTCACACGACCATACGCTCATAGTATAACACTAATCAGCCCAAACCTCAAAGAAAAAATGCGCTCAGATTCGGGCTTTTTTGATGTGCTCGGTTACACAAGGCAAACTTTATCTGTAGATGATATCATCCCTGCTAGGTCCGTTACTTACCATGGTGATAGGGAATCCGATATGCTTCTCTATAAACTCGATATAGTTTCTGCAGTTCTCGGGAAGATCCTCATATTTCTTTATTCCGCGGATATCACATTTCCATCCGGGAAGGGTCTCGATAACGGGTTTAGCCTTCTCAAGCTTGTGAGTAACAGGGAAGTCTGTTGTAACCTCACCGTCTATCTCATATGCCGTACATACAGGGATCTCATCAAGATATCCGAGTACATCGATTACTGTGAATGCGACATCTGTAGTACCCTGAAGTCTGCAGCCGTACTTTGAAGCGACACAGTCGAACCATCCCATTCTTCTGGGACGTCCTGTTGTTGCACCATACTCACCGCCGTCACCGCCTCTTCTTCTTAATTCATCAGCCTCGTCTCCGAATATCTCTGAAACGAATGCACCTGCACCTACTGCTGATGAGTATGCCTTACATACGGTAACAATCTGCTTTATATCATAAGGAGGAAGTCCCGCACCGATAGCACCGAAAGCAGCCAGTGTTGATGAAGATGTTACCATCGGATAGATTCCGTGGTCGGGATCCTTTAATGTTCCAAGCTGACCCTCTAAAAGGATCGTCTTACCCTCAGCATTTGCCTTGCACAAAAAGCTTGATACATCACCGACATAAGGAGCAACCATATCTCTGTATTCATGAAGAGTCTTAAGAAGCTCATCGGCATCAAGAAGCGGCTTGTGATAAAGGTGCTCAAGGATAACGTTCTTTGTTACGATGACACTCTCAACCTTTTCTTTGAGCTTGTCCTCATCAAAGAGCTCATTTACCTGGAAACCGATCTTAGCATATTTATCAGAATAAAAAGGTGCTATACCGGACTTTGTAGATCCGAAAGACTTACCTGCGAGTCTCTCCTCTTCATACTGATCAAAGAGAATGTGATAAGGCATTACGATCTGTGCTCTGTCGCTTATCATGATCTTTGGCATGGGAACGCCTCTCTCGATAAGAGAGTTGATCTCACCAAAAAGGATCGGTATGTTAAGAGCCACACCGTTTCCTATTACACTTGTTGTATGATCGTAGAAAACACCTGACGGTAAAGTGTGAAGTGCAAACTTTCCGTATTTGTTCACGATCGTATGACCTGCATTCGCTCCGCCCTGGAATCTAACGATTATGTCGGCCTTCTCGGCAAGCATGTCTGTTATCTTGCCCTTGCCTTCATCACCCCAGTTGGCGCCTACTACAGCTTTTATCATCTCATTTCCTCCAAAAAACAACTTTGTTAAAAAGCATCCTTTACCATTTTACACATTTTTAAAAAAAATGAAATACTAATATTCATATTTCTCCCAAAAGGTGATACTTTTATCCGATCATCAATATCATCTGAGCCGATTCGACCATTGTCCTTCCCGTATCCATACTGGTCTTCTGTATATATCTGAAGGCCTCGGGCTCACTCATCGCATTTCTTTCCATTAACAGTCTCTTGGCATCATCGACCACCTGGTTCTGGCTCTTGCTCCTCTTTATGGGGATATTGCCTTTCTTCCTTATCTTTCTTATGAAGACCGAGGTGATCATTTCTATGGTAGAGATAAGCTCGCTTGGTTTAAACGGCATCATGAGCTTTATGATATTGTCACTGTATGTATCGAGTTCCGGATCTTTTGTAAGAACTATCATGCCGAAATAAACCGGAAGGTAACCCGACAACTCCATATAGCTCATATCCTTCATCTGTCTGGTGCATATCACAACACCGTAGTCTCTGTCATGGGATATCCTTAAAACATCTGCGGCAGTCTGACACACTTCAGTATCCAGCATCTGTCCGCGTTCTGCCAGCATGCGGGCTATATGGTTCGCATCATCACTTTTGGGCATCACTATAAGTATGCTGCCCATAAGCTATCCTCCTACATTCTGTCCAGGTAGTTCCGTATCTCCCACTCAGAGACCTGGAGCATGTAGTCCTCACACTCCTTATCCTTGATCTCTTTATATATCTTTGTAAACTCTTCACCGAGAGCATCAACTATCACCTGATCCTCCTGCATGCGCTTTACCGCATCCAAAAGACTTCCGGGCAGTTTCTTTGGAACAAGTCCGTTCTCCTCATCCGGAACGATCTTCTTTTCAATACCGTCAAGTCCAGCTGCTATACATACAGCTATGGTAAGATAGGGATTTGCCGAAGTATCGGGGAATCTTAATTCTATCCTTGTCTCATCAGCATTTCTGTGATGTCTGATAAGTGATTTTTCTCCTCTGCATGACCAGTTTATCTCACCGGGTGCATTGAATCCCGCAAGTATTCTCTTGTATGAATTGACTGTCGGATTTGTTACAGCACACATAGCTTCAGCATGAGCCATGATACCGCCAATAAAGTACTTTGCATCATCGCTGACTTCATCATTCTTGTCATCAAAAATATTCACACCGTCCTTGTAGACAGAGAAATTAAGATGCATGCCGCTTCCAGCAACATCAGTCCTGGGCTTGGGCATAAACGTAGCATAAAGACCGAATCTCTTGGCGATCGATCTTACTGCGAACTTGAATGTCATCACGGCATCAGCGGTTTCCAGGCTTCCTGCCTGTGCCAGATCTATCTCGTGCTGTGCAGGTGCCTTCTCATGATGTGATGATTCTATCTCAAAGCCCATCTCCTCAAGAGTAAGGACCATCTCACGTCTTGCATTCTCACCAAAATCCACAGGACCGACATCAAGGTATCCTGCCTTCTCATGTGTCATCGTGGTGGGGTTACCGTTCTCATCAGTATGGAATAAGAAGAACTCACACTCGGGACTTACTATGAATGTGTATCCTTTATCCTTTGCCTCCTTAACCATCTTCTTAAGTATTGTTCTGGGGCTCTTGTCACACAGTTTTCCGTCCGCATAACAGATATCACAGGTAAGCTTTCCTACCTTTGCCTGCTGCGGTCTCCAGGGAAGGATAACAAATGTGTCAAGGTCTGGATGAAGAAAGATCTCTTCATTATATTCATATATATCGTTGAACAGAGCAGAACTCTCGAAGGAATACATATTGTCCATGACCTTCTTCATCTGCCCGGGGGTGACTGCGATATTCTTTAGGTTACCCCACACATCGGTAAACTGGAGTCTTATAAACTCTACGTCCTCTTCCTCGATCATCTTCATAATGTCTTTTTTTGTATTCATGCCCTGTTTCCTTTCATAACATAAAAAATCTAATTAACTTAAAATAAGCGCTGGTAGCTCTGCCCCTTTGCAGATACCTAGCGCCTATATTTTTCCGACACAGATATTTTATTACTTTAACACTTACGTGTAAAGTGTTATTTGAATGCGTCTTACGCGCCGTTTTTTGCAAAATAGTCCTCGATCTTACCCAAAAGCTGCTGCTTGCTTATATCCTTTAATATATATCCGGCAGGCTTTAAGGCCATTGCTTTCAATATCGCAAGCTTTTCCTTTTTTCCGGTAAGGAACATTATCGGGATATCTTTTGAGAACTGCTCACTCTTTAACATCTCGTACACCTTAAGTCCGTCAACGGTGGGCATCTCATAATCAAGTAAGATAAGATCCACATTGTTTCTTGCTATCCATGTGATCGCCTGGACGCCTGACTTTGCAAGACCCACAGTGTAGTAATCCTTAAGCCACTCGTTCATTATATTTAAGAATGTAACGTCATCATCACATAACAGGATGAACTTCTTTCTTTTCTCTTTTGCCTTGTCCTCAAACATCCTGTTTATCTTTTCTATGAATTTGTTCATATCCAGCGGACGCTCAAACATCTCGGCAAACAGATGCTTTGGTATATAAGACTCAATCACCTCATTTTCCCGTTTGCTTCCGATAAACACAAGACGCTTGTCAAAATCGATGCAAAGATCCTTTATACGGATCAGCCCTTCGGCATTATCGCTTAAAGTATCATCGGCATATATGACAACAACATCCGAAGCCTTAAGATCCGCTTCTATCCCTATAGCATTGAAAGGAACCTCTTTGACATAATGGCCCGCCTCCTTGATATTGGATACCATGGCATTTACCATAAATGTCTTTTCATCTCTTACAATAAGTATAGATCTCATATCATTCTCCAAATGATGACAGTTTATCCCATTCGAGCTGAGAGACCATCATCTCTATCTCTTTAGTACATTGTACCATATATTCAGTCAGTTCGTACTGTTTTAAAGACTCAAGTATGAATTCGATATTTGATTTATCCATGTTCTGGGCAAACTCACGTATCGTTACGATCGCATCAGACCATGTATTCTCATCTATCTTTCCCTTAGTGGGCACCACTGTCTCTTCCTCTTTAAGTTTTGAGATATCCAAAAGCAGTGACAAAGCCTTTTCATGATTGTCATCAACAAATGATGTTTCTTTATCCATGCAGGCTTGTTCCATATCCCGTGCAAGATCTGCCAGTTCATCTGCCCCTATGATGCGTGCCGAGCTCTTTACCGCATGGATCTCTATCTCATATCTTATATAGTCTTTTTCTTTAAAACTCTTATCTAATATCTCAGTCTTAGAAGGGATGCTGTTTATAAAATCCGACATCACCTTTTTATAGACATTCTCAGTTCCGCAGTTGTTAAGACCGTTATCGGTATTGATACCTGCGTCTTCAAGTTTTAAGAGCCATTCACTCTTTTTTTCTTCCTGATACTGTGTATCATCAACCCCCGGTGCGGCAGATATCTTGTCACCCGGAAGATACATCATGAGCAGGTTCATAAGTTTGCTGCCCGAAACCGGCTTTGTGATAAAGTCATCAAAACCCTCGTCCAGGAATCTTTCCCTTGCTCCCGTTACCGCATTTGCAGTGAGTGCCACTATGACTGCATCCTTGCTTAAGTTACCCTCAAGATCGGATAGAGCTTTGAGGACCTCTATACCGTCCATTCCCGGCATCCTGTAATCAAGGAATATAAGATCATAAGCTTTATTCTTTACTTTTTCGAGACACTCATTGCCACTTTCCGCCTCATCGATCTTGACTCCCGTAACAGCCAGGAGTTCCTTTACAACAAGACGGTTGACATCGGTATCATCCACTATCAGGATCTGAGCATCCGGAGCAGTGAATGTGAAGCCGATCTGCTTTGATCTGTCAGGTGTATTCTTTAAAAGCTTTATATCTCCTATCTCATCAGATGATACAAGCATCTGGGGCAGGCGTACCGTAAACGTGCTTCCCTTTCCGTATGTGCTCTTAACATCTATCTTTCCGTCCATCAGATTTAGTATCTGGCTGGTTATCGCAAGGCCAAGTCCTGTTCCTTCTATCGTCTTGTTCTTGTCTGTATCGAGTCTTGTAAACTTGTCAAACAGGCTCGGTATGTCCTCCTGTCTTATACCTATTCCGGTATCCTTTACCTTGAACACGATATCAACGCTGTCAGATCTTAGATTCTCAAACAGTACCTTTAACGTTACAGAACCTTTCTCCGTATATTTGACAGCATTGTTCATTATGTTTATTAAGATCTGGCGCAGTCTCCTCTCATCGCCCAAAAGTCTAGAGGGTGTCTTCGGATCCACATCAAGGATGACAGAAAGATTCTTTCCAGATGCCTTTTGCTGCATCATTTTTACCACGTCTATAAGGACTGTTGAAAGCTCATACTCGGCATTAGCTATCTCCATCTTACCGAGTTCGATCTTTGAGATATCAAGTATGTCGTTTATGAGAGCAAGCAGAGTCCTGCCGGCTCCTTCTATAGTCTTTGCATACTCAACTATCTTCTCATCCTTGCTCTCCCTTAAGATCATCTCATCCATGCCAAGTACAGCATTTATCGGAGTTCTTATCTCATGTGACACGTTGGCAAGAAAGCTGCTCATGGCTTCATTGGATGCGATGGCTTTCTGCTCCTCCATCTTTGCGAGTTTGGTCGCTTTCAAAACAGTTATGAACTCATTCTGGGAGATAGGATTTGAGAAATAGAATCCCTGAAGGTAATCTATCCCCATATCGACAGCCATATCGACCTGGTTCTGATCCTCTATTCCTGAGATTATTATCTTCTTTCCTATCTTCTTTATCATTGAGATCGAGCTGTCGAGTATTATCCTTCCTATATCGGAGTTTACAGCCTCTCTTAATATCGACTTGTCGATCTTTACTGTGTCGATATTCATATTGAAAATGGAATGGATATTTGAATAACCCATACCGTAATCATTGACAATGAATCCACATCCGAAATCTCTGAGTTTATTCACAAATGTCGTGAGCGATCTCAGATCGGTGGAAGCTGCGGATTCCATTATCTCAAACGTTATCCTTGAAGGATCTATATCATATCTGGAAATGATATCCTTGATATGATCTGCGTACTGGGACTGTATGCACTGGACCACAGACAGATTGATGTTTAAGGTCTCGATGCCCATCTCTATCGGTATGCCGCTGTTTAAGAATTTACACACCTCCTCAAGCACGAAATCACCGAGTTCAAAGATGAACTCACCTCTTTCTGCTATGGGGAGGAAATCAGCAGGGTACAGCTCTCCCACGGTTTCATCCTTTAACCTTAACAGAGCCTCGCCCGAGCATATGCCAAGATTCTTTGACGTATAGATCGGCTGATAGAATACCTCATAGCTGTTATTCTTAAGGCCTTCCAGAACTGCTTTCTCATTTCTTCTCTGTCTCAGTATCACATCGAGTCCGCTGCCGCTTATCACAGAGTCATCATTAACAAAGCTGTCGGGGATGCTCGCATGTATCAGCGTCATTATATCCGATATATCCTGTATATCTTTTGGTACCTCCGCAAGCAGAAGGGAGGCAGCAAAACTGTTTATCCTGCCCTGGAATTCCCAGCCCTTTTTAAACCTGTCGCGGATGGTCTTTGCGATCTTTTTGGCATCGTCCATCATTTCGCTCTCGCATAATACGACAAAAGTTCCGGGGCCGACATAGTAAATACTGTTCTTATTGACAAGCGATCCAAGATACTCGACTGTCATCCCGGTGAGCATGCCTATGTTTGAAGGTCCGATGATCTGCATCAGATTGAGCGGATTATGCATCTTTATGCATATGATCGAGAAAGGCGAATTGATCTTTAAGAGCTTTCTTATATCCTGGGTAAGAGCCACATGGTTCTGTATACCCGTCAGTGAGTCCTTTCTGTCATCCTCATTCTCTATGCTTATCATGATACCGGTCATCGCAAGTGCTTCCGCGAGAAGTTCAATGTGAAAAGCGGCGAATAACAACTGGGCAAGAGTACCGAATGTCACTATGACAAAGAAAAAGACCATCACCCGCTTTGCCTTGACTGTTATTGAATCCCAGAAGAAAAGTAAAACCACGACAGCAAATATAAAATACAGAGTGCTGACACCATAGATTATCGAGATACCCCACGCTCTTTGGTATTCACGCGCTTCACTGAAATTATATATCCAGCCCGTAAGAGGATTGATAAGGGTCAGGATAGTTGTAACATACATCGGAAACTCATAGATGAATCTTTTTGATCTTCCAAGTTTTTGATTTGCTCCGGTGATCACGGAGACATAGAAACAGAACAGTGGTGCAAGAAGTGAATGCAGCACAAAATAGATATACTGTGAAAATGATCTTATCGAGAATAAGAGATCAGACGAATTAACCTTCGGATTTACTATCGCCGACACAAGGTTGCACAGCGCGGTCACCAAAAGGTTCCACAATATGATAATGAATATCTTATTATGAAGTTTGTCGGTCCTTCCGTGGATGGATGTATAGTACAGACATGATATGCATATCATGATCGTGGATATCTGAAATCCAGCACTGTCCAGTATCGAAGGTATCGAGAATATATCCATATATTTCCCCTTTATTTAGATCATTTGTCCCAGTCCCAATTCATATACAGAGCTCTTCCAAGCTGTGAAGTTATATATTCTCCCTTATCAAGCAGTTGTCGCTCCATACCAGTCACCACCATTCCAAAAATATACTTTCCGCAGAATATCGGATATGCGGTATAACCTTTTTTTGAAACCGGCAGTTCCTCCCTGTTAAATATACTGTCAAGACGACACTCCTGCTTCTCCAGCGGAATCATATGCAGCTCACCGGCTCTCACAATACATTTAAGATAAATCAGACCAGGGAAACGTATCTTCTTGTTAAGATCGTATCCAATAGGATCATCAAACATGTAAAGAGCCGAATTGACCAGTCCAAGTCTGCTATAATTTGCTATGATCCTATCAATAGCATCTGGGACGGGTTTTTCATAAACCTGGGTCTCAATATTGAAATCAAATATGCTTTCTCTTCCAAAGTTGTAACCTTTTGTCTCCATCCTCTTTGAGATTGCCTGAGCCTGGATTGCTTTATCCTTCATTCGTGCAAACAGCCTGTTATTCTTGGAATTCACATATAATGACCTCTGGGACTCGTTCATCGCTCCCTGAAGACGATCAACGCTTTTTAAAAACTTATCTGCATCCGTGTATTTCATTGCACCGTTTTCAAAGAATATATCAATAAGCTTGCATATCTCATCATATTCATCATCATTCATAACCCTGTTTTTCATGGCAATGAGCATTCGAGAAATGAATTCAAAGAAAAGTCGTCTGAGATCTATCGCTCCGCGATCGATGATCTCTGATCTGTACCTGTAAAGACAGTCATCAAACATCCTGTATATGAAAGCCGTATCAACATTGAGCATCTCTTTAAGATTGTATTCGTACATCTCATACTCAAGAGAGCTTCTTCCATAAAGCCTTGTCGGGATCTCAACAGAACAAACCTCCGCTCCCGAGAGTTTGGCTAACAGCAGTTCCATCGCAGTCTGTCCCAGAGTTGCCACATCCGGACCTATGGAAGAAAGTGAAGGGATCATCTCTCCAGCCATGAGCGTGTTATCAAACCCAAACACTTTGATATCCTTTCCAGGGATCATATCCCTTTTTTTCATGACATCATACAGTCCAACCGCAGACTGGTCATTAACACAAAATATCGCCTGGACATCCGGATTTCTGTTAAGAAGTCTCAAAGCCGCCTTCTGACTGTTTACAGACATATCGGATTTCTCATACTGCTTTTCAGAATACTCAAGATTGTTCTCTTTCAGACAGCGGATGAATATCTTCTTCCTCCTTTGCGCATCGGCATTCTCATCCCTGCCGCCAAGCATACAGATCTTCGTATAGCCGCATGATCTGACGAGATAATCCATAGTCTCCCTGATACCCATCTCATCGTTGTAATTGACGGTTATCTCTCCTGGTGCATCGGTTGCGACAAAGACTTTGGGGATATTCATGAAATTCTTATACTGCTGTATCATATTTATATTGGGAAGCGTGACGATAAGGCCGTCAAATCTGCATAAATCCCCAATGTCAAATATCGTGTTATATACCTGCTTATACTGATGAAGTTTGTCATGATCATCATTGGATTCATCCTGTCTTCCGGCGATCACAACGATCTTAACGTCTTTTCTGCCGATAGCATAATGTACCACACTGTGAATGATCTCTTTGGCAAAATCAGTAAATATATCCTCATGTATCAGACCTATCGTCTTCACATTGTCACTGTTGTTCATGTCGCATTTCCTCTAAAACAATCAAACCGCTCAACCTATCTCAATTTCAGGTGACGGCTTTGAAAACAGATATCCCTGAGAGTAATCTATACCGTAACGATTGAGTTTTTTCTGAATATCTTCGTTTTCAACAAACTCGGCAACTATCTGTATCTCTCTGGTGCTTAGATTCTTCCATCCGGAGATCAGTGCGACCAGGTTTTCCGACTCCTGATCCTTACAACAGTTCCTTACGATCGATCCGTCTATCTTTATATAATCTGAATGAATGCTTGCGATATGCTGAAGGTTTGAATAACCACTGCCAAAATCATCTATGGATATGAGGCCTCCAAGTTTGTGGATCCTGTCAACAAATCTTACCATGGCATCATAATCATCAACATCTTCGTTTTCCAGTATCTCAAATATAAAATTATGAGGATACTTGGCTGTAGACAAAAATTCATATATATAATCGATCAGTTCAGCATTCTTTATATCGCGCATGCTCATGTTTATGCTGACACTCTTGTCCTTTATATCCTTAAATCTGTCAAAAACTTTTGATATCATGCAAAAGCTCAGTGAATCATACAAAAGTCCAAAAGACCTTGCCACCTCGAGAAAGCTTCCCGGATAATGTATCTCTCCGTTCTCATCTTCAAGTCGCATCAAAGATTCATAGTGATGGATATCATGTTTTTTATTGTCATATATTCCCTGGAAATACGGTATTACTTTATCATTTGCAAGAGCATAGTTGATCACATTCACCATATGGTATCTTTCTCTTATGCTCTCCTCATCTATCCTGTCGTCACCCGCATCTCTTACATAGAACTGTACATTCTTATTCATCATATCAAGACGCGCGATGTTATATATCGATTTGATGTTATCAACATTACACTCATTTATGACACAGAATATTGGCACTATAGCGATCCTGTCTTCAGAGGCTTCCGAAAGGCTCTTATGGAGCTTGTTCATATCCCTCACAAATCCCTGAAGTGAAGACTTATAAGATGGTGCACCTATAGCTATCTGCCACTTATCGAGCACATAGAATCTGTAACCTTTCTCCTTTGCAAATGAAGAACACTTTGTCACATAGCTCTTGTAAGTCATATCTATCATGTTTTCAGAAAATACAGTCCTTAAGCTTATGGTATCCAGAACATCTATCAGGCATACTCTGTCATAACCGTTGATCTTTATATCCATGTTCATGGCAGCGCCGTTTGGTATATCATTGTTCTCGATATGTAAAAGCCTGGTCTCGCATTCTTTGACCACATTCATAAGCTCATCATTTTGGCTGTCGGGATCTTTTTCATCCGCTAAGGTCTCAACCTCCATGATGTAATCTAACAGTCTGCGGTTATCATCCGCAAGTGAATCGGCATGTGAGAACACATATGGGTTACAATGCTGCAGTGATTCCTGTTCTCCTATAACGGATATGACAAATGTACAGCTCGAGAAAACATTGACACCGTTAACACAGGCTATCTCGCCTTCCGTTATACAACCGCACATGTTTGAATTCTCATATATGGACAGTTCCCATCTGACACAGTTCGAATATATGGAAGCTCTGTCTTTACATGAATATCCAAACAGAGTCTCTGCTTTTTCAAAGCTTTCTATCCTGCTGAATAGTGAACGGTTATCAGAGAGGTTTTTCCTGTCAAATATAAACGAGCGTCTTATCTTCTTTCCTGTCTCTATGTTATGGTTGGCAAAAAGCTTATCTTCCCTATAGCCAACCATGACAGGTATATCTTCATATTCTGAGTAAACAAAGGGGAACAAAAAAGCCAGTGAGTTGTCTTCACTTATCTTCTCGCCCACGCCCTTTCTAAACATTTCTCCAGCATTGATACCATCGATAGTAACTATCCTGTTACCGGCCGACTTTGTGATCTCCAAATCTTTTCCGATGGGCTGGGCTCCCGATACATAGGATGTATAACTGTCAACCTTTTCACCGCTGAAAGAGGCAAATATCATACCGCTGTCAAGCCATCCGGTCTCATCGAATACAAATCCCTTACCCTCATACTTCTTTTGAGCTATATCAGAAGTGGTAGTCACTCCACCGATCATCTGTACTTTAGGGAAATATCTGTTACATCTGTCAATAAAGTTATATGCATCAAGAAATCCGCCCGTCATGAATGTGAGTAAAAGCCTGGTCTCATTATCAACTGCCACGTCTTTGACATCTGCACATAACGAATCGGCATCACGCGGTTTGCCCTTTCTGTCATGCAAAGGAAGCATTACGCTAGAGATCCTGCCTTCTGACATCTGCGTTACAGAGACAACACACTGGTCATAATACAGTTTTCCTGCATTTATAACGGCACAGGTGCTTGTTCCAAATATGTGCGCATTAGGTACGATCCCTTTTATGAACCTCGCCATGTCCACAGCCTCATCACCTGTATGGATCGCTGTATGGATACGGATCAAGATATCACCCTTTACTGCGTCGAGCATCAGCTGTTTTAAGGTGCCTGCCATTTTTTCTTTAGATATATATTGGAAGTTCCATGTAAACATATATGATCAGTCCTCCATGACTATTTCTTTCATTGCATATACATTATTAATATATCACAAAAAGTGTAACAAAATCTTATGAAACAGGCGTAAATGTGCATTTTCTTAAGTTTTTTAACGTTTTATTCCGATAAATATTGTAAGTTCATCCTCCATGCTTTATCATTTTAATATGCGGGGAGTCTACAGGATGTTTTTATGAAGAAAAAAATTGCTGTTTTCACAACCGGCTGGGGCAGTGAGATTCTGTCACAATTCCTTACAGGGATGGTACAGTCTCTTGAAAAAGAGAATGTCGATCTCTTTCTTTTTCTGTGCTATCCGACCTATATAGACACAGCCCCTGTCAAAAAAGGCGAATTGAATATCTTCACTCTTCCGGACCTGAATGATTTTGACGGTGCTGTCATCTTTGGAAGCGGACTCGGTTTTAAAGACGAGATAGACAAACTGATCGAAAAATGTGAAAAGGCTTCGGTTCCTGTCATCATGCAGGGAGCAAAACGTGATGGTGTCAGTTACATAGGTTCGGATAACTATATGGCCACAAAGGCCATGTGTGAGCATCTTCATACCAAACATAACGTAAACGATATAGTCTTCCTCGCCGGAACCAAGGATTCCCTTGATTCCGAGCTAAGACTCAATGCTGTGGTAGATTATCTTAATGAACATGATCTCGCATCATCTCTTAAAGAAGTTTTCTACACCAAATGGGAAAATGCCGAAGCAACACGTTTCATCAACGAGTATTGCCGGTCAGGAAAGGCTCTTCCCGACGCGTTCATATGTGCCAATGACGGACTTGCGATGGAAACATGTGTAACGCTTGGAAACAACGGTTACAGGGTTCCTGATGATGTAATAGTCACCGGATATGATTATATAGATGACAGCCAGATATTTGATCCTTCAATAGCATCCGTCGATCAGTGCTTTACAAAGATGGGGGAGGCCTGCGGAAAAGTCTGGATCGATATAACAGCGGAAAAGACAAAATGCGAATCAGTCATCATCCCATGTGAGTTCATCCCCGGGGAAAGCTGTAACTGCTACGAGCACAGAAACAGTGACATAGTAAGAAGAAAAATGGGCAGGGAATCTTTCACCAAACGTGCAAGATCAACCTACTTTAACAGAAAACTCAACATGATAGACACTACCGTTCTCTCATGTCTGACATACAGAGAGTTTAAGATGAGCGTCAACAGTCTGCTGACAGGCGATCATGATTATGAAGGAGATTCATTCCATATCCTGCTTGAGCCGAATTTTGGACTCTCAATATATGATACGAACATCAAGCTGCGAAAATCAGGCTACAGCAAATGCGTGGAAGTTCTGTATTCCACCGAAGACGGTGTGGTCTATCCCGATGAGCAGTTTTTTACAAAGGATCTGGTTCCCGGATATACAGGAGAAGGAGAAAATCACCTTTATGCCTTCCTTCCTCTTCATGAATCCGACGAGGCTTACGGTTATCTGATATTCAGAGACTGTATAGAAAAACTTGATAACCACTTCCTGTTGACCTATCAGAACCGAATGAGTCTGGTGTTTGACAAATTCCGTCATGCATTAAGCTTAGATCTTATAAACAAACGTCTTTTAGAGGTAATGAGACGCGATCCGCTGACAAATGTGAGCAACCGTATCGCATATGAGGATAAGGAGAAATATCTCCAAGCAGAAATAAACTCTGAAACCGGCATAGAGTTTGCGATCGCGGTCTTCGACGTTAATAACCTTAAACTTGTTAACGACTCTTACGGACATGATGCCGGAGATGATTACCTGATAAGAGCCTGTCAGCTCATCTGCAACGTGTTTAAACACAGTCCCGTATACAGGATAGGCGGCGATGAGTTTGTTGCGGTCCTCACAGGCGGGGATTACGATGACAGGGAGCTTTTACAGAAGGAAATGTGCAAGCGTATGAGTCCTTATACAAATGAATTACCGCTTCCGCCGGATTTCATTTCAGTGGCCATAGGCATATCAGCCTATAACTCAAAAACCGATTTTTCTATCCAGGATGTCGTAAAGAGAGCCGACGAGGCGATGTATAAAAACAAAGCAGATATGAAATCAAGATGAGGGTGCTTGGGCACTCTCTTTATTTTACACAAAAACACTCATTTTTTATGTATCAAAGGATAACGCAGATATATGAGTTATGGGCAACATTGTGATATACTGATAGTTAAAGGATGACAGGGATTCTATCCCGTAAGGAATGATAAGGTTTTTGAAGGATTTGGTGTTACTAAAATCTTGAAAGGAGTGTCTATGGATTACCAGGGTTTTGTCGATGCCTTGTTTTCGCCGACATGTGTCGTATCTGTTGAAAAGACAGAAAACGGCGGATACGGAGACATCCGTATTGTCGCAGCAAACAAGAAGTACACCGACATGATCGATATGCGTGTAAACCCCGAGACAGAAGGTGGTTCTAACAATTCTAAAACAGCGTTTGTTCCGAGCTCGCTATATACTGAGTACTTTCCTAAAAACCGCAGTTTTGAGGATGTATGTTACAGGGCTGCTGTTCTAAAAAAGGACAGTCATACATATGCACATCTTGATAAGGCAGGCATATGGTTTGATATATATGCCATGCCGCTAAACCATGAGGACGAGAATAAATTTTACTGTTCATATATGGCTACTCCAAGCGAGAGCGCAGATGCCATATTGGATACGATCAACACTTCCCAGACATCAAACGATGTCTTAAAGACATGCATAAAACTGCATGAGGCTCATAATCTTAAAGCCGCCATGGAAAATGTCATCTCGGATATAAGACGTATCTGTAAGGCTGAAGGCTGTACTGTTCTTCTAATAAACTATGATGATGAAGAATACTCGATCCTTGCAACAGACTATGCAGCAGACAGCAAGATCAAACGTGTAACTCAGTTTAACAGATTCTATGATATCGCTGCGTCATGGGAAAAGATGATCGGAGAAGAAGGTGACTGTATCATCGTAAAAGATGAGTCTGACATGGAATATATCAGCAGGATTAACCATCCATGGTACCTGACACTTGTTGAAGCGGGCGTAAAAAGTGTTGTTCTTTTCCCTCTGCGTCAGGGGAATGAACTGCTCGGATTTATCTGGGCAATAAACTTTGATACCGAGAATACACTTCGCATAAAGGAAACTTTGGAGCTTACCACCTTCTTTGCTTCATCTCATATCTCACGTTACAAAATGCTCCAACGCTTAAAACACATGAGCTATACCGATTCACTCACCAGTCTGCCCAACCGTTTTGCCTGTAATGAGTACATATCGGATCTTATCGCGGGAAACGAAGAGTTTACCGTTGTCTCCATAGATCTTAACAACTTTAAGAGCATAAATGACACTCTCGGCTTTGATGCCGGAAATAAAGTTCTTATCGAGGTCGCACAGCGCTGGAAGGCGATATCTGAAGAAGAAACAGATACCGTTTTGTATCTTACACGTACAGCCGCTGATGAGTTTTTGCTCGTGATCTCAAAGAGTCCGTCAGATGAGGCGACAAAAAGCACCATCTTAAAGTATGCCGAAGCATTGACTGATAATCTGACGATAGATGACTGTGACGTATACGTAACGGCAAGTTTCGGATATGCCCAGTATCCCGTGGACGCATCTACGACAGATGCTCTTATCTCACGTGCCAACGCTGCAATGAACGAGATAAAGAAGGTAAGGAGCAGCGAGCATATCCTTAAATTCACACCTGACATCTTAAAAGACGAGCATATCCTCGAGGTAGAGAACCTGATAAGATCTGCAATCGAGAATGATACAATATATTTCAATCTTCAGCCGCAATATGATATGGATCATAAACTCCGCGGTTTTGAGGCCCTTGCCCGTATGAAAGATGTAAACGGAAACATTGTAAGTCCGGGTGAGTTCATACCTGTTGCCGAGAAAGTCGGTCTCATTGATATAGTTGATGGAACCGTATTCAAAAAGGCTGCTGATTTCTTTGGCGGACTGATGAAAAAAACAGATGCGGATCTTACACTTAGCATAAATGCTTCTGTCCGTCATCTTATGAAGAACGATTTTATCGAAGAGATACAGGGACTTTTAGAATCCAGCGGTATTCCGGCTGAGAAACTCGAGATAGAGATTACCGAATCCATTATGATAGATTCAGAGAAAGCATTGCAACGTATAGAGGAGATAAAAAAGACAGGCGTACAGATCGCGATCGATGATTTCGGAACCGGCTACTCTTCTCTCAGTTACCTAAACAGATTCCCGGCAAATCTTCTAAAAGTAGATAAGTCATTTATAGACAAGATGAATACCAGCGAATCATCAAGGCAGTATGTTGCAGAGATCATATCTATCGGCCACATAATGGGATTTGATGTGATATCGGAAGGGGTAGAAGAACCGGAACAGCTTGAAACTCTGAAGGATATCGGATGCGATTACATCCAGGGCTTTATCTGGGGACGACCGATGCCGGCTGAAGATATAGAAAAGCTTGTAACAGGCTTAGCATGAGGAGAATGAAATGGACTACACAAATCTTTTGGAACAATATACCTGCAAAGCATGTGTATTATCGGTGGTGACATATGAAGACGGATCATATGGCGATATCCGTGTTGTAACAGGCAACAAGCTTTTTAAAGATGACATCGAGGATCTGACAAAACAGCCTTTCGTTGACAACACGCCATATTACATGAGTTTACCCAAGGACCTTAACTTTGAAGATTTTATTTACAGATGCGCAGTTTTGCATCAGCCGCTTCATACATATGTGAGTCTGTATCAGATGAATCTGTGGGTAGAGATGTATCTTTTACCGCTTGCATCTGACAGGGAAAATGTCAAATACTGTCTGTATTCTTATATCGTTACACCAAAAGCGGATGAGAACAGTATGTCTGATATTGCACCGGATACCTCATCTCAGGTACTGGCCGCCTGTATCAAGCTAAGAGGATCAGATGATTTCCTGTCCGCCATAAAAGATATCACAGCAGATATCAGGGAGATATGTGATGCCGAAAGGTGTACGATACTGACCGTAGACAGAGATAATGAAATATGTACTCTCTTGGGTGATGCATCTGTCCCGGGCTCTCCCACTTTTTCTGCAGATGACAGTGGCAGAAGAGATTTCTACCGTCTGGCCATAACCTGGGAGGCATGCCTGGCCGGAAGCACATGTCTTATCATAAAGAATGACCAGGATATGGAAGTTCTAAAAGAAAGAAATCCCCAATGGTATTATTCACTGAAAGAGAATCATGTTGAAAGTCTGGTTATATTTCCGCTTAAGTACAACGGTTCAATATTAGGTTATATTTGGGCTGTCAACTTTGATGTCAAACATACTGTGAAGATAAAAGAGACTCTTGAACTAACAACTTTCTTTATAGGCTCTGAGATTGCCAACTATCAGATGGTGAAGAGACTTGAAACGCTTAGTACCATCGATCTTTTAACCGGTGTCCTCAACAGGAACTCAATGAACAACCGCGTATCGCAGTTTGGAAATGATGAAGAGGAGAACATAAAAACTCTCGGTATTCTTTTCGCCGATCTTAACGGATTAAAGATGATCAATGACAAAAGCGGGCATAACGAGGGTGACCGTTCTTTAAAGAAAGCAGCTGCTGTACTTAAACAGGTATTTGTGGATGATGAGATATATCGTGCAGGCGGTGATGAATTCATGGTCTTGGTCATCAACAACACACTTGAAGAATTCGATGAAAAGATTCGCAGGATAAATGAGATCTCAAAAGTTCAGACTCGGGTCAGCTTTGCTGTAGGAAGCAGCTTCGCAGAAGAAAAAATCGATATCAGAAAACTTCTTCACAAAGCTGATGAGGATATGTATGAAGATAAAAAAGAATACTACGCAAGACATCCTGAATTAAAATACCGATAATAACATCTGTAACACGATAAACCTCCTTAGCAGGCAGGAAAAAGCCTATCCGCCAAGGAGGTTTTTATATTTGATCCACGTTTTAAAAATACATCATTTAACTGCCCATAAACCTGCCTGTAAATAGGAGGTCCAGAGCAGATCAACAGATTTAAATCCGCATTCCCTTAGGAGTTTGATATGCTCCTCTATGGTGATCGGTAATACTTCGACGCCTCTCCTTTCAAGCTGATTCTTAACATCTTCATCAGTCTTTCCGTGATCAGTCATGAATCCTGTCCATCTTGAAAGCGCGATCGCATCGCTCTCATCGGTAGACATCCTTATGTTTTCAAACGTTATGAACACTCCGTTTTCCCGTAATGCATTATAGCAATTCTTAACTGCGATCCTTCTTTCATCACTCTTAAGGTAATGGTGACTCTGAACCGCTGTCACCACGTCAAATTCGTCTTTAAACTCGAGCTGCTGTGACGAGGCATTTATAAATCTGATATCCTTTCCCGAGAGCTTTTCTTTAGCCTGTTCAAGCATGCTTTGTGAGGGATCACAAAGAGTAAACTTAACATCATCCCTGATATCAAAGACCATGCCGGCCAGCGTTCCAGTGCCGCAGCCGGTATCCAGCCAGTCCACATCCTTATAACCCAGTTTATTAACGAGATCTATTATCTGACCGTGAAACTCTCTGTAATATGGCAATGTATTGACAATATTCTCATCATATATGTTGGAATTGTATGCAGATCTGTTATCTTTCATTCATGCTCCTTTATCATAACATTTACGAAAAAGCTTTAGCCTAGTAAACCACGCCATCATAAAAATTCCAGCCGGTTATCTCTCCTGTTTTTGCATCAACATTCACGTAACTCCACCGATTAAGAGTATACTCATAAAACAGACTTTCCGTTTCCATGTCGTACTTTAAAAGATATGTTCCGTAGATCGCATCGCCCCTGTCCATGCACATATCATCTGTATTCTGAAGTGCAAAAGCTTTGACATCAGCGATCAGCTCCTCAGGATCCTTAAGATCAGATGTGTCGATATCGGGCCTTACCATACGTGAAAACTTCTGAACCATTCCATCGTCATCTTCGGTACTTGCCTTATATGGAAAATAGCTTAATACCACACCGTTCACATATGCGCTTGCGGAGATATCTATCCTCTCAGTGGAAGGATAATACATGCAGCTTGTGATATACACATCCTCATTCAAGTTTTTATCAAGGGATTCTATGTATTCTCTGATAGATGCGTTCTGTTCCTCGCTCCTCTTTTCAGAAAAAAGACTGTTCTCTGAATAATATACATGTTTTCCTATCAGTCCGATCTTTTCTGCCTCAATATCTCTGCTAAGTCCCGTATCAGGCACAGATTGTTTCTTATCTGTTTTTTGTTTATCTGACCGCGCAGCGATCTTATTTGAAGCATTCGAGACCGCATAATCATATATATCTTTTACGGATACTCCCGGATTATTATACTTTGCCATCGCAAAAACAATAACGATCGCAAGAAACGGTGTGCCCAAAACGATCGCTATTATTATCAGGATTTTGTTTTTCCTTTTCATTTTTGTTTCATCCATTAATGTATATATATTTCAAAAGTCACACCTTAAGTAAAACTTTCGTTCACAAGTGCCTCGATACCCGATTCCTTTTGATCAACTCCCGGATTCTGGTTGGTCATTACAACAGCTGTCTCTCCAGTGCTGTAATTTAACTTTAACATACTCTGTCCGTTCTCTCCCCAGCCTTGTGATACGATCTCGTTTTCGCCACCCATGAACACGCCCAGTCCGGTCCATGAAAATTTCTCATGAGGTCTTATCATCTCGAGCGCAGATTCTTTCGTTAAAAGAGAACTGTTTCCCTTACAGGCATTAACAAATTCCCTGGCTATCATCAAAAGTTCTGTTGGAGTAGACCACAGACCTGATGCTGCCAAATCCGGAACCTGCGGATATTTCCCGGGGATCAGGCTTCCGTTGTCATCATAGCCTAACGCCATCACATTGTTCTTCTCATAGTGTTTAACATTATCGACTGAAGCAAAAAATGTGTGTTTCAGGTTCAAAGGATCAAAAATATATGCCTTTGCGATATCTTCATAAGGCTTCTTTGTTATCTCTTCGAGCATAAGCTGTAAAACACAGTATCCGACATCGGAGTATTCAAACTCTTCTCCCTGTTGTCTCTCGGCACGTGCAGGCCTGTCATTATATGAACTTTTGCCTTCAAGTATATCAATAAGGCTGACAATGGGATCGGTCCTTCTAAGTCCGTAGAAACCGTCTTCTCCGTCAACGACTCCCGCCACATGACACAACAGGGAACGTACGGTTGCATCACTCTCATTTCCTTCAGGTGTTAAGAGTTTCCACCCGGTAAGATAGAGATTGACAGGTTTATCTATATCTATCACTCCCTTATCATTTTCGATCATCACACATAAGGCAGTGATAAACTTTGAAATGGAACAGGCGGGAAATATCGTGTTTTCATCCACTTTAATATCGTTTTCCTTATCAGCAAACCCGTCATATGCGGTTATGATGCTGCCTGATCCATCAATACAGGCATAACTTGTTCCCACAAATCTTCCATTTGTATATTCACTTAATGCCGGTTTCTCTTTTTTGATCATATTCTTCCCCCGTAGATCTTTTACCTAAAATCTAGTGTGCAGACTTTTAAAAATATTTATCCTGTTTTTAGTTTTGTCAGATAACAAAACTCTCTGTTTTAAGATCGCAGTAATGCCTTCCGCCTGTTGCGCTGAATCTTAAGACACAATAATCCGGATCGGTCACGCCCTCTTTATAAAACATGGTGTCACCCTTTCTCCAGATCATGTTCTTTGTTTCCTGATCAGTCAGAACCTCCATTTTTCCTTTTAACATAACACCTTCATATCTGATGAGTCCTTTATGATAAAAGTAGATACTGGCATTAGGATTGTCCATATACTGCTTCACTCTCATCGATGATGTATTGGTAGAAAAATAAAACTCTTTTAACCCTATCCTCTTTCTTGGCTTTAGCATTGCCTTTACATTCGGATAATTCTCATCATCTATGGAACAGACAAAACTCACTTTCTGTTTATCAATAAACTCCTCTATCTTCTTAAGATCCATAATGTCCAACTCTCTCCCTGCAGGTGTAAAGATCATGATTCTCTCTGATTGTATTTTTCCAGAGCACTCTGCATTCTTTTGTTCTCTGTGTTTTCCTTAAGTCGTATAACAAGGATACTTATACCCATGCTTATCAGATAACATATGATAAAACCGATCCATGCCATAAGACTGTCAGCAGGAAACCATGTAAAGACAAGTATTATTATGATGATGACTATTAGAACGGTGATAAGAAACAGTAGGTTTCTTGCAATAATGCTCATGTTCTTGATCATAAGATCAGTAAGAAACACATTCCTAAGGATCGTTATAATGACAGCAAGCAACAACAGTTCTGACAAAGTTGCAAGTGAAAGGCCATCCTTTCCCAAGATGAACAGTTCAGAATATCCTGCTGTGCTCTCTCCTACCAGCAAACTGAATATCATGAAAATAACGACCATTATCCCGTATGTGGCAAATGTCTGACTTATATAGTTAAATATGCTTTTCTTCTCTTCCATTATTTCAACCCCAGCTTTCTGCGAAGATCATCCGAGTACATTCGTGAGACCAGGATCTGCTCACCGTTTTTCAAGGTCACCTTTATCTTCCTGTCGATATCAGCTTTCAAACTCTTTATCATTTTAAGATTCACGATCCCCTGCTTGCTGATACGCAAAAAATCATGTTCATAGAGTTCCTGTTCTATCTCATAGAGTTTAAGCTGTGACTCATACATATCATCCTCGGTATAGACAAAGGTCTTCCTGTCTATCGCCTCAATATACAAAATCTTATCCGTTTCGAGAAGAAATGTCTCGTCTTTTTTCGTTACAGCGATCTGCATGTTCAGCATTCTCATCATAGCGACCATCTTCTCGATATCCTGAGTCAGCCTGGGAGCATGGATCACAACGCCGGTATCTGTATACTTTTCATCAATATCTATCTCAACTTTCATCTATTCCAGTCCTTTTTTCTTAAAGATGAGGAAGAATAATGCTATTGCAAGTGCTGTATTTACAGATACTATTATAGCACTCTGATAGGTAATACCGTCAAATGACATATCATCCAGTATCATCCTTATCTGCTGTGTATAAAATATCTTTGAAACCTTTTTAATCGTCTCATTAAACAGTGCAAGCATCGGCAAGAATGCAAGAACCATGAATACAGGCATATACAGAGAGGTGGCCACCATCTGGTTCTTTGCATATATTCCGACACAGCTGCCAATCAGTATTGAGATAGCAAATCCCACTCCCATAACTGAAAGATAGATCAACACATCCTTTCCCTTAAGACCTATTGACATAACAGCCGCACCGCACATGCAGATGATCCAAACGTAAACTCCGATCCCGATAAGATACTGCCATGGTTTTACGTTAGACATCATAAGGACTCTTAATGTATTCTTTTCCTTTTCCTCTGATATGATGGCTGCACACGCTGCAAGGGGTGCCATTCCGATGAACATGATCGAAAACATCTTCATGAAATATAATTCAGGCATACCTTCCACATTTATTGCATTCTCCATGATAAGAGTCAAAACCGGCATTATCACAAACTGAAGAAAAACCGCCTTGTTCTTCAACGTGTCTTTTATTTCTTTTTTTATGATTATTAGAATGTTTTTCATTTTCAGTCCTCCAGCTTTCTTCCTGTAAGTTCAAGAAATACAGTCTCCAGGTTCGGTTCCGATGAATGTATGGTCTCTATCTTTCCGTCCTCCATCAGTCTGCATATCTGTTCAGCGCATTTCCCGTCATGTGTAAACTCCATATCTTTTCCCGATGTGAGATGGATAAGTATCTTTTTCTGATGATTGTATCTTCTGCAGATATCTTTTGGACTGCCGCTGTCAACTATAACTCCTTCATTAAGCAGTGCCACCTCATCACACAGTTTGGCTGCCTCTTCCATGTTGTGGGTCGTTAAAAAGATCGTACACCCGCTTTCCTTCTTATCAAGTATGATCTTATGGATGAGTTTTTGTGTCATCGGATCAAGTCCTGTTGTGGGTTCATCCAAAAACAGTATACTTGGTGTGTTTAAAAAGACTCTGGCAAGCTGTAATCTAACCCTCATTCCCTTTGAGAGATCTGATGCTGCCTTGTTTATCGCATCCTCAAGTCCAACTAAAGCTAATGTCTCTATGATACGGCTTTTTGGTATACCATATATATCTGCAAATATCTTAAGGTTATCCATGCAGGACAGTCTCTCATACACCCCGAACTGATCCATCATTATACCGATATCTGCTTTGTCTTCTCCGGTAAGTTTTGATACATCCTTGTTTAATATGTACGCTTCCCCTTTTTCAAAATCCAACTGCCCCGTGAGTATTTTTATCAACGTGGTCTTTCCCGCTCCCGACGGTCCGAGCAGTCCGAAGATCTTCCCGTTAGGTATATCAAAACTTATCCCCTTTAAAACTTCCTTTTCGCCAAAACTTTTATGTATGTCCTTACATCTGATCATTTTGATTTCCTCCTGTCTATGATGCAAACCTATCAGAAAGGATTAATCCATTCAATATGCTGATACGTATGTTGCCAAAAGGAGGACCTAAGTTGCAGTTTTTGATGCTCAAAAATAGCGCTCCCGTCAAAGGAGCGCCTCAATACTGTTAACAAATTCTCTTATCTTATTCTCATTTTCACCGTTCTGTCTTGTCTTTGGATCTATAAGGATAAGGGTGGCATCAAGCTTATCCGTTCCAAGAGCCTCCTTTAATCTTTCAAAGGCTTTCTCGGCTCCCGATCCCGCCTGACAGGCAAATGATGCTATCTTCTTATCCTTAAGAGACTTTAGATTCTCCTTAATAAAAGTCCTAATGGGTGGTGTGATATTGCTGGCCCACACGGGAAAGCCTATGATCACACAGTCATACTTATCCGCATCAAACTCATACGGCTTAAGAGGAGGCATCTCTCCCATGACAGCGCTCTTTCCTCCCCATATGAACTTTTTTGCACCTTTATCGGGATAACTCTTTACCGGGTCTATCCTCAGGATATCTGCACCCAAGAGCTCCGCTGTCTTTCCTGCGACCATCTCACAGTTTCCGTTCATTGAATAATATACAACTATACTCTTCATGATCTCTTCTCCCATCTCATCGCATATTTCAACGCCTTCTTTGGACATTCATCAACACATGCACCGCACTGTATGCATTCACTGCATCTGTGATTTTCTTCTTTAAGGACCATCTGATTAACATCCAGTCCCATGGGGCATACCTTATTGCATCTTTTGCAGTACACACACATATCCTTATCTGCTTTTATATGAAGCTGTGGTATCTTAAGTTTTCTTCCTATACGGCTTCCTATCATCATGAAAGGAGCCATCCAGCAGATATAATGACATGATGCTCTTTTCCCGTGAACGACAGCAGGGATAACAAGTAAAAATACCACCCCGTAATATATAACATAGTTACCTATATCCGATACCGATATACCATGGTCTGTCATGTAAAAAGGATCTATCGTGACATCATTTTTCCCAAAGATAAAAACCACGATGACAGCTATTATCCAGATAGACCAGATGACCAGTTTTATCCTGTCCCTTTTATTCTGTTTTGCGGGTCTGTCATTGCAAAGTGCCATACACTCCTGTATGCCTCCCGCCGGGCACAGATACCCGCACCATACACGTCCGAAGAAAACCGACAAAACCAGCATGGATAAGAACACTATGAAGCTTCCGTTTATTATGTGCTCACTTGCAGCCTGTATGATAAGGTAAGGCGAGAAGTACCATATGGTCACGGGGAAAAGGATAAATGAGAAGATGATCATTGCTTTTCTTATTTTCTGTCTCACTCTATACCACCCCGTTTTTTAATATCTTCTTTGCTTTCATGCACCACTTAAGATATGCCTCATATGTCTCCACACCAAAAGAAGCCGTCAGATAATAGTACATATGATCATCATTATCAAGATGTTCTTTCAGATTCTCACAATATCCTTTTAGTAACCTTAAGTCCCCTTTTACCTTATTCTCAAACTGCTCTATGTTTGCCAGGCTCACAGCCTTATCCAGCGCACCCCCGAAAAAGAGTTTCAAAAGTGTCTCGTATCTTATCTCATTGACAGCCTGCTCGTCCTTTAACCAGTCTTTCAAGGACTCCGATCCTTTATCCGTAATCTTATAGATTATCTTTTCGCGTCCCGAATCGGATTCGGATATCCTGTTGACCAGTCCCGCTTCTTCCATATCCTTTAACGCCGGATATATGTTTCCGAAACTCCCCTTCCAGAAAAAACTTATCATTGAATCGATTCGCTTTTTTATATCGTATCCGCTCAGATCCTCGTGGCTCAAAAGTCCGAGTATCACCATGTCTATCTTCTTTTCTCTTGCCATTTTCCTTCTCCCTAATATATCATTTTGATATATCTGCTTGATACATAGTATCACTCTGCTTAGGATCTGTCAACAAAAAAGGCGGAGGATCTTACCTCCGCTGTCATATGTTCCTTATTCTTTTTACATTCCTGTTCATCAGATGTCTTCCAAACAACCTGAATGCCGCCTTTTTTATCACTCCGATCTTTTGAGGATGCTTTGCAAAAAACTCATCCGGACTGTCAAACACTCCAAGATCACTGTTTATTCCTTCACTCTGTATATAGGTATCATTCCTGTCAAAATCTATGACCGGTTCTTTGAAATCTTTGACTGCCACACCATATCCGCAAAAGCTTCCGGTGCAGTCAGGATTCTTATCCCTTAATCCGTTAAGATAATCTCTGTCTAGGATCACTGCCTCAAGCTGATACCATCTGTTTTCAAACAGCACCTCTGCCCATGTATGAACGATACTATCTGGTGCACTGCGGTATACAAAGCCTGTCATTGCTCCTTTTTGCAGTTTCTTGTCAATCGTGAACCCATGTATCCTGCAGGGTATGCCGCATGCTCTTAAGAGTGCCATAAAAAGCGTGCTCTTTGTGTTGCACTGTCCGTATCCGTCCTTTAACACTGCGGATGCCGGTATCGCATCATCGATATTGTATCCGAACTCTATCTCGTCTCTGACAAATTCATAGATGGCTCTGATACGGTCATACTCATTAAGCTTATTCCAGCCTCTTTTCGTTATGAGTTCCTGTATGGTGTCCGAATCATGATCGAGCATCGGTGTCTTTTTAAGATATCTCTCGTCCATTTTTGTCTCCCTTCTTTTTATGCTTTAAATATAAAGCAAAAAAGATAAGGAAACTTTCAAAAATCTGCTATCTTATGACATCGGATATCGATATGCCCATTTCATTCTTGCACTTTGCTGCCAGATGCGAAGGACTGGAAAATCCCGCCTCCATGGAAGCCATGGTTATCGACATACCGTCAAGTATGAGTCTGTATGCATACTCTGTCTGTTTGAGACTCAGGTATCCTTTTAAAGATACGCCGGCGCACTGTCTGAATGAATGTGAGAGTCTGCTCTCTGATAAATGGTATTCGTCAGCTATGTTCTTTATCTTCTCCTCAAAATGTTTATACTCTCTTATCTCCTTTATGAGTTTTACTATCCTCTCATCAGCCTCATCATGTCCGTTCCTATGATCATACCCGTTATCGGTCAGCCACTTTTTCACGTTCAGAGCAGTCTCGCTCATATCATCTGATAAGCAAAGTGGGTTTTGATATCTTATGGTCAGACTAGCATCATCTTTCAGGACGCACTCCTTTAAATGATCAGCAAGTCTTGTTGTCGGATCTATCATAAGAATGAGCCTGCTTCTGTCTAGGGAAGGCATTGTATGATAAGTGTTTGAACCTACGATATATAACTCATCACAGCTATTCTCATTTCCAAGAAAGAAGATATGTAAAAAACTGTGCTTATGCAGTTCAACCTCTTCAAAAGAAGGTCTTACAAGCACATATTCATCTTCAAATATGATCCTGCTCATATATCACTCTCCAAGGATGTTTCTTTCCATACTCTGTATAAGGTCATGCGAATCATCCCTTATATCGCTTAAGTAAGTGATGATCAGTTTTCTTTTGGGGAGTATGTAGCATTTCTGCTTCCACTTTCCCAAAATCGCAAAGCCGTCTTTGTACTTCCATATATAATATCCGTATCCTCCCTCTCTGTTCATCTGTAAAACTGAGGTGGCTTTTGAAACATATTCCTTTGATACTATCCTCTTATCCTCATAAACTCCTTTATTATAAAGCAGGAGACCTACTTTACTTAAGTCGTTTACTGTCAGTTCCATTCCGGACGCACCATAGAAATATCCTTCGGGAGATCTTGTGTATCCGGCATCATATACCCCGAGAGGATTAAGGATGTTTTTGTCTATGAACTCACAAAGATCCGTATCCATGGCTTCACTTAATGCAACGCCCGTAAGATATGCGGGGATATTGCTGTAGTCGAATGACACCTCATCCTCTTTTATATCAGTACAGTTAAGAGAAAACTCAACAAAGTCATCTCCTTCGGCTCTGAAAGGAAATCCCGGGACTGACATAGTCATAAGCCTGTGAAGTGTGAGCTTTTTAAAACGCTCCTTCAAGTCAGTCTGCATCCCATCTGTATATTTCTTTGGAAGATAGTAAAGGATATCCTTATCAACATCTATCTTTTTGTTATCAATGGCTATTCCTGCTGCCAGTGAAAGGACTGTCTTTGTAGCCGAATATATCTGATGCCTGTTATCTTTGGTATCCCCAAAGCTAAAGCTTAGCTTACCATCCTCATATACCTCGCAGCCAAACACCTTCCAGTCATTATTTACTATATCCTGTGTAAACTTTTCAAATCCCCTGCTCAGATCCATATATTCTTCCTCTTTTTATTCAAGGCCAAGAAGCCTGTCTGAATAAAGCTTTCTTCCCTTCTCACCAAAATCATAGTCTTTTTTATCATGATCGATGATCAGCATCCGTGTTTCATTTCGTTTGCACTCACATATCACTTTTCCTGATCTGTCTATAAAACAGGTGGGTGCTGTCTGATACGGTCTTATTGAATTAACCGATAAAACAGGTGTCACATTTTCAACAGCCCTTGTCTTTAAATGACTCATCATGAGCTCATAACGTTCAGTATCATCAGTATCCGAAACATCATAAAACAATACTATATCAAGATCGGTATCCTCGATATAAAGCTCCCTGAAATACTCAGGGAATCTTACTTCAAAACATATCCTCAAACCTATCTTCAAACCGTCAAGTTCAAAGATGCCTTTTTTGTCACCGCAGATGAAGGTCTCCTCATCCCATCCGTAAAGAGCTCTCTTGTCATACCAGTCGATCTTACCGTTTGGTGTAAAAAGATATGCCCTGTTGTAACAGTTTGTGTCAAATGCAATGCTTCCTGTGATGATACTTATGTTGTAGTTCACAGACATCTGACCTATCGCATTTATACTCTTATCTATACAGACTCTGTCAAGTTCTTTTAGATCATCAACATCTCTTTTAATATATCCTGTAAGAGCGCATTCACAAAAAACGATAAGATCAGCACCTTCATCCTTTGCCTCTTTTACAGCGTTCTTCATAATACTCAGATTGTTATTTATATCACCTGTCACATCAAACTGATAAGCAGCTATTCTCATGTTTCACCTCATCTTTCAGTTCTTTTAAAGTGCACAAACGCCAGTATCCCCACAGGCAGGAAATATATACACCATACCAAAAGTGCAATACTCCCACCGTTACCGCCAACGCCTGACATTTTTGTGAACATTCCTGTCATCGGCATGAAAAAGCAGCTTAAGAAGAACACACCATGTATCATCATAAGATACTTAAGCCATCTGTCGGTTTTATCCTTCGCATTAATTGAGAGTCCCGTAAAGAAGGTTGAGAGTGCCATAATACCGTAACCCAGAAG
This sequence comes from Lachnospiraceae bacterium, assembly GCA_017619635.1. Taxonomy (GTDB): domain Bacteria; phylum Bacillota; class Clostridia; order Lachnospirales; family Lachnospiraceae; genus Colinaster. The sequence goes on along the minus strand of JAFZRZ010000072.1, from coordinate 14,945 downwards.
ATCATAATTAAACATCAGTCCGCCTCGACGGTAATCCAGAACTTTAACAGCCTGCTCAGTGAGTTCTTCAAGACGTACCGTTGTTGTCTGCGAATAATATACCAGTAAGATCAGCACGGCATAAACCGCAGATAAGACTGTTCCGATATTTGCAGCGACTCTTCTATCGGGCTCACTCTCGTTTTGAAGACCTGCTGCCGTCATAATGTATCCTATCGGCAGGAACATGCATACAAAATATGATCCCAGGCTAAAATCCATAACTATAAATACAGCAAATAAGAATACAGTCACACTGACTATAAGTGCTCCTGTCATTGAGACTAAACGATTCATATATCCTCCTTATCCTCTCTTCCTTGAATACAATCTGTTAAACTGTCTGATATGACCTTCCAGGATCTTTAACGCTTCTTCTTCCCTCTCAGGCGTCCTGTCGCACATAGTCAGTAACATATAGATGGGTGCAAAGAACTGAAGCGTCATTACATCAACACTTTCCGTATTAAGTCCGCCTGAAGCCGCCACCTGTCCAAGCAGCATCCCCTGGTATGAAAGCGGATCGTCAACATACAGTTTGGTATAGGTATCAGCCAGTTCCTTATTGTGAAACTGTTCTATCGTCAGCATCTTCCTGAATCTCTTTACGTAATCATCATGCAGATAATAGGAAAAAAGATCAAAACCAAGCTTTATCATCTCTTCTTCGCTTAAGGTCTCATATATGTGCGCATCAGCCTTCGGATCGTTACCGACTATGTGAAGATCTTTGGCCTGTTTTGCAAATCTGTCATTCATCTCATCTATGATCGCATCAAAGATGGCCTTTTTGCTCTTGTAGTGCTTGTAAAGGGAAGGTGCTTTTATCCCCACCTTTTGAGCTATGTCATTAACATATACATTCGCATAACCCTTTTCGGAAAACAGAGTCAGTGCCTCATCAAGAATCCTGTGTTTTGTATCCATACCGACCTCCTTAGCTAATTCGGATTAGCTTTATTATAGGCTAATTGCAATTAGCCGTCAAGATAAAAATTAAAGAGCCCACTTAAAAGGGCTCTCTAACCTGATCTGTATTAAAATGATTCCTCCAGCCGTCCGACATGATCCGTCTCAAAGAACATCTCCTTCTTAGCGATAACGATGATGACTGTTGCTATGACCACCACTATCGTTTCAACACATTTGGTCTCAGGTGTCATCGCTATCTTCTCCTGCATGAAATTGACAAACAGGTGAAATACCATACATGCAAGGATCGATCTGTCACTTACCAGATAAACCCACGTTATTATGAAGCCCATTGGAATGGCACTTACAAAGAAGTTTACCGCAAACAGAGGATTTACCATAAGGCTTGCCTGATAAGTTCCTTTGATGAAAAGGAGAGGGAAATGCCAGAATGCCCATATAGCACCGAATATCATTGATTCCCAGAACCAGTTCATATAGTTTCCGATAGAATCCTCACAGTATCCTTTCCAGCCGACCTCCTCTATGATGGAGGCTAAGATTATTGTAGCAAGGGCTGAACATACGCCCACTCCCGTAAAATTGAAATCCTCCGTGAAGGCAAACTGATCGAGTGACTGGCCAAATAAAAGTGAAAGAAGTATGGAGCAGACCACTATCAGTGCAAAAACACCTATCGCAAGAAAGACATTTGCCCATTTGACTTTATAAAATCCCACGATCTTGTTCTTAAGATCTCTCTTTAAAGGTTCCGAACCTGATGTGAGGATGATCACTGTGGATATGACACCGGGTGCCAAAAGTCCTATCAGCATCAACACCGCTCCCAGATTTTCAGGCGCATATATAGCCGGTATCCAGAATATCCATGTGAACAGATATGCCAGTGTAAAGAACAGCACCGGTCTGTATTTATGTTTTCCATCATTTGTTTTACTCATGTTTTTCCTCCTTTTACGCATTTACGCTCTCTAGTTGTCTGATGCTCTTTGGCTTAAGGATAAGAAGAGCTATTATCGCAAGGATCACTCCCGCGATCCTTATAACAAGTGCCGCTCCCCTTCCGACTCCCAGTCCGCTCACTCTTCCTATCATGTCAGCCGATACTCCCGAGACTGTATAAGCTATGACATATCCCAGCTGTGATATCAGTCCTATCATTCCCCATGCTCTTCCCTGCACCTCATCAGGTATATTCGTTCTTGCCAGATAGTCAAGGCAGTTGTTTGCTACAGGCAGTGCCGCAAAGAAAAGAAATCCGAATACACAGATAAGGATGATGTTTTCCTTTAATCCAAATCCCACCATGAAGATACCTGACAGCGAAAGTGAGAATGCGAGCATCTTCACATAGTGTTTTTTAAGTCCCCTCACACCAAGTACTATTCCGCTTGCAAGCATCCCGAGTGCGCATACAGTCTCACTCATTCCAAGAGTCCTGGCATCTGAAAAAGACAGGATCAAAGGTTCTGCGAGTATCTGAAACATACCCATCGAAAGTGTCACCCCCGAGGATATGACAACAAGTATCAGTATCCCCCTCTTCACACAGAGTGCCTTCCATCCTCCCTTCATGCTCTCCATAAATGACTCATCCTTTGCAGTCTTTGATGTTTTTATGCTCTTTCTTACAACAGCCACAGAAACAAGAGTCAAAAAGAAAGTAGATATATCTATCACAAGTAAGAGCTTCACATCACTCATTCCCAAAAGGAATCCTGCTATAACAGGTGAAAAAAGATATCTTGCACTCCCCGCCATTGATACAAGACCGTTTGCTTTTGAATACTCCTCCTTTGACAGGACATCAGTTATCGTTGCTTTATAGGAAGGCTCCAGCAAAGCCGAGAATACAGCGCTTATGAAAACTCCAACACATATCTCAAAAAGCGAGGCCTCTCCCGTCATCATGCATATGAGGATGAAAAGTATACCCAGTGCCGAGAATCCGTCTCCTATCATCATCAGTTTCCTTCTGTCATATCTGTCCGCAAGTACACCTGCCGGAACACTGAAAAGCAATGTCGGTACAAATGCAAGCAATGTGACTACCGACATGCTTGCCGCACTTCCCGTTGTGTTAAAGACATAAACACTTAATCCGAAACTGGTAAGTCCGCTTCCTATCGAGGATATCAGTGCACCTGACCACAGCAATATGAATTTTTGAAAGTTACCTCTTTTTTCATTCATCGGATAAGTTCCTTTATAAAGTCCATGGTCCCCTTCTTTGCTCCAAGCAGTTTTTCTATAAGATCGATAAAGACTATCACATCATTCTGACTGCAGCCGTTCCCGTCAAATAAAGCATCGCTTAAAATCAGTATCATCCTTACTCTCTCAGGGATATTGTCACACTCAAAGATACCTTCCTCAATCCCGCTCTCAACAACTTTTGAAAAGAGCGGAGTGATCTTTTCTATGAGCATCTTTGTGGTCTTGTCATGCATCAGAATGTTTTCAGGTCTGTTTAATGCATCACCTATCGTCTGTTCCTCGTTTGTAGGTCTGAACGAAGCGACTATACCCACGAGTTTCTGCGGGATCGGTACATCTGCTTCAAGGAAGGCCTTTGCCTTTTCCTCCTCTTTTTCTATCATCATGCTTATCACATCCTCGAGCATGGCCTCCTTGCTCTCAAAGTAGTAATAATATGTTCCCTTTGCTATGCCCGCCTCTTCTATGATCTCGTCAACGCTTGTATTCTCATATCCGCGTGTTATGAACATCCTGTATGCTATCTGCAAAAGCTCCAGTTTTCTTTTCTCACCCTTTTTCATCTGTCTGTCTCCTTTTTCGACCATCGGTCGGTTTTAGTATAAGCCATGCCTTTTATGCATGTCAAGTACTTTTTTCGACTTATAGTCGATTTTTTATAAAAAGGCATCAAAAAAGCGATCAAAAAACCTCCTGACCGCTCTTAAAACACAGGTTTTCAGGCTTTGCAATGTAAGCACTGCAACTACTCTGTCTGTTTTGATGATCTTTTCAAAATGATCCGTTATCTTTTTCTTATATACGTGTATGACTTTCTCCTGACCGGGATAAACCTTCACTAACCTGAATGGAATCCCCATTGGCAGAGTCAACAAAGTTTTAATAACCTTTTTTCCTGTCTATCACATGCTTCATCGGAAGGGAGTTTGCATAGTTTAAAAGATTATCACAGAACATCTCAACATTCTTATCAAGGGTATGCTTAAGTGTGAGATTTCCTGCCACGTGCGGTGTGATCAAAAGGTTAGGAGTATTCCACAGCCTGCTCTCCGTTGGAAGCGGTTCAGTCCTAAACACATCAAGAGCAGCTCCCGCAAGCCTTTTCTCATCAAGGCTGTCTGCGAGTGCATCCTCATCTATGGCTGACCCTCTGCCGACATTCACGACATATGCATCTTTGGGCAAAAGAGCTATCCTTTCTTTTGAAAGGATGTTTTCTGTTTCTGGTGTCCCCGGAAGACACATGATAAGAAGATCTGTTTTGGGAAGCACGTTATCAAGTTCATCTATCTTATATATCTCATCAAAGGAAGCCTCAGCACATTTACCGCTCCTGCAAAGGCCTGTGATGTTTGCAGGTTCAAAGGCTTTTGCTCTTTTTGCAAACTCACATCCTATATCTCCTGTTCCGAGTACGGTTATCCTTGCATCCTTAAGTGACTTTTGAGGTACGGGACTGCTCCAGTTGCCTTTTAACGCTTCACTGTAAGAATGATCCAAACCTCTCATCATCATAAGTGATACAGCAATGATATGCTCGGCGATCGTCACACCGTATGCTCCTGCAGAGTTTGTGAGTATGCAGTCCTTGTTTGCAAACGCATCCTCTCCCATCAGGTAATCAACACCGGCAGAAGGAACAGAGAGCCATTTTAAGCTTTTGCTCGTCTTTGCGATACCCATGCCAAATCCGTATATCACCTCTGCATCCTTAAAATCATCATCTACCTCATCTTCGGTATTGGCAAAGCAGACTTGTGCCTTTATCTTGCCTGCGATATCGAGTATCTTTTCCTTATGTTCATCTTTAAACACACTGCCTATAACGATTATCTTCATATGTCCGCTCCTACAGATCCGATCAAAGTTCTATTAGATTGTAACATCATTCACCGGCATCATAAACAATAACTTCATCCGTCAGTTTTCTCTCCTGGTCATGTCTGATCTTACGGTTCTTTACACTATCAAAAACAATCGAGAGATCATAATCCTCAGGATACAGTTCTTTTGCACTCACTTTGAGCTTCACACGCTTGTGATTGATATAAAACTTCCTGTCAGCCACCTGGACCCTCAGTATGCCTTTTTCATTCACTGGTTCACAGACTATGCCTATCTTCTTATCGGGATATACGACCACACTGTCACCGATCTCATATTTAACCGTAAGATTTGGTGCTGTATTATTGTTCTTTTTTATCTTTACGATCTTTCCCGTACCTTTATAGGATGTATTTTTCTCCTGACCGTCACTGAGTTTTATATCACATACCGCATCTTTTCCGTATGCTGCCTCAACCGCCACCTTTAACATCCTGTCCGGCATTCCGAGTTTCTGCGCTATGTAGAAAGCGCAGCTTTCACCTGCTTCGCCGATAACCATCCTGTAGGTGGGGCGAAGAGTATCTTTGTCAAAAGTCATCCTTGCATTTAAGATATGCTCTGTCTTTGATGCATACTCTTTTATCTCGGGATAGTGAGTGGTCACTAAAAAGTTTGCCTCGCTTTTTCTTAACTCCTCAAGTATTGAAACCGCTATTCCCATACCCTCCGCAGGATCGGTTCCTGATCCAAGCTCATCCATTATAACCAGACTGTCACGGTTTACTCTGCCTAGGATATCCAGCACATTTTTAATGTGTGCAGAGAATGTCGAAAGATTCTCTGACAGATTCTGTCCGTCACCTATATCACAAAGATATCCCGAGTTCATGCATATGTCAGCATGCTCACATGTGACATGAAGTCCGCACTGTGCCATGTAGCAGTTAAGCATAACCGTTTTGATAGCAACTGTCTTTCCGCCCGTGTTTGGTCCGGTTATGACTATACCTCTTATATCATCTCCAATATCAAAATCAAGAGGCACGTTAACTGTCATATCCATAAGAGGATGTCTTGCTTTCACAAGTTTTATCGTCCTGTCTGTGTTTATCTCAGGCTCAGTGGCGCAAAGATCAATGCTTAACTTTCCCTTTGAGAATATAAGATCTAACTTTTCTATCATCTTTATGTTCTCTTCCATTATAGGGATACAGTCAGCCACACTTACGGTAAGCGTATAAAGTATCCTGCAGACCTCATTCTCCTCATCCACACGTAGAAGCTGCAACTCATCAAAATACTTTGCAACGGTCAATGGCTCAACAAAGAACGTGCTTCCGGTGGAAGACTTGTCTATAACGCTTCCTGCTATCTTATACTTATACTCTTTCTTTACAGGCACACATACCCTGCCGTTTCTTACCGTGTAATAGGAATCCGCCATGCACTCCTTGTTGCTTCTTATTATCTGTTCAGCCTTCTGCTTCATTCCATCTTCAAGAACGGCTATCCTGTTTCTGATATCAAAGAGCTCCTTTGTGGCTCTGTCTACAACCGCCTCATTTCTTATCTGAGTGTTTATCTCATCTTTTAGTTCACTTAAAGGATCAAGATTTTCATCATAAAAAGCCAGCGGATTGTTATACTGTTTAGCCCTTATTAGATAGTCGGTGAGTCTCTCAACAGCGACCAGAACCTTTTCAACCCTTTCAAGCTGATAGGGAGTGAGGCAGTCACCCTTAGCCGCTATATCCAGTATATCTCTTATCTCTGTGACATTTTGAAGGGGCGGGTTACCTAGCCTTTCTATCATGTCCTTGCTGTCTGTGGTATCCCTCAGCGCCTTTCTTAACTCTCTCTCATCAAGTATTATCTGTGCATCTGCTATCTGTTCTTTTGCATATCCTGTCAGTGCAAGTGCTGACCACATTTCTTTTACTTTATCAAATTCTATCTGTATCTGTGTATTCATTTCTTTTCTCCAAATCATTCCAAAAGGTTTTTAAACACCTTTGTTATGGTCGATTCGCCTTTATGATTCCATATAAACTGTACATCACTGCCTTTTTGCGGCTTTTCATTTATATCCTCTGACAGTTTCGCAGGGATCAAAAGCTCCCAGTATCTGACTGTATAGATATCATCTTTGACAGACTCTACCACACCAAGGTGCTGTTCAAATATCTGCATAAATCCTTCCTGAACCTTTACAACACGATACTTTGGAAACTCCCGGTTGATCTCTTTAAGTCTCTCTTTATCATCGAGCTTTTCAAAGTCCTTACTCTCGATCAGCTTTCCCTTTATATTAGAGAAATCATCATTAAGAGGAAGACACATAAGGGAATCCCATGTGTTTCCCATCTCATCCGTGATACCGTATTTTACTCCTCTTTCAAACCCGAATCTCGGATAGTAATTGGGTTCTCCCATAAGTACGATACCTGAAAATCCGGCTTCTTTTGCAAGCTTTATAGTCTCACGCATTAACGCTCCTCCGATATCGTTTCCTTCCATGGTAGGTTCTACGGCTAGTGGTCCGAAAGTTATAACATCATGTCTGATGTCTCCGTCAACTATCCATGCTTTTGTATAGTAAACGGCTCCAACTATCTTTCCGTTATATTCAGCTATCCTGCTTATCTGAGGAATATAGTCCTCAGACTCTCTTATTATCCTTATCAAGAAATGCTCATCCGCTGCCGGACCGTATTTGTTAAAGAAGCTACGCATTGCCATAAGTTCGGTATTCTTATAGTCAGCAGGTTCTTCTGCTCTTATTATCAGATCTTTCAACATATTTTTATCCTCCTTTGCAAACAAAAAAACCATGATATCCGCATAGATATCATGGTCATAAAAATCAATCAAAAATAAAACCTGTAACGAGGTCTGCGTCACTGCATAAAATTTAGCAGGTTAGTGTTCCACAATATTAAGCGTACCAAAAACAGGCAGGCAGATAACTCCGCCAACCCACAGTAATAACAGATCCAAAGAAATCTTTAGATCCTTATCACACTGCAATATCAACTTTGCAATGGTTACATTACCACGCTTAACATAAAAACCCTCGTTAAAAACACTTTTACATGCACTGATGTACACAACTGAAATATATTACAAGAAAATGATCTTGTCAATCTCAAACATTCAAAATCTCATTCATGCTGCCTGTACGGTATCCCTTAAGATCCAGAGAAACATATGCAAAACCATACTCTTTAAAACACTCATATATGTTTAGGCGCAAAGACTCATCCAACATCCTGTCAAAGTCCTTTGTGAGCAGCTCTATCCTTGCCACATTCTCACCGTGTATACGGACTCTGAACTGTTCAAAACCAAGATCGAACAAAAGCTGTTCCGCCTTATCGACCATCATGAGTTTCTTCTCATTTATGATCTCTCCGTAGGGAAAACGGCTTGCAAGGCAGGCAAAGGAAGGTTTTGTGGCAGTAGGAAGCCCAAGGTAGGCAGAGAGGATCCTTATCTCCTGTTTAGTGAAGCCGATCTCTCTTAAAGGACTCTTTGCACCAAGTTCTTTTATGGCCAATAGTCCCGGTCTGTAATCCCCGTTATCATCCAGGTTTGAACCCTCCGCCACATAGTCTATGCCTTCAGATCCTGCAAGTTCAAAGATCTTCTCAAACAGTTCTTTTTTACAAAGGTAACATCGGTTGGGTGGATTTGATGAGAATCCTTCTATCTCGAGTTCATTGGATTCAACCACAAGGTGTCTTACTCCGATCTTCTTGCAAAAATCTGTCGCCTCATCAAACTCACGTTTCGGAAAAGAGCATGATCTGGCTGTTATTGCAAGACACTTTTCTTTAAGCACATCATGTGCCGCGTACAATAAAAATGTGGAGTCAACACCGCTGGAAAAGGCTATCGCAACAGACCCGAGGTCTTTAAAATATCTCTTTAGTTTTTCATACTTATTCAAAAGCTCCTCAGTCGGTGCTTCAAAAGCCTTCTTTTCCATAGATAACCTCCTGTTGTTATCCAAATAAATGCGCTGCTGTCTCTTCCAGTGCTCTTCTTTCTTCGGAATCATCATATCCGCTTTCTTTATCATCGATGCCCTTAACAACATCGATTGAAAACAGACCGTCACGGTTGCAGTAGAAAAAGATCTTACGCACACCGTTTATCTTAAATCTTGCTTCCGCATTACCTTCCGGGTAAAGCTTTAGTATCTGGCATCCGTCAGAAGAAGTAGCAGCGATAAATGATATATAGTGGGACTTGGTCATCTCATGATCTATCCTCACATAATACTCATCCTCGATCCGTTCTATGAATATCATATGATTCTCGTCTGTTGCTTCCGCCACAGCCGGCTGCAATCTGACTCCGTGACACTGTATCACCGCTTCTCCCATCGAGTGTATCACATTCCCGCAAACAGGACATACATAAAACTTTGATCTCATCATGTTTGCCGATACATTAGCATTAAGTACCTGCTCACCCGAGATGAGTTCCGTGACAGATATTCTGAACGCATCCGCTATAGGTTCAAGCAGTGTGATATCAGGATATCCGTTTCCCGTCTCCCACTTTGAGACGGTCTTGTCGCTGACTCCGAGTATTTCTGCAAGAGTAAGCTGTGTCATCTTATTCTTTTCACGCAGTTGTTTTATAACTGCTCCTGTAACATATTGGTTCATATCTTTCACCTCCATGTCCGGATTATAGAGTATGTACTCAACTTTCACTACCTACGTTAAGTAGAGAAGACATTTTAAGCTTCACACCGCATCTTCCTTAAGTGCTTCTATGATATTGTCATTTTTGATCTTATTGGAGCTTAGGAGCATGCACAGACCAACAACAGCAAACACCACAAAGATCATGATGATATACATGAAATAATAAGGTTCAAATGTAAACACCCTGCTTTCTATCATATTGAACATCAGATAGCTAAGCATCAGCGAAACCGGAATACCGATAATAAGTGCTCTATATCCATCTGAATTTCCTGATGACACCCGGTGTGATTATTACATCTGCAAGCATATACTGATGAGGTTCGAACCCTTCCACAGTAACATAAGGCATTGCAGGATATATCTCTCCTGTGACCTCATCCCTAAGTGCTCCTGCCTGTGCGGTCGTACAGATATTTACATGCATCGGCCTTATATCACCTTTGACATATCTATACAGAATGATACTTCCGTCATCATAGGTAAACATAGAGATATCCTTACCAGAAACATAGCCTGATGTGCACAGTATACGTTTCAAAACATCTGTTGCATGTGCAGGTATCCTGTATATATCCGACGGATTATCAGGTATCGATATCGTAAATATCCTGCCTCTCCCGTATGTACTCATTAAGATAAGTGGGGTATGATAATCCCCGTCACCACCGTTTATATAAGACCAGGATTCATTATTTCCATGGATCATCTCAGGGAAGATAATCGGCTTCACATTGTCTATATACCCGGCTTCATCACCCGTTATCTGGTATCTGGTAGCGGCTATCTTTCGGTCTGAGACATATGCTTCCGTAAGTCCGAGTTTTCTAAGCTCATCCCCTGTTCTTCTAAGGAAACCAGTCGTGATGACAGCATCACCTCCGGTCTCCACAAAACCTTTTATCTTTTCTGCTACTGTCTCATCACAGGCTGCACTTTCCGTAAACAGTATTACTTTTTTATCTGACGGGAAGACAGGTGTGGCCTCTATCGGTATCCCTAACATACCAAGTCTCATCTCGAGATGATTCTCTCCGCCTGATGCATAAGGGATGTATGTTGCGACCCCTGTCGGTTCGCCTGTTTTATCGAGCATGGTATCTATCTTATTAAGCTGTATCTTCATGCCTCCCACAAAGTGATTCTCAATAAGATCACTCCACTGGAAGAACATCAGCTCTTTGGCCTTTGCAAATGCTGTCAGATATGCCTGTTCCATGTATCTGTCAACAGACCAGCACTGATATGTATCAAACCATCCTCCACCGTTTCTTCTTGGCCATGCATTTTCCATATATCTGACCAGTGAGTAACTGAGATATTCAGGCAGATGCTGGTCGGCGTATTTTGGACTTCTTGTCTCTGTTCCTATATATGTCGCATCAAAGATATCCTGCTGATCATCTGGAAGATAACCCGTGAAATGATATGACTCCCGCCAGTTAGGATACTTAACGATCATCTTTATCTTCGGATTTATCTTTTTTGCAGGATCAACGATGAGATTCTTTGACACATCATTCATGAGATCTTTTCTGAAAGTCACCCAGTCCCTGTCACCTTTTTCCTTTATACATCTTTCGCAGGAACAGTCTGTGAAATAAAAGTCATCAAGAATCACCTCATCAAAGATGCCTGCAGCATATTCTGCCATATCCTTTATCTTTTCTCTCATGGCAGGATCAGTGTAGCAAAACGTGTTAAAGAGCCTTCTCTTTCCCTGTTCCGCACCCTCAAAATCACAGACAGTTGTAGTGATGCCTCCCGATACAACAACTCCCTTGTCCTCAAGAAAGTTCTTGATCATCATGATCTTATCTCTATCCACATCGATATCATCTCTGTGCGTCTCGAGATATACTTTATCAAGCCCGATATACTTTTCAATGAATTCATAATCAGACTCAAGTTTTTGGGGCGTCATGTTGAATGCTATCCATGCTGGTATATAGACCACAGTCTTAAAGTTCTTATAATGCATAATGCTCACCTCTGATCTTTCTCATTGCTTTCCAAACATTGTCAGAATAATTACTCAAAATGACAGATATCATCCCGTTATTAGGATTGTATTCCGAGATCGTACATACCCCGGGGTCCATGCCCTGCATATATACATAATCCTTTCCGTCTGGATTATCTATTATCCACACTCCCAATCCGTAATAACCCTCCTCGGGATCATCACCGTCTCCGCTTTGTTTTGAGAACATCTTTTCAATCATCTCTTCAGAAAGCAGTCTGTGTTCAAGGAGTCCTTTCCAGAAACTGATGATATCAGAAACAGTCACATATGCACCTCCGTCACCTGTTCCTTTTGCAGCCACTGAATAAATATTTGATCTGTAGTTTGTATCATCAGATCCGTACAGATATCCTGTAGCGCATCTGTCCGGTAAACTGTCGGTCTCAAAGTATCCGGTCGAATCCATACCACATACATCAAACACATTTTCCTTTAAATAGATATCAAAATCTTTGCCTGTGACCTTTTCTATTATCATACCGAGAAGAACATATCCGGTATTGTTATACTGGAATCTTTCTCCCTTTGGAAACATCATGGGCTTATCCTTTGATATCATAAACAGATCCATGTTTTTCCTTATCCTGTAATTAGGATAATCAGCCCAAAGTTCTTCGGCATCATCACATGTTTCGTCATCATAATCGGGAACTCCCGATGTATGTGTGAGAAGCTGATAGACAGTCACTTCCTTGTCTATATTTCCCATATCGGTATCAAGAATGTTTCCGATCTTATCTTCAAAGCTCAATTCTCCTCGCTCGATAAGCTGCAGTATACCGACAGCAACAAAGGTTTTACTCATTGATGCACAGGCAAATCTTGTGTCAGAAGTATTCGGTATTTTATTTGAGATATCCGCATACCCGTTACTGTATTCACACAGTACTTTACCGTCCTTAACTATATATGTATTTCCTCTTATACTCTTATCTATCATGCTCTCACCCATGATCCTCTCCCTCGTTTTACCCTTTTCTTTTACTTACAGGCCATATACACATCCATGCCCTCACCATCTGTTTCAAAACAGGGAATCACACCGCTCTCCACACGATCAAGCCCGTTTGTTCTCATGTAATCCAAAAGTGTTTTATACGCTCCCGGGATAGTCACAAACGGATTGTCAAAAGGTCTGTCTATATGTATGGCAACATATTTGTGTTTAGGCTGTTCCTTTATATTAAGTCCCTGCGGGTTGATACCTTCAGGAATGATCCATGCCGCTGTATATCCGTGCATGTTAAAAACGTTTACCTGTTCCTGTGATATATTCGGAAAATCCCATCCGATCACTTTCGGATCCTCATCACCGTTATCCTTTGCATATTTATAAACTCTTTCAATTGCATCGGCCTCGGGATCCGTGCTCACAACAGTATGCTCCACATATCTGAAAGCCTCAACCTCCTCAAGCCTCAGATCACTGTATTCATCACTGCATCTGTCCATCTCATCCACAAATAGATTATCCAGTGAACAGTTAAACACTTTACACAGTTCTATAGCCTTATCCATTTCAGGCTTTGAGGCATCAAAAAGCATACTGCAATAGCGATACAGGCAACGACAGCTAACACTATCACCCAGAATGCCGGCTTCTTGTAATTAAGCACTCCCTTTATCCGTTCCTTAACACTCGTCTCGCCAAATGCAAGCGGGCAGGCCGAGATAGTCCTTCTTTGAATACTGCAGTCAAGGAGTGCCTGTGAATATGCGGTAACATATTCCCTGTCCTTATCGTGAATGACCTTTTCATCACAGGCTGCTTCTATATCCCGACATAGCAGTATGTAAGCCAGCTAAGCGGGTTGAACCAGTATATCGAGAGCAGGACAAATCCCAACGGCTTCCACCAGTGATCACGTCTCTTAAGATGAGCTTTTTCATGAGCGATCACCATGTTAACAGTATCATCCGTCATTGCTGACGGTACATAAATGGTAGGTCGAAATACACCTAAGATGAACGGAGACAGCACATCATCGCACATCATGACATCGTCTTCTACAACTACGGATGCGGCTACTTTTCTCTTAAGCATCACGAAACTGATCAGAGCATATAAAAGCATCAGTGCCACACCGGCTATCCAAATGATGCTTGCCACAAAGATCACTACCTGCATAGGATTTACACTTGATGTGATCTGTGGGGTAAAGCTTTTCTCAATGACCGGATTTATGGTACTGTCTATTATAACAAGGCCTGAGTTTATCTGCGGAGTCTGTGACATTGCGATATTCTCCGGGACAACCTTTCCGCTCGGTAAAAGGCTTAATGCACTTTCAAGCGAAAACGGACATATGAGCCTTAATGCCACAAGTCCCCACAGCAGACAGGATATCCATTTAGGTGCTTTACGCAATAATGCTCTGGTGATCATCACTGCAACGATGAGCCAGGAAGCATTGAGAGTGAGATTAAGGATCTTTAGGAATACTGTACTCATAACTCATCCCTCCTCTTTGAATGCATCTATCATTCGCTGGATCTGCTCCACTTCATCTCTGGTCAGTTTCTTATTGGAAGTAAATGCAGCAATAAACGAAGGGAGCGAACCCGCAAAGGACTCCTCGATTATCTGTTCGCTCTTTGCAGAATAAAAATCATCCTTGTCCACCAAGGAAGATACTATGCCGTCTACATTCTGAAGAAGTCCCTTCTCACATAGTTTACGCAAAACAGTGTATGTGGTTGGCTTTTTCCAGTTAAGTTCCTTCTCGCATACTTTAACAAGATCACCTGATGCTATAGGTTCGTTAGCCCATACGACATCAGCAAAACGTTCCTGAATGGCCGCTAATTCAATATTTTTCATATGATCGCCTCTCTGGTTTATTGCTATAAACTGCTTTTAGTTTATACCTATAAACCACGTGTGTCAAGAAAAAGCCCACCGAAGCAGGCTCTTATCTTGCATAAAACCATCATATTCATGTAGGATATGTTCGGAAATAAATATCCTATCTTTCTATATGGTTATTCTTATTATTTCTTTCGCTACAATTCTGTTTTTTTGCTTCTAATTGTTTCTCGCGAAGTTTTCTCTCAATGAAGTTTGTTTTTGTGTTTCCTCAAATGGATCTTTTAAGGTCTTGATTTTCTCTTTATAAAACTCATCATAATAATCAGATTTATCATGCTCTCCGTATTCGTAATAATCATATCCTTCCACAGCACTT
>JAFZRZ010000071.1 GCA_017619635.1 Lachnospiraceae bacterium | reverse complement strand
TTCTTAAGGGAGCCTCAAGAGAGATGACCAAGGAAGAGGTTGCTAAATATAACAAGCTCACAAGCGGTGCTAAACAGATGAGTCTGTTTGATATTGCAACAGCTAATTAATCCATTCATAAAAAAGATGTCCCACTTAATGTGGGGCATTTTTTATTTAACACAAAAATTAACTTCTAAATCATATGAATTTTTTATAGATTTGGAAATTTTTTCTATTTATATCATAAATTGTGATTATTACATTTTATATCTTACATATTAAATACAAGACAGAAGTTACAGATATGAAGAAATGAGGTGATAAGATGTTCACAGTAACTGATGCTATTGTGGCACTGATACTGCTCATCACAGTATACATATACAGTTTAGAATTAACATCAAAGAAAGGTACGAAAAAGAATAATGAATCAAGAACTTAATCCTATGATAGATGAAGCGTTCGCACAGGAAATGTTTAATACAGCATATAGAGGCTTCAAAGAATTTGAAAGAGAATTTGGAGATTTGCAATCAGCCGTAGCAAAAAGCACTGATTCAGTGGTCTATGAAGAGTCGGAAAGATTGATGTTCAGACTTAAAAGTGAATGTCTGGACTTTGAGAACTCTGTTGCTATAGCATACATGAACGGAGAAATGACTTCAAAACAGCGTGATGCCATGATGAACTTCCCGGTAAATCAGATCCGTCCCAATTTAGATGATATGGACACCAAGGATATGATGAGGAATATCGTAGCGATGAATCTTGCCAATAAAGAGATAAATAGGATTAAGTGCCAGAGTCCGCACGAGAGAAAACTGGGATATAATAAGTTGGGGATCAGTATAAACAAAGCTCTTACTGCTGCCACAGAGAAAAAGAACCAGAAAAAGAATATGTCTCGTGACGCACATGAACTATCAAGATAAGACAAATCATAATAGACTCTGTTTTAGGGTCTATTTTTTTTGCACAAAAATATGATTTATTATTTATTTCTGCCATATTATATATGAAAGGAGAATAAAACATGGCTTACACACTTGACGGAGAGTATAAGAGGTTAGAAAATCTCATAAAAAAGAATAGTGGAAGATTACCTTTTGAATGTGGTTGCGCATGTGGAGAGGTAGTCGATCTTGAACTGGTAGAGGAGCATTACGACCAGTATGCGAGAAAATGGATAGAATCACATATAAATGTGATAGGCAATGCCGGACTTGATTACGCAAGCAAACCGCCTGTACCGAGAACACTCTTTACCATAACTTCAACAGAAGCCCAAAAGGGATATAAAACAAGATGTTACAGATATGATAAAGAATTCAACATACTGGAATATTTTGAGAGGAGATAATAATGGACAAATTTTTCACACAGGAAAAATGCGATAGATGCGGCAAAAGCCTTGAAGAAGGCAGAACAATGTCGATGTATAACACAGACTGCATCTGCATGAAATGTAAAGAAGAAGAAAGAAAGCGACCGGATTACAACAGGGCCGTTGAAGCAGACCACGAACAGATCAGACAGGGGAATTATAATTTTTCCGGAATAGGAGTGTAATATGGGAAATGTAGAATACACAGATATAGATAGGGCATTGTATGAATTTGAGCACAGAATGATACCTATCCTGCTAAACAGATTTAAATCAAGTTTCATAAAGGACATCAGAGATAATAAAAAGTCTCTTAATAAGATATTTCATATGTTCATGGAAGAAAATAACATGGACGATGATTTTTCTAAAACAACCATCACAGTAGAGACTATCATGTATGAAGATGTTCAATGTGAAATAATAAAATTTCCGAGCCCGAGGGTTGAACCTTTATGTTATGAGGCATACATTCTGTATGATACTATGAGTAAGTTCAAGGAAAAATACGCATATTTTTGCCTAGAAAGAGGTAAAACTGACAATTCTCACCCTTATCTGTGCGAATGGAGGAAAAGAAAAGGGCACGTAAATTATGGACAGGTCGTTCATGACAGAAACGAAATCTTAAAGAAGATGATAGATGTATTTAAAAAACAATAGGAACTGCCAAAAAGAATAGGAGAAAAAATATGAAAATAGATAAATCTTTATTTGATGAATGTTGGAGTCCTTGTAATGGAATTGCCAGAGTATGTCTGAGAGGAGACAGGGGAATTCCTACAGAATTAGAAAAGATAGGAAAAGAAAAAGATAACTCCTCTTACGCGTCAGGTTGTTTCAATATAGATATCGCTATTAAAGACTCTATCCCTACCTGTGGAGTGATTAATTACGAGGGAGAGGTTGAAGTTGTTATCTGCGATGTCTGTGATAATTTTGTTGAGGCATGGGAATATTTTAAGAAACATGCTGACAAAGAGGATTATGCTGATGCTATAGCAACTATCGACAAAACAGATAAGATTGCATTTAATAAAATGTTAAATCATGCAAGAAAAAGAATGGCAAAAGCTTCATAAGATAGCATAATTTTTGCAATCATATCATATAGAGTTAAACAAAGAATCCCATGCATAACACATGGGATTTTTTATGTTCAATATTCAGTTTTCTTTGTCATCTTCTTCCGGACCATTATATTCCTTTTTACCGGTCACCGCAAACTTTCTGGAATCATAATATTCCTTCTTATCGGCAGCAGGCGACTTCTCATGTTCTTTAAGGACTCGGTTTCGAACAGCCCCATAAACATCTTCGTCCATATTTTCTATCATAGACGTTATAAGTTCATCTCTATTTGATTCAACATAATCAATCAGCTTTGAACGCAACAGATCCTTATACGTTTCAATCTTTCTGATCGTGTTTTCTCTACCACCAAACGTCCACTCGATTTCTTCTTCAGACTGCATATGCTCTGGCAGTTTTTCGTTTAATACATGCATGAGATATTCATCATCTCCAAAATACACGTCAAGATTGTCAAAGAAGTTATCAACTGCCATTTCAAGACACCAGTCAAAACCTCTTACAAACTCCTTATCATCTTTAGTGAGAAAATCTTCATTGTAATAATCATCTTTTCTGCAATCAGGCATCATCATATTCAACACCTCCTTATATTAGATTCTGATGCTCCAAATAATACTGTATAAGCTTGAGAACATAATCAGGAGGACTTGACACCCCCTGTTCCCATTTTGAGATATTTGCAACGGGTATTCCGAGCAAATTTGCAAATTTACTTTGAGAGAGGTAAGTTTTTTCTCTCATTTCTTTGATCGATAACCGTTTTTCCATGTTTACCCTCCAACTATTATATACTAATAGTATATACTAAATGGTTAGATACGTCAAGTTTGAAGTTTTTATATTACAAAAGTCCAAAATAAAGCTCTTTTTTATTTTATATCTTTCATGTTTAGAATATGAGAGGTGAATGAAAATGGTAAACAAAGAAGAGATAATGAGTGTCTTTCTTGACAACTACACCAAGTACACAGAATGTGTAAATTCAAAAGATGTTAAGACTGCTGCCAAGAAGATCCGAGACAGGTTCAACAATCAGTCGTCTATCAACATCAGGATACACATCAACAGGAACGGTGAGATTGAAATATTCGACAAGGAAAGCAATTTTATCTATCAGGCCAGCTTCAAGGATTCAGTAGTTGGGCTTGATTTCAGCTACAAAACTATTATAGGAGCCGTAGCAAAAGACAGAGCGATAAGAAACTTCATGGTCGATGAGATAATAAAAGACCTTCCGGGTTGGGGTTCTAAAAGAGCAAGAGTCGATCTGACCATAGAAGATGAATTCCCGGAGCACATTCAAAGCCTGATCGCCAATTTGGAAGAAACTCTTAAGAGTGAACCGCAGGAAAAGAGAGAGAGTTTGATGCAGGACATCACACTTATGCTGTCTTATATCGGCCCCGAGAAATACGAATTTAAACAGATTGGATAAAGGTATGCGAAAAAGAGTCCCTTTATACATTTTATGGTTCATAACAATGTTCGGACTTGAGTTCTGGTTCATATATGAGAGTGTAGACAGGATATACACCAACAGTCTATTGGAAACTCAAGTCATTATTAATAATGCCTCCGAAGTCGCCATGGAAGGAATAAAACGATACATGTTTGAGAGCAAACTATTCATCGTGGCAGCAGTTGCGGGCATTATTGCGTTAATAACGAGCATATTCATCATTTATGACAAGGAAGCGAACAGACAGAATACTGTTAAACAAAAGAAGATAACTTCACAAAAGGCAATAAATATTGTCGTAAACATCTTAGAAATCGTAGGCATGGCATGTCCGAACATATCGGCAGCAGTGATGGAATACAATGTTAAGACTAAAAACCTTGCCATAAAGATCAAACCATACGGGATAAACAAATATATCTATGCAAAGAATTACAAGCCTGCTGTAAAGTCATGGCCTCAGCGTGAACCGTCTATCAAGAATCTGCTTATCAGACTCACACGGGAATGTAAGGCTATGGATAAGCAGACTTTATCATCAATAAGGATATCATTGGATCCGACAGGACAGATAAACGCATACGCAAAATACATATAATGAATAAAAAAGAACAGATAAAATTTTATAAACCTTACTGGTTTATGTACTATGGCTTAAAACCTCACAGGATAGCGGGTTCATTTATCTTCATGATACTATGGACATTGATGAACACGGCTAATGACAGATATCTTGCCAAGATAGCAGATGCAGTATATACAAAAGATTTTGAACTCAAGACAATGCTGATAAGATACTGCCTGATACTTTTGGCATGGATGTTGTGCGAATTCATCGGAGATTTCTTCAACGTCTTAAACAGTGAAGATATCGAGATAACAACAAGAAAATACTTCTTTCAGATAATGTATAGAATGCGTCCCAGTATATTGAGGGATCATAACACGGGCTATGTCGCAGGATTGGTAGATAAGATATCTCATCAAAGAAGAGAAGCTTATCACAGAATGAACGAAGAAGTTCCGATCGCTATCACTTACATACTGGCAGTCAGCTGCTTATTGGCGATGCAATATGGTCCGATATTCACAGTCATACTGATAGCCACGATAATCCTTGCAGTAGTTGTAAGGGTATTCATCATTCTATCTAATGCAAAGCATATCGATGAATTAAATAAGGCAGAGGCTTCCAACACATCGTTATTCATAGACACCGGTACAAACATCAATACCGTACAGAAGTTACAGGCTTTTGAATTTATAACGACATGCTTTAACGCATCGATAAAGAGATGTCAGAGAGCAGTCAAAATGTGGATGATAAAACAGGAGATTGGATTTGTTTATTTCAAACTGATGTCCATGACATTCCTTCCGGTATGTATGCTCATACAACTTAAATACCCGCATTTGGTGAGCAATCCCGGAGAGTTTTATACATTCATAATAATGATACAGATAAGGCTCAATCATATGACAAGAACACTTTCAACATCATTCGTCGTATGGGAGAAATACAAGAGTCCGTTCAGAAAAGTAAGTGACATATTAAATCCTGACCACATCAGAGAAGAAATTTACGACAAACATTTCGAAACTGCGCAGATCAAAAACTGTGATTACAGTTACAAGTACAAGAAAGAAACAGATTCAGAAGAAGTAAAAACTGTAAGAGTACGGATACCTGAATTTTCTATCAACAGAGGCGATATCGTCTGCGTTCACGGTGAATCAGGGCAAGGAAAGACAACCTTACTCAACATTTTATCCGGAGAGATAGAAACAGGAGAAGTTTATATCAATGGCACGCGCGTCGATAAGCGTTTAGACTGTGTATTTATCGCACAGGATACAGAAATATTCGACATGAGCATCAGAGACAACATCAAACTGGGTAATGACGATATTTCCGACGAGGAGATATACGAACTTCTTGAGAGAGTCGGATTAAAGGAGTGGATAAATGCTCAACCCGAGAAACTTGATACAAGACTCGGCGAGAGAGGCGTATTTGTATCGACAGGACAGAGACAGAGATTAAATCTCATAAGAGGTCTTATCATACCGAATAAAGAAGCATATCTGCTTGATGAGCCCACATCAAACGTAGATGACGAGACAGAGATAAGAATGATCGACCTTATCCGTGAGAAAATGTCAGGAAAGACTGCGATAATAGTAACGCATAAACCCAGAATAAGAAGTATATGCAACAGATCATATATCTTTGAAAAGGGAATATTAAGTGAGGAGAATAAATGACTTAAAGAGGTGGCATTATGTTTGGACTATCAGAAACAGATTTAATGTACAAGGAGTATGTAAAAGAATTAAGCAAATACGATCTTAACATAGCCAAAATGGACGATCTGGACGTATTGCATACTGTCTCATTGTATAAAAAACAATCAGAAACAGATTGGATAGACATTTATTACAATGAAAAGATAGTGGGATTTCTTATCGTATCGACTAATAAATATGAAAAACGTTCAACAGAAGACAGGGCTATCTGTCAGCTGTACGTTGTCCCTCAATACAGACGCCATGGACTGGCAAAAGATGCGGTGATAACATATTTAAAGAGTCACCCTGGCATCTATAGTTATGATATATCAGACGGAAACAACGTGGCTTCAAACTTCTGGTATAAGATATTAAAAGATATCAATGCCAAATATATAGAACTGCCGGAAAAAAGATCTTCGCAGGAATCCAGATATCTATCCCTAAATGGAATGGTCGTAGGTAAGAGATGCGCATCATAAATCCGTTTATAAATGATTAGATTCTCCATATTCAATATGTAACAATGTGATTGGAAAGGAGAATATCATGGTTAATCAGGAAGAATTTGAGCAGAAATGTTACGAAGCATATAAACTGGATTGGATGCTCAGTCATGGGCATACCCTTACAGAATTAATGGGTATCATAGTTGAACTGGTATCCGCTTCCGTAGAGGAAGATCCAGAGAATATGATCAAGTGTGAGCAGCATGTAAGGGAAATAGCAGATGTTACCCGTTATGAATTCCTTCAGGAATCAGGTTTTAACGGAAGCCTCTGGGTATGCAAAGAGGAGTTCCTTAATGCAGAATTTCTTGATCCCGACTATATGAAGCATCTGTTCAGCGCTATGATGCCAGACAAGGAGAATATCCTTACATGGCAGAAGATAACAAAGAGGCGAATTCCGGAAGATTCGATCAGCGTAGAGACGACCGCCGGTACGATAAGTGCTTATGCGGACAGAGACGGTCAGATCCCGGGCATAGGTGTTTTATTTACACCCAAGGATTTTGATGAAGAGATTGATGTTTGCGGAGCCAGAGTTTATCAGGAGAAAGAAATCTCAACCGATGATGCCGATCCGCAGGATCTTGCGATCTTTACTTATGCAGATCCTTATACCGAGGACTATACTTCAAAGAACATCATAAAGAGATCTTCTTTTGAAGAAGCATTAAGTTAATAATGAACCATTAAAAGAACAGTCCGAAAGGGCTGTTTTTTATATTTTAAAATTCTTGCACAAAAATCTATCTTTTTTAAAAAATAATCCATATTTACTATAAATGGCTGATTTTTGTTAAATTTCAACCATACTTTAGATAAAGACATACATATCAGGGGCCATCTACTCCTGCTCTGGAATCATAGAGACCTCTATCCTATAACACATATCAACATTATATAAGTTCAAAAGTGTTCCTTGAAACTTAAGACAGTCAGGATTGTATTATAGGAGAAATATGATATGTATTCATTCTATGGAATTTTGCTTATTCCTCCATAGGTGACGTGCGTATCCATTTAGTCGCACGATAACAATAGGAGGAAACATGAATATATTAATAACGTTTATAACAGCATTAACGGTAGCAGTGGCAAGTACCTGCCCTAACGTACCGGAACCGGAGAAACAGAGGATAGAATCTCCGTCATGCGAAGTAATACTCGAAGAGGTTGAAGCAGCTCTTGAGTATCACGCTACACCTGCAGGAATAGAGTTTGTCGAAGAATACCAGTCTTCGGGTACTCCTTATGAAGAAAGTGACACAGAGGATAATGAAGAAGAATCAGTCCCTATATTCGAGCTCTCAGAGTATCCAAGCAAACCCATTCAATTCGTTGACATTTATGTTAAAAATGAAGTCATCTGTATAGCAGACACGATAGAAGAAGCTTATCAGATAGCTGAAGATTATGACATAACCTTAAAGAGTTACGAGATGAAGGTCTGCGCCTTCGACACCGGTTCAAAATCTCCATATGAAGTGATTGAATATGGAAAAGAACACGGATTAACTCCTGTATATTTAAATGGATACAATTATCTGTTTGATATTACAGATTGATCAAATTTATACGTCTGGCTCTTCGGCATCACCGGGGAGCCGGATTATAAATAAAAATGTCTACTATTGTAGATGCCAACAACTGGCTGAGACGTCTAATAAAATGTCTACTATCGCAAATGAGGCGAGATCATCAAAACGGCTTTAAAAAGTAATTTTAAGGAGGCAAAAGTGGTTAAAAAATTCGTACTTGATACCAACATTCTAATGTCAA
Source organism: Lachnospiraceae bacterium (assembly GCA_017619635.1). Lineage (GTDB taxonomy): Bacteria > Bacillota > Clostridia > Lachnospirales > Lachnospiraceae > Colinaster. The sequence continues at coordinate 271,712 of JAFZRZ010000071.1, read as the reverse complement.
CAGAAGGAAAGGCTCTTTTCGGATTTGCCGACAATCATGTTATCATTCCGACAATGGTTACCGAGGAACTTGATACCCTTAAAGATGCTCTGGGGTACAAAGGATTTCAGGCCAGAGAAGCTATCAAGGCTATAGCCAAGATAACAAAGCTCGATGAAAGCACAGATATTCCCGACAACACAGAGTTGAGCTGGGAGATACCGGGTCTGGAAGGTACTTTGTCACTCGTAAATGAAGATGATTATATCGATTATGAAAAGAGTGCAAAGCTTCCAAAGAGTTTTAATCCCACAAAGCCCGATAACATAATCTTAAAGACTGCACTTCTTTTAAAGAGCAGCGAAAAAGCAAAGAAAAACAAAGAAGAAGTAATCCTTGTTACGAATGACTTAAGCATGAGACTTAAGGCTATGATCTGCAGGATAAGAACGCAGAGCTACAGAAATGATCAGGTAGACAGTAACTTCGTATATACAGGAAGAACTCATATAGACTTGGGCGTAGATTTAAAGGCTACCGAAGAAATGGACAAACTGTTTAAGATCGGAGAAATCAATGCTCCAGAGAACGCAGTTCTCCATGAAAACGAATACGTGCATGTGACATGCGGTAGCAGTTCAGCACTGTGCAAATACAAAAACGGACTTCTCACGACACTTCCCGATTACAAAGATGAAAAGAATAAAGTATTCGGAATAAATGCAAAGAACCAGGGACAGATATTTGCTCTTGATGCTTTACTTGCTCCTGCAGAAGAGATCCCCCTCGTATTGTTAAAAGGCCCCGCAGGAACAGGAAAGACTCTTCTTTCATTAGCAAGTTCATTATCACAGACATACACAACTTTTGACAGAAAGAAAGATAATCCGGACGGATATAATAAGATACTCTGCTCAAGAGCCAACGTATTGGCAGATGAAGCGATAGGATTCCTACCGGGAGATCTTCAGAACAAGACACTTCCTTTATTATCACCTATAACAGACAACTTGACCTATCTTATAGGATTGGAAGAAACAGATAAATCACAGGTAACAATGCAGGTGGAAGATCTTTTTGAAACAGAAGTCATAGAGGTAACCTCTCTTGCTTATATAAGAGGTCGTTCACTTCCGAACGTCTATGTTATCATAGACGAGGCTCAGAATCTGACACGTTTACAAGCAAAGACGATCGTTACCAGAATGGGTTCTAATGCGAAACTCGTTCTTATGGGCGATTTAAATCAGATCGACAATCCAAAGCTCGACAAGAGAAATAACGGACTGGCTTATCTGTCCGAAAAATTCATGGGCAACAAACTTTGCGCACAGGTAGAGTTTTTAGAGAGCGAGTCAGTAAGAAGCCCGCTCGCTGCAGAAGCATTGAATCTGTTATAAAAGAACATACCAAAGGATTTAATATGATGCAAAAAGAAGATATAAAACGTCTCTTTGAAAAATATCAATATGGCACAAGAAGTCCCAAAGGGCAAATACTCAATGACTTCCCTAATGAAACAGAGCAGGCCATTAATTTTATTATAGATGACGGCTTTGATATGACAGATTGGTATCTACATGAATTTGTAGAACATAGAGATTGGTTGGATTTCATATTCATGAATAGCAAGATAAAATCTCAATTCAGCCTGTTTTACGAAAAAAAGAATAATCGATGGACAGCTTGTTACGATGATTGTAATGCATGCGAACATGCAGCTCTAAACATAGCCGATGCCGTTAATAAATTTGATTGTCATTGGGTGTTCCAAAAGGAATAAAAACATACGGAGAAAAACCCATGTTCAGCTGTTATGAGAGTAACGTAAATACATACGAAGCCAAAGCGATAATTGACGGCAAACAGATATGTTGGTGCAGCATTTCCATGCAGGACGACACATGGCGGATAACTTCATGGTATACGGATCCTAAATATGCACATCATGGATATGGGACAAAGACTCTGACCTGCTGCCTCAAGCAGATGTTGGAAGAAAAAGGCGAACCTCAACATTTCGAATATGTATGGAATGGTCAGAATCAATATGTAATGGACTGGCTAAAAGAACATTTCGATCCGGTATGTAAACTCCCGTTAGCGGTACAGAAATATTCCGATGCCGATGATTGGGAAGCTCACATATATAAACTTAACAAACAGAAGGTATTAGACTTTTGCACTCAATAAGAGGAAAAATATATGAACAAAAGCAAAGGTTTAGGTCAAATAGTCATAGAAATCAAAAGAACGAATTCTTTTGATGAACTGAATGAATATTTAAACACGTTGTCCTACGAGGAATTGTTAGAAGTGGAAGCTCTTATGTTGTTGGGTAGAGGAGATTTTATCACTTACGAGGAGTCTTTGGCACAGATCAAGAAACTGTACAACATTCCGTCTCAAGAAAATAAGGATTTGGCAATATCGTATCTTCTATCAAAACAATGCCTCATTCAATATATAGGAGAAGGCTTAATAACAATAATGAAAAATCTTGAAAAAGACACTGATTATCCTGATGAAGAGCATGAATATCCTATAGACGAATACAAGATGTGCGTGCTGAAAGATTACTACCAGTGTCATTCAGATATGGAATATTGTCCACATAAGCGTATCAAAGAACCAACATATACTTATTAAGATTATTAAAATAATTTTTTGCACAAAAAAATGTCTACTCAAGTAGATACACCCTCTAATCGCATAGTCGCAACATCGCTGAAGAACAAATCTACATGGAAAAAGAATTAAGAGAGTATCAACAGAATATAGTAAAAGATGTCCTTGATTCAAAAAAGGATACACTGATAGTCCTGCCAACAGGAGGCGGTAAAACAGTCATAGCATCATCGCTTATCGATTCGCTGCCAGGCAAGGTCTTATTCGTCGTGCCAAGACTTGAACTTATAAAGCAGGCAAATGAAGAATTCGGTGATGTTGATATCATCTGGTCAAACAATACAGTTCTTGAGGGTAAACATTGTATACTGGCATCTAAAGATTCATTGAGAAGTCAATTCAAAAATCTTGCACAAAATTTAAAAGATGAGATCCATGAAGGTACGATGATCATAGACGAGGCTCATGTTTCCCTTGAGCAGTCATATAAACTCGTTCAGCAGATAAGTCCAAAGAGAGTAATAGGTTTAACCGCCACTCCCGAAAGAATGGACGGCTATGCCTTATTAAAGGGCGAAGATTCTATTCATAAATATGGTATCTTTGACGAAATGTGCCAGGAAGAAACTGTTCCGTCACTCATCAGAAAAGGATATTTATGTCCTTTAAGATATTATGCAAAACCTATAGCAGGTATATCAGAGATCAAGCCGGAAAACTCATTATCAGAAGAACTATCGGGCAATCAGATGACTCAGATATTCAATGACAACAATATTTGGGGAGACCTTGTTAAATCATACGAAGAATATGGAAAAGGACGTCCTGCTCTTGGATTCACCACTACAGTGGAAATGGGTAAAACAGTTGTTGAGATATTCAATAATGCCGGATATGATTTTAGGATAATACATGGCGAGATGTCAGTAAAAGAACGTCAGTCTCTAATAGATATGCTTAAAAACAGAGAAATAGACGGACTTGTCAACGCAGCATTGCTCACATACGGCTTTGATTGTCCTCCGGTTTCCTATGCATTCAATTGCCGTCATATAAAATCAAGACCGTTATGGTTCCAGATAGTAGGCAGGATATTGCGTACCTGCAAAGGCAAGAAAGATGCCATATTCGTAGACCATGCTGACAGCATATCAGAATTTTCAGATCCGGACTGTTCACTTCCTATAATGGACGAAGCCATTGAATGGAGAGTACACGGAGAATCCAAGATCCAGAGACAGAAAAGGAAGTATGAAAGAAAACGAGTTCAGGAAACAATGGCTCTCATTCAAGCTTTCGATCCTCTTCCTATCGAACTTGTCGAGATCACTGTCGAAAATACATGGGACAGACTTATACGTATAATCAACAATTTGCGTTCAGAAAACGATGAATTAATCATCAAAAACGGCAATCTTCAGGAATATTTGAGCGACGCCAGAGACAGATTCTATGAAAAAGAAGAGAGATATCGCGACAAGATAAACGAGCTTGAAGAAGAAAATGAGCAGATAAAGAATTCCACACCTGTTCAGAAAGAAATCGACAGAGACGAAACATTCAATTATATAAAATCTAATTACGGAAAGATCCGTACAAGGATAGAAAGAGAACGTCCCGGCATAGACAGGATCGGAGCTCACAATCTTACTGTCGAGACATTAAAGATGCAAGAATATAAGCTTCCGTTCTATTATGATGATAATACGTTTAAAAACAGCACTGATTGGTGGAAAGAACATTACAAGAGTTACGTTATCCCTCAAAAGGAGGCGCTCCTTTATCTCTATACAGAAGAAATAAAAGGAACAATGGACGCGGACGAACATAGATATGTTGTAAGCTATATAACAACACCGGAAATGAAAAAGTGTCCGATATGCAACAATCCTATACAAATACGTTCATACAAATCTCCAAATATATGGTTCCTAAACGCCCTATGCCCCGAATGTCATCATGTATTTATGAAATCAAAACATGAACCGACAAAAAATACTCACGAGACTATCAGCAAATGTATTGATGATTGGAATGGCATGACATTTACACAGCAAAATATAGATTCTATAAAGGAAAAGATAAAAAATAAAGAGATAAAAGAAGACGATTTGACAGAATCGTAACTATATTTGCAAAATTTTTGCACAAAATTTTAAAAAATATTTTATTTCTACTATACTGTAAATATAAGCGTGAATAATACTTCGTTTTTACGCAACCTTTCCTTTCGTTTTACTCTTTTACAAGCTCATAAGAAGTTGGTTTAGCCGGTTCGAATCCGGAATGAGCTTTTGGCTGTAAAGCCACCCTTGATATCATAAGATACAGGGGAAATCATTTTCATATTCAAAGGAGAAAAATCATGAACAAAACAGAACTTGTAAGTGCAATTGCTAAAGAGACTGGTCTCACAAAGAAGGACGCTGAAGCAGCAGTAAAGGCTTTCACAGACACAGTAATCAAGGCAACCAAGAAGGGCGACACCGTTCAGCTGATCGGATTTGGAACATTCTCAGTTGTAAAGAGAGCAGCAAGAAAGGGTAAGAACCCTCAGACTGGTGAAGCTATGAAGATCAAGGCTTCAAAGTCACCCAAGTTCAAGGCTGGTAAGGCTTATAAGGATGCAGTTAATAAGTAAAGAGTAATCGGCTGTAGACAGCTTATCAACAAAGTTAAGGGCCGGCGTTCGGCCCTTTTCTTATACCATTCAATAAATCGGACATGATTTTAATATTTTACAAAGTGTGTAACATTTTAAGTTCAGAGGTTTTATATGTTTTTACAAAGATGTTTCAACAGACAGAATAAAGTTATTTTCACTCCATTTGAATTCCCAAAAACAAGAATATTATTGATATCCGACCTACATAGCGGAAGCGGATATTATCAGATAAATAAGAGTTTCTATCGCAAGGCAGACATTTGCATTGCCATGGGAGATATAGAATATTCAGAACTTGTAGACATACAGGCAAACTGTAATGTGTTCAATATCCCGTTATATGCCATACCAGGCAATCATGAGCCTAAAACACTCATAGATGAGTTAAATATCAACAATCTGCACGGCAAGAGCATCACTCTTCCCAACGGATTAAGCATAGCCGGAATGGGAGGTTGCTGCAGATATAAAGATAACGAAGTTCTATGCCTTATGACAAACGAAGAAAGTGTCAGATTGGCAGAATCCATACCGAAGGCAGATATCTTTATAACACACTCAAATGTATTGAGAGACGACAAGAACGAATCGCATTCAGGATTGCAGGGGATAATCGAATATCTCAAGAAAAATGAGACATTGATCCATTTTTACGGACATTTACATGAAAGAAATGACGAAATGCTCCCATTCGGAACACGTTCTGTATGCATATACAGGATAGCGATAGCCACTATCAGTGATTCTTTATCACTGGAATACATTTTATAAAGGAGGAATCATGAATCAGCAACAAAAAGAAGACATAAACAAGATCATAAACGCCAACATAAAAGCCATTAAAGATCTTGGACTAAAGATCACACAGAAAGAAGACTACGATAATGTAGCCAGATCCACCATGAAGATGATAAAAAGCAGGGGACTTCCTGAAGATTGCCTCGATCACATCATGAATAGCATCTGCAAAGAATTCTCATTGGAAAGCGCTCCCGAAACAAACACTTTCGAAACATTTCAGCCAAGACCTAAGATCTATACCAATGAAAATTACAAAGAATTGTTACATAATATGCTATCAGACGTAGTCTGTGCTCTCATATCCGAGCCCGGAGCAGTGGGAATAGAAGGAACTATGCTCCTGTATGCAAAGAATAAATCGATATACCCTATAAACTATATGGAAGGTATCTTAAATCAGGAAGATAATCCTTTACTCGACTGGCTGTCATCATATTTTCCGACAAACTCAAACACCAATGTAGGAGGGTGGACCAACATAGAACTGATAGACGGTTGGTTTATAACATGTCTCGATTCATTTGCAGAAGTAATACAGGAGATAAAAGACACTTATGATGTAAAGGATATCATCAAATATTTCTCAAAGATAGTTTACAAAGAGATCCCTGTTCCCAAGATAAATCCCGACGATGTCCGTCTTTCAAATGAGACGTCAAAAGCAACCGGAAGAACAGGCTTTCCTTTAGATCCTTATTCATCTGACAAGTTAGTAAGTCATTTAGAAGCCTTCGTTCAGGTTCTCAAAGATAAGAACAAGGAAGATGATTTTGACTATATAATAAACGCAGCTCGTTACATGGCAGATAAAGGTGCTCTGGTAGAAGATCTTACAGAGGCAGAAAAGATACGATTTGTAAAGATAATAGAAGAATATTACGCACCGGAGGTATGACCTATGACGATCGTAGATACACATACAGGCAAGATTTTCGTCGATCATGAAAAAATGCTAGAATATCTAACTGTCGGCGATTATGGCAAAGAGAACAATATTAAAGCAGATTTTCTTGGTCTTACCAAGGAGATACATGGTGTTCAGCACAAAGATGTTGATCTTACAGAAAAATGGGTTGCTACTATAAGCACACAGAAGGGTTGTCCCATGAAGTGCGCATTTTGCGACTGTCCTAAATATGGTTTCCACGGAAATGCGAGCCGTGAAGAACTCTCTTATGAGATTCAGACTATTCTTGAAAACTTCAAGGAATATGATCATACGGCAAGATTTAACGTTCATTTTGCAAGAATGGGAGAACCCACATTTAATCCAGACGTTCTCGATTTTGCAGAATATGACCTTAAGCAACTTGTAAGCAGATATATAAAAGCAGATACTATACACCCTGTAGTCTCAACAATGCTCCCTAAAGGTAATAAAGACCTTGAGCATTTCATTCAGGAATGGTGTCGTATCAAGAATATCGTGTATAAAGGCGAAGCCGGATTACAGTTTTCTATAAACAGTACCGACGATAAGCAGAGAAATGCCGGATTTAATAACATGAGCCTTTCATTTGCAGAAATATCAGACCTGGCCAAAAGGTTACCGGATCCGATAGGAAGAAAGTACACTCTTAACTTTGCCGTAACAAAAGATACCATATTGGACGCAGAAGTTCTTGACAGTCTCTTTGATAAAGACAAATGGATCGTAAAAATAACTCCGATTCATGAAACACATTCAGCAGTATCAAATGGATATGATGTCGGTGATACTTATACGGATTATAACGTATATAAACAGTTTGAAGAGCCCCTTACAGCGTTAGGTTGGGACGTTATAGTATTCGTACCCAGTAAGGAGGAAGATTCTGACAGGATAACCTGCGGAAATGCTCTGATATCATATTAATAATATATATACATCATAAAAATTTCTCAAAACTGGCAAAAATAATTTAAACCTATGTCATGTTTTAATTATATGAAATAAAAATAAGCAAGTAACAATGTCATCACAGATTTAAAAGAAGGAGCAAACAAGATGGAGAAGGTGAAAAGAAAATTAAAAGGTGAACTACCTATCCTATCACGAATGAGCACAAAGATAACAGCTCTTATCGCTGCTATAGTGCTCATAACAGTTGTTGTGCAGGTATTGGTAGCCCGTTCCCGTGCGGCAAACGCCATGGAGGCTACATATCTAAACTACGCACAGAATCTTGCCGAAGAAGCAGCTATAAGCGTAGATTTTGCAACAGAGTTCGGAGAAAACGCATATGGCGGATATGCCAAGAACCTGGCAGAAGAAGCAGCCATATCTATTAATTTCTCAAGAGAATTCGGCGAAACAGTTTATAAGGCATATGCACAGAACCTTGCTGAAGAAGCAGTCACCAGTGTTAATCTGGCAGCGCAGGCAGGACCTCTTACAACAGAAGCATTAGACAAGATATTAAAGAGTATTACGATCAAAGATGTTGCAGGAAGTTATGCATACATGGTAAGTCCTACAGGAACGATGTTATGGCATCCGACACCCGAGAAGATAGGTAACCCTGTTGAAAATGCAGCAGTAAAGGGAATAGTTGCAGATTTACAGGCAGGAAAGACTGTTGAAAACGGTTCAGTCCTTTACGAATACAAAGAGGCTTTAAAACTTGCCGGATACGCGTTTACTGCAGACGGAAATATTTTGATCGTAACTGCAGACTATGATGAATTCATGAAGATAGATTATGATACTCTTCTTGGAAACATCGAGATAGACGGAGTCGAAGGCTCATATGCATACATGGTCGCACCTGACGGAACAATGCTATGGCATACAAATCCCGAGAAGATTGGTCAGCCGGTCGAGAATGCCGCAGTAAAAGGCATTGTAGCCGATCTACAGGCAGGAAAGACTGTTGAAGACGGATACGTAATATACGAATACAAAGGTGCTACAAAGCTCGCAGGTTATTCATTTACAGACACTGGCAATATAGTCCTTGTAACTGCTGATTATGACAAATTCATAAATATCGACTACGATAAGCTCATAGGCGAGATAGAGATTTCCGGTGTAGAAGGAAGCTACGCATACATGGTATCTCCTGACGGCACGATGCTTTATCACAGCAACCCCGAGAAGATTGGTCAGCCCGTTGAAAACGCAGCTGTTAAAGGTATCGTAGAAGATCTACAGGCAGGAAAGACTGTTGAAAATGGTTCTTGTGCTTATGAGTACAAAGGAGCATATAAGGTAGCAGGATATGCTTTAACAAAAGCGAATAATATTGTTATCGTTACAGCAGATAAAGACGTGATGATGGCAAGCGTAAATAGTATGAAGAACTCACTTATAGTATTAGGTATAGTATGTATCATCATATCAGTTCTTCTCGTAGCATTATTTACACTGTTCACATTGAAAGCACTCGGACAGTTAGTTCCGATCATAAATAAGACTGCCAACTTCGACTTCTCACATGACCAGGAATCAGAAATGCTTGAAAAGCGTTCAGACGAAGTCGGACTTATCACCAAGGCATTGGCTAAAACAAAGGTTAACTTAAGAGAGATAGTATCGGCTATAACAGGAGCCGGCAGCAGTATTAATACGAATGTAAATGATTTACAGGAGATCATCAGCAAAGTCGGATTTATGTGTGAGACCAATTCTGCAACAACACAGCAGATCGCAGCAAGCATGCAGGAAGCAGCCGCTACAACAACGACCATATCTCAGAACATCGAAAGTGTTCAGTCAAATGCCCAGAGTATAGAAACTCTTACAGAACAGGGTTCAGCGCTTTCAGAAGAGATACTTGTAAGAGCACAGGACCTTGCTGAGACAACAGAGAAGGCAAGCAAGAAGACTATAGAGATGTATGAGACAGTTAAAGAAAGAGCAGAAGAAGCTGTTGTAGCATCACAGGCAGTCGGCAAGATAAACGAACTTACCGGCACTATAATGTCTATATCTTCACAGACAAGCTTGTTAGCATTAAATGCATCTATTGAAGCCGCAAGAGCAGGTGAAGCAGGACGTGGATTCTCGGTAGTCGCTACAGAGATAAGTAATCTTGCAACACAGACATCAGAAGCCGTTAAGAATATAAGTGATATTGTCACTGACGTAAACAATGCTGTTGGTCAGATGTCGGAATGTCTCACTACAACAACAGAATTCCTTGAGACAAATGTTATGTCAGATTATCAGGAATTTGGCAAGGTAAGTAAACAGTACAGAGATGATGCTGATACATTCGGAAACAGCATGAACAGTATCAAGCAAAACATCGAAGTCCTTAATTCAGACATTGAAAACATCGTAGGCGCAATAAACGGTATCGATACAACTGTTAACGAATCATCAACCGGAGTAACAGATATCGCAGAAAAGACCGGTGAAATGGTCGGCGAGACTTCCGGAAGTGTTGAAAAGGTCAATGAATGCAAGAATGCAGTGTCTGATCTTAACGACATAATCAATAAGTTCAGCTTATAAAACGATAATGAATGAGCCCCTGTCACAAGGGGTTCATTTTTTTGCACAAAAATTTAGCAAGTTAAAGTTTTTCTTTATACTTAAGATAAGAGCATTATTATGTTCAAGTTTTAAGTTCGACAAAAAATCGATAAAAAATATCTTATTTCTTTCATACTTATATTAAGAGTCACATCAACATCGACATCAGGAGGTAAGTATGAGTAAGAAAATAAGTGATGCGGATGTTGCATTTCAGGAATATATGGACGGAAATTGGAATGCAAAAAAGGTTATGCAATATTTCGAAGGCAAGCCCTTTGAAATAAAGAAAATATTTATAGGTCTTTTAAAAGACAAGGATATGAACGCTGCATTTTACAGTGAATTAATATCACTTTCACAAGAATGACCGAGCAAAATCATGAACAATAGTAACAAACGATTTAACAAAGAAGATAGTCCTAAACAGATTGTAACAGAAGTATTCGTTATCATGATAGGGTTGATACAAATAATCATTTCTTTGGTATTTTACCCCAACATGACGTCAATCGTTATAGGCTCCTTATTTGGTCTTGTCATCATCAATATCGGAATAATCGCTGCATTATACGACGAAGAAGCAGATTCCGACCAGGATTATAAAAATATCTTTTAATGGAGATTTATCATGGATACCAGAGTATGTAAAAGATGCAGATTATTATTCAATTACATAGGAGGCGAACAATACTGTCCGTCATGCAGGGAAGCTCTTGAAGACGATTTTCAGAAGGTCAAGAACTATGTAAGAGAAAATCCCGGTTGCACTATCATTCAGGTTGTAAGAGAATGCGATGTAACAGAAAAGCAGATCAGAGAATGGATAAGACAGGAACGTCTCGAATTAACAGGAGAAGCAGGTATTTATTGCCAAAAATGTGGTAGTATAATATCTAGTGGTACATATTGCGAAAAATGTAAAGCAGAAATGACGAATATGCTCAATGAAGCTGCTCGTTCGATGATGCCAACGCAAAACAATTCCTCAGACAATAGCAAAAAACCATCAAGCTCAAAGATGAGATTTTTGGATTATTAATGCCTACTAATGTAGGTGTATTTAAACGAACAACTAATAAAGATTAAATGCCTACTATTGTAGGTGTATTTTCGTTAACAATTATCAGTGATACAAATTTAATATTAAAATTTATCAAATGAAATGTCTACTAATGTAGATTAAGGTTCTCTCTGGCAAATGATAAAATTAGTCAAGCAGGTAAAAAAATGAGTTACGTAATAGAAAAAAGAGAAGAATTTTTAAATGAATATTTCAGCAGACTGGCTGATTTTTACAGACTGGCTCCAAGACTGCTCCAATCATCTTCGGACGAAGAGTTCGAACTATGGTTTGAGAAACTGGAACAGATTGATAAAAGGTCTCTGTATCTTTATATCAAAAAGTTTTATCAGAGGATCCCTATCAGAAGATTAAAACTGATCAAGGACAGATTTGATTATAAGTTCATCAAATAAAATGTCTACTATTATTGTAGATGTGAGTTAGACCCACCGGGATAACCTTTACAAGGAGAAACATATGGAATCTAAATTAAATATTCATGATTACAAAGACGCTCCATTATTCAAATCAATAATCGAACTTAATCAAGCCATGATCGATGCTGACAAGGATCCAATAACGCTAAATGTTGTCGGTGGTTTTGCATTGATGATACACGATATCCGAAACAAGAATGAATTTACGGATATCGATTTTGTCGGCAACAGGCTTCCTGACGACATCGAAAAAATCTCAGATCAGATAGGTGTAAAGAACGGTCTTGAAAAAAGGTGGATAAACAACGATATCATGTTATCCGGCTCCAATTTTGATGATTTTGTATTATCAACCGGAGAATTACATTTTGCACAGGCTTTCGATCTTGAAAAGATAAAGGTAAACGTATTGGATACACAGGATCTGTTAAGGCTTAAAGTCATAGCAATAGATACTGCATTATCAGCAGTAGACTTTGGCGGTGATTTTACAAGAATGAAAGATTTCAGAGATGTCATTAATATCTCTAAAAAATTAGGCGTAGATATCGATTCTCTGGGAGAGAGATTTAAAGATAACATTGTCAATATAAACACTGTTCCCGCTATACAGACTTACATCGAACTTGGACCGTCCGGTATAAAAGAAATGGTAGACAGGATGCAGTACGAATTCCAAAAGATGAAGTTTGAATCAAAAGGAGAATACAAAAGAACTTCATTCATAGATGATGTCATAAATAAGGCTATACAAAGAGCAAATGAAGAAAGATAATGTCTACTATTGTAGATAAATAAAATAAAATAAATGCCCACTATCGTAGGTCAGTAAATATATTTGTCATCGATAAAAAATCTACTGATGTAGATAGAATTTATTATGAAAGCACTATATGTCCATTTATCAGCTATGTTATTAATATCTTAACAAAGAAGGGAGACAAAAATGTACGAAGCAGTGTTAGGATTTAATACAAAGCAGTGGTGGGTTTATGATAATGATAATGACGTGTTTATAGATCCACCGACAGAAGTATTGGACGACATTGAAAGAATGTTCCCCGGCAGTATCAGGGAAAACTCCGATGCAGCTCAGGAGTATCTTACAGATCTTTGTAATAATGAAAAGCCTGATTGGCTAAACGACGAAGATTATTGGTACGACGCAGATATTGACATCTAAAGCATTTTTATTGCGCATTGGCTTTACTATAGGTTACAACAATTCCTATTAAGAGTTTGTAAATAAACAACAAGCGCATCATGCTAAAAGATGAGTTCTAACTTAATACAGTACATTAAAAAGACGGGGTAACTCGTCTTTTATTATGTTCTCTTATTTTTACCATACTGATTATATCAATAACCCCAATTGGAGAAGGAGGAAAATGGTATGAGTAGAAATAACAATGATTTGGCGATGGAAATCGCTTCTTGCTTTGGTATTAAGAGGAATATAGAGCAGCTTAAGAAAAAGTTACTTGAAGTCCCTTATGTAAAAGATGTAGAATTTGATCTGCAGGGATATCTTGATGATATATATCAGGTTATATTCATCACAAAATATGACATTCCCATGCACTCAGACGGCTACACCCAGAGGAGACAGGCATGCAAGTATGGTGCATTACAGGCAGCATACGAATGCGGACTTAAGCCTTCAGGCGATGCAATTGAGAATCATGGTGGTTATTTCTACTATGTTCTCAATTCAAAGGATTGGAAAGTACAGTTCGCGGGTTGATAAATCCATTTTTTAAAGAATGTCCTACGGGGCATTTTTTTTATTTTGGCGCAAATAGGTCATGTTTTATCTGTAAATAAATTTTAAAAGGAGGATAAAGCATGAATAGGACTCAAAGAGCTATCAAGAAACAATATCGCGAAGCTCAAATGCAGTTAAAGAACGAGAAGAATCGTGAGATATCTGCGATGAAAAGATCCAAAGAGCCTGACAGTCCATGGGGTGCAAATCTTAAGCAGATACATGCAGAAAATGCAAGGAAGTATCAGTCTGAAGAGAAAGAAGCCCGTAAAACTGTCATAGATTACAAGAACCGTGCCAACAATACTTACAAGGAGGCTGTCGGAGCTTAAATTAACACCGGATAGATATACCGTGCCATAAGAAGCTTGAGACAGTCAATGCTCCACCTTATGGAACAACACAGGTATTGGTAGTGCTTGGTAGATGCCCTCGATGAGCGGTGATGGATGGAGAGGGAAACGCGTTATACTGCCCTTGGTACACGACCGCTTTATAAGATTAAACTCTACAGTTTAATATCTGGCACATTCCTTATCCGTGAGACATGTAATATCATGGTCAGGCGGAAAAGACAGCACGGCAACTGTAATCCTGATGCATGAGCATCAAAACGAGATCTTAAAGGAAGGCGATGAAGTCATCATACTCTTCGCTGAGGTTATGTTTGACAAGAAGCATAACGTTTCCGGTCATAATCCGGATATCATCAGATTCATCTATGAGAAAAAGAAAATATTTGAAGAATGGGGATACAAGGTTCACATCTTGCATTCCGACAAGGATTATCTTGATGTATTCTATCACAAACTAAAGAGAAGTCCGGATCCCGCAAGGGTAGGTCTGATCCATGGTTTTGTTCCCTCGGGTATATGCGCAGTCAAAAGAGACTGTAAGTTAAAGCCCATCAATGAGTGGAATAAGAATAATATCAACGATGAGACTTTAGAATATATCGGAATAGCCATTGATGAACCGACACGTTTGGAAAGCATGCATAAGACAAAGGCAAATGCAGTCTCTCTTTTAGAGAGATACGGCTTCACAGAAGATGATGCCAGAGATTTATGCATCAAGTACGATATGTTATCACCCCAATATTCTTTACCGGGCCAAAAAAGAGATGGTTGTTGGTTCTGCCCTAATGCAAAGCTCTGCGAACATAAGGCGATACTGGAATCAAATCCAAAGGCTTGGGAAACGTACGTATCTCTTGAAAAGATCCCTAATCTCGCTTACCCCAAATGGAATCCTTATTCAAAGGAAACATTGAGTCAGCGTGACGAGCTTCTTAAAAACGGATACAGACAATTAAGTATTTTCGATTTTATATCAGCTTAAAAAAGTGGTTTCGGCCACTTTTTATTATGCTCAAAATATCTCATATTCAAGATATCAAACAACGGAAAGGAGAGAGTGATATGAGATATGAAAATATTGACGCACTTGATAAGAAGTTAGAGTCGCTTATATCCAGAAAGGTAAAGCATTACTATACTGACTGGAAGAACTATGACAGACCGAAGTATATGTGTTTTAAAGGCAGTTCTGATAGAAAGGATAAAGATTTCCTTGTCTTGATCAGAAAGTGTGGTACTTACATCATCAGAACATGTGATATATTCATTTCAGACTGGGCAACTACTCTGTTTGAGTATTATCATACACAGGAGAGATCAGATTATTACTATGTGAATCTTGAAAAGCTTGAGCTTAAAAAGATTAAAGATCCTGTGGCGTTCGGAAAGACTTTGAGGTCATCATTAAGGTCATGATATCTCTAAAAGCATCGGATTTATCCGGTGTTTTTATTTTGTGCAAGAATCTATATATTTAGACTGTAACAATAACAACCGGAGATTCATAAGGAGGCAAAAATGGATAATGTCAGAGAGATCAAAGTTCTCATCGACGAAGGAGGTATCTTTCAAGGACTATATGTCAGTCCCGAGCTTAAAGACTGCAAAGTCGAGCTTTTGGATTTCGTAACCGATGATCCTGTAGAGATCGATGATGTGACAAAAAGGTATGAGGCTACAAAAGAAAGAGCCAGAAGAGGAGAACTTGAAGTTATCTATTAGCATACCGAATTAATATCAAATCAGGGAGAATGATATTGTTTATATCAACTCCCTTTTGACATTTAAAATTATTGCACAAAATTTTTACTATTAAGTAAAATAAGCCATACTCTTAATGTACAACGCTAATTAGTTAAGACTGTTGCAACATCTTGACTATCAAAAATAATATTGAAACTTCAGCAATGTGAGGTAAGTTTATGCAACAGAATTTTATTGGTATATCAGAAAACCGTCTTCATCACATTCTTGGTGTAGCCCGTAAGGCATATAAGATAGCAAAAGATATGGGTTTTGAAGAAGATTTTTGCCGTAGATGCTTTATGCTGGGATGGATTCACGATGTTGGATATGAATTTGCAGAAAATCAATCAGAACATCCATATATAAGTGCAAAAATGTTACTTCTTATAAATGAAGACACTGTTGCTTCTGACTTAAAGAAACCTTTTTATAAAGCAATCAAAGAACACGGTAGATATCCATCTGGAATGACAGAAGAACACAGTGAAATTAAAATTACAGAGGAATACAGAATACTAAATATGGCAGATATGCAAGTTGACAGTCAAGGAAATGAAGTAAGCGTTTCCCAGAGACTTGATGATATAAAAAACAGATATGGGGAGCATAGCGACCAATATCTTACTGCCTGTGATATTTGCTATCTAATCGGGTTAACAGCTGTAAATTTCGCGGCAAATATTACTTAAAAAGCTTGGCAAATATAAATCGATATAATCATTGTCAATTACGACGATTATTTCGTCTTATTCATTTTTTTAAAGAGCATGTGTCTGAATACAATGACCTTCCTTCTGTAAGTAAGATACATGTCCGCAAAAGCGGCTTTCATATGCCCCTGGTAGGAGGATAAAAACGGTCAGCTGGGGGGACCTCATGTAAAACACGTTTGGATCGCGTTTGCGTTTCAAAGTGTTCATATTTTGTTACTGCAGGGTATTTCAAACAAATAATCCTTCTCCTGTATAGATGAAATACTCAGTTCCCGTCATCGGAACAATGCACCCTTGGTAGGAGAATATATAAGAGATTAGCCGAGGGCTCCTTTCCTAAAATACTTATCAGATAGAGGATATTCCATGAAACTGATATTTTCAGATATAGACACCGACAATATAACACAAGTTCAAAAGATAATAGAGTCCGAACATTCCAATTCAGTTGTATATTATGAAAGATTCTCTGTTCTATTCATAGGTGCTGCAGGATTGACCATTTTAAGTGTTATAGGCGCATGTGTATCTTATTTTGTGGCTGATTTATTGATTCCATATTTTCTTGTAGCGATGATGGGTTTTGGTGCTGCAAGCGTCTTTTCCGAAGATCATAATATTTGTACATCAAAAGAAAAAAAGAGAAAAGAATTAGCAAAGAATTACGGAGATATCTTAAAAGATACAAGTGATATCTTGTCATACATAAAAGAATCAAATAAGGTGAGAGATTATCTTGAAACATATAAAAATCCCACTATCGACATATTTGAAGATAAGATAAAGATATGCATTTCTTCAAAGACTATAAAAGACGACTCTGTCAGGATCCATAAAAAAGAAAAGATATTTGAATTAAAATGGCCTAAATCGATAATAAGAACTGTTGTTGAAATAAAAGACGATAAGAGTATAACAGTTAATTTTAAGAAACTGGAAGACTTTTTACGTAAAGATCTTGGAGATATAAAAAATCAACAGATTTTACTCAAGACTTACATAAAGAAAAACAATCTGTTGCAAAGTATGACTTGTGAACCTGAATCGCTCATTGAAGAGAATTCCGGTTTAAAAGAATATATCATAGAAGACTAGGAGATAGTGATGAATAAAGATAACCTAAAAATAGGCAGTAATGTTTACGCCTATGAACGATGGGGTAACAGTATCTTGAGGGCGGAGGTAACCAAGATTTATGATGATTCTTGCGAACTCCGTTTCATGAACATAGTAGATCGATACGGAAACGATCGTGGTGATATGTTTGGAGTTTCTCGCAGAGTATTCGACCAGGTATGGCATACAGCCAAAGAGGCATGGGCAGCCATAGATAAAGAACATGACAATACAGTGATAAGATACTCTCAAAACATGGAAACTGTAGAAGATCTGTTAAAGTTTCCCTTATTACACTGTCTATGTGGTGAAGAATACACGGACTATGCTGCTATCGATGCATATAAGAAAAGATGCAGTGAATTATTAGATATCAACTTATCAGATTAACAAATTGATAGGAATAATAAGTATATACTTATTGTTCCTATTTCTCTTTATATTTATTTCATAGCACATATAACAGGAGTTATATTTGAACAACTAAATACGTTTCCAGACCTCATCACTCTGGAAGATAGCCGTAATGGCTGTAACTGATCAAACAGATTAGACAGCCGTTAGAGAGGCTGTCGGAAAGATAGGAGGAAAAATGAGTAAAACAGATACGCAGCGCATATACTTTCTTATGGTTAAAAGACATTGGGCATATGATAGTGAGATAGTTCTTCTTACTACGGATCCCGAACAGGTAAAGAAAGCTATCATTTCCAAGCTTAAAGAGAGAAGAATGTCCTATAGGGGTAAGGAAGAAGCAGAAATGGTCAAGAATTTTGAAAATGACTGGGGAAATATGACTGTAGACGAGATCAATGCTCAACTCGAAGACGGAAACTATGGCTATGGAATAGCCGGACGCTACGGAAAAGTCTATGGTAGAAACTGCAGCGTATGATATTTTAGTTTTCAAAAAAAAGATGCCCTGGAGCATCTTTTTTTAATGGAAGGATTTTATAAGTCTCTTTCAATACAATGATAGATAAATGTACGATCCTTACAACGTAAGAACTTCATCCACCCTGTAAAGGGAGCACCGGTACAATCCCTGCCGTCACAGTAGGGATCGCGGAAGATTACTGTGTATTCCTCACGAAATGCTTCTTCATCTTCCTTGGAGAACTTCCATGGTAACACAGTTTTAAAACATTCGCGGTCATAAGTGTTATAATCTTCATCATAAGGACGAAAACGTTCCCATACAACCTCTTTACCACGGAACATATCAGCATCAAAACGATGCCATCTCTCCCAGTTTTCAAGCTTTTCTTTTGCGCGTTCCTTTGCTTTTTCAAGAATGCCTGAAAGATACTCGCCGGATACATACTTTTCACCTGTCGCATTAAACATCAACCCTATAAAATAAGGACTAAATGTTGCACTCAGGTTTGTTTCGCTTCCTTCTTCAAGGACAATGCTCCTTTTAAAAACATATTCCGCATGAGATATCTCGTGCTTGTTGTACGCTTTCTTTAAAAGAGCGACATCGTTCCATAACCTTCTTTCAAGGTCTTTTCTATAATGTTGCATAGTTTATTTACCTCCTATTAATAATCTCCTTTTGGTTTTCAGTTAAATAAAATATGAATTATTTTTAACATTTTAATCAAAAGGTCGTAAACCGCGTTTTTAAATCGACTTTCGACCATTTTTCGTTCAAAGAGATAATCATGCTCTTAAAACCAACAAATAAAAGGAGAGAAAATAATGAAAAAGATTATTAACACAACACCATTACCCCAATATTTGACAGCACTGATCAGGTTTGAAGATTTTGAAACCGGAGAATATTCATATCATGACGCTATTGAATATGGGTGGACCGTGTGTCAGGCCACTATACATGATAGTGAAACCGAATCGGAATATTTAACCTATTGCATAATAGATCCATTCGGAACTTATTATCACAGCGATATTCATGATCCAGATTTTGAACATTATATCCCCATAAAAATAGTAGAATCTTCTTATTGCAAAATATGCGGACGCAGAAAACATGCTTATTGTGATACATGGAATGATAAAGTAGAGTATAAATGTCCTGATTCGTGTAAAATTTCAACTCGTTGCGTAAATCAGTAAGATATATAAGTATCATATTATTTCCCGATGAATACCTCATATTATAAACGTAACAATTGAAAAAGGAGGAAAAATATGATTACAAAAGAGGATTTTTTGACAGATTTTAACGGGCATGGCAACTCATACAGTTCCTATATGGTCATTGATACGAATGTCGATGATCTGGTCAAAGTCTTAAATGACATCGATCCGGATATGTGTGTAGGTTCAGGTCAGATTTCTGAAACAGGACGCAGTATCTATTTCGAGATAGGCAAGAGACTTCCCGATTTGATCCATGTGATCACAAGCAAGCTTAACTGTAAGGGTTTTGCCGATATCTGTGGTTGGTATGGTGACGGTTACATGGAAGCATCTGATTGTGGCTTATCATACGATGACTATACTGCAGAATGGGCTAATGGAGATCAGCCCGAACGGAGAGACTATGACTACGAGGATCCTGACAGCATTTCTGATTCAGAAATAGAATGGGACGCATTCGTGGATATAACAGATAACAGCTCCGGTGAGATTTTTCACACAGGCGAAGGTTGTATCTCATACGATAGTATGCAGATGTGGGAAGACATTGTTGAAAAACATTAAAAGTAATCAAAACTGAATATTGTATCACACCCCCTGCATGGGTAAATAGTTTTAGCCAACGCCCGATGCAGCGGGCGTATTGGCGGAAATGGAGTTTAAAATGGCAATGGTACTCACGGCAGATGACGGTAGAAAATACCGCCTTAACTATCAGGAAGCAGATTTGTTTGAAGATGTTTTCTTTGACTGTCAGTTGAACGACAAGGGACAGACTCACTGGGAAGAATGCATAGAGAGACTGATCAGGGTTTCGACAGAGATAGATCAGACTATCAGCAAGAGCGAGGCTGAAGAGATCCTTGATGACTATCATGGAGATGATTTCAAAATAGTTTATAAATTCTGGGACGATGATGACTATGCAAAAGCTATCATTTCAAACAGGATACTTGTTCGTCCGATCACTCCACACGACTGTGACAATAGCCTGCCTGATTTCTTTGAGGAATACGAGGCAGAGCTTGAAAAAGCACCGCTCAAGACAGTGATCATTCTTAATAAAGACGAAATCTATGAGAGAGCCGAAGATGCTCCCGGCTACTACTATGGAGCGTTTCTTGATGATAAGATGCTCGGTATCGTATCTCTCGGTCAGGCAGACGGTCAGGTAAACGAAGCGAAAAACAATGACGGACTATTTTCAGAACTTTACGTTCTTCCTTCAATGAGGAGAATGGGTGTTGGAACAGCTCTGGTTGATAAGGTAATAAACGTCGTATATAACGACGCTAACTTCGGAAATGATCTGTACGCAGTCGTTCTCGATGATGACCTTATTGATTTTTACAGGAAACTGGGATTTTCTCCTGTTGATAACAACGGAACAATAAAGTTCCCTGCAAAGAACGTAACACCGGGCGAAGATAGGTTACCGTTCTAAAGTTCCGACTAAAAATGGTAAATCATTACCGAAAATGGTGGGAACTTACATCTGCGAATGATAAAAACCGCGTAAAATGGTCATATTTGAGTTTTATAGCACCATAAAAGTATGGAAGTTCCCAAAAAAGGTTGGAAGTTCATTACGCCAGATATTCATAAAAAATACAGTTGATCCACATGGGTTGACTGTATTTTATTTTGTGCAAGAAATCACATATTAATCATGTATCATTAATTTAGGAAAGAGAGATAGCGATGATCACAATATATATTGGAAAAAGCGGAGCCGGCAAAGACTATTTTTGCAAGAAAAGAGTCAAAGCAGGCAGCAAGCCGGTCGTAACATATACGACAAGACCAATAAGAGATAAAGAGGTTGACGGTGTTGATTATCACTTTGTAACAAAAGAAGAATTTCTTGATATGATCAAGAATAATTCTTTAATAGAGCACAGATCATATAATACACTGTTCAATGGCAAACCGGACATCTGGTATTATGGTTCACCCATGATAGACCCTTCAGATGATTATTCATGCGTAGTAGATCTTACAGGTGCTATGAGCTATGTCAAGGCATATGGATCCGAAAACGTTGATGTTGTCTACGTATCGGTCAATGACGATATTCGTAAATCGCGTGCCATGATGAGGGGGACGTTTAGTGAAGAGGAATGGAACAGGCGTCTCGAAGACGACAATGATAAGTTTTCCATCGAAAAACTCGAAGAACTGTCAAAGATGCTTAATAAGCCGATCACAATCATCGACAACAACGGTGACAAGCCAATGTTTGCAACTCTTGAATATCGCAGATAAAAAGTCCCTTCGGGGATTTTTTTATTTTGTTCGACAATATATCCCGTCAGACATAAATAAAACCCCCGAGTTAATCGAGAGTCTTTTTAACCGTATTTAATTATAATTCAGATTGCCGCATTATTTTCCTTATGCTACTTACCACCAATGCCGTGTTGAGATATCACTGATAGCTTCCATGGGAGTGGCAGTATAATCATTATGACAATCACTGAAGGTTGTCCCGGCATGTAACACGCCAAATTTGTCCTCTTCAATTTCTGAAACTTTTTCGGTCCCATAATCGTAATTGTCAAATTCTTTCTTGTCGGATTTAACGAGATCAACCAAAACCTTCTTTGCCTGTGATTTTGTTCCCTCGAATGAGTAGACGCATACATCGTCCCATTCACTACCGGACATTCCGATGATCCATTTCTTTACTTCCTGGTTCTTTGCCATTTTTATTTATGTTCTCCTTTACTCATACTGACAACCTCTCCAACAGGCTGTCGTTAATAAACAAAAGCCTGTTTAGGCTATCAGACGGTATGGAGCGTCTGAATTATTCGGTTTATCCTCCGCTTTTGCAATGTTTATATCGATAAGTATGACAGAGATTGTCAAAAATAAAAAAATCTTTTCAAAATACCCATATCTCATATGGGGCCTTTTTATTTTATATAAATCATATTATATATAGCAATACATTTAATTCAAATCTATTCAGGAGAATAACATATGCCACATATCGAATGGACCACCATAATAGAAATACTAAAGATAATCACTATTGTAGGAATTGGAATAAAAGTCGTTTCTGATACTATAAATTGGTTAGAATGTTCAGAAACAATTGCAGGTTGGGAAGATTCTTATGCAGATTATTATTTTAGATATGTATTATTAATAGTTCCGGTTTTTATAGTGGTTATGATTTTGAACCATAAAAAATATCATATCAGATATAATGGTAGTTATGATTTTAAATGGAGTCGATACTCTAACATGTTTCATCATACGTCTACGTCCATGGTTTTTTCCTTTATTTTTAATGGATAATATTGTCAATATTCTAATTTTAATAATAATTTTTCCGCTATATGTTATATGTGAAATATTGGATAATAAAGGAAATCCTAAAATACTATTAAGCCTGTTTCCTAGATTCTATTCAATACATAATTATTACATGATCACAATCACAGGTATATACGATCCAACTCTTCGTAAATTGCGTCAAATATCCAAACGCATATCCGAAGAAAACAAGGGCAAACTTACACAACAAGAACAATAACTTATGATCATAACAATTCTCCATGTTTTCTATGTAATAACACAGAAAAGGAGGATTAACAATGTTAATAAGTGATTTTATCGATCGTGTCAGGGAACTTCCTGATGATGTAGTCATTTCTCTTGACGGAGGAACAGATGTTGAGGGAGTAGCCTTTAATCTTAACTGTTCTCTGATTGCATTCGTAGGAAGATATTACGAAGACGACTTCGGAACATATTATAAGGAGCCTTTTACAGTCGGAAACTTGAAAGAGATATATGCCGAGCTGCAAAAGATGGGCAAGAACCCTTTTGTTGTAACAGAGATTCCCAAGTTTTTGCAGAACCAGTACAATGTATATCGTTGGAGCGTTTATGACGCAGAAAACAAGAAGATCTTTCTTAACGATAAGAGGGGCGAAGACATCAATAACGAGCTTGATGCGCGTTTTGAGATGTATCTTGACTCAAACTTCTCCGATGCAGACTCTCTGCAGGATCTCTTTGATGCAGGTTTCACCCTGAACGACATCAAGGGTTACAAAGAGGATACTTATCTCTGGGCAGTAAAATGCAAAGAGGAGAATGCCTTGCAGGAACTCTACGAAGCAATCGCATAACATTTAAAGAATCGGTTTTGGCCGGTTCTTTTTTATTGTTTTCATAAACTGCCATATTTATAATATCTAACCGAGAAAGGAGTCAATCATGACAGGAAAAGAACTTATCAAAATAATAAAAGACAATAAAGCTGAAGACAGCAGGGTAATAATCGGTTGCCAGGGATATCTGAGCGAATATAACGCCGATGACGATGTCAGGGCTATACAGATTCCCGGAACTGACTCATTGATCATCTGTGATAATTGTTATTATCCGGAAGTAGACGATCCTACTGCAAACAGTTGACTTTTATAGCTGATTGTTTAATTATCAGCAACTAATTTCATTCCTCCCATTAAAAAAGAGCCTGCGGGCTCTTTTATTTTTTGCACAAAATATTATATTTTAAGTATAATATTATATATTAATAGCAAACATATACAAAGGTTAGATTATGAAAATTCAAATAAAAAAAATATATGACAATCTTCCAACAGAATTAGATTCTAGTATCACAACTTTAATTGATAGTTATAATAAGGGAAAATATCCACTGGATTGCGAAATATCTCAAGTTCTTGGAGATATTAACGCATCTGAAAGTTACAGAATGATAAGTTCTAGCCTCGCAAAAGAATTAAGACAATGTTACGTGTACGATTTTACGGAGGGTAAGTATGGAGAAGTATTTTGATTTTTCAGATTGTCCTCAAGGACATAAAAGATACGGCGGCAGCGACGAGAAGAAAACAATATATTTTAATGGGGAACGATACATGTTGAAATTTCCCGACAAAGTTCCAGATGATAAAAGGAATGAACTAAACTCCAGTTATCGCAATAATATTTTTTCAGAATATGTATCATGCCATATTATAGAAACTTTAGATATTCCGGTACAATCAACCATATTGGGAGTTTACAAAGATCGCGTTGTTGTAGCATGCAAAGATTTTTGTACAGATGGATACCAATTAAATGAATTTCAAGAATATAACAGTTCAAATGACGGACGGTTTAAAGAGGTTCATTATCCCGAAATAGACAATGTTGTCGAAGCAATAGGCGATTACGAAAAAAGCCTCCAAGAAAAAGCCACAGAAAGATTCTGGGATACTTTTGCTATAGACACTTTATTAGGAAATTTTGATAGACATACTGGCAACTGGGGATATCTGTATAACGATGATGCAATTTCAGATAAAATTAAATTAGCTCCCATATATGACTGTGGTTCATGCTTGTATCCAATGTTAGCAGACAAGGGTATCGAGCAACTACTGTCAGATCGTTCAATGATTGATGAAAGGCTATATTCGTATCCTAAAGCCGCATTTTCTTTTGAAGGAAAACAGATATCATATCATGATTTTTTATTAAGCGATAGAGTTTTAAAAGATCCTTGTGCATGTAAATCCATAAAGAAAATATATGAAAGATTTGACAAGGAAAAGGTTGAAAAGATAATAGAGGATACGCCATTAATTTCTGATTTACGTCGTGAATTATATAAGACAATGATCGATGAACGTATGGAACATCTGATATTGCCAAACATAAAGCAGCAAGAAAAACTTTATCAAATCAACATAACGGATAATATATCATCGATTTCATCTATTAAAGATATGGAATCTTCATGGAATAAATTTATGACTCTACCTAAAGAAGATAAGAAATCCGGCATTGAATGGGGAGGTAAAAAGATTAGAATATCCGAATTTGACGATATATACATATCAAAATGTCAAAGGGAAAACGTTGAACCCAATAAAAAAATAAGTGAGCATTTTTGGAAAAACTGTGTAGATATTCAAGGGTATGAGCCTAAATATTGTTCATTAAAAGATCATACAATTTAAACTTTAAAAAGAGCCTGCGGCTCTTTTATTTTTCCCTAAAATCGACATATTTATTACACACATATTGGAAAGGAGAAAAATATGGAAATAAGAAAACTTGACGCGAATGACACGTCAGAACAGGCTATTCTAACAAGACGTTTAATTGAGGCTTCTGAGGCATATTATGGCGGTAAGGCTATATTTATGTCAGACATCGAATTTGATGGCTATTTGGCCCAATTAAGGCAGTTAGAGCAGGACAATGGATTTGTTTATCAGGGCAGTCCTACAACATTCGTAGGAGCACAGGTTGTAAACGGCTTAAAAACTGTACGTCATGAAAAGCCAGCATTGTCATTGGACAAGACCAAATACGCAGAACGGGAAAACCTGATCGGTTGGTTAAAAGCATGTGATGATTCAGCCATGATGAGTTGGAAATGTGATGGTGGTACTATTGTGGCCACTTATGATGATGGCAGGCTTAAACAGGTTGTTACAAGAGGTAATAATGGCGTTGAGGGCAGTGATATAACCCACAATGCCAGATATTTTAAAGGATTGCCATTGGAGATACCTTGCAAGGAACATGTCGTTGTACGCTGCGAATCGATGATGACTTATTCAGAGTTTGAGAGGATCAACGAAGAGCTTGGAGGAACATATGAGAATCCAAGAAATCTTGCTACAGCAACCATTCAGATGCTCGATTCAAATGAGAGTAGAAAACGAGAGATAATCATTAAGGCTCACGAACTTGTAACCCCCGGTACAGACGTTTATATCGGTGATGATACAAGAAGCAGTCTTGATCATGATTACAATCTCAGATTTATGTCCGACCGATACGACTGGTTAGAGGCGCTTGGTTTTGATGTAGTAGAGCGTGAGCTTGTATCGTCAAAAAATGTCCTTGACAAAATTGAAGAATGGAAATCAAGGATAAAGGATCTTGAATATCCTACAGATGGTCTCGTATTTTTTTATAACGACCTTGAAAAAGGAATGAATTTAGGTGTCACGACACATCATCCGAGATGGGGAATGGCTCTAAAATGGACTGATGAGACAAAAACAACGACCATAAGAGATATCGAATGGTCAGTAGGCAAGACCGGAGTTATCACACCGGTAGCAATATTTGATCCTGTAAGACTTGGACTTGGCAGCACAGTCACAAGAGCATCACTTCATAATCTTTCGATAATGAAGAGGCTTGCAAATGAAGACGATGTCAATTATAAGTATATAAAGCTTATAGGCTCAAAAGCAGAAGTTTATCTGGCAAACATGATAATCCCGCAGATAGCAAGTATCGAAGAAACAGAGTCTACAACTCCTGTTCAGACACCTTGCCACTGTCCGTCATGCAGTCACAAAACAACTGTAGTCTGGAATCCAGATAATAATGTCAATGTGCTGTATTGCACAAACAAAGACAGTTGTCCGGCACAGTTAGTGGGTATGCTGATGAACACTTTCAGCAAAGACGGTCTATTTATAAAAGGTCTTGGCGAAAGCCAGATTATAGATCTTTTAAATGTAGGACTTATCGACGCAGACACACTTTCCGTTTACAAGATGGAAGACAGAGTAAACAACAACGGATATAGTCACAAATACTATACCAGATTACTCGAACGTGATGGCTGGGGACAGAAAAAGTGGGATAACCTTATAGATGCTATAAACGCATCAAGGAATACAACACTTCAGAAGTTCCTGTATAGCCTTAATATTCCGTTATTGGGCAACGACCTGTCAAAGAAACTGGCGAAATACTGGAATAACGATGTTAATGAATTCGTAGAATTTGTCAGCAGAGTTGACGAAGGAGCCGGTGGATATGATGACTACGGTAAGGAAAGAGCTTTCAACATGCTAGTATCCATTGACGGCGTCGGAGACGAAAAGGCAAGAAACATCGTTGAATGGGCAGAAGAAGTTACTGCATACCGCGAAAAATGGGAAGATTTTATCAATCTCGTCAATGAACTTGAATTTGAAAAGCCGGTAACAACTGCAAATGATAATTCTCTTGCAGGATTAACATTTGTTATAACCGGAAATGTTCATATCTACAAGAACAGAGATGAGTTCAAAGCTTCCGTTGAAGCTCGTGGTGGTAAGGTATCTGGTTCTATCAGCTCTAAAACGACAGCCTTGATCAACAATGATATTACAAGTACGTCATCAAAGAACAAAGCTGCGATTTCACAGGGAGTTGAGATAATTTCCGAGGAAGAATTCATAAGAAGATACGGAAAATGATCCGACAACAATTAAATATTTCCATAAAAAAGGGGCCTTAAGGCTCCTTTTATTATGCCAAGATTATTACATATTCAGTATATAAAACTAAGAAAGGAGAAAAAACAAAAATGAAGATTATTGAAAAGACAATCATTCAGGGAATGGACTGGCATGATATGTGTATTTTAATTGATTATATCAACAGACACAATACAACTACAGTTCTTTCCGAGCCGATCAAAAACGCTAACGAACCTAACTTCGACATCACAGGACTTTCACCGGATCTTCTTATTGCAGATGACATTTATAACATTCTCAATGATATGGGTATTGAAACATCTAGTATCGATGGGATTGTTGAAAAAGAATCGATTCCAAAAGAAAAGATACCCAGATTTCAAGAGATCGTAACCTGCTTATCAGAAAAAAGAGAATGGACTCTTGATAACGATGTGTATGATTACTCCGCAGAAATCTGCTTTAAAGATGACGGGGCAATCTCATTATGTACAAATACCAATGGTTTTCAGTACAACACAAGTTACAGAGTAAAAGATATTCCTGATAAGGACGTTCTTTATCTGGCTTTGGAAGAGATATATGCTCCATACAAAGGCGCATACACTATTCAAAGAATATATGAAAAACCTTTTAAGACTTATAAAGAGGCTAAAGAGGCACTTGATCGTATTCCAGATTCTCGTGAAGGATATGACACTGCAAAAGTAGTCCAGATTGCTTCTGTTGCTGACACAGAATCACGTAATTTCGATACATGGTTTAAGGCAAACATGAAGATGAAGGCATACGAGGAACAGAATCCCGGCACATTCCTTCTTAGTCTGTAAAAGATTCATTTTAAAAGGGAGAGATTTAATTCTCTGCTTTTATAATGCTCATGAATTTATATATTTATATCATCAGATGATGAAAGGAGATATCAACATGGCATCATTTATTTGTAATATCCTTGGAGAATCATATTTCGTTGACAAGGAAGCCTATGGTTTTCAGGCAGCAATGAGAGTAAAGAAAGAAAAATCCATTCCCGGCGCTATAGAATTCAATGCAAAGCCGATACAGAGATTTATAACTGTTGACGGTAAGTATATCGACCTTGAAGACGGCGACAAGAACGATACTCGTCCTATAATGATAGCAGAGTTCGATGCAAAGGAAGGAAAGATTATCTCTTACGCCAAGGAATTTGGTCTAAACGACCCAAATAAGTTGTATCCGGTCTAAAAAGAGCTTACGGGCTCTTTTTTTTATGTCTATAAAGGACAATTTATTTTAGGGAACTTTTTATCAAATTATTATAATAAATGTTCCCTAAAGAAATTTTTGCACAAAATTTTAACTTTCAAAATAAATAATTCATACTCTTAATGTAACACTTCAAATAATACCTACTATAGTAGGCGATGTTCCATTTTTCATCCCCAAGGAGGAAAAAAAATGAAAAAAGATCAAAAGCACATCTTTGACCAATTCACAAAAAGGTCATCAATAGTCAAAGCTGGCAGCGTAGAGCTGATCCCGCAGGGAAAGACCCCTCGAAACGATCGAGAATCTGAACATGAACGCATTCGATGAAAAAGTAAGAGGTATCATTGATGATACAACGCCATACATCAATGCTGTTATCAGACTTATCACAAACACGGCTCTGGAATCAATAGAAGACGCCAAGATAAACTTCTCGATTCTTGATCAGGAAGAAAAGAAAGAAAGAACTGCTACCGAAAAGCAAATATCGAGAACTATCGTAAAATACGTAGACGATGCATGCTGAAGATTTCAGAACATATGAAGAATATGAAAGAGCGTATCAGAATCACTCACCGCAGGTACTGACATTATTAAAGGTATGCGATAAGTTTGGCAGAACGCCAAAAGAAATCATAAGGTTCATGGTTGAAAATCCCCCTCAACAGAATGAACATTAATGATATAAAATGGGGGTCGGAACTTCCGGCCCTCCAAAAATGTCTACTAAAGTAGATATCGATATATATGACGGCGTCACATAAATAATTATTGACTATGACACAAGATAAAAAATCAGAACAATTTTATATGCCGCAATTTGACGGATATTTATTCGAAGATACTTTTGCTGATGAAGCAGTTTTAGGTAAAAGTAAATATTCTTATGTCGAATATATTTGTGATGACGGATTTTGTTTTAAGAAAGTGTCAGACGAAGAAATAGAATCATTGTTCAATACCATTCTTACGGATCCGTCATTGGAACTATACGAAAAAATGTCAAAATATGGACTGGAATATCCATTTTGTTGGGGCATTCTTTCATCATACATACATTCAGAATACACTCCAAAGCAGCACTTGTTATGGTCATTGAAGAAATCAAGAGATTACTACACCTATCTCTCAAAAGATTATAAAGACAGATTCAGAACAACCAAGAAGATAATGCAGTATTTTGGCAATGTCTGTATAGACGAATATGGAATTAAATTCCTTGTACTATTCAGATTACACGACCAGGCGATGTATCTTGACGATAAATACCTTGTAGTATATGAAGACGGTGTAATAGCAAAAACCACCATAAACGATATTAAAGAGATAAAAGATGATAGTGTCAACTATATGGTAGAAGATGCAAATCACCCTATATTCAGAAACAGGCAGGGTAGTACACCATACGATATAAAGATATCGATAGTCTATGATAAAGTTTATAATGAATATTATCTATATTGGAAGTATAAAAACAATGAACCGGAACTTGATACGCCAAAAGATATGTTCAAGATCTTATACGAAAAGGGTATAGCAAAAGGACCATTGTGGTTTGCAATTAATGCCTACTAATGTAGGTATGTTTATATCAATTCGCTTAAGGTCGATTGTTCTTTTGTTCAAGCTGACTCTTCTTTTAGTCTTGAAGAATCAACTCCGAAGGAACCTGAGTCGAATGCTAAAGAAGTAACTTATTCTTGTTGGATTAATAAGACGGTTGAAACGGATGGAAAACTATTTTGAAAAGGGAATAAAAATGGGTTGGAATAGTACGTATTGGAACGGAAAAGAAAACAGAGCAAAAACAGCGATGATGCATCATCAGAAGATGCAGAAGGTATACAAAAAAGAGATCGACAGATCCGTAAAAGGATCCGAAATATGGGACGATAACAGAGTGAAATTATCTGACATAAACAGGTCTCCCCAAAAATGCGACAATGAAGTCATTATCGACAATATAGATACAGTCTCTGCAGTAATGAAATACGGAAAAGATTTTCATACAGCCGTACTCAATTTTGCATCATACAAAAACGCAGGTGGCGGATTTTTAGCCGGAAGTTCTGCTCAGGAAGAATCATTATGCCATGGTTCATTCCTTTATGAAGTATTAAGCGATAATAGATTGTCTGATTATTATGCATACAATAATCTTCACAAGAACAGAGCTTTATATACAAACAGGGCAATATATTCGCCAGAGATAATGTTTTTTAAAGATGATAAATCAATACTTGCAGATGTTATAACATGCGCAGCACCAAACAATACTGCATTCACGGAATATAATCCTAACGAAGATCCAAACACTAATTATAAGGCTCTTAAATCAAGGATCGAATTTATAGGAGATATCGTAAGATATCATGCAGATAAAGAACTTGAAACCGTAATACTCGGTGCTTTTGGTTGTGGAGTATTTGGGCAGGAACCTGCAGCGGTAGCTCAACTACTCAAAGAAGAATTTAGCACTATCCCTGTCAGAGTGATCTATGCTATTATAGACAGAGGAGGGCATTCAAAAGAGGGCTCATATACAATATTCAAACGTGTAATAAAGGGCGAATAGAATTATTTAATAAATGTCTACTAACGTAGATGCTATATCTAAGTACAGTTTTCCCTGCTCGACCATCAATAAAATTGCTAACAAACTGCATTATAACTAAATTTAAATGTCTACTAATGTAGATGCCATCGGGTAATGACAAAGGTGAGAAAAAAGCCAAAGTCATCAATAAAAACTCGCCAAAACCATCAATGAAAATATGCCAAAGTCATCAACGGTAAAAAAAAAGAATCCCTGTCGCAGTCAAGCTGCCAGGGATTTTTAGACTTCTATGGAATCAAAATAATCGTCGATATCTTTTAACACATCACTCGGATAAGCCATTTGATAAGAAAATTTCTTAATGACATAACCCTCGGTATTTGCTATATCAACATGCATTTCCGGATTTTTTCTGATGAATTCAGCAAGAGTTCGTCTTTGTTTCAAAGTCGGTTTCTTACACAATTCAAAACCGGCGAAATTGAGACGAATATTTCCGTAATTAATGAACTGGATCATTGCATCATCATATTCATCACCATATTCTTCCATAGCATCTTTGATATCTCGATGATCGATATCTCTCATATACCCTTCGTAAGAAAAGTTAAGCATATCTCCGTCGAGTAAGATATATCCTGCAAATTTAAGATCATCGGTAACACCGAATACTTTCTTTGCATTGAGATTGTCTCTCTCTATCATATCTTCGGAGTATGAGAGTGTCTCATGTTCCTCACCGAATACACGAAGAACTTCAACAGTCTGATCTTCGTTAAGAAGACAGCCTCTGTCAAAATATGACTTAAGTGCATCGATATCAGGTATTGCATAACCGAGATAATTGATGCGTTTCAAAAGTTTATCCCAGATATCATAAGATATTCCTTCGGTGGATAAAAACCTCACCTTATTATTTTCTCTAACGAACTCCATATCTATAGTCTCCTTTCTCCTTTAGTTTTTTCTGTTACTCAAAACATGAGAGAATTTGCTATAGATAATCTTTTAAAAATTGCCGATAAATTTATTGCACAAAATAATTAATTTAAAATAATTTCCACCATACTATTATTAAATAGATAAACGCGTATGCTATGACGCGGAAAGGACTTAATGGAAATATTTTTTAAAGAAGGAAAAACACAAGAAGAAAACCAATTTGTAACACATCATACATTCGCAGAGATGGAAGATTTTATGGCTTTAGATTTTGACGAAGAGACTGGGGCTCTTTCCAAGAAATGCGCAGAAGAATTCATGGAAGCTTCAAACGTTGTCACATTAAATCTTCTTGAGGCTTGTGGATACGACATACCAACATATAACCATGTATGCATGGCTGTTTACAAGGAAGGAATGGTTATATTTAACAACTATGAAAATCTTCCGGCTGCCAGTGTTTCATATGGTATGCGAGTAGCCAATATAAACTTCGGAGAGCTTGTAGATCTGATGGAATACTGCAGAGAATCTTTGTTAAACAGCAAGGGTATAGATGCAGGAGATTATGAGTCTCTGTCAAAAATGACTTCTGACAAGTTACACGATGTTCAGGATCTGTTATGTCGAGATATCAGACGCAGGATCCGAGAGATGAAATACGACATCGTGATAAATAAGTCTATAGAAGCTGATAGATTAAAGAAGTTAACACAGGATAGCAGCAATATTGAAGATACGGGCAAGACTCATATTCTGAATGCAGAATTCCCGAATATGAGCCAGCTTATAGACTTCGCACGTTTGGTTGCTGAACCTTTTATAAAGAGAACGGAAAGTATACTCTGGAAGACACATAACGGATATATGATCCAAATACGTACAAACGTAGATGTGGATACTCTTAATTCATCATTTGCCTATGAAAAGGCTCGTGAAATGGGAGGAAGGATAGTCCACAACGATCAGTTAAACACAGTGAACAGGTTGGAGAAGATCAACATGGATAATCCATTGATGAAACTTCACAACGTATAATAAGCATTTTAAGGGGTTATGAAAGAAGGAAGGTGGTCGTATGGCGAAAATGCTTATTTTGGGTATTGGGTTAGGTATATTCTTCATAATAATGCTGATCTACGGTATCAGATTATTTTTGCTTGAAGATTACGACATTTAATCTCAAAGAAAAAGTATCGAGAGAAATCTCGATATTTTTTTGTACAAAATTATATTTGTCCCTTTAGACCATATTACTGATATAAGCATTTAAATTGGAGAACAACAGTATAGGAGGAAACAAAAATGCGAGAAGAAGTGATTTCAAGAGAATGCTCTCAGGATATAAACATAGATATATGCGTATCTACAGATATCAACTCTCGCAACATGGAAGATGTCAGTAAGGAGTTTGAAAATCTGTTAGATAAAGCCCTTTATAAACTTTTTGTGACAGATTACGACATCGGAGACATAGGGATCGAAGAGCAGGAAGACAAATTCGTATTAACATGCAGAGCACATTTTCTGCAGACAGGATACTCAAACCACTGGTACAGTCCTGAAACCGGGTATGACAGCTATGTTGATCTGCCTTACAGTGAATCAAGCGAGGGAAATGTCACAAGACTGTTAAAATTCCCCGGATACGAAACTGACGAACTAACCCTTTATTGGAGCGATATAGATTGCTTTTAGTAGTGTTAGGAGGGAACGAAAATGCCTAAGTTCATTACCAAGAGATGGGTAGTTGAGAACGGCGAAGGTCACTGGGAGGTGTCTAATGGAATTTATTCCATCTCCTGTGACAGCAATGAGCTTGAGGACACTATCGAAGAGATGTCCGAAGTAGCTTGAACAACTTAATACTGTTAAAAAGGCGCTTACGGGCGCCTTTTATTTACAATAGAAAATATCATACTTCATATATCAAAACCGAGAAAGGAGTCAAATATGAGGAAAATAAAAATATGCATCGCGATGCTTACAATGGCTTTGGCGCTGACATTGACCGGCTGTACGGTTGAATTACCGTTTACACAGGAAGATGTAGCGGAAAAGATCGATTCGGCCAAAGAAACAGCCACAGACGTATATAATGACGTTAAGAATTCAGAAGCAGTAAATGATGCCAAGGAAAGAGTGTCAGAGGCAATCGATACAATGCCGGATAAGATCTCTGAATTTACAGATGAGAATATCCCGGACATAAACGATATCCTGCCGACTAAAGAAGAAACATCAGCTGATAAGGTTGATAAATCTTTAATGACATTCAACATATCCGACATGCCTGAATATAATGGCAGTGCATGGGTAGACATACATGGGGGCAGACCATATTTTATATCTGACAACATGACTACTGAAGAATTTACAATCTGTGGTGAGCTTGACAGTTTAAAAAGACCTATAGGGTGTTTTATCAACGTAAGTCCACTCACAATGCCTACAGAAGAACGTGGCGAGATCGGACAGGTTAAGCCTGCAGGTTGGCACACGGTCAAATATCCCGATTTTATCGAGGATAACTATTTATATAACAGGTGTCATTTAATCGCTCATTGCGTCAGCGGAATTAACGCGGACGAACGTAATCTCATTACCGGTACACGTTATCTTAACGTAGACGGAATGCTCGATCACGAAGTAATGGTAGCACAGTATGTAGAACAGACTGGAAACCATGTTCTTTACAGAGTAACCCCTGTTTATAATGGTGATGAACTTTTATGTCGTGGTGTTGTCATGGAAGCGTGTTCAGTAGAAGATAAAGGTGCTTTAAGTTTTTGTATTTATGCATTTAACGTACAGCCCTATATCGAGATCGATTATGCTACAGGTGACAGCCGTGTGGCAGCAGACGCGCAGCCAATGAGTAAAGAAGTGTCTGATCAGCCGGTAACCTATATTCTTAATAAAAATTCCAAGAAGTTTCACACTCCTACATGTGAGAGTGTAAACGATATAAAGGAACGTAATAAGAAAGAATATAGTGGAAGCAGAGAAGATCTTATAAACGAAGGGTACACACCCTGTCAACGATGCAACCCATAAAAGAAGCTCCGGTAAAACCGGAGCCTTTCTTTTTACATGAATTTGTTTTAAATATCTTCCATAACGACAAGATCAAGAGGCATGATCGAATCTGATGAAATAACCTCACCGTCCTCGGTGATATACTTCTTCGTGTTGATAGCCTTTTCTGCTTTGGCATTGATATCAGCGTCAAACGCATCGAAAAGAGCACTGAGTTCGTCTTCCTCTTCATCAATATCAGGATCGACATATTCGTCGTCCAGAAGCGCCTCATGAAGTTTAAGCTCATCGTCTTCTTCAAGATTCGTAATAACACCTTTTGCAATAACCCTATCACCTTCGATTGTTCCGCCGTTAAGCACAAGAAGGAATTTCTCAAAGTGATCATCAAACAGATTCATTCTCAGTGAGCCGGTAAGAACCCCGTCATTCCTATATACAGTTTCTGATTCAGAATTTTTAACAGCTGTACTTATAACGAACGGAATACGCTCCCTGGCACAAATAGCTCTCATGCTTTTAACCAAAAGTTCCAATTCGTCCTCATACAGTTTTTCTTTATCAAAAATGTCTCCAGGTTTAACCCTAAGTTCTTCGGCGAGATCAAATTTTTCGTCCTTGTTCATGTGTATCTCCTTATACTATATCTACAATCGGTCAAACATACTGAGTAACCGTTCATTTCTCTTTTGAGTATCATCACCGGCTGATTTATCCGGGTTTGGAATAGAAACACTTTCTTTTCCATCATCTATAGATACCTCGCTCACCACCCATGAAGGTGTTTTCTTAACAGGTGGAGCAGTCTGCTGAACCTGTGGCTGTTCTATAGGCGTTATCGGTTCTGTAATCACTTCAGGAACAGTTACTACAGGAGCAGGAGTCGGTACGTTCACCGAAACCGGCGCAATTCTCTGTTCGGGTTTCTTTTCAGGTTTAGCAGGAGGTTTTTTAGCCACCGGCACATCAACCATGTTCGCATAAGGATTAACTTGACCGATATTCGACATCAAGACTGATTTAGGATTATCGATAACGATCGTCTTATTAAGAGGTTTGATATCTATTACCTTTGCTTCTTTAATAGAACTTAACGGTATCACGTTGTTAAGCATCATGATACGTCTGTGTTCATTATTAATGTTTATGAGCTGTGCAAGGTTAGGATCCGTAATACAGCAACCTATGTTTTGCTGTACCAGAGAATTCCTCAATATCATTTTTGCGACATAGTTTTTATTGGGGCGGGAGTGCGTCATCAGATATACCGCTTCCTTTTCCGTATCAGGGATAAAAAGTTTGATTGTCATATGTTTTTTATCCGATGGATTAAAATCTGACAATTCATCGATATAGTAAAACAACGGCTCGCCTTTTGCGTAACTGATTATCGCCTGCTGCATCATCTTAATAACAGGGTATCCGGCATCTAAAAGAGCGATAAGATCAACGTCCCACCTTTTATAAATTCTTATGTTAAATCTCATTACATATACCTTTTATCTCTTAAGCTTCATGTATCTGTAAAGATAATATCCTCTCACGTTGTTATAGATAAACGGCAGGTTATCATTCTGGTTGCCATTAAGTATTGTAAGTGTATCTGATGCTTTGAATTTTTCGCGAATCTGATCGAGCCATGCAGCACCTGTTCCTCCGGTAACGATAAGATAATTATAATCAATAAGATTAAAAACTGAACTCATACGGGAGAGAGCTTCTTCACAAACCTCACGGCTTGCTTCATCAAGGAACTTGCCAAAGGGTTTTTCACCAGATTCAAAAGTCTTTTTATTAAAATACTTAACAAATCCTGTCTCAAGATATTTCTGCATGGCAGGAACTTCAACATTGACACCATATTTAGACCTTATCTTACGAGCAGTCTCACTCAACACACGTTTCATTCCAAGATCAGGGAACGTTTCCCCTCCATTTTCCACAAAACCGTTTTTTATAGGGAATATATCCAGTGTACCAAAACCTGGATCAAATACCAGTACACTGGAAGAAAGATAACTTTCTGCTTCGCTACGGAAGTTACCAAACTTATCAATACATACAGAGAATAATGTTCCTCTCGGCTGACTCATTACCTCTATATCATCAATATCTACACTGAATCTATGCTCTACCCAGTCACCCTTACCAACTTTAAGTGAGAAATTATAATCCTTGGCAAGAGCTTCTTTAAGTTCGTCCTCATCGTCCATATATCTCTCGGGCAGACCGGTCTGAATGATCATTTTATCGTTTTCATCAAAATTTCTTATTTCGTTAGACATGCGGCACATTCCAAGACCAGCCTTTGAGATAACATCAAACATAGCAGAAGAGTAGCGGCCTCTTCCATACAAAGAAGCTTCAGAATCAGATGTATCACCTGTAGCCATGGTGTTCTGAGCCATTTCACCAACGAGCCAAAGTTCACCGGTATCATCATTCCTATAAAGGATAGAACTTTCCGGGGGTTCTGAAACATACTGAAAATCATCACTTACACGTCTTGCATAACTGGGAAAACTTCCGACCATATTCGGAGAGATAAACTTAACTGCCGAATAGCCGATATCTATTCCTACCTCCCATATCCCATCAACCTTAAGGTTATCCTTGGGAATAAACTCTGTCTTGGTTCTAAATCTCTTTGTGTTCATAATCTCACCTTTCTATTGAATGTATATTTTTTCTACCACGCCAATGATATCATCTTTTGTGATCGGACCATATTCTCTGCAGTCACGGCTGTTATTACGATTATCGCCCATACAGAAATATTCGCCTTCTTCAAGTATCATTTCATCTTTAAGTATGCCAGGCTCGTCTATCTCGTCAAAATTGATACCCTCTTCATGATTAACACGAAGCTCTCCATTGACTATCACCAAAAAATCACCCGGGGTAGCAACTATACGTTTAACGATATCTTTACCTTTGTACTTATATATAACAACAGTATCCTTTTTAAGATCCGACTCATCAAATTCCCTGTCTATCTTTACAACACTTCCTGATTTATAAGTAGGAAGCATTGATGGCCCACTTATAATATAAGGGCTAAACAGAACTTTTACTGCAAAAGAAATAAACAGACCGACTATAATGGCAACAATATACGGAAGCACTACCTTAAATGTAGCGACCGCAGTGTTTTCTTTATTTTCGTTCATCTTTCAGCCTTTCTTACTTCTTAATACCTAAAACAGTAGTATTAAGGATACCTATGCGGATCTCGCTGCCACTGTACTTAAGAATTTTTGCTTTGATCTTATGCCTGGTTCCTTTATATGTGTAGGTATAGTTAGTAAAATCAGTACCAAAATATCCCTCTTCATCTATAGCTTTGATGAATTCAAGGACAAGCCCCTGATAATCATCAAAATTTAGTCTATTAGGGCAATGTTCATCGGTACACGCATAAAAAGGAGTCTTGATCTGCTCAAGGTTTTGAAGTATCTCCATAGGTTTGGGTTCATCATGGTTCATACAGTAGATGGTAATCCTGTTCCAGATACCTTTCATCTCATTTTGCATACGATAAATAGGGCATTATCATAACAATCAATGCCAGTTTCCCTTTCTTGAGATTTTTGGATACAGAGTACCCTTTAACATAAACATGAATTATATTAAATATTTTTTGATTTTTTGTGCAAAAATTTCAAAATGCATTATTTATGATAAAGATATGCCATAAAACCACTATTTTGGGCAACTTAATCATACCATCTTTCTCTTGAAACTAAAAATTCTTGCACAAAATTTTCAGAACTAAAATAAAAAACACATATTTACGATATACTTCTATATGAAGGTCATATTGAAGAAATGATTCATAAGGAGGATCGTTATATGAACGACACCGAAAACAACAAAGGAATTTATACTAATTCCATCGTTTCGTACGGACGGATATCAAGTATCGTCGATAAGGGAACTTATTCCGAAGTATACGTGATAACTAAATCCGGAAATAGTCACGGGGACACGACCACAACGCTGCAGTTTAGGTTCAGCAACAACGTCTTGAGATCGAGCGGATATCACGAAAAGGACTATATATCAGTATACGGTCACTTTACAAGCAACAATGGATTTCCGCAATTGATGGGAGACGCGCTAGAGTCTGGTCAGACCATCTGTGAAAAATATTTTGGAGCAGGCTCAAAAGGTGCTTTTCATCGAAGCGACAGCGAAACGTTCCTGGCAGGTAAACTCGTAAATATAATCGAGGATAAGACCGAAAGAGGTTCATGGGTACGCCTGTTTATCTCCACAGACGAAAAGGGTGAAGAAAAGAACATCATTCAGGTAAGCATAGACGGAGACAGATCAAAGCTTCCCGATAATCTCGAAGTAAATAAATTCGTCAAAACCGTTTGCTCCGTAATGGGAAAAAGCAAAAATGGCTCATACCGTCACAATATCATCGCCCAGGATATATGCGTTGTTGAGTGATGCTTTACAATTAAATATCACGACAAAGACCGCTTCATCATGAGGCGGTTTTTTTGCACAAAAATTTTAAGAACAATAATAATATTTCATACTATAAACAGAACGATAATAACCTATATTTCATCAAGGAAAGGAATATAAGAAATGAACGCATATGTATATGATTGCCTGTGTGGCAACTGTCAGCACAAAGACTATTGTGAAGACAAGAAATGTGTAGCAAATAAGAAGCCCCAGATCATCACTCATGACGAGAACATGCTCGAAGCGGAGAGTATAGCACATGACTACGATAACTAATAAAAGAGAAAAGATAGAGTCAAGAAGAGATTCTATCTCGAAAGAAGAAAAGCAATATATCCTGTCAAAAACGCATAGAAGATGCGCTCACTGCGGTCAGAAACTGACCATAGACAGTGAAAAATATACGACAGATCACTTTATACCGATCAGCAAGTCAGGTACAAACCAGACAGAGAATCTTGTTCCCCTATGTTATGATTGCAATCAGCTCAAAGGTGACTATATAGTCCACCCGGAAGATTTTTACAAACATGTATCAACTCATTATATGAGAGAACTTAATGACTTGTATAAGGAATACTGTTCTAAATACAAATGGGCGACAAAGACAAACTATACCAAAGCCACATTGATGTCTGTAAGCTATCTCATTCCCGTACGCAGCCTTGAATCGCACAAAAGACGTGGCGGAAACAACTATGCAGGAATGGAACTTGAAGCATATCTGTTCAAGGCTACTGCAGATGATGTTGATGACATAGTAGATTTCGTCGCACAGTACAATCAGGAACATGATTGGGAATCAGACAAGTCCGATGTCCGAAATATAGTAAACGGCATCAT
Organism: Lachnospiraceae bacterium; assembly: GCA_017619635.1. Lineage (GTDB taxonomy): Bacteria > Bacillota > Clostridia > Lachnospirales > Lachnospiraceae > Colinaster. Next base: position 230,509 of record JAFZRZ010000071.1, on the reverse strand, counting down.
GAAAGACGGCTGCATTTATATAATAAAAAGAAAAGGAGAGTTCATAGGCGCGATCCCCATGCAGATAGACACTTGGAACTTCAAGGATATAAAACTATATGGGCTCAGATTTTGCGGACTCCCCTTTAAATACAAAAAGTGGTATTACAAATATCTGCTTTACAACGTGATAATTACATTGATAGAAGATATCATCACAAATGTAGGCGGAAGTCTTCCTTTGATGATAGGTTATCCCGTTAAAGACGATTTCATAAATGAACTGATAACAAATATATTCGATACTGAACCAGAATTGTGTGAAGATGATAAAACGTTGCATGCTTTCATTCCTCTCAGACTGTCCAGTACAAACAGAGGAAATGGTTATCATGACGATGCTCCGGTAACACCAAAAGATGCAAGAGAATCGTCAGACATGTTACAGAAATTATTCGATCTTACACCTATAAATCAGAACGCAGTAAAAGAACATGGAAATTAAAGGTATATACCATTTAACTAAAAAAAGAAATGAAAGAACCGGGCTCACGTTCTTTGCTATCAAGAGTGGTGATATCATCACTTATTGCTCAGGAGTCATTCCGTCATATCCCAAAGGGATTGGATTAAAACTGATAGGCGAATACGAAGAGAACGGCTATTTTATCGCAGAGACATGCAATATCGAACAGTACGATACTTCGTCCACGATCGATTTTATCTGTTCTTCTACATTTATGGGCACAGGCCCTTTTGTGGCAGATGAGATAATGAGAAAGACCGATCTGGATCCTTATGCTTATGTAAAGAATAGCGACACTATTGATACAGGAAAGTTTAAGAAAGCAGAGTATCCGGTAATAGAAAGACTGCGTCATTATTATAATTTTGAAGTCCTGTTCGATTTTATAATCAGTTATGTAGGTACGTATAAAGACGCAAAATACATATTCGAGCATTATGGGAAAGAAAACGCGAAGAATAATCTTCTCCGTAATCCATATATCCTCGTAAACTCAAAGACCGAATTCTCATTGTGCGAACACATAGCCAAAGATGCAGGTATCAAAGAATATGATAAAAGAAGAACAGAGGCTATAGTATATTATGCGATGAATTCCAACTCGCAGAATGGCAATACTTATACCGATTTTCATGGGCTATGCAGACTTGTGGCAAGAATCGAAAATATGGCAGGTTGCGGATATCATACAGACCCTTTGTTTATCGCAGAAGAGATACTGTCAGATAAGTACATAATAGATAAGCAGTACGAAGGATACAGGATATTCTTAAAGACAGACTATAATACCGAAATAAAAGTGGCTGACCATATCAAGAGATTAAATGATGGAGCCGTAGATTTTTGCAGTATAGAGCCTTACTTAATATCAGTCGTAGAGAAAAATGGCAACATCGAATATTCTCTGGATCAGAAAAGAGTATTTAACTGCCTTGGAAAAACGGGTATAAAACTGATAACGGGTGGTCCCGGTACAGGAAAGACAACTCTCTTAAATGGAATACTGGAATACAGCAAGATAGAACACCCCGATGCTCCGGTACACTTATGTGCTCCAACAGGCTGTGCTGCAAGAAGAATGACGGAAAGCACTGGGATAAAGGCACTGACGATACACAAAATGCTCGACTTTAAGCCTTACGAGAATGTATTTGCAGCATCAAGAGAAAAGTTGTCCGGTATAATAGTCGTAGACGAAGGTTCAATGGTAGATATGTATATATTCTACCTATTACTGTCTTCTATAGAGACAGGTTCGCTTGTTATAATAATGGGAGATCCAAATCAGCTCCCTCCGGTCGGTTCCGGTAATGTATTTAAAGACCTGCTTGAATGTGGACATATAGAAAAATACAGATTAAAGACCATATTCAGACAAAGCGGAAGAGATTCCATTATATCAAATAGTTATAAGATCATATCAGGAAGGAATGACTTTGAAAAAGATGATAACTTCACTGTGATAAGATATGACACAGATGACGAACTTCTTGAGGCAACACAGGAATACGCAAAGAAATTCGAAGAAGAAGATGCCAGTTATAAGATATATACATCATGCAGAAAGAATAAATTCAAGACATCGACTATCAACATCAATAAACTTCTTCAGAAAGAAAGCGGTGAATCATCTTTTGAATACGGATTTAATACTTTCTCCGTAGGCGATAAGATCATCTTCTGCAGGAATAATTACAAGACAAATTACTACAATGGACAGGAAGGTGTCATTACATTCATACAGAATCATTCCAACGACCATTTCGTAACTATCAGGACAGATGATGACGACGAGATAACAATAAATGGAGACGATCTTGACGATATAGAGTTAAGTTATGCATTGACTGCTCATAAAGCACAGGGCGGAGAATGTGATAACGCTCTGATCGTGATATCAAAAGAACCTACCAACATGCTCAAGCGTCAGTTATTATATGTAGAAGTTACCAGGGCAAGAAAGAATGTAGTCATACTGACAGAAAAAAACTCACTTGAGATATGTATCAGTTCATACGGCGAGTATGGAAGAAAAACGCAGTTAAAAGATCAACTTGTTAAGAAACTTTTACAGTTTGTATAAAGAATGATTTATATCTAATAGGACTTCCTAAAATGGAAGTCTTATTTATTTTATCTAACTTTTTTCATATTCAGTTATAACAAGGAAAATAAATCGCATTTAGTCATCATGTGGCTAAAAGGCGCAACGATTAGCCAAATTTATAAGGAGGTAGATAAAATGGCAGTATCAACAGAAGGTCGCGACTTTTTAAGCGATGAAGCAAAAGCTCTTTTAGAGAGCATGGACATGAGCAATGACGCTCGACAGACGGTAGGAGTTTTAGTAGATTCTCTTGCAGAAAAATATAACCTCAGAGAAGGCGAACTTGACATCAGAAGACTAGGTCATGACACATTAGATATGATAGTAGGAACCGAGTATGTCGGAACAATTGACACAATGGATCTTTATTCGAACTTAGTTAACGATCCAAGAACAGACAATGCTATCGAGGCTATGCACGAACTTAAGGATATTGAGCCAGACTTAAAAGACAACGAGATATACAAAGCAGTCATGGCTAATCTCTCTAAGAACACTGAAAGAGATGTCGTTGAAGTAATGAAAGAACTTGAGCAGGAAAAGAACGATATTCAGCCTGAATCCGTAGAACCGGAAGTTATTCCTCAGGCGACTCCAAGTTGGGGTGCTCCTCAGCAGGAAGTTAAAGCAGAAAAAGAAGACTTTGTTACCGGCAACGATAACAAGACATTCGATGATACGGACAAACTTCCTAAATGGCTCCAGAAGCAGATCGATAAGACAGAGCATATGAAAGAAAAGCTCGACAAGCAGCTTGCCAAGGAAGAAAAGAGGGAAGCTAAAAGAGAGGCCAAAGAAGAAAAGAGAAGGCTTAACCCTTCAGCGTTCGATAAAAGACGTGAAGCCGTTAACAGATATAAAGAACTCAAGGTTGATATTAACGCGAGATACGACAAACTTCAAAATGAGCTTTCAATAGCCAAGATGAACGGCTATACCGCAAAAGATGCAGAGTATTTCAGCAATGAATTTAAAAATGTTTATGAAAGATCTTTTAAAGCAGTAGAGGCACGTCAGGAAATTCCAAGCATGGGAGCTACAATTGCAAAAGCCGCTGCTGAAAAATCAGAAGAATTAAAAGAATCTACAAAAGCAAAAGCCAGCCCTATCCTTAATAAACTTAAAACATATCTTGATATCAAGATCGAGGCAGGTAGAGAAGTTCTTGGAAGAGCAGGCGAAGCCGTTCATAACGCAAACCAGAAAGCGTTTGCTGTCGGAAAATCCGCATACGCAGGACTTTCTGAAAATCTTCATTCAATGGTTCGCGGATATAAGCAGATTGATAGAGGTCTCGGCATCTTACAGGAAAGAGCTTATAAGTCACTTTATCAGGTAGCAGAAACAGCATTTGAAAGATCCGGAGATGTAAAGACGGCTATAGGAAATGTCGGACGTGCTATGGCAGGTAAAGAAGCTCTCGAAAATCCTGGATATGTATCCAATGCTGAATTAAACGTTCTTTCAAGGATACAGGCACACATCAACGAGAACGTTGAAAGAAATAATCAGCTTGCCGAAGATATTTCTCTTTCTGCTGCCGTATCAGTAGTAAACATGGCATCCGTACAGGAGAACAGAGAAGCAAGCGGTATTAACCGTAGTTCAAGAATGGACGATAAGATCGCTGCTGCTAGACAAAAAGTTTCTTACGCCAAAGAACATAGGTCTAATGCAAATCCACACGCAAAAGATTCAAGATCCGATGACACGAGCAAAGAAGCCAGATAAATAAAATGACAGATAGGGAGCTTAACGGCTCCCTATTTTTATTGAAAATATTAGTTTAAAATTTTTGCACAAAATTTTCGCTTTTAATACAAATATGTCATACTATATATAGAAAAGGAAAACAAACATTTACGCTTAATATATAGAGTAGGAGGATAAATGAAAAAATGTTTGGTAAGAAAAAGCTAGATTTAACACAGAATTACTACAGCCCGTTCGCTGATGTAATGACAGGAAAATTATATGATGAAGGAAAAATCACAGAAGCTCAATATTTAAATTCTCTGTCTCTTTCATTTGGTATATTTACAGTTTATAACGAAAAGGGAAATAAAAATATAGAAGATAATATCCTGAGACTAGAAGATAACCGAAATAATGTCATAGAATTTATCAACAGGTTAGACAATATGTCACCTGAAGAGAAGAAAATGGCAGCTCTCGAAAAGACAGTAATAAAGTCATATAGCATGACTGCAGATGACTGCAAAACCACCATGGAGATGAAAAAAGCGTTATACTTCACAAATTTAGGCATGCTGTATGTTAATTTAGAGGGAATTTTCAGTCCCGACACTGTAAATACTCCGGTTTCAGGTATGAGCGATGATGTACTGGAAGATATATATCTTGCAGCTACATGCAAAGAAGCGATTGCTTTTATCAAAAACGATCCGGATTTATTCAAAAGAACAAGCGTTTTTGAATATAAAGATTTAAGTTTAGATGAAAGAGGGGAATACATCAAACAGGGCAAAAAACCCCCTATGCCTGAGAAAATTGTAAAAAATACATACGAGGACTTCATCAGCAAGGAAGCATTCAAGAATGCATGGGAGATCGCAAAGAGAATGAGAAACATCTTAACTCTCACATGCAAGTCAGACATCGATATTTACTCTGATCCCAGATTCTTCGATGAGAACGGCTTCCTTCTTACAGAAGATGGTCGTCCGGTCGAAACAAGGCTTGAGGCTCACTACAGAGGCATATTCTTAAGAAAACTCGTAGATACAAAGGGTTACGAAAATCTTTTCGGCAAGATATAAGATATTGGAGAAAATGATTGAATGGCACAGAGAACAGAAGCTTTATGTGATGACAAAATAATAGGAATAGAATCCATATTTACAATCATAAATGGAAGACAGATCAATATCAAAGGCAAAGTTGAAGCTTTGAGAGAAAAGAGCAGAGATAATAAACTATTTTGCCCTTGTGGTTGTGGTGCAAATCTGGTTCTTGTCGCAGGAGACAAGCAACTCAGGGAGCAACATTTCAGGATTAAAGACGCCGAAAAGGAAAGCGAATGCCATATAGTCACAGAAGGTATTGTATCCGTCAATTCCAAAATTGTTTTAAAATGCTGGCTTGACGACAAATTACAAGCTGATGATATCGAATCAAGAGTTCCTATATATGCAGTAAACAATTCCAAGAGGAAATATGAATTTAGTTTCATATCCCGGGACAAAAAGGTTGCTGTAAGTTATTGTCACCTTAAGGAAAATCTGTCAGACGCGAAACTGTCTATACTCGACAAAAACAGCAAGGGTATCAAAGTCATACATATTGTTGATGAAGAAAATGGTGGCACAGACGGGCAGTATCCCGAATGGTTGATGAAGATACAGAAAAGGCAGGGATACTGTCTCCTGTTATCCATAGATGGACGTGAATATAAAAAAGCCTCTTTATCAGCAGTTTTCTATGCTCAAAATGAAGACGAATTATGGACAGAAGTGCCCTTGGTATCCGGGCCGTTAAGCGATTATAATATATCAGATAACGGCGATGTTTTATTCAGAGACAAAAGTCTAAACCTTATATGCGACAGAGAAAAAGAAACTTTTAAGACTCAAATTGAAAATAAGAAACTGATACGTGCTGAAGAAGAGAGAAAACGCAGAGAAGCCATAGAACGAGAACTTCTTGAACGCGAAAAAAGAAGGATCGAAGCACAAAAAAGATTAGAAGAAGAAGCTAGACAACGAGAAGAACTTCTTGAAAAGCAGCGTAAAGAAAGAGAAAACTTCTATAAAAACATTGACTCTATCGTAGTTCAACAGAAATACGTAGCCGTGGATCCTGATGGCGTTCGTTTTATCAAATGTAAGTATTGCGGAAAAGTTTCAACCGACAAAGATTTCATAAACTATGGCGGTTCAATGGGTGTCAATGTCGGTACATGCAAAGATTGCAATAAAAACAGCAAGGAACTCGCAAAAGAAAGAAGTGAAAGATTTATTGCGATGACATCAAAGAGAGAACGAGCATTATGCTGTCCCGAATGCGGCGGAGAGTTAAGAGTAAAACAAGGAAGATATGGAGATTTCTATGGCTGCAGTAACTTCCCGTCATGTAGATTCACTTCGCCGATGAGAAAACAATATCAGAATATATCATAGGTAATAGATAGCATTGGACATGGTTCCGGTGCTATTTTATTGTCAGCATAAAACTCCATGTTGAATTTATAACATTATTAAAGGAGGTCAATATGCAATTATTAACAAAGGAAACTCTTGTTAGTCGTATCAACGATATCAACACATGCGAAGATGTTGGAAAAAGAATGAGGTTACTGGATAATCTTACAGCGGATCTTTATCTCATATTAAAAGATTCGGTTGGAAAGATTGTTTTTCAGGACGGTTGTATCTATGTAACATACACCAATTTCGATTCTAATTGTGGACTTTCCATTGTAACAGAAAGCAGCGAGTTGGAAAATTTGGATACAGCCGGCTATATCCCCGGTACTGATTTAAGATTTTTTGCAAAAGCCCTTTCTGAATGTACAGTTCGCAACGATGACGAATGGCTTGATCTGATAACAGACGACTATTATATCGCTCCGGATATGGACGTACAGACTGTTGCCGATATGCTTTTGGATACACAGTATTCATGCGTTGGCAGGTCAGAACTTGAGGAGTTTTTAAAACAACGTTAAATGCTAAAAGAGTCAACATCAGTTGGCTCTATTTTTATGCTATAAATCACACATATTCTTTATTTCTTCCTCAATAAATCATCTTTAATATGTCAAACAAAGGAAAGGAGAAAGAACATGAGAATAAAGTTTTCAAATCGTGGTCTTACGTTTTCGTTTAGCGAAACTGATCATTTCAAAGCAGGTACACGATATAGATATATCGTAGACAACAAGCTTAACGAAGTGATCATTCTGCCAGATGAAAACGGTAAGTACAAGATGTCACGTAAAGGGACAATGTCAAAGCCACTCGTAGATCTCAGAAACGAGGAGATACGAAACGCCATGAATATGGCAAGGTACATGGAGGTAGAAGTTCTTGATGATAAGATCGTAGTTCATATCGTTAAGATATCTGTTAATACAGACAATCTATCCGATGTTGAATTAAGCAAGGTCATTGATTCATCAGAGCAGGTAACCTTCACAATCAGTAAGGAGGATCTCGAACAGAATAATTCGGCTTTAAACGACATGTTGTCAGCTGCCGGTTTATATTCTGAAAGATTCCGAAACGACATTACATATGTCTTTGATACCATATCGCTATTTTCCGGAGCCGGACTTTTGGACTATCCGTTCAAGAAAGACGACTCATTTGATATAAAGTTTGCAGTAGATTTTGATGAATCAGCATGCAAGACATATCGGGAAAATATCGGTGACCACATCATGTGTATGGATATAAGAGATCTTGACGAATCAAACGTTCCTGCTGCCGAATTGATAATCGGCGGTCCATGTTGCCAGGGCTATTCAAATGCCAACAGGGCGGGGAATACCGTTCAGGACGTGTCAAAAAGACTTCTTATAGATGATTATATCCGCATGGTCAAGGCAAAAAGACCTCTGATGTTCGTTATTGAGAATGTCCCCCAATTCATAACCAAGGAAAATGGAAGATATCTTGAAAAGGTTTTTACAGAACTTTCTGATTACAATATCACTTACTCTGTAGTAGATGATAATGAAGTTGGAGGCTATACTGTAAGAAAGAGAATGGTGCTGATCGGATCCGTTAAGGATATGGGAAAAGTAATAATCCCCAACGTAGAACTCACAACAAAGAAAACTACAAGAGACGCACTAAAGAAGGTAACTTCCGAATGGTTTAACTACACGGATATTACAAAAGCCTCAGCATCAACGAAGGCCAACATGAATTATGTAAGACCCGGACATAATTACAAAGATATTCCGTCAATGAAAGATCTTGATAGACATTCAAATGTTTATAGAAGACTCTCATATGACGAACCGGCTGTCACGATCACAAACTGGCGCAAAGTAAATCTGATGCCACCAGAGGGTAACAGAGTGTTATCGGTAGCAGAAGCCGCCGCTTTAATGGGACTTGATTCATCATATAAGTTCCTTGGAAGCCTCAACGACAGACAGCAGCAGGTAGGAAACGGTGTAACGCAGGCGATCGCATCATTTGTAAAGAGTATTGTCAAGAATTCTCTTTACGGATACGTAAACAGTAAAACAGCGTTAGCAATCGCTTCCTGATATCATTTATTCTCACAACTGAATATTAACGGATATAATCCGATCCTAAACACCCCCGTATGGGCACACTTTACAATCACTACCCGATACGGCGGGATAGTGGCAGATTGGAGAGTTTAATGGCTTCTATTGAATATAGCTATAGCATTCACGAAGCTCTTGACGCAATGATCGACAATGAGCTTTCAAAGAATAGGTGGTCACAAATAGGAAAGCCTTGTGTTCTTGTAGAGTACACTACTCCTTTATTAAAAGGGAGTTTCGTAGTTCATAAGGACGAACTTGAGGCATTTGCAGAAAAGCCTATAAATATCGAGAATGTTTACGAAGTTCTTGATATATTTGAGGAAATGCTAAAAGCAGAGAACTACGTTGAGAATCATTTTCTTGGAGACGTAGAATATCTTTTGTGTTCTACCATGGATCCGTTAGGCTATAGAAGAAAACGCTAATATCAGTAAAAGCATCTCGAATCATCGGGGTGCTAATTTTTTTTGCACAAAATTTTAAAAGATTTTAAAATAATACATACTATATATGTAACGGAAAGACCAAAGCCCGATACGGAGGCGGGATACATGGTAAGAGGCACTATAATAAACATACTCACCCAGAAAGAAAACGACTGGGGTAGATATAAGATCGAAGACGAATCCGGCAGAGAATTCATCGCTGTCGGCATAATAAAGGAGGCATCTGTCGGAATGACAGTTGTCATAGAAGGAACCGAAGAAAATAACACGTACGGTAAGCAATACAAGATAACTTCAGTAATCTCTACTGAGGCTGATCAGTGTGCCGGAATAAGACGTTTTCTTACAGACGGATATCTAAAGTGTATAGGAACAACAACAGCGAATGAGATAATCCGCATGTATGGCAAGGATACTCTTGATCTTTTCGAATCAGAAGATGGCAGAAAGATGCTCCTTGAAGTAAAGGGTATCGCAGCAAAGAAGCTTGAGAAGATCATCGAATCATACGAGGAAAATAAGAAATACAAGGATATCGTTACATTCCTTGGTGGCTGTGGTACAAAACTTCAGGTAGAGAAGATATACAAGAAGTATAAAGAGAACGCAGGAACTATATTAAGGAAAAATCCATACAGGCTTCTTTTGGATATAGACGGCTTCGGATTCAAGAAGACTGATACTCTGGCAATAGCAAGTGGCGTAAAACTTGATTCAAAAGAGCGTATCATGGCAGGAACAAAGTATGTTCTTGACGATGCATCTTCAAAAGAAGGTCACTGCTATCTGTCAATGGAAGAGATAGAAGAAAGACTTCTTCCGCTTCTTGTACCCGTAAAAGAGACATATGATGAGAAGAAGATCTCAAAGAGAGTCGTAGAAAACGCTCTGAAAGAATGGTCAGATAAGAGAGAAAAGTTTATAACATCACACTCTCCTTCAGCCGAAACTCTTGCAGAGATCGATAACATTAACGACTCAAGAAGGCTCATCAGAGAATCTCTTTCAGAGGCTATCCTTGATGCTATAAATGAAAATATTCTTGTAAATGTCGGTGGTAACATATATACAAAGCGTATGTATGAAGCAGAAAAGCAGACTGCTGATATGTTAAAAGAGATGATTGCAAGCAATCCGGTAAGATTTATCAATACGGAAACTATTAAGAGTGCGATAAAGACTGTTGAAAAGAGAAAGACAGAGGCAATGAATGCCGAAGGCAGACCCGGTGAGTTCAATATAACGACCGAGCAGAGAGATGCCGTTTATCTTTCCCTTATGAACAGAGTATCTATCATATCCGGTGGCCCCGGACGTGGTAAGACTGCCATTTCAGAGATAGTAGCATTAAGCTTTATAATGTCAGGCAAATATGGTTGCACAGACGATATCATAATGCTCGCTCCTACAGGAAGAGCAGCACAGAGGATAACAGAATCAACCGGTTACCCCGCAATGACAGTACACAGAGCAGTAATGAGTGCTCATGACGAAGATGACAGACCTAAAGGCAAGCTCATTCTCGTAGATGAGAGTTCAATGGTAGATATATACCTTGCAAGAAGTGTTATAGAATACGCAAAAGATTGCAATCTGGTATTCGTAGGCGATGTGGATCAGATAGCATCAGTTGGCCCTGGTAAGGTATTAAAGGATCTTATAGATTCAAAAGTTGTTCCCTGCATACTTCTTAAAGAGGGACACAGAAACAGCGGAACTATAGCCAAGAACTCAGAACTGATCAATGCCGGCAAGACATTGGACAAGTATTGCTATGACGAGCATTTCGTATATATACCGTCAAAGATAGAGACCATATCAAGCAATATGATCAACGATTATAAGGCAATGGTAAGCAAATACGGAATAAAGAATGTAATGCTCTGTACAGCCATGAAAGAACGTGGCGAGATCGCAGTAAACAAACTTAACGCTGCCTTACAGAAAGAATTCACCACAGGTAATCCCGAGGCTACATATCAGGATAAGAGAATATTCAGAGTCGGCGACAGGGTTATGCAGACAAAGAATGATTATGATTTCGTAGTAGTAAGGAATGGCAAACAGGAAAAGGGCATATTCAACGGAGAGCGTGGAACAGTAGTAAAGGTAACATTCGATCCGGAAGAAGAAGCTTACAAAATGGTAGTACAGTTCGATGACGGAAGCCTTGGCGGGTACACAAAATCAACGGTAGCAAACCTTACACTCGCATATGCAACAACACTTCATAAATGTCAGGGATCTGAAGCGGCCTGCATGATGATGGGATACCTGCATGGTGATTACCTTCTCCTTAACCGTGCATTATTCTACACCGGTGAAACAAGAGCCAAGAAAGAGTTCAGATTTTACGGTGAAGAAAAGTTTATGTATGGAAAAATGCTATCAGCATTCGATGTTGCCGTCGGCAAGACAGGCGATTCGAAAAGAAATACGATGCTCTCTGAAATGTTAAGAGAAGAGTAAAAAATGTCTACTATTGTAGATGTTGTATGAATACAATAACTATTTAAAATTTTTGCACAAAATATTTATCAATAATAAAAATATTCCATACTCAAGATAGGTATTTATAAATTTGATTCAATAAACCCCCATGGGGCTTGGCCATGGGCCTCATGGGGACCTCCTTTCCATTGATATGACAGTCTAAACCTCCAGACTTTCATATATAGCAAGATTACCTCACTTGCATGATAATTGGTGAAGCGAAAGAGAGCTGTTCGTAATCGTTCAGCTCTCTTTTGTTTTACTTAAACGCGATATACCGTTCTGGCAAATTGCAGACTTATCTAAAAATCGTTACTTTTTCATATTTAATTTTAAACCTTAAGATTTATTAAGAAAAGAAAAGGCACGAAAAATGCACGCAATGGGATAACACAAAAAATCATCACTTGAAAAGTGCTTAAAAATGTATGTTGGGTTAAGTCCCGTGTCAAGTGGTTTTTTAAAATTTTTCATTGAAATAATAACCAAATATTTAAGTAGGTTTTTGTAAGATGTTCTGAAATGTTATTATCGAACATATATTTTGTATATTGTATATATGTAGTGAAATTTTGCACTATCACCACAAGATGTTGTGTTAAACCCATACGAAAATGGGGATAAATGTCGTATTTTCGGGCAAAAATAGACGTTTTTACAAAAATTTAAAGATTGACATTGAAAGGTGTGAGGAGTAAATTAAACTTAGCCCAAGGGAAAGTGGCGACTAATAGAAATAATTGTTTAATGCTTGTTCACGTAGGGATCAAAAACTGCTGACAACTGACAGCAGCCACATCAAAATACAAGTCTTTATGTTTCCCTCTTTTATACATACTTACCATGTAACAATGTATAAGTTGAAAAGGAGGAAATATGAACGCAAGGAACCAAAGTCTTTTTTCTCCCGTAGAAGAATATAACAATTCTGAGCCAAAATCTGTTGTTAAAGACATTTTTGAGGTATCAAGGAGATTGGAAGCCATCAAGCATGTATCCAATTCCGACAAGGAATTGTTGAATCTTGCAAAGGAGGAAAGACGTGGCAAGAGTAAGTAATGCGGCAGAAGAGCCCAACAAGAAAAACTTTAAGACCAGTGAAAGCTATTCTCATGACGATGTCATAGAGATGTATAGCAAAGCCATTGCAGCTGGCGGAGTTGGCACACAAGAGTGGAAAGACTATTGCGCATTTGTATGCGACCGTTTAAGCTACTACATCGTGTCCAAACTTACAAAACTGCACCGTACTCAAGGTGCAGAGATGAGCGATCTTCAGCAGGAAGTGTATGCGGGAATAATCAAAAAATTACCCGAATACGATCCTTATCAGTCAACACTGACGTCGTATTTTGACAAACCTATAATTGAGTTCTCCAAGGCTCCTTTATCTAATCAACAGTCAGGTCATTACCTGAACACCAGAAGGGTACTTGATGCAACACTTAAATTATGGGGATACGATACGACATGTGCAGATCCTAATTTAGATGCGGATATTCCTGTTAGACTGTCACTGGCAACCAGTATTCCGCTCACAACTATCAGGAAGACTATCGAGGGCAGCAGAATTCATGTAATGTCTATTGACGAACATGACAATACTCTGGAAGTAAGCTCTAAAGATACTCCTGAAGAAGCAGCGATCAAGAGAGAGAAAGCCGAACTCATTCTTAAAGCAATGGACGAGACGCTCACTCCTCTTGAAAAAGAAGTTCTCACACAGGTTAAACTCAATGAGAACATGTCTTTTGTAAGGCTCAAGAAAGCATTCGACACAAACGAAGAATATCGTAAGCAGTTTGAGTGCTATTTGCCGTCAGGACAGAAAAAACTTCAGCAGAACTTCTTAAGAAACACCTATTTACAGGCGCTTGATAAAATGAAACACTGCACCTTATTGCATCCTTACGCAAAAGATTACAACTACGTAATCAAAGAGGATCCTTACGGTGACGTAGAGGACATGATCGCAACCGAAGACATGGACAGTTTCATGGATACCGCTGAAGACATCTAAAACTTAATATTATGTTCATTAAAATAGAGGCTATATGCCTCTATTTTTTTTGCACAAAATTTTTAGTAAAAATAAAAATAATACATATTTATTATAGAAACAATAGTTAAGCATACCTGCAGGTATGAATTGAGAAAGGAAATATCAGTATCATGAAATATCCATTTGATATAGTAAGTCACGTAAGAACAAACAAGACATTTTCAGTTGAAGCAAGATTTTCGCAGGAAACAGAAGAAAGTCCTTTAAAGGTGTTTAATCACTTTTCACGTTTTGTCGCAACAATAATACAGGAAAAGAAGGCTCTGACATGCAATATTCAGCTTGAACATTTGGCAAGGATCAAGAAAAATACGGATTTTGCCTACAACAGATATCTTGAGACAAAAACAGCAGACAATATAGACAGCGAGCACAATACTCCCGCATTTACAGAAAAGTTTAACACAGGTGCTCTTAAAGGTATGAGCGCAGCAGAAGTTCTCGTAAAGAAACCAGACGGCAAGGAACTTCTCCGGGAGCAGTATTCGTTCTTAAAGAAGAACCTTGAAAAGTTTCCCGGCAATCAGAAGTTAATGGACGCTATAAAAGAAGTTTCTAAATACGAGTTTGAAGACGTAAAAAACGCCATTGGCAACATATCTTCATATGCTCCAATGACAATATATGAGATCGGAGTCAGACCTCTTATCAGAAAGACAAGAGAAGACGGCAAGTGCTTATGTTATGAATGTAAGGCTACATGGGATTATGCCAAGAACTATCCGGTATCATTTGTGATCAAGAATTACTATGCTCCGTTCGAAAAGAAAGAGGGCGGTACTATAAACGTTAATATCAAGCAGAAAGATGCAGAAGTGATACATGAATTCAGCATGACAGCATCAGAATGGCTTGATACGGTAGAAAAGATGAGTATGGCAATGAATGCATACTATATGATAAATTTTAACAAGGGCCTCAAAATGGCTGAGGATTACGAAGCAAGCAGGAGAAAGAACAATGAGAACGAACCCACTTCGTCAGCTGATTAGGCTGATAGGTGAATTATTAAGTTGGTATATCGGCTTATATCTCGACAATTTTCATAAATATGGATTGATCGCAGGATTCTTTGTAAATGTGGTATTGTTAGGGATAACAATAACGATATTCTTTACGCTCCAATATATTTACAGATGTATCCATAACTCTCCAAACAAAGTTGGCGCAAGATATGAAGAATTGGTATCCAATGTCATTAAAAAGCACTTAAAGGCAAAGATGTTACACAGTCTGCTTCTGCCATGTGACTTCATTCCACTAAAAAAGACAGAGGCGGATATGGTATTCATAAACCAAAAAGGCGTATTCTGTTGTGAATGTAAACATAGGTCTTTCAATGATCTTGAGCATATTCCATATATAAAACTCATGTCAGACACATGGGTACTGGATCCACAAAATGGTATATCATTGCACAATCCATTTATACAGAATAAGACACATATTGCAGCCCTGGCAGATAACGTTCCTTTATCAGCAAAGGGCATTTACAATATGGTAATAGTCAATTTTGAATGGACATTCAGTCATCTGGGATTGGAATTCAGATCCTTTGAAAACAAAGGACTTGCCCCACTTGAAGGAGAGGGTTCATTTTTACTTAAAATAAACAAAGAATATCTATTCAGATTTGTGACAAAGATGCTCGATCCGGGAATCATCACATTTAAAAAACATCTCGAATCTATGCCCGATATATACACTGCTGCCGAAGTAGAACAGTTATATACAGAACTTAAAAAATACGAAGCGACTAAAAAGCAGTTAAGACAGTTCAAAAAGGATCAGGAAAGATTACAGGTTGAAGAAGAATATCAGCAGTATTGGGAACGTGAAAGACAAAAAGATATGTTAAAAAAGATGAAGAAAAATCGCAAGTAATGTCTACTATTGTAGATAATCTGAGCGTACAGAATCTGAAAATGTCAGCGTATACGATGACAATATGAATGTTATTCTTTGTTATGCCTATATATTTGGGGATTCGGTAAGTGAAGAAATCGTACCTGCCTATAAATACATTAAACAAATTTGCGGATGTAATACTGACTATGCAAGGGCATGCGCAGGATTATTATATTCACGTTGGAAATTTAACGTGTAATTAAAAAATGTCTACTATTGTAGATGGACCAGTTCCCTGTCGGAAAAGACGGTTGAAATACACCATTGTTCTTGATAATTTTATAATTGACTAATTTACTCATACTTATCTTGTAATATATGATTATAAAAAGGAGGACAGATAAATATGGGTAGTGACAGATTCACTATAGCCGATGTCGTTGAGATACGCGGCTATAACAGCTTAAGGGGACATTCCCCAAAAACAAACGGGAATGAAACCTATTGCGACTGTCCTTTTTGTGGGGACACCAGAGGCAAATTCTCTTACAATAACAAGAAGAACACCTACCATTGTTGGAAGTGTGGAGCTTCGGGTAATTCTGTTAAGTTTTTCATAGAAACGAACTATGATTACTCCAAGGATTACAGTGGAATCGATGGTTCCAAAAACGCCATTAAAGATATCTTCGCTGCTATCAACGGAGATTCTATATTACAGGATTTTCACCGTAAGGAGATCGCTATCTTAAAAACAAAAGATGACGATGTTGCGATTGCAGCCGACTCCGTAAGAGATAAGACCTATAGAGCACTGTTAAAGAAGTTAAGACTGAAGAAAGAGCATAATGACAACCTTTTAAAAAGAGGTTTAAGTCAGGAGATCATCTATAGTCTTAAATTCAGATCAACGCCGAGTTATAAGGAAACTGCAGGTATCTGTAAGCAACTTATATCAGAAGGTTGTACTCTTGAAGGTGTACCCGGTTTTTATAAAGATAAATACGGCAGGTGGAATCTGTATATAGCAGGCGAAGGTTATCTTTGTCCGGTATTTGACGGTGAACATGGTTACATATTGGGATTTCAGATACGTCTGGATAACCCGATAGAGAAGTCAAAGTATCTATGGATATCGAGTGCAGGCAAGCCAAGTGGAGTATCTAGCGGTGCTCTTACAAATTACTTGCCAGGCAAGAATGACAACATTCTTATCGTGACCGAGGGTATCTTAAAATCAACGATCATCTGGTATCTCCTAAAAGGAGAAGTGACAGTTATCGGCGTTCCCGGCGTAAATGCCAAGAGTTCTTTAAGAGGCGTTCTGGATAGATATTCATACGCATATGCTTACGAGGCATTTGATATGGATAAATATGCAGTAGCAACAACTCCAAAGGAGCAGGAAAAAGTTGATAACCTTATGAAAGCAACAAAGGATCTTATGAGCATCTTGGAAGATGAGTATGGATTTAAGACTCACCCGTTAAGATGGGATTTCGATCCAAAGACCGAAAAATGGAATGGTAATATAAAAGGATTGGACGATTTTCTTGTAGAATACAAGGATACGGAAAAATTCCTCAATTACATCATCACAAAAGGTAAGAAATATACCGATATGATGAAGTTTTTCGGCTCAGATTTATCTAAAAAAGAGTGAGGTTTATACTTCATTCTTTTTTTTGCACAAAATTTTTATTATTATTTTTATTTCTCATATATTTATATTATAAACGTCTACTTGTATATGTGTAGGTATACTAACAACGCTCATGGAAACAAAAATCAAACAGTATTACAACAAATGGAAATCAACAAATGAAGATGAAGACAAAAAAGCGTTCATGACTGCGCTTTATTCAGAGATGCGTACATTTTCATACGCATTCTTATCTCAACAGGCATTCAAAGGCATAACGGATCATATGCAGATCGATGATATAATCCAAGATGCATACATGGCTATGATAGAGGATTTGACGGGCATATCTAAAAGCATAGAGAATAATCAAATCAAGATCTATATCGCCGAAATGCTCAAGATCAAATATTTTGAATATCGAAAGAATAATCGATAAAAATGTCTACTATTGTAGATAAAACAAAAACAGAATGTTTTATTATCCCAAATAAAAAGTATATTTCTCTTATAACATTGTTTTAAAGGAGGAATAAAAATGAATACACAGATCAAAAACAGATTTACCGCCTCTTTACATACGCACGTAAGGTCACTGCTTGATGCAGATATTAAGGCAAAGGATCTCGTAAAAAGAGTTTCAGAGCTTGGCGGAAAAGCAGTAGCCATAACAGACCATGCTGTTTTATCAGCTATCGAGGATTATCGCCCTGTATTTAAAGATGCAGGGATAAAACTGATACCGGGGTGTGAATTGTTCATATCTCGTGACGCAGGAAAGTGTCACCTTGTCATAATCGCGAAAAACGATAATGGTTACAAGGGTATATCGAAGATCGTTACAGAGTCAAATAAGACTCTTCTTGACGATTTTCCGTCAATAACCGAAGATAGACTGTTTGACATACTTAAAGACTACAAGGGCGATATCATCGGCTTGTCCGGTTGTTTTAATGGTGTTCTCAATACTTTGTTCCTCTCCAATGCGGGTACGGAATCAAAGATAAGAGAACTCACAAAAGAGCGTGACACATATTATGCACCGGGAAGTAACGCTGCTATAAGCTCTCATGATGTCTTTAACAGCTGTACATGGGATTACGAAGATACGATAAGATTAAGAGACGAAACAAAAGCCATAGCTGAAATGAAGTTCACAAAGAGAATGAAAACTCTGGAACTTTTAAAGAAGAATGGCGAAGACTATGCTCAATTTGAAGCAGAACTCAATGCAGATATAGCAAGAAAAGAAAAAGCTATGTCTGAACTGGGCCAATGCAAGGACGCAGTTAATGATACAAAAAAGTCATTAGCAAATGCCAGAAAGGTATATAAGGAAGTTGAAGCATCTGTTGCTAAATGGAATCAGATAAATGAAGAGATAGAGTCACTCAAATCTACGATCAAGACTGAAGAAGAATTGATGGCAGATGCCAGAGAAATGGCTCTTACTTACATTAACGAGTTCGGTGAAGGCAACTTCTACGCAGAACTCCAGTACCATGGATTGCAGCAGGAAGCTGAAAGTTATCAGGCTTTAGCTAAACTGGTAACTGAACTGCAGATACCGGTAGTGGCAACAAATGATGTGCATATGCTTTTCAATACCGAAGAAGAAGTATTGAAGAGAGACATCTTAAGAAGTATTGCTTTAAGCAGCAATAAAGATGATACATTCTACAGCAGTTGTGATTCTGAAAAAGAATTATATCTCAAGGACAATTATGAGTTATATGATTGGCTCGTAAAGATATTCCCTGAAGATATGGCAGTAGAAGCGATCAATAACATAGATGTCATAACAGATGCCTGCGACGTACAGTTCGAAGTAGGTAAGCACTATCCGAAGTTTTCTTCTACAGAAGATGCCAATACACTCCTTGATGCAGAAATCGAGAGAGGTATTAAATGGCGTTTTCCGGAAGGAATGGACGATGAGCACAAAGCCCGTCTTGATTACGAACTTAAGATAATCAAGGAAATGGGATATGCAGATTATCATCTGATAGTTAAAGACTTCCTTGAATATGGTCGTTTACTCGGCTATATACCTGAAGATGAACTTGATGAAGCACCTCTTACTATAGCAGAACTCAAGGATTACATCGATTTCAAAGGGTATAAGAACGCCGGCTTCCCAATTGGTCCCGGAAGAGGTTCAGCAGTTGGTAGTGAAGCGTGCTTCCTTTTAGGTATAACAGCACTTGATCCTATCAAGTACGGATTATTGTTTGAAAGATTCCTTAACCCCGAGCGTGTAAGTATGCCTGATATCGATTCCGATATAGCAAACACCACACGTCAGAAAGTTATAGAATATGTTCGCAATAAATACGGCAACATGGCTGTATGCGCTATCATGACTACTACGATGCAGGCCCCCAAGGGTGCTATCAACATAGCAGCTAAATACTATGGCATCAAAAACTACGGAGAGTCAATGCTCACACTCGGAAGAGCGATAGCAAAAGACGTTCCGTCAGATGTAGGTACATCTTTCTCTACGATCGTAGATGCAAATGGAAAAGTAGCAGAAGAAGGCACAAACCTTATAGAATATCTCAATAAAAAGTACGCTTCTAGCAAAGATGCTTTAGAGATAATCAGGTGGGCAAGTGTACTCGAAGGCTCGTTTACAGCATACGGTGCTCATGCGGCAGGTGTGGTAATATCAGATAATCAGGATGTAAGTGATTACATTCCTTTGAGATACAATTCAGAAATGAACATGTTCTCAACACAGTGCGATATGGTTCAGGTAGAAGATAACGGATTATTAAAATTCGATATGCTTGGACTTAAGACATTGGATATCATCACAGATACGATACGTCTTGTCGAAAAAGAGCACGGAGTTATATTAGATCCTCTCAAGATAGATATTGAAGATGCTGACGTTTATAAAAACATTCTTTCAAACGGAAGAACAAATTCAGTATTTCAGTTTGAATCATCGGGCATGAAAACAATGCTTAAGAGATTCAAACCTACATGTTTTGAAGATCTGATAATTCTGGTATCAATGTACAGACCTGGTCCACTGCAGTATCTTGACGGAGTTATCGATGTCAAGAATGGCAAGAAGGAAATGACTTTCCTGTGTGACGAATTAAAGCCTATATTGTCAAAGACATATGGTGGAATCGTTTATCAGGAACAGGTTATGGAGATCTGTCAGAAGCTTGCCGGTTACACACTTGGCGGTGCTGATACTGTAAGACGTTACATGTCAAAGAAAAAGGCTGATAAACTTGCACATGAAGTAGATACTTTCATCGAAGGTTGTAAAAAGAATGGGATATCTCAGGAAGTTGCAACAACACTGTTCGCGCAGATGCAGGATTTTGCAAGATACGCATTCAACAAGTCACATGCTGCCGCATATGCTTATATAGCATATATAACAGCATGGCTTAAGTATCATTATTCAGCAGAGTTCTATGCTTCAGCACTTAACTGGGTAAGCAACAAAAAGTTGCCCGGACTTGTACACGAAGCAAGTGAAATGGGTGTTAAGATAAGAACACCTGATGTGAACATATCTGATAAGAAGGTAGTCGCTTCAAATGGCGAGATCAGACTTGGTCTTGCAATGGTAGCAGGCGTAAAGAACCAGGCAAACAGCATAATCGCATACAGAAACAAAAATGGTGCTTTTAATAACTTTAAAGATTTCCTTACTTCTATAAACATACACAGCGATGTATGCAAGAATCTCATCTCGGCAGGTGCTTTTGACGAGTTTAATACTAACAGAGCATCTCTTAAGAGATATGTGGACGAGACCAAGGGTATCATATCAGATATCAATAAGAAGGTTTCGTTCGTAAAGAGCGCTGAATGTGTATATACATATCTTTTAGCAAATAAGGAAGCAACTTCTCAAGATATTATATCTTGTCAGGAAGGAGCAGGACTTAAGACCGAGATAAAAGAGGTTACAACACCGGAAAATCTTTTAAAGAGGATAGAAAATGCAAAGAAATCCCTCTCTGTATTAAGAAAGGATCTTGACTGTGTCAGATTCACAAATGAAGAGGAGGATTTCAAAGAAAAGATGTCTCTTGAAAAAGAGTATCTTGGAATGTACATCACAATGCACCCGCTTGATCGTTATCCTTTGGCCTCTGAAATGGGCTGTAAGGAGATTGATGCTCTTGATGTGACAGATGATATATGTTACGGCGCTATCACAAATCTCTCTATCAAGCAGAGAAAGAAAGATGGTGCGGACATGGCATTCTTTACTCTTGAAGATAAGTCAGGTTCTATAGATGTTTGTTGTTTCGTTAAGCAATATCAGAGAAACAAACATCTTATAGAAGAAGGAAAAGCTGTAAAGCTCTATGGAAGTATCCAGACAGAGGAGTACGAAAACATTGACGGCGAGATTGAAACTTCTTATAAGTTTATGGTCGAGACAGTCGAAGATGTTAAGGAAAAGGCTCCCTCTATAATCAAAAAAGTTCCAAGTTATGCAATCTTTCATCTTTATCATGAGAAAAATTTCATTGAAATGTTCCAAAAAGAAGATGGAAGAGTGTTCTACATACATGACGAACAGTTAAATGAAGTACGTAAGATGACTTATAAAGTTGATCCAAGCGTACTGAAATGTGTTCCGGACGTATGTGAGGTAAATCTGTAAATTTCATTAAAAAAGAAGGGTTTGTTTTATAACAAACTCTTTTTTTTGCAAAAATTTCAAAAAACGGCATTTTTTTATTTTATATATTTCATACTACAAATATAAGCATCAATCATTTTTAAGAAAAGGAGAATTACTATGGCACGACAGAATATGGCGTATCTGTTCGGACGAGTACACAAAGATCCTGTTATCGCATACGATAATGAGACCGGCGAGTACAAGTACGCAGCATGCTACATCGACGTGGTCAGACCTCCTAGAGACGTTGGGGATGATATAAAGTTTATTAAACACGATAAACCTATGATCATGACCAAGGATAAGGAGATCATAGACCAGATCGTCAACTGGAAAGAAAACATGGTCGTTTTGGTAAAGGGACCATTAACAACAGCACAGGGAACAAAGACTTCCTACTGCCCTTTCTGTGAGGAGAAAGACGGAGAGAAACACAAGGTTGTCAACAAAGGAAATATCGTCTACGTCACACCTATTCATGTGGAAGTTGTCAAAGAATTTGATAACAAGCTTGAGGCGACAGAGTATATTGTTGAGAACAAGGAAGTTTCAAACCAGATACTTGTTGTTGGTACAGTCCTTAACGATCCGAAACTCATCACAACAAAGAAGGGCATACAGTTCTGCCAGTACAGGCTTGCGATCAACCGCAAGTATACAATAAGAACTGATGATCCGTCTGTAAGAACAGACTGGCCCATCGTTAAGTCTTATGGTGAGCAGGCAAGAGATGACAAGATATATCTGAAATATCAGGCTGATGTCCTTATCGACGGATTCCTGCAGGCTAGAACAGTAACGCGTAAACAGAAATGTCCTTACTGTGGAGAGATATATGAATGGAAAGACCACACAATGGAGCTTGTTCCATTCGCAGTAGAGTATCTGAACGGCTTTAAGAGCAAAGAAGAAGTGGAAGCAGAAGCTCAGAAGCCCGTTGAAGATATCAAACAGATGCTCTTTACGTCTGGTTACAAAGACGAGATTAATGAGACGACAGAGTCTGATCTTAAGAGCGACGATATAGATTCATAAATAAAAAAAATATCTGCCCCGGGAATACCGGGGCGGATATGAAATGTCTACTAATGTAGATATCGTGAATGGGAGCTGAAATTTTTTACTGGAGCTTTAAAAATAGGAAAAAAGGACTATTATTTACCAAATTTTACTAAATGCTCCCTGTTTTTTACCAATTATTACTAAATTGGGGAATATAAAAATTTTTAAATAACAGTTGAAACTAACACGCCAAGCGTGTTAATATAAAAAAGCATTATACAAATATTTCTATTCAGTCGCCTTGCGACGTAAAAGGGTCGATGCAATAACGTATCGGCTTTTTTATTATCCAAAATTCAATCATTCATCTCCTTTCATACCTTATTTTACTTATTTCTTACATTGTTTACCCGCATATACGCCGACCTGAATCAAACATAGCAGTTTATATCTCTCAAATCAAGGGCATTTTTTTGCCCTTTTTATAAATTTTAAATTATCTCTTGCAAAATATAATATAACAAATTATAATAATTAAAAAAGATATATAGAAAGGTCGAAATATGATCAAAAGCTACTTTGTTATGGATAATATAGGAGACATCTGTTCTGAATTAAGAAACAGATTTTATGGGAACAATGCTTCTCCTAAAGATTATAAAGAATCATTCGTGATCAACCATTCAGTGGAATCGTTTATATCGTCACCTCAAAGATTAATGTCAAAAGACATAGAGACAAAAGAAAAATCATCAAAAAAGATGCCTAAATCAATAAATTTGAGGTCAAGCTGCAGTGAGAGAGTATCCTTATTGGCAAAGACATTAAATATATCAGAGTCAGAAGTCATAAGAAGGATATTATACTACACTGTCTTAAACGAAGATCAAAATGCTGATAAAACTTCAGACATGAAGTTATCAGAGATAAAGGACCAAATGACATTTTTAAGGTCACAGGTCGAGCAACAACTACAGATCATTGACCAGATACTGGTCAAACTCAATGATTCAGAGGAGGGTTAAAATGTTGTACGTCAGAGACTATGAAAAAGATTTATCTATTGCAGATCCATTTTTGAATGTAGATCCGTCAGAAAATATTGACGAATTCTTCGATGAGCTGGACGAACTGCCATAAAACTCACAGGAAGATGATTATGATGATATCTTCTACAATCTGTTCCCAAACGCCAAGAATGCTCAAGATATCGATTATGAACTTGATTGTATCAGTTGTGACTCATGATTTCTCCGAAGATTTTATAAATCGTTTTTATTTTTCAATTCATCAAGCATACTATGTGTATCAATTGAAATTTACAATCCGGAGAAAAGGAGGATATGATAAATGGATTTAAAAATGTTAAGTGACGGCTTTGTAGAAGAGGGGAAATCTCTTGCCGACTTTTCGGAAACAATCAAGAAGTTGTCACAGGACACACATGTGGTTAAGACCACGCCGATCCTGTTAAAGTTTATCTCAAGTTGTGCAGTCGGAACATTTGCTGACAAAGCAAAGCTTGAAGGTAAAAAGGCTTTCGTAGTGTTAAAACCCGAGCTTCTTGACGAATATCTGGGTATGACGAGTTTCTTTAAGGTTGGTAAGGTTCTTCTTGAAGACCTTGGTAATGACCAACTTATCGAAGAACTTGACAACACCACACAATTAGTTGCGATCGTAGATGACGAGAAATATCTCATCGGACAGAGTGCAATGCCTCAGCTGTTGAAACTTCTTTCACTTGGAGGAAGTATGATGGTCAACAGGGCAAGCCTTTTCAGAAATCTTCAGATTGCAGATGCTGCAAGAACGAAGGTGACTGAAGGAAAGATCAAGAATCTTTCATTTGTTGTCAGAGAGGGCAATTGTGGTAACGGTAAGCCTATCAGGAAAGTTGTATCTGTATTTGCTAACTACTTCTCACTTTCTAATCAGTATAATCTGGTTGATGTCTGCAAGTATTTAACAACAAAAGGTGCAACATTCACACGTTATAAGATCAGTACAGAATATACGGAGGTTCTTTGTGAGTTCCCCGCAGTAGAGGGCGTTATCCCCGGAATAGCGATCATAACGAGTGATACCGGTTTTTGCAGTTACACCACGATGCTGACATTAAGAGTCGGCGAAACCTACAGTATCTATAAGAAACTGGCACGTAAGCATACTTCAGAGATCACATACGAAGATTCTCTTGCAGACGTAAAAGAGCTTCTTGCAGAGATGAAGACGGCTACCGGCAATATCACAAAATTGTCGAACGTTTATCTTCCCGCTGTAAAAGATGTAGACATTTCTACAGAAGAAGGTTCTGCATTGAATTACGAGGAGACTAAAAAGGCTCTGGACAAGTTGGTAAGCGCTATATGCGATTCATTACCGGCAAAGACCAGAAAAGGTCTTGTAAGGCTTGTATGCGATGAAGTAGAATCCGACAGAAAGTATTCTGTTATGGATCTTGTGATTAGTTGTCTGTCTCTTCCCGAAAAGGCTATGTCGTTTGGCGTAGACAAGGAAGATATTACAGATGAAAACGAGGACGAGAAGAAAGAGAAAAAGGTTCACCCTTATCTTTTGGACGTGCTTCGTGAGAACTGTGGTAAAGTGGCAGACACCTGCTGCAAAACTTTAAAAATTTAATAATAGCCTCTAAAGTGTCGTGATGGATTTTTCCACCACGGCATTTTTTTTGCAGATAACAAAATTTTTGCACAAAATTTTTCGGAGCCATAAAAATAAACCATATTATATATAAGCAACATTAAACAAAGGCAAGAAAAAAGCCGACGCACCCGATTATTATTAATCTATTTATACGACATATTTATTAAGTAGATAATAATAAGAAAGGAGAAAGATTATGGGAGCAGAAAATAAGAAATTCGATTTTCGTCCACTTACAGCAGACGAGATAGAATGCAGACTGGCTAGAGTAACTGAAAATGGAGTGCAGATACTTCTTTACAAAGATGCCAGAGTAGATCAGAAGATCCTGGACGAAACGGTAGGTCCTATGAACTGGCAGAGAACTCATAGTCGTGACAATGCGAACTGTACTGTAAGCATTTGGGACGATGAAAAGAAGCTCTGGGTTTCAAAGGAAGATACCGGTGTTGAATCCAATACTCAGGCAGCCAAAGGTCTTGCTTCTGACAGTTTCAAAAGAGCATGCTTCAACTGGGGCATAGGAAGAGAACTTTACACTGCAGATAAACTCAATCTGTTTGTAACCAAAGATTGTCTTCAGGGCTTGAAAGCCAAAGGCAACAATGGATATGTTTGTTACGATGTCTTTATTCCTGTAGCTATAGAGTATGGAGAAGGATTTATCAAATCCATAACCATCGATATATACTGCAACAATAAAAAGCATCATACAAAAACATTCAGAAGGTTCACAGATCAGAATCAGCAGGCAAGCAATCCCGCCCCGCAGCCTAGACAGACTGCAGCACCTGTACAGCAGTCAGCTCCACAGGCTACACCTGTTCAGAAGAAGGTCTCTGATTGCGAAGCAGCTAAACTCTTTAAGGACGACGAGATAATTCTGATCGGCAATTGCAAAAATCAGACTTTCGGAAACGCAAAGAATTCTGCTAATTTCATAGCTTTCCTTAAATATGTTAAGTCAAGCAATCGAAATTACAAAGACGTTCCCGATATGGAAGTCCAGTATAAGAAATTCAAGCAGCTCGCCGACGAACTTCTTTAAAGCCATAATTGAAAGCTCCGAAAGGGGCTTTTAATTTTTGCACAAAATTTCAAAAAATATTTTATATAATACATACTTCTTTTAAAGAGTTCTTTTTTTTAAAAAGAAGATTTATAAAGTCATTATTTAGAAAGGAAAGCGCGATGAAAAAGATGACAGTAAAAGAGGACGCGTTCTACAATCTTTGTGATGCCGCAGAAAGCGTAGACTCAAGGCTATTGGGAAATTATTTCCCTACTGTGGAAGAATTGATCGCACACAAAATCGATCAGTTTCCGGCAAGGTTTTTGCCAACGATAGTTTATTTTGCCCAGGATCCGTACAAGGACAAAGAAATGTCAGATGAAGCAAGAGAGGAGTATGATAAAACAGTCCAATATTTAAAGAAATTTATCAGCGAATTGGATTTTGTATAAAAACGCTATTTATTATTCGTTATTTCTGATATGTTAAAAATGTTCATAAAAATTTATTTAAGAAAAGGAGAATAAGAACATGAATAAAGTTGTACTTATAGGTCGTTTGACAAGAGATGCAGAGGTTAGATACTCTCAGAATGGAGATAGCCAGACAGCTATCGCACGCTTTACGGTTGCTGTAGACAGAAGACAGAAGCAGGGCGATCAGCCTTCAGCCGACTTCATACAGTGCGTTGCTTTTGGAAAGAACGCAGAGTTCTTCGAAAAGTACGGAAATAAGGGTGTAAAATTTGGTATTGAAGGTCGCATTCAGACCGGTAATTACACCAACAAGGATGGTCAGAAGGTCTACACAACAGACGTTGTTGTAGAGTCACAGGAGTTTGTAGAGAGCAAGAATACAGCTGCTCAGGACGCTCCCGCACCTGCACCTACTTCAAACGGTGCTAACGGATATGTAGATATCCCTGACAACATCGACGACGATCTTCCTTTCAACTAAATCGTTATCATGTTTAAAAAGACTCCGGTTTTATCCGGAGTTTTTTTTGTGCAAAAAAAATAGGTGGAAATAAGTTCCACCTACTTACTTTGATATCATATTATGAAATACTTTTTAAATGTCTTTTTGCCTTTTCAGGATTATCATTTACGAGCTTCATGAGATTATCCAGTTCAGCATTATTGATTCCTTTAGCTATAGCAGGACATATATTTACACCTTTTTCAGAAGCAGATGCGATACATTCAAATTCTCTGTAACTGTGATTTACTGCATTCTCAAGACAATCTACAATGCTGACATTGTTATTTAACGCATACATCGCGAATTTAAACTTCACATCATCTTCAAGAAGTTTTGAATTAACGAGCTTATATACTTCAAAGTTTGTCGGTATATAATTTCCGTTCCTATTTACGAACAGCCCGTCAACGATCATGCTCATCTGTTTTGAATTCACACCGGAGTATGCCCAACCAAACAATGGAATATTATTATCTACTGCGTATTTCATTATCTCAACTTGAGCATCTTCTACGTATATTCCATCAACATCAAATTTTCCATCTGCCATTACAGTGGCTAAAGGATAACTTCTGTCGAATATCTCGGCACAGTTCATATGTCCCATGTAATAAATCTCTCCGGTATCCTTAAATCGGATCCTGCACATCTTATCTCTGGGATCATATTCTACATTAGAGCCATGCTTCCTAAACCACGCTGCTGTACATATGGGTTCATAAGAACCATTTTCCTTCATGCAGATATCAAGTGCTTCTTTACCGTATATCTTTATTATATCTTCCTTGAGTATTTCTTTTGTTGACTTACTTTTTGTATTCTTTACTGTCTTCATGATTAGCATTACCTTTCTGCCTTATATTATAGCAATTATATCAAGATTTTTTAACCTCTCTATATATAGTATATGATATCGATTTCAAAACTGAAAATTTTGTGCAAAAATTTTTGGTTTTTATTGACGATAATTTTAAAACTCATCAAAAACTACGATATTTGGTTTTATTTCTCATATATTTATATTAGTTGAATAAATAAGGAGGGATTCTTATGGACGTTGCTGAAAGTAATTACAAAAATACTGCCGATTATGTCAAGACCGTTAGTGACACTTTAATGAAGATACTGATGGCACTCGCTGCTTATCTGGAGGCTGAAGCAAAATATGGGCCACAGAAAGAATTTGCAAAGTGGATCCGTAAAGGAGGAGAGTGTTGCTTCTATGAAGTACAGGGAAGTTGTAAACAGGAATTGATAAAGGAATTAAGAAATAAAGGCATTCCTTATCTGGAACTGAACAACAATCCCAACGAGATAATAATCAAAGCACCTGATCTTGAAGACATAAGAGAGATAAATCGTTCTATCCTCGTATCAAAAGCAAATTACTTCCAAGAGGTAGACGGAGTCGAGATGGAAGATGTCATCGCAAGATTCGACAAGATTCAGGACAAGACTGTATTTACGATCAAAGACATAAACGAATACGAGAAGCAGGTTGTTAAGAATAAGTGTAACGACATCTCAAGAGGTTTCATGGTTGGCGTTACAAATACAGAATATGGAGAAGAACTCAATCAGAATAAATATACGGTAACCGTAATGGCTGATAAGGTCTATATCCCGGATACCGAAAAGAAAGATTTCTGCAAGGCTTATCTGGAAGCAATATTCAGTTTGTATGGACAGAATGCTGTAAAGAAGCAGATGGAAATTGAATCTGATAAGAAGATCGAGGGCATGATCGATGAGATCAAGTCTTCTGACGAAACAAAATTCATCATAGGAACAAAGGATACCAACTTCAAACATTACGTTGAAATGAATAAGGAAGGTTTCCTCGCATATACTGTCGGAACAAATAAAAAGGGTGAGAAGATAGAAACCCTCCAGGGCAGCTGTAAGAAATATGATATCAACTATGATTCAGAACTTCAGAGATATCTGGATACAATAAAGAGTAAGGCTATCCTTATAAACTCTGAACAGCTCGGACAGTATATTACCGGTGCAAAGATATTCGATTCGTTAAGAAGTGAAAAGACATACGACGAAGAGAAGATATCAGAGCTTGAGTCACAGGCATGCAATATCATCAATGAGGCAGTTAAGACAAAGATGATAGATAATAATATGAAATTTAACGATCCGCAGGAAGCATTTTCATATTATGCCAGAGAGTCTGTCAAGCTTATGAATGCAGCTATAGAAGGTAAATCTATCGACTATCCTGCCGAAACTGTTGCTAATGTAAAGGAATCATTAGACAGAATCAGTATAAACGACCACGCTTTCGATGCCATAAAGGCAAAGATAGATCTTCATGTCAACAACAATCTGGAAACACATAAAGCATCTAAAAAACCTGAAAAGGTTGTAAAGGAGGCGAGAGAGAACCATGAAATCTCCAATAGATAAGGAGAAAGCCAAGAAACAGAACCTGAAAATCTATGCGATCGTTGGCAGTATCTTCTATATATATCTGTTCGATGCATACCTTCAGGCGAAGAATATAATGGCTGAATCAAGACGTATAGGTTTTACTGAAGCATTCTCGCAGGGATTAACACAGGTACTCACAAAACCTTTAGGATTTCTGCCGGCAAAAATGGCAGATATCGGAAACTTCTTACTCTTCTCAATAATGGCAGCGATGCTGTTTATAATGTACGCATCAACAGCCAAACTCAGGAAGCATGATAATCCCGAGACCGTAAACGGTGAAGCCCATCTGATGACCATGGACGAACTGAAAGAATATAACAAAAGGTTCGTTGATCCATTCGGTTCAGTTGATATAACCGGTAAGGGTAATATGATTCTCACACAGGACGTGAGACTTGCTATCGATAACAGAGGTACTAGAAGAAACTGTAACATTCTTACAATCGGTGGTTCTGGTGCAGGTAAATCGAGATTCTTCGTAGGTCCCAATCTTTTACAGGCGAACTGTAACTACGTTGTAACAGACCCTTCGGGTGAGTTATTGAACGACTATGGTAAATACCTTGAGGATCAGGGATACGATGTAAAGGTATTCAATCTTACTGATGTACATTCGAGCAGCAGATATAACCCGTTTGAATATATCAGAGAAGAAAAAGATGTATTCACACTGGTTGAAGCGTTTATACGTAACACCACTCCTGATGGAAAGAGTGGAGGAGATCCGTTCTGGGAGAACTCTGAAAAACTGTTACTTACTGCATTGATACTTTATCTGTGGCATAACGCGGAAAATCCTGAAGACAGAACATTTGCAAAGGTTGCTCAAATGGTAACCCTCGCAGAAGTAGATGAAAATGATGCATCTGCACAGTCACCTCTTGATGCACTGTTTGATGACCTTGAAAAAGAAGATCCCGAAAATCTTGCAGTACAACAGTACAAGAAGTTTAAGATCGGTGCAGGTAAGACACTTAAATCTATCCTTATATCTGTAAACGTACGTATGCAGGCATTCGGACTTTCCGATATTCAGTATCTTACAGGAGCAGATGATTTCGACCTATTTAGTCTTGGTGATACAAAGAAGGCTATCTTCGTTGTTATCCCTACTGCAGATAAGACGTTCAACTTCCTTGTTGCAATGTTCTATTCACAGATATTCTCTACCTTATATTCATACTGTGAAGTAAATTCAAAGTATGGTTGGAGATTATCAGTAGGTAAAGATAATATAGCAGTATTCCATGCAAAAGACGAAAAGGATTCAGAAAACGCAAAGAGATATGCGGGACTTCTTGCAAAGGATATAAGCAAAGGTTGTACTATCAGACATAACGAGAAGAAGAACGTTTACGAGATAGTGACAAAGAAAAACGGCAACCTTATTGCATGGAGAGGTACACAGGAAGCTGCTAAACAGTTTATAGCAAGTCTTAAAAATATGAAGATAGAGCCATATGGAGGCAGACGACTTTTCAACCACGTAAGATTTATGCTCGACGAGTTCGCTAATATCGGTCAGATACCGGCATTCAACGAAAAACTTGCTACAATGCGTAAATACGAGATAAGTTGTTCTATCATCTTACAGGCTCTGTCACAGTTAAAATCACTGTATGAAAAAGATTGGAATACTATCGTAGGTAACTGTGACTCCGTTTTATTCCTCGGTTCAGCCGACATGGAAACGATCAAATGGATCATAGAAAAACTTGCAAAGAAGACGACCACTGTAGAGAACACCTCTTGGGGTTCGGGTAAGAGCGGTGGTAATACTTCATATAATAAGTCGTCTATCGAACTTCTGACAGCAGATCAGATCCAGATGATGGACGATACAGAAGCTCTCGTATGTATCAGAGGTGTCAGACCGTTCTATGGAAAGAAATATGAACTTACAAAGCACCCGAGATATAAAGAGTCGGAAGCAACACAGGGTAAGATATATATTCCCAAACTTGGTTCTCAAAATGAGGACGATGCACTGCCTCTGTATTTAAGAAACAAGCATAAAAAAGAAAATCAGACACCTATTTCTATAGGAAATGCTCAAAACGAACCCGTTTCGCAGGGTCCGAAACCGGAAATCGACAAAAATGTGAAAGAAAATAGCAAAATTTTTGCACAAAAAAATGACGATGACGCGATAATGCCTGATTTCGACTTCTTAAACAACGATGCAGAACGTCTCAAAAAGCTCAGAAATGACCAAAATACCGCTAGAAAGACCACTTCTCAACTGGCTAAAGATGCATTAGACACCTTCGATGATGCTAATCAGAATAATATCGAAACATTCGGTGAAGATATCATGAAAACGCTTGGTTTAGCGCCTGGAGCGTCTGATACACAGATAAAAGAGGCTATAGAAACCATGGTAAATCTAGCAATTGGAGAAGAAAATGATGAATTTTCTTACGTAGAAGCTTAAAACGTGCATTTTTTTATTTTATTTTCACCATACTATTATTAGGTTTGAAAATTTTGACCTAACAAAAATATATTTACAAACTCTTTTACAAGAAAGGAAGAACTAAAATGAAGAAAAAGTTATTCGAAATGGAACAGAAAGCTCAGATGCTGATGACAAAGACTTCTCCCAAGGTTCTGGCTCTTGCAGTAGCATTTGGAACAAGTTCATTTGCTTGTGCAGATGCAAAGAAGCTTATGGAAGACATTATCGGTATCATAGCAATGTTGATCACAGCTCTCGCAGTTATCATGGCAGTAGTTGGTATTGTAAACTACGCTTCAGCTCATTCTGAAGGTGATGGCCCTGCACAGAGCAAAGCAGTTGGTAAGATCGCAGCAGGCGTTATGCTCGCAGCACTCAGCATTATCCTTAAGGCTAAGGCTGGCGACCTCGTTGGCAATATCGATCTTGGTTAATCGAAGACGAAGTTTATGGAGGGGATAGGTAATATGCCTATCCCTTTTTAACAAAAGGAGCAAACAACAATGACTAATAGCATAGACATGCGTAAAAGAATCAATATATTAACTGTCTGCTTGGTAATAGTATGCTTTATCCTTTCGTTCAGCATGCCTCTTGCAAAGGCTGATCTTAATGAGACTATAGCCAACATGAGTGAAACAATCCTCATGGGAACGAGCGAGATGGCTGCAGAGATTTTATCAGAACCCGATGGTCTGTATAACAAAATCGTAATTTCCAATCCTATGGGGATTGCTCAATTTGAGAATTTTTACAAAGCCGTAAAAGTAATCGGTGGTTTTTTGGTTATCATTCTGGCTATGGGGCATCTTATTTCAAACATCGAAAAGGGACAGGATCCTGTTGAGTGTGTATTTAAGGTGTTAATAGAAATAGGAATATCTCTTATCATAATCATGAATCTTGATAAGATAATTTCCATTTTAGGTCAGTTAGGCACATGGTTTATTACAACGGCAGGTGATTCTGTAGAACCAAAATCCCCGCATTTAGCAGCAAGTGATCTTTTAGTATCCCTTACAGGAGATGACGACGGTGGTTTTGGTTGGAGACTTGGAGCAATCGCAATGCTTTCTTTACCATTCTTCCTGTCATTCGCTGCAATGATAGCTTGCAAATTTGCTTTTTATCAGATCATTCTTGAAATCGGTATTAGAAAGTGTTTTGCACCTGTAGCTGTTGCAGATATTTATCAGGAAGGATTGAGAAGCCCGGGAGCAAGATATTTGAAAAAGTTTGTTGCTTTGTTTATAAGGCTGGCTGCTGCCATACTTATTTGTAATATCATGGGAAGTTTATCAGAAAGTGTTGATATAATGGGTAATTCTCATGGTGTCTTAATGGGTGTAGCAGAATTGTTGATTCTTAACTTTACAGCAGTTGGATTTATATTTAAGACAGGCGAAATAGCTAACGATGTAGTAGGAGCGTAAGATTATGTTACAGGTAGAAATGACAGATGATATTAGAAAATATCAGCCCAAATTCATGGGACCGTTTACTGCAAGGCAGTGCGTATGTATTCTGATCGCACTTATAGTGGCGATTCCCATAACAATCATTTTCCCGGTATCACAGCCTTCATATAAGATATTCGTATTTTGTATCGCAATGGCTCCTATCGTTGCATGTGGATACATAAAACTTGACGGAGCATATTTCGAAGTATTATTGCTTCGTGCTATATATACGATGTTTTTATCTTCTCCCAAAAGAAAACAGGTATCTCATAACACGATAGCAGAGTATTTGGAATATCTTAATAAGCAAAAAGAAAAGAAAATGATGTCTAAAATGACAAAAAGACAGTTGAAGAAATATAATGCGGCCAAAGAATCAAAAAAGGTCGTACGTTACTATAATAATACCCCTGCTGAAAAGCAGTTCAAAATCTACAAATAATAGGAGGGCATTATGGCAACTCAAGGTGGAGGAAATGTAAGATCTATCACCTCAGATAAGACCGCAAAGAAAACTACTAATGCAGGTCTGATGGATAGACTTAAAAAGGTAGCCAAGATCGACAGGCTCCCTAAAAATGTACGTCAGTCAATTCCTTTCCAGGGAATAATGAGTAACGGCATTATCGAAACAACACCCGGTACGTTCACAAAGACATATATGTTGCAGGATATCAATTTTACGATAGCTCCCGATGATGAACAGTTGGTCATCTTCCAGCATTTTATAGATATGCTCAACTCATTCAATGAGAACGTGCAGTGGGAAATAACAACATTTAAGCATGAGATAGAAAAGAAGAGAACTATACAGGAAATCCGCTTGCTTCCGCAGAAAGACGGTCTTAACAAGTATCGTCAGGAAATGAACGGAATGCTTCTTGATAATCTCAAAAAGGGTAATAATTCTGCTAAAAAGGATAAGATGATCACTATCTCTATCCATGATAGCGATGCAAAGCACGCAGCGATGCAGTTCAATAATATTGATACCCTTATATCACAGAAGATCCGTCGTATCACAGGATATGATACAACTCCTATGACATCACAGGATCGAATCAAGCTGTTATATAACATCTACAATCAGGACAGTGATTATAGATTGGCCACAAGCATCTATGATAATAAAGAAGTATTTAACCTTCCTTATTTAGAGAAGTGTGGATTATCTATAAAAGATCTGGTTGGTCCTTCTTCAATGGATTTCAGCCCCGGCGGAAGAAAAGATATGTTTATGCTCGGCGATACATATGCTCAGGCATTATATCTGGAGCGTATTCCTTCGTATCTTAACACAAACTTTATGGCTGACCTCGAAGATATTTCAGCAAATATGCTCATCAGTTCATATTTTGAGACGATCGATGCTGCTTCTGCAGGTAAACTTGTAAAAGAGCAGTTAGCGGCTATTGAAGCAAACGTAGCAAGTGTCAGCAAGAGAAATGCTGAAAGCGGTTATTTCGGCGTACTTCCTCCGGATCTGGAGAAGTCACAGGAATCTGTTCGTTCACTCATGAACGATATCACAAGCCGCGATCAGAACATCTTCTACGTAACATTTATAATCGTTGCGTTTGCTAGAACAAAAGAAGAACTTCTTGAGACAGTAAAGTTGATCAAGGATACAGCTGACAAGCACATGTGTGCTATCAAGCCTATGAAGTTTCAGCAGGAATTTGCATTTAACACAGCACTTCCTCTTTGCAGAAACGATGTATTCGTTGACAGACTTTATACAACAGAATCAGCAGGAATATTCATTCCGTTCAATTCACAGGAGATCATGCAGAAGAATGCTATATTCTACGGACTTAATCAGGTTTCAAAGAGCATGATTTTGTATGACAGAACAACGGGTGATAACTATAACGGACTTATATTTGGTTACTCTGGTTCCGGTAAATCTTTCGCAGCAAAGAATGAAATGGTATCAGTTTTGTTATCAAAGCCGAACGCACAGGTATTCGTTATCGATCCGCAGGGTGAATATAGAAGACTTGTTACTGCTCTTCACGGTGAAGAAATATATCTTTCACCTGGTTCAAGTTCATATATCAACCCTCTTGACCTTGATATATCAACAGACAAGGAAGATGAGATAGATCCTATAACAATGAAGTCTGACTTCATTATCTCACTGTTTTCAATAATCGTAGGAAAGAACCGTTCACTCAGTCCTATCCATACATCACTTATTGATAAGTGCGTACGTAAGATCTATCGTTCATACATCGATGAACTGGCAAAGACCGGCATGACATGTGATATCACAAAATGTCCTACATTGAGCGATCTGTATCAGGAACTTGACATGCTCAAGAATGAACATTTTGAAGCAGGACAGCTCGCAGATATCCTTGCACAGTATGCAGTAGGTTCGTTTGATACATTTGCACACAGAACAAACATCGAGACAAACTCAAGATTCGTTGTTTACAATACCAAGCAGCTCGGCCACGGCATGAGAGAACTTGGACTTCACATTTGTATAAACGATATATGGAATCGTATGATCGCTAATTCAAAGCGTGATGTATATACATGGTTCTACATTGATGAGTTCCATATCCTGCTTGAATCAGAAGGTTCGACACTATTCCTTAAGAGAATATGGAAGATGGCTCGTAAATGGTTCGGTGTTCCTACAGGAATCATGCAGAACACAGAGGATCTTTTGAGAAATGAAGATACCCGTGCGATATTTAACAATACTTCTTTCATACTTATGTTAAAGGAACCTATGATGGACAGACAGAATTTGCAGTTATTGCTCAACTTGAGCGTATCGCAGTTAGAGTACATCACAGAATCCGACAAGGGTTGTGGTCTTCTTTACAATGGTAAGGTAACAATACCTTTCATGAATAAATTCTCAAAGAATACGGAACTCTACAAAGCAATGACAACATCGCATGATGAAAATGCGACAGCCGATAAAGAGTAGGGAGGTAGCTTATGGATTTATTCGATCTTATAGCCACTGGTATAGGACTCATACTTGTATTAGTCGGATATATTGGATATAAAGCAAGATCCAGTCAGAACGCAGGAAAGAGAAGAAATCCTGAATATACCGAAAGAATGAGGGAACACGAACATGAAGTGAAGCGTAAGTCAAAAGAGGATAAAGAACTCGACGATTATATGCGTGGAACTTCGGACGATTACTTGTAAGATTTAAGGTCGGGGTAACACCCGACCTTAATTGAAGAGGTACTAAAAATGCCAAGAGACGATTTATCACCCGATCTGATAGACGCCGATGGTCTATCCGCTAAAAGTGAAAAAACCGCTGAACTGATTGAAACGTTAGTATCAAACGCCAGCGATTCTATAAATGACAGATATAAATTCTCTATGGACGTATCCGGCACAGGCGGATTGTCTACAGGAGGGTTTAATTCGCGTGAGGGTTTTGGTGGTTCTTCAACAAGGACTCATTATAGTTATGGACGAAGAGAACTTGGAGGAAACAACGAAGAACTCTTTAAAAACCATGCTCCCAAACTATCTGAAAACAATCTGTATATTTCTCAATCATCAAGTTCTCCAAGCGGCTCAAGTAGTCCAAGCAATGCTCCTCGTATAAAAGCGTCTGCAAGTGATATTAAAACAATGGCGTCTGTAAGACACACTGTTAATGTCCATACAGACGAAAAGCATGCAGCACCCGAAGCATTAAGGGCAAATGTTACAAGAGTTCAGCAGATGGCTTATGACCGTAACACTGAATTAGGTCAGTTTGGAGCATATAACGCAAAACAAAGGGGCACGACAGACGATTTATACAGAACAACAGCCGAATCAACTGTTTCCACATATAAACAGTCCGATGCTTATGGTGGATATTCAAAAATAAAAAAGGGATTAGAGCTTACAGGAATAAGTTTTGGTTCCTCACAAGTGGCTAAAGTAGCCCTTGGTGAAATGCTCAAAAAGGGTTCCGGCATAACAGTCATAGGTGAAGATGGTATGCAACATGTTATTGCAGGTCATGTTCACGGAGACGCCCTTAAGGCATACAACAAAAATGTCAAAGAAATAAACCAATATATGGAAAGAAATTTCCATATAAATGCATATAATCTTACAGACAGCCAAGTAACCAGAGGATTAAAAACAGGCAAACTCGGCGATAAAGTTCTTACAGAACAAGAATTAAAATTCTTGGAACGCAAGAAAGAACTTATGAAAATGGAAGAGGTTGCCAGAGATGCAGGGCATACAAAAGGTATGGATCTTGCACGCCCGTGGGTTGATAATGCTATAGGTCAATCCGATGCGATGAAAGGCTATAAAGTTGTTAAAACTGGAAAGAATGCAGCAAAAGCTTCAATCGCATTAACTAAAGGCGCTCTCGGAGCTATTCCCGGAACACTTGGAGTCGCCGCCGCTGCTCCTAGAGTTATAACAAAAGGTGGAGCCGCTTTAACAGGTGGAGTAAGCAAGGTGACCGGAGCCACTCTTAAAAAGGTTAAACCGGCATCAAAAGCAGCTGACAAACTCAGCAAAGTTCATACAGGCGCTATTAATGCACAGTCAAGGCTAAAGAAAGTTGATGCAAAAGTTAAGGGCTTCCAAAAAGCATCTTTCAATGCATCAAATAAAATTGTTAAATTCAATCCCGCAACAAGCGTAAAAAATGCCGTATCCGAAAGGGTGCTTAAATCAAAAGTATACAAAGCGGCAAAATTTAGAATGGATGCACTTCGAAATAAATTTAAAGCTTCTCTTATGGGAAGATTTTTCAAAAAAGTGCAGACTGGGACCAGCATTGTATTAGTTCCTGTTAAATATCTCAAAAAATTTGTAACGGGGATTAAAAGAATCTTCAGAAAAGCGATAATAGCCGTTGGCTTTTTGCTTATAGGCTATTTGGTCGTTTATATATGCATAGCTTCTTTATTTGCATTATTTACTTCCGACTCAACAACTGATTCTGATGTAGATATAGCAGCATGCATGGCAGATGCTGTCGAATATATATATGAAAAACAGATGGCTTTCGAACAGAATGAATGGGACTACAAAGAAGGTAGTATCTTTTCATCAAAACTTGTTCCTCAAAACTGGGATCTGTATGACAGAGAAGTAACAAACGGATATATCTCTACTGATTCCGTTCAAACTGCAGGTTATAGAAATAATTCGATCGAAGATGATCCCGTTAAGCATACATCATTCGGAATGCTTGCCGGCTATACTTTATCACAGTATTGGGGCAAAGAAATGTATAGATACTATGCAGATATTCCTATTTATGAGGAGTATGTTATCGACTACGATTCTTATAATAACCCTATTTACGGAACAAGACCTACGGGAGAAACAAGAAGAATTTCTCTTATCGGTGAAGCGGGTATTTATGGAGATATAAACGATGGTGAACCCCTTGATATTTCTATATTAAATGATTACGTTATTCCCAAAACGGATACATCATACCAGAACAGAAATGAAGGTTTTAACCAAGTTTACAGAGAGTACGACTACAAAGGTTCAGATATAGTCGAATTTAACAACTACAGTGCAGATTACGGCGCAGCAGAGCACGAATCTGATATATATCACTTCGGATTCAACAAAGACGGAACTGAACTTGATACCATGTCAATAGAGGCCCTTGATGGTGTAAATCATCAAAATGAAACTGGTTCAGATGACGAAAATACCTACGAATACTCAATGAATAGTTTCTATCGTGGTTTAGTAGCACTTCCTCAGGCAGTAGCGGAAAATCTTTCAGACAAAGACCATATTACACCAAAATCTGCTACAAAATTCTTCAGAACTCATTCTGACAACATTTTTAATGCTGTAATAGAAACCGCTGAAGTTGAACTTGAAGTCGATTACATGGTTGATACTTCAAAGACACTGTATGTTACCATTGAGCAGGGCTTTGCAAATGCCGGAACTATAACAACAAGATACGGATTCAATGTAGTTCAGCCAGACCTTCATTTATGGACAACATATAAGAACACAGGTCTTATCGATCTTGCAACATTTGATTTTAATGATGATGTCATAGATGATTTCATCGGCAAGATAAGAAGATATGTACCGAAATATAAATGGAAAGGTTGGTGGCTTGCAACAACAGGAGCGATGTCAGAAAACTATATGTACGCAGTAGACCTTTACGGATTTACTGATGACACGTTCATGTCATTATACGAAGGCGTTGTATTACCAAGCCAGATGGAGCCTATATTAAGTCAGGCTGAAATAGAGGCTATGATCAATGAGATCATATTGGCAAACGGCGCTATAACAGAAGAACAACAAGCGGCCATAGACGCAGCCCTCGCAATGTTAGGACAGTATAAATACGATAACTGGTCAACACCCAGACATGACTGTTCTGGATATATCACTTTGGCACTACAGGCAGCCGGAGCATTGCCTCCTGGTTCTCAGCCAACATGTTCAGGATTGATGAGCAGATTTGGAACAGTTAGTTTGGGAAGCGTTCCGTTAACGCCCGGTTCTTTGATATACAATACAAGGGCAGGTGGAATAAGCGAAAACCACGTAGTTATGTACTGTGGAACAGATACTTCCGGACAGCCTATATTGGTAGAATCTACAACAGAGAAATCATATCTGGCTCATGCTAACGGACCACAAAAGTGTTCACCGGAAAGAGCCGCTTACATCTTATCTCATTATGACAAGATGACACCAGCCGAAAACATTTATTAGATATCTACATACTTTCGAGTTTGTAAATATACTTGGAAAAGGAGGGGAGAAATCCTCTTCTTTTCTATATTAAAATTCTTGCACAAAATTTTTAATAATTTATTTTTTCTACCATACTTATACTGAAAGGAATTATACACCCCCATTTTGTCCTGTCACAAAGGGCAGTTATGGGCACAAAAGCAGTTTATAAGCAAAGGAGAATTGTAACAATGGCAAAAAGATTTATCGCGGTAGATCCGGGAAAATTCAGTACAAAGGTAGCAGAATACGATCTTAAGAAAGACGGCATAAAGAAGTTCCAGATAAGAACAAAGGCTTCCCCGGGTGATTTCAGAGATGACGCTATCGAAGCAAATACCGTTATAGCCGAGATCGACGGCAACTGTTATAAGATCGGTAACGGTGCTAGAGGCGAAGGCGCTTCGCTAGACACCAATAAAATGAGTGAAATTCATAAGATCTGTGCATTAACAGCTCTTGCTGCATCAGCATCTTCAAACGAAGTAGATGACTTCTATGTAGCAGTAGGACTTCCCGCTAAAGACTGGGCTAATGTATCAAAGAGAATGGACTATAAGGAATATATCCTGCCCGTAGGCGAGATCACAGTTCCTTTCAAGAAGAACAGTACATCACCGGTTCAGGACAAGAAGTTCAATATAAAGAAGGTGTTCGTATATCCCGAGAGTATCGGAGCTCTGTTTGCAGACGAGACGATCTTCGATATATCCCCCACATCTATCACAGGCGTTCTGGATATAGGTAATCTGAACCTTAATGCAACATTGTGGCAGGGAACAGAATTCATCGAGGATAAATCATCAACTGCAGAACTTGGTGGTGCTATTCTCATTCAGGAACTTTCACAGGAGATATCGTCAAATATCTGCTCATGCGATGAACTCATAACAGCGAATATACTCAAGCTTCCGCCTAATGACAGACATCTTCCCGATAATCTCAATCTTGACAGCGACAAGGTTGAACAGAGCAGGGCTCTTATAAAGAAAGTTCTTAAGGATCACGCAGAGAAGATCAAGAGATGCTGCCGTGCAAGAAACTGGAGCCTTGATGTAACAAAGATCGTGGCTATCGGTGGAACAAGCAAGGACATCGAAGATGAACTCAAAGAAGTGTTCGGAAATATCGTAACTCTTACAGATCCTACTTTCTGTAACGCATTCGGATATCTCAGAATGATGTGCTCACAGATCCCCGAGATCAGCAAGGTTATATCGTTAACTGATGTTTCCGCTATGAAGAATCAGGAGAGCAAGGCATCATGAATCCATTGATAGAAGAGTTCTTTAAGATCACAGGCAGACCGATATCCACCATGACGGTGGACGAATATATAAAACTTAACGAGGCGTACATGTCATCAAATAGGGTGTGTACGCCCTTAAATACTGCCCTTAACACTGAACATGAGAGCAAGCCTAAAGGGAATAGTCCGTCAGAGCGCATAACTCAGCCTAAAAATAACTTTCCCGAGCCTGCAAAGAAAGCAGAAGTTAAGAACAATGTAAAACCGATACAGAGTAAAACAGGACCAAAGCAGGATAAGCAAGCCATAGCACTTCAGATGATGCGTTCGGTGGAAGGTTGATACAAAAACACTCAAAAAGGCATTTTTTTTAAATAATTCCACCATATTTA
Organism: Lachnospiraceae bacterium; assembly: GCA_017619635.1. GTDB lineage: Bacteria > Bacillota > Clostridia > Lachnospirales > Lachnospiraceae > Colinaster. Next base: position 188,071 of record JAFZRZ010000071.1, on the reverse strand, counting down.
TTAATAGAACGTAAATCGTTTTATTAATCTTTGTGTTGCGGGTAAATGATATGACGACAGAAGAAAAGAATCTGATAGAGATCGGAGATTTCTTTGTAATATACTCAAACGCCACCAAAAAGCCCTATATATCCGAAGATAGAGAGTGCTTTATCTTTGATACGATGAAAGAAGCAGATAAATTCATCGGGGAAGACAAGCGTTTTTATCGTAACGACAGGAGCGAAAAACTCAGTCAGAAAGTATATTGCAGTAAATATTATTCATATGGCATCAGAACGATCGTTTTAAAGAAGATAAAGGGCGAACGGGTTCGTATTTCAATAGAAAAGGCAGATGTTAAGCCCAGACAGTATTTAAACGATGAAACAAATGCCAACGTCTACAGATTAATGGAGACGAGAAAAAAGAAATACCTCAGGTCATTAAAAGACAACATGTTGTTCTGTCCGATATCAATAAGTATAAGGCTTAAAGGACAGTATCCCAAAGTCAGTTATTGTAACGCCCTTAAGAACAACGAGATGTATATGCCACTGTTTACCACAGTACAGGAATTCGAGAAATGGAATTCAAAGCAGGCAAACAGGTGGAGACCACTCGGAACTACGATTAGCAAGATAGAACCGGAAAGAAAAGGACATTCAATAATTATCAATCCCGATTCTGATAAGCTGATTTTATACAACAAGGTCATTAAGGACGTTTTAAAAGAGAAAAAGAAAGAATAACGCGGGCCCAAATAAGGCTAATATGGGCCCATTTAATGCAGTTTTAGGGACAAGACAGTTGAACATAAGAATGGAGCAAATATGGATAATCCGTTTTTTGAAAAGATCACAAATAAGATAAAGAAACCTTATTACTATGTACCGCAGTGTCCGGCTTGTGGAAGTCATGCAACGGCACGAATAGTAAAATCATCGTCCCAGTATAATAATGACTGGATATTTAAAGAATCGATCAAAAATGGCGAGATAGTCAAATTCATGCCTCAAATTCCTGACGACTACAATTGTGTATGCCTTGATTGCGACACAGGATTTTATGCAAATGTTCAGCTTATGATGCTCACAGGAGAACAGATAGCAGAACAAAAGATGTTGAGAGGAACATCAGAGATGTTTTCAGAATTTGATGCTCAACAGAAGAAGGAAAAGAAGGAACGTGATGACAAGAGAGGTCCGATAGCAAGTACGATCTTCAATTCTATCGGTCATCTGTAAGAAAGGAAGTAACTAAAAATGGCAATGGTTTTCATGGATCATATTGAAAAAGCCAAAGAAGTATTTGCAGAGAATAAAATTGCCTATAACTTTATATTAAAAGCCGAACAGACATATAAGGAGGGTGATTACAATCTGGCAGTACAGTCTCTCAATTATGCATGCAGGGTGTTACTCGAACAGGGAAAGAGTAAAAGTGAACCCGGCATAAACAATCTGTACTCGGCAAGATCAATACTTATGGCAGAAAAGCCTAAAAAGAACTAATCGGTCGGAACTGATATGGATATAAACGAATTTCTCGAAAAACATCATAAAAAACTGTTGATAATAGTTCTGGTGGTAACGATCACATCGCTAATAATAGGCGTCGTTGCCATTGTTCTTTATAACATGGATTCGAATCTGTATGAAAACGCAGATAAACAGGAAGCCATGGCAAAAGATATGGCAAACGCAGCAGTTATAGACATATCATCTGTAATGGATACATCTAAAAAAGAAAGCGTAAAAGAGGGTGAACCCCAAGATATTCAGGATATATCATTAACTGCAGATTATATGTATAAAAGGATTGATTTCTCGAAACTTGAAGATGTCAACAAAGATGAAGTCGCAGGTTGGCTTTATGTACCGGATACTACGATCGATTATGTAGTAATGAAAGGCAATGCATCAGAGCCATATAAATATTTATGGAAAGATCCGCTTGGTAACAAATCCAAGACCGGAAGTCTTTTTATAAGATACGAAGAAGCATCTGAATTACCCGATGCTCATACCATTATATACGGACACAGATTGCAGGATCATAGCCTTTATTTTGGAGCACTGCTTAAATATCATGAACTTTCATACGCTCAAGATCATTCCGTAGCATATTTTTACACTCCGAACGAAGTCATCAAATATTCCCTTTATTCAGTAAATGACGGGCATGAAACAGATCCCGTATATTTGTATCCATTTGCAGTAGGAACTGCCGAATATGAGTGGATGATAAGTGAATGTAATGCTACGCAAACATTCAAGATAAGCAATGAAGATAAGTTCAATTCTTTCAGAAATATGCTCGTATTATCAACATGCAGCGGTAAAAAGAGCAATCAGCCCGAAAGATTATATCTGATCTTTATGGAAGAAGAAAGAGTTTCTTATTAATTTAAATGTCTACTAATGTAGATGGGCTGTATGTTACTTCGAGCAATTTAAATGCCTACTAATGTAGGTACGTGAGTCATACTGAGGGCAATGTTAAAAATGTCTACTATTGTAGATAACTCGTTTAACCGTAATATTTATTTTTTATTAACGCACAAAATACCCGTTATGGGTATTATACATAATCATACTTGAGATTTAAGTAAGAAAGGAGAAGACCGAATAACGGTCATATATTTTTATGGCTGCAAGAAGTTTTTTAACACATTACGACGGTGAACTTGGTAATTTCGATTACGATACAAGTAATTGGAAGATCGTTCAGAGAGTCGATGAAAACGGCTTCGAAAGAGACGTGCTTCAGTATATCGGTGTTGAGACTAACGGCACAAAGATCATGATACCCGAAGGTGTCAAGATATGCAGATTTATGTTCTCTCCCGACTATCAGAAAAATATGATGGCAAGGTTCTCAAGACTTGAGACTCCCCCTATAATCCCCGAGGGAGTAACCGATTGCTCTCATATGTTTGATTCACAGGACTTTTTAAGACTTACTCCAAAGTTACCGGAGACACTAGTCAATGCAAACTCAATGTTCAGAAATTGTCCGTTGCTTGAGATCCCGCCTATCATTCCCGATAGTGTTCGTACATGCGATTATATGCTCGCAGGTTGTGAATCACTCAAACAGCCCCCGGATATTCCGCCTACTGTAATAAGCGTAGTCGGTATCCTTAAGGACACACCTTTTGCAAAGATCAAAGTAGAAGACATCGGCTTTGTAAGTCAGATGGAAAACTATGACGGGCCACTTGGCAAGTTTGCTTACAACGTCAATGAATTCGAGTTAAAGACGATAGGAGATGAAGACGTTCTTCAGTACATCGGATCCGAAACAGACGGAGGAAAGATAGAGATACCCGAAGGAATCACGAGTTGCCGTCTGATGTTTGCAGGAAACACAAAGCTTAAGTTACCGGCAGTGATACCTATAGGAGTAAAAGATTGTTCTTATATGTATACCGGTTGTACATCACTCATACGTCCGTCAAAGACAGTAAAGAGCATGAGATACTGCAATTTCATGTATGCAGGCTGCAAATCTCTTACAAAAGCTCCGATGTCATTCTTTAGAAATCCCAAGGAAGTCGAGTATAACAATATCCTTGCAGATTGTGAAGAAGTTGTAGTTGAAGCATTTAAGTCAAATATGAAAAAGATCCATTACGAAGGAAATCTTGGCATCTTCGATTATAACTATAAGGAATTTTCCATAAACGCTATATCGGCTGAAACAGACGTACTCAACTACATCGGCAAAGAAAAGGAAGGAAGCAAGATCAGAATACCTCATGGACTGACAGACTATTCTAACATGTTCAGAGGCTGCGAATTCCTTGAAAGACCGCCGTTGCTCCAGAAAGGTGTAACAAGCTGTGCATTCATGTTTGAAGGTTGCAGAAACCTCAAAAATGCACCGGATATACCCGCAGGCGTTGAAAACTGTCAGAGTATGTTTGAAAACTGCTTCTCACTTAAGGAAGCGCCTGAGATTCCAAGCAGTGTAAAGAACTGTTCAAGAATGTTCTACAAGTGCAGATCATTGGAATCAACACCCGTTATCCCGTCAAGTGTTACAGATGATTCACTCATGTTTGAAGAATGTAGTGAAGATGTTCAGAAAATGGGTAAGTACAACACAGAACACAGAGGCAAACAGTACAAGCCTCCGAAGGAACTGGTATTTGATAATGATGTAGCAAAATACTTCCAGTAATATTTAAATCTTACGCACACCCAGGAGTGCTTATGGAAAAAGAATTGACAATCTTAATGCCATGTTTGAATGAAGAAAGAACAATAACAGAATGTATTTCACTGGCAGCAGAATTCATCAAGAAAAATGAGATAGATGCAGAAATACTTGTTGTTGACAATGGCAGTACAGATAATTCTTTAGAAGCAGCTTCATATATGGGTGTGCGTGTTGTTGTAGAAGAAAATCAAGGCTATGGAAATGCGTTAAAAAGAGGCATAAACGAAGCAAAAGGAAGATACATAATCATGGGCGATTCCGACATGAGTTATGATTTTGTTAAACTCACTCCCTTTATGATAAAACTCAGAGGCGGAGATGACCTTGTGATAGGTGATCGTTTCGGAGGACATATCAATAAAGGGGCGATGACATGGTCTCATAAATATATAGGAAACCCTTTGTTAAGTTCTCTGGGCAGATATCTGTCCGGAAGCAATATAAATGATTTTAACTGTGGCCTAAGAGGATTTAACACAGAAAAGATAAAGAAACTTAATCTTTCAACAGAAGGAATGGAGTTTGCCACAGAAATGATATTTAAATCGCAAAAAGCAGGATACAGGATATCTGAAGTACCTATAACCCTGCATAAAGACAAAAGAAATGGGCCGTCACACTTAAATACATTAAGGGACGGATTCAGGATCATAAATTATATGTTCAAGGAAAGAGGAAAGAACCATGGAAGCAAAGAAAAAACTTCTTAATCTTAATTTGGTATTGTTATTATTTGCATTGATACCTTTGATTACAGGAGCCATAGCATTTACCATAATCTCAGCAAAAATTATGGTCAAAAATCTTGAAACGAGCACATACGAAGAACTGGTCACCGCATGTACCGGATTACAGAAATATTACGAGTATGACCTTGTAAATGACAACGACCTCACAGACGGATTTATCTCTTACGATCATTCATATATCGATGATATGCAACAGACCGGTATAGATTTCACGATATTCAAATATGATGAGCGTTTCATAACGACAATATTCGATAAAAATACCGGAAACAGAATAGAAGGAACAAAAGCATCTCCAGAAGTCTGGGAAGCCGTAAGTGCCGGCAAGGATTTTTACTCATCAGATATCGTTATCAATGATATAGATTATTACGTATATTACCTTCCCATGAAAAATGGTAACGGAGAAGTAGTCGGCATGGCTTTTGCAGGAAAACAGGCAATTCCGATACAGAACGCTGAACATAATATAATCGGTGTTGTTATAGGTGTAAGCATGGGAATCCTTATTTTCTATCTATTGATATCATTATGGATCGCAAAGAAGATGTCCACTCCTCTTAAGAGCGTCGCAGTCGGCATGGAATCATTAGCAAACGGTGATACCAATACACATATTGAAGCTCATAGCATAATCAAAGAAACAAATATGCTTTTGGATTCATCGCATAAACTTTCAGCTGTTTTAAACGAATCCATAGCAAAAATAAGAGATTCCGCATCTACACTTGCATCAACTGTTCAGCAGACCTCTGTTTTGGCAAATGATACATCATCAGCCACAAAGGAAATATCTGATTCAATGGAGAATCTATCGCAGACAACATTTTCTATGGCAGAAAACGTACAGAACATTGCAAATGAAATGAATGACATGAACGCGATCATGGGCGATACTACACAGAGCGTAGACAAACTGTCCTCAAGTGCATCTACAATGAATGATGCCAATAAAGAGGCAGCAGAGTGCATAGAGAGCGTAGTTGAATCATCAGTAAAGTCTTCTGAGGCAATAGACGGTATCATATCCAAGATCAATGAGACAAACAATTCTATCGTCAAGATAGAAGAAATGGTCGGACTTATCAATGATATAGCAAGTCAGACAAATCTTCTTGCTCTCAATGCATCAATTGAGGCAGCAAGGGCAGGGGAAGCAGGAAAAGGATTTGCGGTCGTTGCAGATGAGATAGGAAAACTTGCAGCACAGAGTAATGAATCGGCTGACGAGATAAAGAACATCGTTTCAGCTATTGCTGTTCAGTCTAAAGAATGCGTAGATCAGACCGGCTCTGTTAAGAAATACATCGATGAAGAAAAAGAATTACTTGCCACAACACAGGATAAATTCACTCTTCTTGATGCAAACATCAAGGCGTCAGTAGAAGAAATATCAGCAGTAACTGACGTAACAAGAAAGCTTGAGAGCATAAAAGAAACTATCACTAATGCCGTAAGTGATTTAAGTGCTATCTCTGAAGAGACAAGCGCAACAAACGAAGAAGTAACGGCAAGTACGGAAAGTGTTCTTTCAAATGTAGAAGAAGTATCAGCAGGAACCACAACATTAAACACTCTTGCAAGTGATCTTATGCAGGCGGTTGAATACTTCAAATAAGGGGAAGTATGAAAGAGACGACATTAACTTATCTAAAGACGTATATTATTGCGATAGCGGCCTTTTTGCTGGCCCTGTTCCTTGTTTCATGTATCCCGCAGAGCATTTTAAAAAACAATGCCTATTCCGGTAGAGAAAATGCTATACAGGGGAAGTATCCACTTTACAGACTCACGGAAACAAATAATTTTTCAACATTTATAGATGTTGCAGCTGACGAAGTCATGATAGACCTTTCCTATGAATTAGGGTTGCCCGAGTCATCTGTTATCAATCCGGTAGTTTTTGTAGAACATGCGAATTCTGTAGTTCATTACGGAAGATACTGGCATGGCTATGCGGCTGTGATAAGACCATTACTCGTCATCACAGATCAAAAAGGAATAACGACGATAATGGCCATCATAGTCATTGCTTTACTTACATTATTATCAGTATCATTGATAATAAGAAAGCATTACATTCTGGCATTGATCATTCCATTAATGGCATACATGACATATTTCAATATAGTCATCAAATGTCTTGAATATATGTTTTGCATGGCTATCGCATTAGGATTCTCAGTATATATCTGTTTAAAAAAAGAAATAAAGAATAGATATCTGATGTATTTCATCATAGGAATGTGTGTTGCATACTTTGATTTCCTTACATTTGAAACATTAACGCTCACATTACCTCTGATCATAGACATAAGTGTACACGAAGACATCAATATCAGATCATTTCTTCTAACATGTATAAACTGGGGAAGCGGATATATATTATCAATGGGGACTAATTACCTTTTACTGATATGTTCCGGCAATGATATGACAATATCAAATCAGAAACTTATCGAAAAGATATCAAGTGAATATTCTCCGATAGAAGCGATAGGAATGAATCTGATGAGTGTGAGATTAATGGATTCCCTTGGAATGTGGATCGCAATACTGTTATTTAGCCTGTTTATTATATATATAATGGGTAGTTACTGTAGAACAAATTATTACTTCTTTATAATAACGATGATCCCCATAATAAGATATGCTGTTTTAAGCGGACATTCCGGCGGACATTTTGCTTTTACATATCATGCATTAATGGGAACTTTGATCGCATTTGGAATAATCATCACTTCGCCAATAAAATTCTTTGTGTTTACACCAAAAGAAGAGAGAAAGAAACAAAAAGAGCCAAAAGAGATAACAAAATCTCCAAATTAACACAACCGATCATCAATATAACCATCTTAAAATGAGGTGGTTATATTTTTTTTGCACAAAATTTTGCCATTATCCCCATTTTTATAGCAAATTGGAAAGCAGTAAAAATGCGCTATTTTTATGTTACTTTAGGACTAAAAACAGCAATTTTCTTTTTAATTTCCACCATACTTATATATGAAGTTATGCAAATTATGCTTTTTTGAAGGGATAACTATATCTATGGACTTTGTACATCTACCCGATGTCGAAAAAGACACCACTTACAACATCAAATATCTCAAAGAAGATGATAAGAAGTTTTTAGAAGGTTTCGACCATGCATTCAATGATTCACTGGGCATGATACTTTCAAATCTTGATCCTGTGGATTTTGACATTGAGGGAGAAGATATCAACCTGGCAAGGCTTTTAATAAATCACTCCAAAGTGATGGAAAGGCTCGAATATATGCTCAAACGTGGCTATAAGATAGAGCGCAGCCAACAGGTTGTAGATATAATAGATGCTTATGACGGGGAAGAATACAAGAAGATAAAAGACTCAATAGACGCGACAACGGAGGGAAAGGAAGAATGAGAGAAATATTAACACGTCTCAAAAGATCATTGACATGCGCATTGGCGGGTATAATGATTTTTTCATCAGTTATACCGGCATATGCTGACAACATACCTTATGATTATGCTATAACAGAAAAGCATAGCGACAATATGTATTATGGAGATGGTGGTAAATACAGCACAGCTGATCCTTATGTGGCTGATAATGGCACTTTAATATTGCCATTTTTTAGAAATAATTTTCTGCCCAATATAGCCACGGGAGAAGGTTGGACAACTCATCAAAATATAGAAGCTCACAACAATGATACATATAAAAGTTTTGCAAGAGCACTATATTTTGCACAAAATTGTATGGCTTCTAAAGATATACAATTAACTTCAGTATCAAATTGGAACAGAAGTACAGTATATTCAAAATGGGAAGATTCTACGTCTTCAAGTGAGAGTTATCTGTCATATGGTCATTCATGGAACCCTTATTATCAAGATGGTTCAGGTAAAGAACGGGCCGAGGCAGAATTTAACTTATTCGTTAATGACTTAAAATCTTTGCAATGGACAGAATTTAACGAAGCAATAGATTACGTTCTTGCTAACAATTATGACGATATATGGCAAAGTTACGATAGTGGAAATGTACTTTACTGTTATTGTGTCATAAATCCTTTTACCGAGCTTGTATTCAATAGACTGATCGAAACGAATGTTATCGAAGCGAGAACTGGCTCACCCAGATACGCTATAAAACAGAGTACGCTCAATGGAAATTCTTCATCTTTTGATTTCTTGGACTATCCAGGCATGACAGATATGACTGTAGATATGTATTCTGCCGATCCATTTGTGGGTGCAAAATATTACTCTACAGATAATTATGGATACGATACCTTTTATTCTCAAGATGCGTTCAACGCCAGAGATGGTCATAACATGACCAACACAATGTCGTTTGCTGATTTGTTTTATGATGAATATGAATTCGCAAATAGTGGAGCAAATAAAGCACTTACACTATCTTTTGGTATAGTAAATTATTCCGAAACATCAAGCAGTGGTACACTTAACCATTTGGATACTGATACTTCAAAATATATTACAGTGACATTCCCTATATTGTCTCCCGTATATGTTCCAACAAGTACCACAATGCTTAATTCTGCTTTTTTGACTGATCTGCAAGTAGGAGATGTTCTTGCTCCAAATTCAGTCATATATAAAGGGTATGATCCTCAAAACGATATTATATGGGACTGCGCAATATTCTCATCTTCTATGGAACCCATGAGTGCCAGTGCAAGTGCATGGGATATAAGAATGACACTTCCCGACAATACAGTTTTGACTGATTCTAGCATGAACCAATACAAATTTAAAAGTGATAATATAGATGAATGGTCAAATGCAACCATTGAGCTTGAAACATCATATTATGACGAAGATTGGAATTTTCATGAAAGATATAATCTGTTAGAGTATAACAGTTTCGACGATACAAACTCATATATATATTTTACCGACACAACTAGCGGACTTCCTGTAAATTTCAAATTATATGGTCCTGATTATGGCGATTATAGCGCAGGAAAGATATCCGAAGTTATTTATTACAAGCCTGCCGACGCAGAAAATCCATATACAAAATCATATATTCAGCCAGTTGATTACTGTGTATATGCCGGGTCTGATTTCTATATGCATGAGAGCCCTATTGAAGAAGATTCCAATGGTAATCATTACATAGAGTCAAAAACCAAATTAGACTCATCCCCTATATCATCTGCTTCTACATTTGCAACAAGAATGCCTGTTGAAGATGATGTGACGGGTTATCAAATAATCGAAATAACTGAAGGAGATGTGCAAGATTGGGGAGATAATGTGCCCAGTTATGCAAGATTTGAGGGTATAAAAACTATTTATATCAGAGTAGCCCCTCTCGGCGGTTCTCATACAGTAACATTCAACAGTAATGGAGGTTCTTCTGTAGACAATCAGACTGTCAGCGACGGAGAAACGGCAACAGAACCGGATCCCGCTCCGACAAAAGATTATCAGGATTTTGAATACTGGTATCTCGATGATGAAGATACAGCATTTGATTTTTCGACACCTATAACGACAGATATAACTCTTAACGCCTTGTGGAGCGGAGAGATGACATATCAGAAGAAACTGATACAGGACGGTACAAATCTCAGTTTCACATGGAATGACGATATAGATGACGTTAAGACTGCATTTACTACCGGATCCGGAGCAGGAAGTACTGCTGCCACATTCGAGGCCGAGTATGAAGATAAGAACACAGTCTGGACCGCTTCTATGACAATAAATGATGCAGATTATGATGAGGCAACAGAAAACGTACCCGAAGATCAGCTTCCTGATGTAAGCGAGACAAAGAATCTTGCAGTATTTGATATTTCTATTAAAAAGACTATCGCTGATGATGCTAACGAAACAAATATCTTAAAGTCTAAAGATATGACTCATACAGGAAGTCCTCTATCTATCAGCATCGATATGGCAAGTGTACTTCCGGATAACGCTGTTTTAAGTGATGTATCCATTTATAGAATACACAATAATACAGTAACAGAAGTTGATGTTGATTATAACGAAAGCGATATGACCGCAACATTTGAGAACGATGATTATTCATACTTCTTGATGTATTACGGTTGGTTCCATGAAGTGACTTTCGATAGCAAAGGTGGTACAGCAGTAGATCCGCAGACAATAGCAGATGAAGGTGTCGCAACAAAGCCTACACCAAATCCTACAAAGACCGGTCATACCTTCAGTAAGTGGTGTTCAGATACAAATGCGACTGTTGAGTATGATTTCACAACTCCGGTAACAGCTGATAAGACACTTTATGCTGCATGGAGCAAGAACAACTATACAGTAACATTTGAATCAAACGGTGGAACAGCAATAGCCGAACAGCATATAGATTATTTAGACAAAGCGACACAGCCCGCTGATCCTACAAAGACAGGACATACATTTAGCAAATGGTATAGTAATGTCGGTCTTACAGACGAGTATGATTTTGATACTCCAATAGAGGAAGATATCACATTATATGCGGGATATACTACAAATCAGTATTCAGTTACATTTAACAGTAAGGGTGGTACGGCAGTAGATTCACAGACCGTTAATTATCTTGGTAAGGCAACAAAGCCTACTCCGAATCCTACAAAACTGGGACATGCATTTGTTAAATGGTGTTCAGATGAAGACTGTACACAGGAATATGATTTTAATACCGAGATAACGGGTGATAAGATATTATATGCAGCTTGGAGCATAAATGACTACACAGTATCATTTGTAACAAATGGTGGTTCTGCTATAGATCCTATCACTGTAACATATGGTCAGACATTTGCATTGGCTCCTAACGCTACAACAAGACAAGGATACAGTTTAGCAAACTGGTATACAGAGCCAGAGCTTGAAAATGTATATAGTTTCTCAACTCCTGTAACAGACGATCTGACAATATATGCTGATTGGAATGAAAGAAATTACACAGTCAAATTCGTAACATTGGGTGGCTCATCTGTAGATGATCAGACAGTAAGTTACACAGGAAAAGCAACAAAGCCTGCCGATCCTACAAGAACAGGATATACTTTTGACAAGTGGTATCTGTACGGCGGAGAAACTCCGTTATCAGACGGTTCATATGATCTGTCCGGACCATTTGATTTCAATGATCCTATCACCAACTATATAAACCATATGTATAACACAGTTACACTTTATGCAGGTTGGAATAAGAATAATTATACGGTTTTATTTGAGAGTAACGGTGGAACCCCTATCGCATCTCAACATGTAGATTATCTTGGCAAGGCAACAAAACCTGCTGATCCTACGAAAACAGGACATACATTCAGTAAGTGGTACAGCAATATTGGTCTTACGGACGAATTTGATTTCAATACTCCAATAGAGGATAACACTACATTATATGCAGGATACACTGTTAATCAGTATACAGTCACATTCGACAGCAAAGGCGGTTCTACAGTTCCTTCACAGACTGTTAATTATCTGGGCAAGGCAACAAAACCTACGGATCCTATATTAACAGGAAATGCATTTGATAAGTGGTATTCAGATGAAGATTGTACACAGGAATTCAGTTTCGATACAGAAATAACAGAAGACAAGATATTGTACGCAGGTTGGCAGCTCAATAAGTATTCTGTAACATTTGTATCAAATGGTGGTACAGCAGTAGATTCACAGTTAAAGGATCATGGTTCAAAAGCAGATAAACCTGCTGATCCTACAAAGACCGGACATGCATTTGTAAGATGGTGTTCAGACGAAGGATTGACAACAGAGTATAATTTCGATACTCTTCTCGAAAGCAATATCATATTGTATGCTGATTGGAGCCTGAACAATTATACAATAACATTTGAATCAAATGGAGGAACTCCGATAGATGCACAGCACGTAGATCATGGTTCATACGTAACAAGACCTACGGATCCGTTGTTGACAGGACATACATTCAGAAAGTGGTATACAGACGAAGAACTTACAACGGAATACGACTTCACAGCTTCTGTATCAAGTGCTATGACATTGTATGCAGGATACGATACAAATCACTATACTGTTACATTTAACAGTAATGGTGGCAGCGCAGTTGCATCACAGAGCATAGAATATGAGAACTATGCAACAAAACCTGCAGATCCTTCATATGCTCATTACAACTTCGTAAGATGGTATCTTAATGATGAAGATACAGAATTTGACTTTGCAAACACAAAGATCACAGATGATATAACTCTTACGGCTAAATGGACACTTGTAAAGCACACAGTAACATTTGACAGTAATGGTGGAACAGATGTGGCATCACAGAGCGTAGAATATGGCTCTAGTGCAACAAGACCTTCCGATCCTACACAGACATCAAGAGATTTTGTAAGATGGTATCTCAATGATCCTACGCAGGAATATGACTTCAGTTCAGCTGTAACACAGGATATAACGCTTACCGCATTGTGGCATGGAGAAATGGTTTATCAGAAACGTCTCACCAAGAATACAAATCTTGGAATCACATGGGACGACACAATGGATAATGTAAAAGAAGCGTTCCATACAGACATTGATGACGAATATACCGATACAAACAACTACTGGACAGCAACGATGACTGTAAGTGATGTTCCTTATGAAGAAGCAGTCGGTGACCATACAAGAGAATTACCGTCAGAAGAAGAACATAAGCATTCTGTAGCATTTGATATCGGAATAGACAAGAAGATATCTACAGATGCAGAGGCAACTGATATTCTTGAGCAGGAAACGCTTACTCATACACAGAAACCTCTGACAGCAAGTATCGATATGAATACTGTAATCGCAGATACATTTGGAAATGACGACGCAGGAACAGCCTCAAACAACGCTTCAAACGTAAGAATCAGCGATGTATCAGTATACAGGATACACAACGACGAAGTTACAAAACTTGATATAGAATACAATAGGGAAACAAACAAGGCTACTTTCGAAAATGATGATTACTCAATATTCATTATGTACTATGGTTGGTATTATGAGATAACATTCGACAGTAACGGTGGTTCTACAGTAGCAGGACAGTTGGTACATGAAGGTGATACAGTAACAAAACCTGCCGATCCTACAAAGACAGACTTCGTATTTGAACATTGGTGTTCTGATCCGGGATTGACAACTGAGTACAACTTCTCAACACCTGTATATGCTGACATGACATTATATGCAAGATGGAAACCTCTTTATACAGTAACATTCGATTCTGTCGGTGGTAGCGCAGTCGCTCCACAGGCAGTACCGGACGGAGATACAGCAACAATACCTACATCTCCTACAAAAGCATTGTATGTATTTGACGGTTGGTATAAGGAAGCCTCATACGTTACACTATACGACTTTACAGATCCGGTAACATCAAGCTTTACACTGTATGCTAAATGGAAAGACGCTCCTATAACTCATACGGTAACGTTCGATTCAGACGGTGGAACTGCTTATCCTGCACAGACAATAGCGGACGGAGATAAGGCTACAAATCCTGGTTCTCCTAGCAAGAGTGGATATACATTCGTAGCATGGACTATGGGTGGTTCAAATTACGACTTCACAGCCCCTGTTACTGCAGATATAACACTCAAAGCAGTATATAAGAAGAATCCAGAGCCTACACCCGAACCTGAACCGGATCCGGAACCTTCTGTTGAAGTACCTAAATTCATGTACACAGAAGCAAAGGTAAACGGTCAGAAGTTTGCAGTTGCAGGAACCGGTGAGATAACGATCATCGATACAGTTAACTACAGTGGTTACTGTAATCCGGCATATGATTATACATTGGAAGGAATTCTGATGAATAAAGCGACCGGACAGCCTTATTTAGATGCGAACGGAAATGAAGTTAAGTCAGTAGTATCATTCCATGGCTCAACAGAGGGAACGATAACTGTTAAGTTCACATTCAACGCATCGAATATCAAGGCAGGAACTACACTCGTTGTATTCGAAGAGTTAAGAGCACCCGACGGTGGACTTATTGCTCAACATAAGGATATCAACAGTGAAGCACAGTCTATCATGATAATGGGATATGTGCCGGTTCAGACAGGAATATTCCCTTGGTTAAAAGGGTTATTCAAATAAAAATGAAAAAAGCAGATGCTTGTTACCTATAAATAACAATAAACCTAACGAATATGAGAAAAACAAATAGTCGCTAAACGCCTCGGCATCTGTTTTACAACCACCTTATTTTTCACCGAATAAGGTGGTTTTTCATTCTATATAATACATACTTATAATATAATTAAACGATTTAAACAGGGCGGTGTAGTATCAGAGCTTTTTGCAAACAATAAACTAGCACTATATTTTAAGTGTTGTTCACAATTAACAAACCAAATATATTCCCCAACCATCAGTTGTGTACTTACTGCGCTGTTTAAATATAAAAATACCCCCACAAAAGTGAGGGTATTTTTTAATATTCAATTTTACATTAAATCATATAAAGTCCACTCCCTCTTTAGCAAGACCAAGCATATACTTGATACCGCCAACAAGGCCAAAGACTTTGATCGCAGCATTATCAGTCAGACGCATAATGATATTTCGGCGAATCCAACTGTTTAATATCACCGCTCTTTTCATTTAACAACCTCCAGATCTTAAATAAAAGGATCAATATAGACGCAGTCAACATTCATTTTCTCCTTGGGCACTTCAACACAGACATAATTATCATTTTCGTCAAAATCTGAAAAACAGAAGTAAAGAACTTCTGCAACATCAAGAGGTCTGTTTTCACCGGTTTCATCGGAATACCCGATAAAAATCTCTTCAAAATGATCGATATTCTTTATATCTTCGATCGTAAGAGAATCTCCGTCTTCATAAGTCTCATCGATACCTTTGAGATCTGCCTCATAGATGGAAGGATCATCTATATCTCTGCCTGCGCTAGAAGATTCAAAATCAAACCGCTTTTTCGTACCATCTTTTAAAACGATAGTATAAGATCCCGGGGAGATATAATCTTTACTTCCCAACTCTTCAAGAGGTCTGTTAAATTTGATATCTAATGTAGCTCTCATATTTTTCTCCTTTCCAACATTAACTACAATTAAAAAATGATGTATATATCATAAAATAACTTATCTATTAAAATTTTTGCACAAAAAAAAGAACCATGATTCATGGCTCTTTTTAAACATATCATTTCAATAATCTGTTTACGATCTCATCGAGAATCTTCATGTCCTCATCAGACAACATATTTATCTTTTCAATGAAATCATTTGCTGAAAAATCTTTCTTATCTTCACCCGAAGATGCGCTTCCGGCTCCCTTTATGCTGTAAAGATAGTTCGGAGCCTGATTCCTTCCATTATTATAGTTAGGATTCTTCTTAACACAGATCCTTATCTTGCCACTTTTAGGCAATAAACTGACATCTATCGGAGCAGAAGAGAAGTTTCCATATTCCGGATGCCACCAAAGACCGTTCCAACCTGACGCCGAACCTTTCATACTTAATCCTCCTGTTCACCTTCCTGTTCTTCGGTTTCCATTTCTGCTATTATTCTATCACATTCATCAGCCAACTTCTTGTTGTAATAGAAAAAATTATCCCTTTTAGCTACCGGCAATGCGCTATGAAGATATTCAAGCGGACTTCCATATATAACATTCAAAGGAACATCAAGTTTCTTTTCTTTCAGCCATTTACCGATATTGCGCTTCGAAAAATGCTGATAAAGCTCATCTATACTATAATCAGACATATAATTGTCGATTATATAGTTGAGCAGGATAGCAGCCTTTTCAATCCCATAATCGTCAGTAAAAAAGTTCTTGGGAATACGATAATCCCCCTTTGCGTTAGCAAATTCTCCCTGTTTCGTAGCCCTTCTGTATTCACGTAACACATCATCTTTTACCGAATAATGAATGTCATTAGGGAATACATACTGAAGAACAATGCGATAATCAGTGATACCTTTCGGATTAACTCCGATCTTCTTATAAGTAGGCTCAAGTTTTAATCCCCTGATAATTTCAGCATTCAAAAACTGGACTGCTGTCTGGGGTGTCCATTTAAGAAGATGAGTGATCGCATAACGCCAGATGTTCCCAAATTCGGTGTACTTATCCTTTTCACTTCCGGTAAAAGACAGTTTATATCTGGCATCACGACCAAGGAGCATGCCTTCATACTCAAATATGTTGCATAATTCGATGTCCATAATGCCTCCTAAAAAAGATTTTTATATTAACAGTATGAATTAAATAAAATAAAAAATGTTTTTTTGTGCAAGAATTTTATGATTTTTGACCAAAAAGTTTCAAAAACACATATTAAGTTATCAAATTTAAATCATATTATTAGTATCTAATGTCAAGAAAAGGAGATTGAATTGAATAGGAGGTAAAATTAAATGGCAAGAATTATTAACTACCATAACATCACTCACGATGATATGGTTAACGGCGACGGCCTGAGGGTAGTTTTGTGGGTTTCAGGCTGCATACATCACTGCAAGGAGTGCCAGAATCCCATCACATGGGACGAAAACGTCGGTGTTCCTTTGACCGAATGGGAAGAAGCAGAGTTCTGGGAGTGGCTTGATAAGCCATGGACACAGGGCGCTACATTCTCCGGTGGAGATCCTCTTCACCCGGCAAACAGGGAAAAGATCGGCGAAATGATCAATACGATCAAGACAAAGCACCCTGGCAAAGATGTTTGGGTATATACAGGTTATGTACTCAACGACGACTTCCAGTTGGAAGATGCAGAAGGCAATGCATTCGAACTGCCTTATCTTAAGGATATAGATATTCTTATAGACGGAAGGTTTGAGTGTGAAACAAGGCGTCAGGATATAAATCTTTACAAAAAGGTTCTTTGGAGAGGTTCTTCGAACCAGAGGATCATTGATGTAAAGAAGAGTATCGAAGCCGGAAAAATCATTGAAAGGAGTGAGTGATAATGGCAAAGAAGAAGAATGTCATCAACATCATCAAAAAGGACGGCTCATTACAGAAATTTGAAGCCGATAAGATAATATCAGCTGTATCAAAATCTTCAGAAAGGGTAGGATATACATTTTCAGAAGATGAGAAGGCAGATATCATCGAATTCGTTGAAAAGCGAATTGAAAGATCAGGAAAGACCGAGATTCCCGTATCAGACATGCATAATTATGTAGAGTCAGCACTGGATATGGTCAATCCTAAAGTTGCGAAGTCATACAGGGATTACCGAAATTGGAAGAACGAATGGTCAAAAGATTTCGGAGAAGACCTTTATGAAAAGGCAAATAAAATCCTCTATATAGGGGACAAGGAAAACGCCAACGCTGATTCAGCGCTTGTTTCAACAAAGAGAAGTCTTACTCTTAACGAGTTAGGAAAGATGCTTTATAAGCGTGTATTTCTATCAGAAGAAGAGAAGAAGGCGATCGATGAAGGAACAATATATGTCCATGATATGAATGCCAGAAGAGATACAATGAACTGTTGTCTGTTCGATATAGAAACAGTCCTCACTGGCGGATTTGAAATGGGCAACATCTGGTACAATGAACCTAAGACTGCAGATACCGCTTATGATGTTATAGGCGATATAGTCTTAAGTGCAGCAAGCCAACAGTATGGCGGATTCACGCTTCCCGAAATAGACAAGGTTCTTGATAAGTATGCTCAGAAATCATACGATATGTTAGTTTCAAAGTATACTAACAGGTGCAAGATGGATCGCGAAGATGCAGAAGCTCTAGCTCTTGAAGATGTTCAGAGAGAACTCGAACAGGGATTTCAGGGCTGGGAATACAAGTTTAATACTGTAGCTTCAAGTAGAGGCGATTACCCATTCATCACAATAACCTTCGGTCTTTCAACAACAAAATTCGGTAAAATGATTTCAAAGGCCGCACTTAAAGTGAGAATGGAAGGACAGGGCAAGAAAGGCAAGAAAAAGCCTGTATTGTTCCCTAAACTTGTATTTCTTTATGATGAAAAACTTCATGGTCCCGGCGGAGAGCTTGAGGACGTATTTGAAGCCGGAGTTAAGTGTTCATCAAAGACCATGTATCCCGATTGGCTGTCATTGACAGGCGAAGGATATATCGCATCTATGTACAAACAGTACGGTAAGGTAATCTCACCTATGGGCTGCAGAGCATTCCTTTCTCCTTGGTGGGAAAAGGGTGGTATGTACAAGGCTGATGAGACAGATACACCGGTATTCGTTGGTAGATTTAATATAGGAGCTGTTTCTTTGAACCTCCCGTTGATCTACCTTAAGGCTAAGAATGAATCAAAGGATTTCTATGAACTTCTTGATTACTATCTTGAGCTGATAAGAAAACTGCACTTGAGGACGTATGACTACCTCGGTGAAATGCGTGCAAGCACTAACCCTCTTGCGTATTGCGAGGGTGGTTTCCTTGGAGGACACTTACAGCCTTCAGATAACATAGCACCTATTCTTAAAGCTGCCACAGCATCATTTGGAATTACAGCACTGAATGAACTTCAGGAAGTTTACAACAATACAAGCTTGGTAGAAGATGGTCAGTTTGCACTTGATGTACTCACACACATCAACGAGAAAGTCAACGAATTTAAGGAAGAGGACAGCAGACTGTATGCTATATACGGAACTCCTGCTGAAAACCTTTGCGGTGCACAGGTTACACAGATCAGAAGCAAGTATGGTATAATACCTAAGGTATCTGACAAGACATACGTATCAAACAGTTTCCATTGTCACGTTTCAGAAAATATCACTCCTACTGAAAAGCAGGATATTGAATATCGTTTCTGGGAGAAGTGTAATGGCGGTAAGATACAGTATGTAAGGTATCCAGTAGATTATAATCTTAATGCTATCAAGGCTCTTATCAGAAGAGCAATGGCCATGGGATTCTACGAAGGTGTAAACATGTCACTTGCTTACTGTGACGACTGCGGACATCAGGAACTTGAGATGGATGTATGTCCTGTATGCGGAAGCAGAAATCTTACAAAGATAGACAGGATGAACGGTTATCTCGCTTATTCAAGAATCCACGGTTCATCAAGACTTGCGGATCACAAGATGTCTGAGATAGCAGATAGGAAGAGTATGTAAATACTTGTTCATATGTTCATTCATTCAATTAAAAGAAAAGTCCCGTATTTACGGGGCTTTTTCTTATTTTTCGATATAATTTGTTTCGAATTCTACATGATTCAAACACATACATATTCCAACTTCAAATGAAATATTTAAATTTCTATCTAAAACAAGGCAATTTTTCCAACTTCAAATGAAACATATCCTACATTTCTTTCCAACTTCAAACGAAATAAGTAAAAAAATGTCAATTGTAAATGAAACAAAAAAATGCGACCTTTTAGATCGCACTTTTAATACCTGGTTATTCCGTAATAGGTTTGCCAAGAAGGTCTTCAAGAATGTGTCTCAATGACCAGCCTGTCAGATTAACAAGAGTTCCGTCAATGGCACATTTTTGCTCATCAGTAGCACATTTATATGCCATTAAAAGCCTGTCTGATTCATCGTCTTCATCTCCAATGATCTCGTTAGCGATCTTCATTGAAACACTGACTTCATCATTCTCGACAGCGGCTAAAACTTCATCGATAAGTTCATCAGAAGATGCCATATCTTTTGCCCATTCGAATGCCATAATTCTTACCTCCAAATATTTATTCTCCGGTTATTATTGTTACGAAATAAAAATATATTATTACCACAACCATAAACATGCAAAACGCTACTATTTATGTGTAAATATCAATAATATGGTATAATGATATCAGCACATAAAACGCGTCGGTAACAAAATTTTTGCACAAAATTTTTCACTCTATCAAAAATAATCCATATTATTAATGAAGCAAAGAAAATAGTTACCTTTTATTAGGGGGCACAGTAACATGAAGAAACTTATTAAACTAATCATTTCAATAGCCATTTTGGCGGGGATAGTATATGTATCCTATCCGGTAATAAGCGATAAACTCGGCTTCGGTCGTGAACTTATAACATTCAATGATGTGGAGGTTACAATCGAAGATTTCGAGGGAACACTAAAACAGGAAATGTCCGAAATTGATGGAATGTCAAAGTACGATAAGCTGCAGATGGGACTCGATCCTAACGTAGTAGACAGCGATCATGACGGACTTTCAGATGATGACGAAATAAACGTCTATCATTCAGATCCTACAAAGATGTCTACATCAGGAGACTTTTATACTGACAAGTACAAGGTAGACAACAACATGGATATCAATACCCAGTATGAATACACTGGTAACATATCTTATGAATTTAATGATTGTCCAGAAGTTTCACTCGCAGCAAAGACAATCGAGGAAATGTTCGCAGTAGTCGAGAGCATGGACTTAAGAAGCGTACCGGAATCATCACTCGGTAATCTGAATGTCTACAAGGCATATAAGATATACAACTACGGTGGCTCATTAGACATTGATGTTTCAGACATTGTAAACGATGAAGTTACGATCGGTGACCTTGCATTATACATAAGCGGAATAGGAAACGATGTAGATAAGCTTGACTTCAAGGTAAACAAGGATACCAACGTACTTTCTACCAAAGCAGAACTTGACTTCAATGAAATGAACTACGTATATGTAGTAAGCAGAGGCAAGGGCGTAAGCAATGGCAATGCAAAGAATATACTTACAGACCTTAACTACCTCGTATATACAACTGCCGAGGAAGCAACAGATAACGTAGACGTAAAGGTAGTAGTAAGATGCAGACCTGCTCTTGGTTGGATATGTGCATCACTCTTACACAAGCAGAACAATGCAAAGATATACTACGTAGACTGTGGAGATCCTGCAAAGAACGAGAAAGCAATTCAGAGAATGCTAGACTCTCTCAACTATATGTACAGTTTCAGACCTCAGTGGGGCCCTTTCACAGTAGACAGTGAAGCAGTAGAAGCCGTATCTGATGAGAAATACTCATTACTGGTCAATGGATACGAAGTTGCAGACGTAAGCGGAGAGCACAGATTTGAAGGCGATGTAAAGAATCAGCCGTTCTATCAGTGGCTTACATATTGTTATTATACATACGATGATACAAGAAGCTTCGAATTCGATTACTCATCTGGTCAGCAGGTCAGATATCAGGCAAATAAGAAACTCATAGCCGATAAGTTCGATTTCAACGAAGATACACTTCCATTCGGAAACTTCGCTACAAAGATATCTCCTCAAGGAACATGCATGGGAGTATCAATGCTCACAACAAAAGTTTTCAATACGGGTTCAGTACCTATTGCAGACTCATATAAGTACGGTGGCGATTACGGACTCATCAAGTGGGATTTAAGTGCTGAAGAGAATAACACACTATTCGATAAGGGCTTAAACGACTATAAGAATGAAAAGTTCGTCAGAGATAGAATAACAGATGAGACATTGATCATCACTCCTAGAACAGAGGGTGAGGCTGAATTCATCAAAATGGCAGGTTGTTATTGGAAAGAGGGTAATGACATTATAAAGAAGAAGTGCCATTACTGCGAAAAGGGAGTGTCAAATGATTATTATCCCGGTCTTGAAGAAGTATTAAAGGAAATGGACGAGGGAAAGATACTCATATGCGGACTCGGAGACGAGACAGGCGCTCATGCGGTTGTAGTATATGACTATCAGAAGTCTGATGACGGAACGATAATATTCAACGTATACGACAACAACTACTATACAGACAAGAGCCTTTACCTTACAATAACTCCAAAGAGAGCAACATACGGAAACCACGATTCATTCGAATATGAATACAAGACAGAAAAGTACGAATTTACATCAAATACAGACGACTACTTCATCTTGTTCATGGACGAAAAAGGCAACGTTCTCTACCCTAGCATGCCTAAGGCAGCCAAGTAATAATGTAATCTATACAGTGCCCCTTCTTAACGGGAGGGGCATTATTTATATAAAAATATGCCATACTATCTTTATAACGATTAAAACAAGGAGGAAAGGTTTATGTTATCAACAAAAATATTTCGCGACGGCGAAAGGGTAGTCCTCACGATTGAAGGAGAAGATCCCGCAGTCATAGAAGAAGTGATAAGCAAAGTGATCACTGAATCATTAAAGGTTACAGTATTTAAGGAAGAAGACTCAAAAGCAGAGCCCCTGCCGAAAGAAGAAGTTCCCGAGATCAAAGAAGAGAAGAAGCCCGAACCGCCCAAACAGACAAAACAACCTGCACCGGAGCCAATAATCACTATCGAAGACGGCGCATATGCAGGAAAGAAACCTCTTGACATAGTAATGACTTCCGATCCTAAAGAAAATGAAAAAGGATTCAGAGAACTTGTATCGATAAGAAAGACATCTCAGCCTGCTTTGAAGAAAAAAGTAGATGCTGCGATAATGTATTACGTAAAGAATCGATTCAAGAATGTAGAACCCGATGCTTATGCAGCAAAGCTCAACAATCGTCAGATACTGAATTTCCTCGACGATATGTCATATGGCGGTTGCATTCCCAACAATAAGAGAACAGAATTTCTTAATGGTGAAGGCTTTGTAAAATGGAACGATATGCTCGTTTCCGTTAAGAACAATGATAATAAAGGCATTGAAGTTGCCCGCAGGATCACTTCAAAGACCATATCAATGTTCAAAGGTGTCAAGGATTAAGGTAACAAAACAAAAACAGGTGGTTAATACCATCTGTTTTTTTTGCACAAAAAATTAAAAACATTTTTATTTCTTACATACTTATTTATAAGGAGATAGTTTCATGACCGGAACACAACATATATCACTTGGATTCACAATGGGTATCACTGCTGCCTGTCTGACATTCAATGAACCTTCGACAGTAGCAGGATTTACCGCAATATGCACGGTAGCGTCAATATTTCCGGATATCGATGTAAAGAATTCAAAGATCGCTCAAAAACTCAAGATATCGTCTTTTATAACAAGACTGTTTCTTAAACATAGGTCTATAACACATACACCTCTGTTTTTAGGACTTACATGTTGGCTCATACACATCATATCGACCAAAAGCATTCTCTTACCGGACTATACGATGAAAGCATGGATTATGGGTTATATGATACATCTGATCCAAGATACATTTACAAGCGGTGGTATTAAGTGGCTATTTCCTTTATGGCTAAAGCCTATATCACTACTCAAGATAAAATCCAAGAGTTTCTTGGGGTACATCACTTCATTCGTATTATATGGAATCGGTGTAGCCCTCATATTAACAAATATAATAAGGTTATAAAAGGATCAAAAAGGAGGTCGCATGGAAAGAAATTTTGATGAACATATTTTGACGTACGGGAAAGGAAAGAATAAAAGACAGTGGAAATTCAATTCTTCTCAATTTTATTTGTTTTGTCAAACATACTTCAACACCGAGATTGGAGAAAACAAGCCAACAACCCTATATGAAAGGTATTGCCCCAATGGTTTACTTTCTCCTTCAAAAAGTAGAGCTCTCGTAAAATTAACACTTGATAATATCATATGGCAAGATGAAGACAAGAGACCTAAAAATATGCCCAAATTGCCTTGTAAGATACATTTTAACGCAATTTCATCACGCTGATGGAATTTCTCAGAATTTGAGAGATTTTTTAAAGAATTATTATCAGGCGGAAATGATATCCTGTGATTTCACAACATTTTATGAATGTGAAATGGAGGAATGGTACAAAACATCTAGCGGTAATTTAAAGAAAAGATAACGGGCGTTGAACATGAAAGCAAAACATATAATAAAAATCTCCAAAGAAATAGATATCGATGTTACAGGGATCAAACTTTTAAGTATCGAAGAATATGAACAGTACAAGAAACACATTCCTCATGTACATTTTTCATACTGGCTCCGTTCACATGGAGATAATGAAAGAGTGGTATTTACGGTATCGGAAGATAATGAACGAGGTTATGGCGAGGAATTCGTAAACACGATATGCAACGTTAGACCGGTACTGATAATATCAAACCTCAAACTTTTCAAAATGGTTCCTGGCGAGGAATTTGAATTTGCAGATCATATATGGACTGTGGTATCCGATGATATGGCAATATGTAATACATCGATAGCGCAGCATTGTTACAATAAGAAACTCTATAAACACAACACCAACGACTATGAAACTTCAGACATAAAAGGGTTTATAGAGGAATGGTTAGAGAATATAAAAAGGGATAATCCATGTTATTAAATCCATACAGTAATGGCAAAAATATAGAATATGGTTCACTGATCAGACAGATACGAAAATCAAGAGGTTTATCCCAAACAGAACTTGGTGAACTTGTAGGTTTAAATGCAAATAGAATTCAAATGTACGAAAACAACGCAAGAAGCCCTAAATTAGATATGTTAAACAAACTTTTTGACGCGCTTAACGTAGATGTACAGTTAAAATGCGAATTTATCGTAAAAGATAAATATCAAAAATAAATTCAAAAGTAGAATCAATAGCATTCGATAGGAGGAATAAATATGCCACATTCTAGTGGAGGCGGTTCTCACAGCGGTGGAAGCAGTGGTGGAAGCTTTGGCGGAGGTTCTTCACATGGCTCGGGACATTCGAGCAGTCGAAGCCACGTTTATAACACATATCACCCCGGCACTCATCGTTATGTCTATTACAGTCATGGAAAACCCAAATATTATTACAGTAATTCAAAAGTAGACTCACCGGTAGCGGCGATAATATTTCTAGGTATAATGGCACTCATATGGCTAATCGCAACAATGCCTGCGATTAAAACTATGTGTCACATACCACATAAATTAAGCCTAGACTATGATACGCAGATCATAATAGAAGATAATATCGATGTCTTAAGCGAAAGAGAAGAAATTCGCCTAATGAGCGTTTTTGAAGATTTCCAAGAAAAGACGGGTATAACTCCGGCACTGATAACGGTAGACAATACCGAATGGAAAGACTATTATTACAATCCGTCACAATATGCTTATGATCTGTACGTCAACAGATTCGAAGATGAGAGACACTGGCTGTTTATGTATTCCACAAACATGGAAAATCCTGCGGACGTTATCTTAACACCGTATGATGAAATGTCGTCACATCAGGATTTCGACGATTGGTACTGGGAAGGAATGCAGGGAAACGACACAGATCGGATTCTTGATGCTCAATTCACAAGCCAGTTTAACGATGTTGTTCAAAAACAGTTAATGGCCCGTACAAAATACTCAATATCAGATGCATTTATCAACGGATTATTAACAATATCTCCGAAGATAATGAAGTTTTCAATACCTAGCGGAGCATTGTTGTTCATATTGATATTTATAGGGATTCCGGTAGGATATTTTGGTGGCCTTGCTATATCCCTTATCGGAGACGTTAAAAAGAGTAAAGCATTAAGATGTCCTACAGATGAAGAAAAGCCTCAAGAAGACTCTTGTGAATACTGCGAAGGTATCTATGTTCATGGAATACATGAGTCATGTCCGCACTGTGGAGCACCAATTAAAAAATGGACTGAATTAAACGCATGTCCATATTGCAAGAAAATAGGCGACAAGATAACAGTAAAGAGCAGATATAGAAATGGGACTCCCAGCAGGCGCATGTATTGGATCGAATGCGGTTACTGCGGAACGGCTCAAAGACATGATGACAACTCTGGATTCAAAACAAGAGAAAGAGCGATACAGGCATGGAATAATGCAGCCGTATTGAAAGAGGGATAGGTTATGACATTAGGCGATAAAATCAAGCAGATGCGAACTCAAAAGGGTTTAACACAAGCCGAACTTGGACGACTTATCGGCATGGACGATTCTGCTATTCGAAAATATGAAAATGGAAGACTTTCTCCCTCGCTCGAAACAACAAAAAAGAATCGCAAAAGAATTAAACGTGGATCTCGTATGGCTTTTCATGCATAAGTATGGAGACGTAACAACCGGAGATAATGGCGACATTTTCGTACATATAAAGAGGGAAAACTTTAATGAATAATATTTACGCATCAATGTATGAACATATAGATGAATGTATTGCAATAAATGGCTGTTTATGGAGATCTTACAAAATACCAAGCGATAATATTCTGCCATATTGCAAGGCGTTTCTTGAGCTAAAAACTGTACACTTTGAGATAGCAGATATCAAATACGATACAGATAAAAATGCAGTAATTGCAAATCCTACATATTCAGATATAACCGGTTATAATAACATAATCACTTGTGAGTTAATAGGACATCATGGGAAAACAGGGCACTTTAAGATGGTCTTCAACTTTGAAACACACATGATTTATCAAGCAACTTGGGATATTTCTAGCCAAAATCATACGCATGACATTTCAAAAACAGATATAAATACAAAAAATCCATATGGCATGATCAATTACATCAGATCTCGATTATCTCATATGGCAGCAGGATTAAGTGATTCAGAATCTTTTATGGGCTTACTCATGTCTATAAATGAACTGGATATGATTAAAACGGAATTGCAGTCTGGCACAAAATTTACCATTGACGTGAATAGGAGTGTATAAATGGCAAAATATTTTCCTCTTGAAATGATAGACGCTATGCGTACAAATGAGACTTTTGATGATTATTACGAACATCAGGTAAACTGCGGTCTTATACCTGCCGATTACACAGCTGAGGAATATCTTCAGTTTATATTCTCAAGGGATTTTTTCAATCCGAATTATAACGGAAGATATAAAGCTCTCAATGATTTTTGTTTATACGACAAAAGAGCAAATCGAGCACTTCTCAGTGGTGTTAAGATGAGTGATCTTAAAATGAGAAGAACCGAATGGCAGGATTATATGGGAGAATGTCCATGTTTGCGAGAATGGACTAAATATAAATTGGTATATAAGATCGATAATGATTTCTTTCATGAGATCAAATACACACAAAAATTAAGCTGCACGTTTGATGCATTAACACATATGCCGTCAAAAGATATGTATTTTGACTTATCAGATGTGGAAAATATCGATCCATTTATGGGGGCTTTTGTTCATATAGAAACTGTAGGAAGACTGGTCACGATAGCTACTTATATGGTAACCAATGAGTTTACGATATTCAGTTATTATGGAGAGTACAATTTTGAACAGTTGAATGAACTTGAAGCAGATTTTAATGGACTTCCCAAGACTGATTTTGTAGCAAGAAACCATAGTCCATACATGGATTTTACCGAACTTAAAACAATGAAAGAAGAAGACCATAGAACAGAGGTCGTTATAGCAATAATGCAGGTATTAATGTTCTTGTCAGTCGATTCGGGAGATATAAGCGAAAGTCCGATTACAAAGAACACATATAAGCCGTCTTCAGCAATAAAGAATAAGTTTTCAGAAATAATGATGTGGGACGTAGGCGTACGCTATGGTAAGGCTATTAAATTGGCTCAAAAAGAGGCTTTAGACTACGTAGCCAAGGAAAATACCAAGAATATAAATAATGCCTCAAGAAAGCCAATAAGACCGCATGTAAGACGTGCTCACTGGCAGAGATATCATGTTGGAGTCGGAAGAGCAGAAATACGTACAAACTGGATCCCTCCGGTATACGTATGTGGTAATCATGAAGTATCAGTCGTCATACATACTATTAAAAAATAAGGTATAATATTTATAGTAAAGAATTGTTAGTCCAGTGAGGTAAATATTATGAAGAAAAACAGAATGCAGACAGATGATAATTTTTTAAAAGCGGAAATATATACAGAACTAATAAATGATATGCAGGCTAAAATAACTAAATTTAAAGGAAAATATCCCGAATGTGTAAATGATGAACTTGTGAAAATAGATCAACAGTTAACTGATGCGAGAATGCTTTCTCGCATATACATAGATGAAATGCATTTTGCAAAGTGGGAAGACCTTTTAACATCGGCAAAAGCAGCTATGATAAAAAGTCAATTATTTAAGTAGGGAATTTTAATATGTGTTATTCAGATTACGCCGACATTGTAACAAAAGAAGAATTTCGAAATGTGTATCAAAAGATTAAAGAAAGTCTCATTCAAGGAAGAATGCTTAACGAGGACCCTAACGAAGATAAGTGTACAATTATTTTGGGTGGTCAACCTGGTTCTGGTAAGTCAAGATTTTATAAAATGCGAGAAGATTTAACAAATTATATCGCAATAAATGGTGACGAATATCGAATCTTTCATCCTAATCATGATAATATTATTAAATATGATTTGGAAAACTATGCAGAACGAACGCAGTCGTTTTGTAATAAAATAACAGAAGCACTTATATCAGAGCTTGGAAATAAGGGATATAATCTCATTATAGAGGGCACTTTAAGAAATCCTGAAGTGCCAGTTAAAACATGTGAATATTTAAAGGGTAGAGGGTATAATCCGGATCTAATGGTGGTAGCATGCGACGCTGAAAAATCTTGGTGTTCTACTATTACTAGAGCTAAGATATTAAAAGAACAAGGGTTAGTACCTCGTTTGGTTCCAATTGATATTTATAATAGCACAGTAAATAGAATAGCAGACAACCTAACTTGGATTGAAAATAAGAAATGTTTTGACAATATAACGATTTTCGATCGTGATGGAGTTGTTTTATATCCAAATGAAAAGAATGAAAAAGCTTCAGATATTCTTCGTCGAGAACTAAATTTATCAAATTGGAATAATAAATATCAAGAATACAGCGAACAGTTTATTAGGGAGAAAATATTATTACTTCAATCTTCTTTAGACAAAGAAAGGTTAAATAATGAACATATCAAATAATGATTGCTTCCATGTGCATACATACAGGTGTGGGCACGCTGAAAACGTGTCAGACGAAGAATATATAAAAGCTGCTCTTAGTATCGGTGCAAAAGGAATTTGGTTTACTGATCATGCTCCTTTTCCTGGAGATCCATTTGGAAATCGGATGGATTACTGTCAATTAAATGAATATATAAGTACATTGAGCTCATTAAAAATTAAATATGACACTAAAATTGCTGTACATATAGGTTTAGAAATAGAGTATTTCCCAAAATTTGATAAAGATGGTTATTATAAATATTTGTGTGATAACCCTAATATAGAGATACTTATGCTGGGCCAACATATGGCTGAAACTGAGACAGGTTATACTTTTTCATGGGATAAAGAAAAACTAAATAATGATGAATATATAGCTCTAGGAGAAGCAGAAAAACAGGGAATTGAGAGCGGTTATTTTTCTGTAGTTGCCCATCCAGATAGGATATTTAGAAGGCAGAAAGTATGGACAGATAATATGCAAAAAGTAGCCGATCAAGTTATAGAAGCAGCTAAATTGAACAATGTTGTGTTGGAACAAAATGAATCATCAAAACGAGATAAATACCATTATTGGAACGAATTTTGGGCTCAAGTAACAGATGTGCCAATAGTGCATGGTTTGGACGCTCATTTCATATCTGAGTTGATACATCGACGAAGAGTAGGCTACAGAGGATAATATGTTACATAAATAATAAAAACCTTATAAGGAGAAAAAATGAAAATGAAGAAAAACAGATTAAAAACAACTATTATGTCACTCATCATCACATTATCATTCTTATGTTCGTCTATGGGTGTATATGCGAGTAGCATCACAGTAAACATGGCAGATGCTACGGTAGGAGAGTATTATGAGCAATCAACAACTTTGGATTTTGTCGGAGACGTGTCACTTGATGGGGGAATCGAAAACGGAGATGGATTAGAAGTTACATCTTATGAAAAGTCGGTGACCATAAAAGGAACCCCAACTACTGCAACAGACAGTGCGACATTAAGGGTTTATGATTCCGGTGATGATAATTATGCCGATCTGAAGTTTGCGATCAAACCTCCTGTTCCTAAAACAAGTGCAGTTGTTAATACAGCAGCTGTTAATTCACCTGCCGAAACCACCCATATACATAGTTATGAATGGGAGACAGTAAAGGAACCAACAGAAGATTCAGACGGCGAGATGGCTTATGTCTGCAAATGTGGAGCCGTAATCTATAGCATGCCTCTGACTGGACAGTCAGCCTTTATAATCAATTCAGCCAATAAAATATTAAATGCAGGCCCAGGCGCAACAATCAATATATCTACTACACATTGGATTTCATTTAATACTGTAATAAGGGACGCTATAAAAATGCGTCCAGATGTAACAATTGTCGTAGATTTCTTAAGCGAAGGTCATAAAGGTGAACCACTTTCATTTACGATACCTGCCGGTTATAATGTAGACGTCTTTTTTAATGAAGAAGGTTGGGCAGGGTTTTGTTTTATCAGAGAATATTTACTCAAGCATGTAAATCAATAAAAAAAAAGGGTAGTAGGTTAAACCCACTACCCTATAAGGTTAAACCCACAACCCTGTGGGGAATTAACCACCACCCTATAGGTTAAAAACCGATACCCTATAGGGTTTAAGCCACTACCTTATTGTTTTTAATTTAACTCATAAAAACTGCGATTTATTTTCTCTTATTTTTTTCATACTGATATTGTTGGAAAATTCCGACGGAGAATTTCCCGTTATGCAAGTCGTTCTACTGTTTACAAATGCCTTTGAAAATTTTATTTGACTTGCGCTTGGGGAGTAATTGCAGTCATCTTGAGCGTTCTACTGTATGTGAACAACAATAGCGCATACCTATAAGGGTATCGCGCAATTACTATTTTTGCTCAAGGCTTTGCAAGCATGGCGCCCCTAACAATCTGGGGCGCTGTTTTTATGTTTTCGATTCAATCGTTAAGATTAGTGTAATAAATAAAAATATAGGAGGAATAAAAATGGTATCAAATTATCAAAATCTTGACCGTGACCAGCTTGAATTTGCAAACAAGGTATTAATGAGACAACAAAAGATCATAGTGCCTGAAGGAACAGAAGAAGTCGGAACAAACAAGGCACTCGCTGTTGCCATAAGTGTGAATCTCGCTTCATACGGATATATAGTTGACACCGAAACAATGGATAAATTGTCAACACTTAATAAAAACCAGCTCGCAGTATTATGGGAAGATTTTGTCGATAATGTCAACAGCTATACCGGCATAGAAAACTTTAAAAAGAATGATCTGTTTTATCCTAACTTTCCCGAGCAGGTGATGAGATTAAGTGAAGTAGATCTGTACCTTAATTCTTTGACATATTACTCCGGATATTATTACTTCGGAATGGATTTACATGATGAACTTGTTCCTGAAGAAAAGAAGGTTAGATTACCTTTTGTAGAAGAATATCCCACAGAAAAGAAGTTATTAGTGGCATCATCAGCTGATGAATTGGCAACAATGATGTTTAATAGTGTTCATTCTATGGGTATCAGCAAACAGCAGGAGTTAGAGATAAGAGAATATGCTAAACTTTTCCCTGAAGATATGAAATCTATAGTAATGGATCCAACTCCCTTTACAAGTAAGGAAAATTATGTAAAGGTAGGAGATATCTGTGCAAGCAATAATCTTATCAATATAAGAGAGTGGTTTAAAGATGCTCCTGACGTTATGCGTTATGCTGCTTACCTTTCAAATAAAAAAGGTACTAACAATAACATAGATCTAAGTGGCAACCTTCGCTTTCATCTTTCTAATTCAGAAAAGAAGTTGGTCCGTGAGATGTTGTCAAACTGTCCTCATTTATTTGAAGATATATGGACAAGACCTAAAGAGGAAACATGGAAGTATTTTGCAAGACATATAGATTGCAAAAATCCTAATCCCGCACGTACAAACGTTGCATTTCAAAAGCTCTATCATGGCGATAAGACCGATGAACAGGGGCATCCTATAAAGAGCGTAGAGCGCCAGTTTGAAGAAGCGTGGGAGAATCTTAAAAAGAAATCAACATTAACTCCCGAACTATATTCAGATGCATTATCACGAATGGCATCATTGGCATCGTCCTTCCCAGGATTGTATATGAGACATCATCTCTCATATGTAGATGATGCGATTCAAAACGAAAATAAACTTATTGCTGATACAAAGCTCTTTGCAAAAGAAGCAATTTTGACAAACAAGATACCTCCGGTAGCACTGTTGGAACTTGAACATGTAATAGATGAAAGATATTCTTCAGAACTCAGAGTCTTTACAAAGCCTAATGGTGATACACAGGCAAAAGAAAATGCTTATAAAGATTTAGTTCCTAAAGAAGTTCAGGAAACACTTAAGGAAAACATAAGAACATCTCTAACGGCTTGCCTTAAAGACACAAAAGAGTTAGGCAAGGTTTATATAGATCCTCAACTTGATGATTTTAAAGCGCCCAAACGTGATATAAGGAATGCTTCCGGTGGAGCCGTACTGACTAAATACAGTGCAATAAACGGCAAAGAAGGCAAGAACCTTATGGCTATAGGTGCTAACTGGACCGGAAGAGATGTAGACATAGACGTATCTGCAGACGTATATAACAAAGACTACGAAAATATCGGAAATCTTTATTACGGAAGCCTCAAGGAGGCATGGGGAGTGCATTCCGGAGATTACGTAACTGCACCTAACGGAGCATCTGAAATCTGCATTTTGGATAAAAATATATTAAAAGAAATGGGTGCTACTTATGTAGGCTTTAACGTACGTGGTTTTTCAGCTCCATTTGACCAGGCTAAAGATGGTGTACAGGTGATCTTTATGGAAAAGGAAGGCTCCCTCGAATATGCAAGATCTTCTGATATTCATGGAAGAGGTTTTGATGAACAGGGAGATGGTCATATAACATTTCTTGGGGAAACAATAGAGCCTACACAGATAGAATATCCTATCAAACTTAATGCTCACGCGACCAATGAGACCACATTCTTATATAATGTTGAAAAAGATCAATATGTCTGGGTTGATAAAGCCGGCGGAAACGCTCTTGGCACAAACATCATGTGTGATGATCAAAAAACTCGTACGCTTACTGAAATATATGCAATAGAGCATTGTACCATACCGTCTATGAAAGAAGTTATAGATGCCTATATAGAAGCCGGTAACGGCGTTATAACTGATGATATAAAAGAAGCAGATACGATCTTTATACCAAAAACAATAGATTCTATAGAATGTGAGTTAAAAGAAGGTGCAAAAATATATTCTGCCCTTGATGCCAATATGTTTTCTTCAGAATTCTGCGCTTGTCAGGAAAAGTTAGGAGAAGCAAGAGAGCAGGACATAGGCGCAAGAACAAAGGTTGTTGAAGAAGAAAAAGAACCGGATAAGAGAACTCCTCTTGAGAAAAGGATCGCCGAGGCCATTGCTATAAGCAAAGAAAACAGAACAAACAAAAGACTTTATAATATCGATCGTGATGAGAAAGAGAGATAAAGTTATAACCTCTGATTTTAAGCATACTTAATATGTAACAAACACCAGAAGAGGAGGTCTTTTATGATGTTGTTAAAGATTATGATAGTAACAATGGTTGCAGCCCTGTTTATGACGGGCATGGTCGCTATCGATTACAACCTTTCACCCGATTCAGACAACAACTAAATAAACAAAAACACGTCGCTATGGCGTGTTTTTTATTTTTCTGTCCATATTACATATTAATCATGTAAAATTGATTCAAAAGGAGGATATAAAATGACTAAAGGTGATGTATATCACAAGACAATGCTCGAAGAGATTTTAAGAAATGGAACTCTCGACGAGAATCCAAGACCGAAATATGCTTCAGACGGAGCACCGGCACACACGTACAGTATCAATCATAAGATGCAGCAGTATGATATAGGAGCAGGAGAATGCCCGATAGAAACGCTCAGACCTATAGCGTGGAAATCTGCTGTAAAAGAAATACTATGGATTTATCAGAAACAGTCCAACAAGATTTCAGATCTTCATGAAATGGGAATCAAATACTGGGACAAATGGGATATCGGAGACGGAACTATCGGTTGCAGATACGGAGAAACAGTAAGAAAGCACAACATGATAAACGAACTTCTTGACGGACTTAAAGAAGATCCGTTCGGAAGGCGTCATATCGTAAGCTTGTGGCAGAAAGATGATTTTTCCGATGAAACGGGTGGCACAACAAAGGGTTTAAATCCCTGTTGTTACGAGTTTATCTGTAATGTCCACAGAGGTAAAGACGGTAAATTATACATGGATATGCTCATGAATCAGCGTTCTTCAGACTACGAAGTAAGCTGCGCCATAAATGAGATCCAGTATATAGCGCTCATGCTTATGATCTGCCATGAATGTAATTTCATGCCAGGTATTTTCACACACTTCATTGAAAATGTTCAGGTATATGACAGACATGTAGAACAGGCGAAAGAGATAATTCGCAGAAGTCCTGTTGACGGCTGTTCTCCCAGACTTGTTCTTAATGCCGGTAATAAATCATTCTGGGATATCACTATCGATGATTTTACTCTTGAAGATTATCCAAGTGAAAAGATCGCAGAAAAGAATCCACAGCTGACATTCGACCTTGGTGTTTAGTCTTAAAGAACCCTCGCAAGAGGGTTTTTTATATTGCTTTTAATACGTCATATTAATAAATACAATAGAAAAACCAAAAGGAGGAAAAGAATATGATGGGATGGGCACAATCACTCATATATGCCACAGAAATAACAGGAGAATCAACATTCTTCTGGATCTGGGCACTAATGAATATAATTATATTCTTAATGTGCGTAAAGAACCGTATAAAAAGGTTCGCATTCATCGTAGTAACAACGGTGGGTGTTTATATGCTGTGGTCTATTGCTACAGCAGCAAAGATACATTATGGGGTGATTGATCCCATGACATATCTAGTTCTTTAAAAGGATAGTCTTCGGGCTGTCCTATTTTTTTTGTGCAAAAAAATCTTCTTATAGACTATTCTCTTTTATTTTAGATATGTTTTTAATATCATAAAAACAAAAGGAGGGATAGGATATGGTTTATTGTTGGGCAGTATCAATTCGTTATGCCATAGAGTTGGTGAATAATTCATTTGCCTTCTGGATAATCGTAGCATTTATCACCTTGTTATACTGCTCAAAGCGACATTTGAGCATTTTGGAAAAAGCGATAGCGGGTTTCTTAATAATCACTACCGCTTATATCATAGTAGTGAACTTTACCGCTTACATGGTGCAATATGGATTGAAAGCTCCATTGTAGATCATCTTCAAAGAATAGCTTAAAGGCTATTCTATTTTTTTGTGCAAAAATAATTGATATGTGATTATTCATATTACTATACCTCATATTTTAAACGTAACAATTATAACCGGAGTGTATATGATAGGAGGATTTATGACTAAAGAAGAATATCTCAAAGATATCACACCTCATGAAGAGTGGATAAAAAGTCATGAAAAATATGTAGCAGATGCTATCGATGAATTAAAGGATTATTTTGATGTAGATAAGTTCATAACTGATCACATTGAAAGAGCGTTAAGCACGATCCTTCGCAATATTCTTGCAGATGCTTACAGAAATTATAATTGCGACTTGGGAGAATTTGACAATTATGTTGCAAGACTGTTAAGTATCCCTTTCGAAGAAGTCGCTGAATATCGGACAGAAAGGTTCTGGGAAGAGATCGCATAGTCCAACGATTCATAAATGGTCAGTCAATACGACTGGCCACTTTTATTGTCTAATAGATTAGTCATATTATCTTTGTAACAATATAAATGGAGTAGAAACTGAATAGGAGGATAACAATGCAAAATTCTATGACATTGACTCGTGCAAAAGAATTGCTCAACAGAGTGATCGACCACGAGGCAGCAGGTAGGAATTGCCAGGAAACTATCAAGCATCTGTTGTGGCTTGGATTCACAGGAGAAGAGCTTCATAACGAGTTTGGATTTAATCTTCACGATATAGCCGATGCTGAAGAAGACATGGACGAATACGAGGAGGATTAATGATGAAGAGAGAAGATATGTTGCTCGAACTCTTGGCAGACAATATTCCGTCTGATCCAAATGAATTTAATTCAGAAACAGGATACGGAGAGCCACAGCACTGGATAACACTTCCATATGATAGAAGTCTTGAGATTACATACGAAGATACGGGCGATGACAATCGCTATTACTCATGGAGAGTTCATTGCAATGAGAAAGAGTTTGAAAATGACGATTTCCATTCAACAATGGGCGTGATCGATACAAATATCAGTAATGATCTCAACTTCGATACCAGAGTAAGTAAGCTCAACTGGGCTATCAATGTAGCATCAAGTATCAATATCAAAAACGAGGCTGATACTGAAGAAGATGATAACGACAATATCGATCCTGAAGCTAAAAGAATGTTTCCTGATTACGCATCTATATCTAAAGGAGAATGGTCTAAAGCCGGATATATCATACAAACATCTGATGATACAAAGGTAGAGATCGGTCTTTACAGAGAAGATGATAGTGATCCCGATATGGCAGGAACATTAACTTTACAGGTATTTTTAGGCGATGATGTTGTTGTTTGCAAACAGTTATCAAGGGAGGTAGTATAATGGCAAGACCAATACCGTGTTCTATCATTTTCAACACAAAATGGGGATATATAATGACTCCGATCGATTGCGAAAGTATCCGCAAGGCCGAGAAACTGGCTGAAGATTTTGGAATGGCTTATCGCATATTCGACCATTCGGGGAAATTGCTCCGTAGAGGTTGGAAATCATAATTCAGTTTAAAGCAGTCAATCAAAAGATTGGCTGTTTTTATTTGTCATAAGATAGCCTATGTTATTATAGTAGCAATTGTGTTTAAAGGAGGATAAAACTATGAAACTCGTTGAGATAAAAGTGGCCAAAGACACATATGTTGTCAATGGTGATATGGTCGGGCAGTTATCTATTGATGATATCAATGTTTTTGATAATGTCGAAGTATTCAAGAATAACGAAATCGAGACACAGTTCGGAGAAACGTTTTCCGGTAATGTGATCGACAGTTACGACCTACTATTCGCAATAATCGCTGCATATTTCAATGACGATACAACCATTGAATATATGTATATTTGCGACGAGATTAAAGCTCTCAAGGATAATAATCAGACCTTTACCTACAAAGTAGGAGATAGGCAGATACCTGATTACGTTCTCTCTCCAAGCGGAAATCTTCATATAGTTAACGCTATTGCAGTAGATGCAAAGGAGCAGGGAAATGTGTTTTACACGATGTTGGATAAACTCACTGATGGAAGAGTATTTAGATCCGCAGATAGTGTTGTTATGACACGTCTTGACGGCTCTGTTGCTACAGATGTTGAGTTTTTTATGACTAATGCACTTATAGGTGCAGCATGTAATAACGACATATTCATTTACGTCGATGATGAAACTAAAACCTGGTTAGAAGAGAGACTTGAGGAGGAAGGGCGCGAGCCTAAATTAAGAACAGAATAGTTTTAAAGACAGCTTTGATTTTTCAAGGCTGTTTTTTATTTTTAAATAAAAACGATAGTATCATTAAACTCTCAAGAATAATCTTGGGAGTATTTTTTTTTATTCGTATCTAGTTCATCTATATTGATTATGTAACAATTAACAGTATTGGAGAAAGGAAACAATACAATATGGGTGAAACATTAAAAGTATTGGAACTCTTCGGAGGTATCGGTGCTCCCAGAAAGGCTCTTGAAAATATTTTCGGAGCAGAAAAGATCAAATCTATTGATTATGTAGAGATTCTACCATATGCCGTATTGGCGTATAATTCCATTTTTGATAATGGATACAGACCTCAGTCAGTAGTAGGGTGGGATATCGCACCTGACGTTTTGATCCATGGAAGTCCGTGCCAAGACTGGTCCAAGAACGGAAAGAATAACATCAATACCGGAAGGTCAATTCTTTACGAGGAAACTCTTTCTATTATAGAAAGAAAACTTACTGAGAGACCTAAAGTCGTTATCTGGGAAAATGTCCCAAATCTTATCAGCAATGGAAAGAAGATTAAGCATGTGGTTCATTTCAACCATTATTGCGAATCAATGGAACAGATGGGATATACAAATTTCTACGAGGTATTAGATGCTGCATATTACGGAATACCACAGAGTAGACCAAGATTATATACAGTTTCCATCAGAAATGACGTCCTTGCAGGCAGAAAGTTTACATTCCCGGATCCGGAACCTAAGTGTCAGAACATTGAAAAATATCTTGATAAGGATACAGATTTAAGTGATGACAGGAAGAAGTTAAGTGCTGCTGAAAAATCCATATTCTTTAGGCTTCCTGACGGTTCTATGGCCGTAAAAGAAGGCACAAAGAAGGGATATGCTGAAATAGTCGAAGGAGATGTTATAAACGTCGAATTCCCTAATTCTGCAACACGTAGAGGCAGAGTCGGACATGGTTATTGCAAGACATTAACTACAAGTCCCAGACAGGCTATCTACACTGACGGAACGATCAGACTGTTGACAGCTTCAGAGCATTTAAAGCTCATGGGATATAGTCGTAATGATTATAACCGTATGAAAAAGGCAGGAATTACTGATCAGCAGATTTCTCATCTGGCAGGCAATTCAATCTGTGTACCGGTTCTTGAGAGAATTTTCCTTGAATTAAAAGAAATGAATATCATCTGATTGTTTCAAAAGTCCCTCAATTCGAGGGATTTTTTATTGAATAATTACCGCCATAGCGGTATAATATAGTCAGAGGTAATAATATGGATATAAAACAAATGTTAAAAGAAAGACATATAAGTATAAACAGCTTATCACGTACCACAGATATCCCTTATAGCACATTAAATGACCTTTTCAATAGGAAAACGTCAATTTATAAAGTGCAGTATGGATATATTAAGAAAATAGCCGAGCATTTACAAATATCCATAAATGATTTGGAACAATTGTTAATATCAAGCGAAGATATCAATTTTGGAAAAATAATAGTCAAAAATAAAAAATATTATTTATATGATAATAAATTCGATGATCAATTGCATTATTTATGCAAAGTAAATGCTTTAAACACGGAATATATAAAAACATTAGCCCAATGGAAACATGACGAGCTTGTAAGCGAAAAGGAAGAAAAAGAATGGGAAAACACTATCCTTACTATTTAATGAATAAAGATGTTCCAATAACATTAATATCCCTTACAGATAAAGGAGATATAATCTCATATAACAAGGATTTGAAAAATCCTGAATACGCTCCGATCGTGAGCAGAAACAGGAATTCATGGATCTATGAATGGTGGCAGGAGAGGGCAATACCTTTAAGCAGAAACAATCTTACTCAAATGCTTCATTCGAAAAATATTAACATACCGGAAGAATATTTATTTAAAAACCTGGGATTAAGTTTAAATGATTATTATTGGATAAAACCTTTAGATTCATCTCTTAAATGGAAAGACGTTAATCTTTACAGCAATTCATTTAAAGATAATACATTAGAGTGGGATATTCCCCAAACAGACACACCACATTACTCACCAAACAGCTCCCTTAAAGGAGGATTGGAAAAAACGTGGGTAATAATGGGAGATGACAGATATCTTGTAAAAGGAAATAAATTTAATAAATCCCACGAAAGTATAAACGAGGTAGTAGCTTCTAAAATTCATCAGTTGCAGGGCGTTTGTGATTATGCTGATTATAGTTTAGTAAAGATCAATAATAAACCATATGATTACGGTTGCTTCTGCAAATGTTTCACATCTGAATCAAAAGAACTTGTAACGGCCTATGATCTCATTTTATCAGAAGATAAGATCAATACAGATTCATATTATGATCATCTTTTAAAGGTATGTGATAAAAATGGAATGAATATCACAGATATTACAAGAAACCTAGATTATATGATACTTACTGATTTTATAATGTCTCAAAAAGATCGCCATTTTAATAACATAGGTTTTTTAAGAGACGCAGAAACTCTTAAATTTATTGGATTTTCACCTATATACGATAGTGGAGATTCTATGTATGCAAATACTGAAGCACCTACAAATATATCTGAATTGAGTAACCTTTATACACATGGTTTTGCAGATTCTGCTGAAAGAATGATTTCATTGGTTAAGGATCCATCTGTTATAGATCTGACAAAATTACCGCCGGTCAGTTTTATCATCCAACTCTATGAAAAGGATACAAAAGAAACAACTCAGCATATAAAAGGTGTTTGTTTTGCATATGAAAAAAGAATTGAACAATGCAGGAATTATCAACTAGGAAAACCTTTAAACGTTCCAGTCTATCCGGTTACAAATTCAAAACAATCTTTAGATGAAAAAATTAAGGATGCAATATTACAAAATCATCAGAAAAGTAAA
Organism: Lachnospiraceae bacterium; assembly: GCA_017619635.1. Classification (GTDB taxonomy): domain Bacteria; phylum Bacillota; class Clostridia; order Lachnospirales; family Lachnospiraceae; genus Colinaster. The sequence continues at coordinate 146,829 of JAFZRZ010000071.1, read as the reverse complement.
GCAAACCATAATGGTAACAAAGATTCGTACGATATTAGATAAAAGTGTTAAATTTGGTATTTTTCGGAAGGATATCAATTATTTTGATTTCCTTCCGAATATACTTCCGAATAAAGTAACACCTCTGGATAACACATATATATTTCGCTTAACTTGAGTTATGCGAAGTTATTAATATCTAAAAAATAAGGCTCTTTAATCCTCATGTCGCTTAGGTAAATCCAGCCCGGTGTATTTTTGTAGAATACGTTACTACTATTCTATAATCTGCTAGAAACCTTCCTTAAAAACATGTTTCAGCAGACTATATCCAAAAATAACTTTATAATCTGCTGAAATTTATATTTTTTATATAACGCTTTATTATAAAGCCTGAATCCACGATTCGAGTCTTTCATATATGTCAGATTTGTATTCACATTCTGCATCAAACGATAAAATATTACAGCCACAATCTATAGCAGCCTTTATACAAGCACGAATATCTTCCGGACAATCAGCTGTTTCCCATTCTCTTACGATTTCTCCGTCTTCAATATATTCTGAATTATCGATCTTGATAACATACGATTCTTTTTCCCAAAGACATTCTTCAATATGCCTTACAAAAATAACATCATTCTGCCATATACATTCTTTGAGAAAATCAAGTGAATCGATTTTAAGAATATCCAAAGGAAGCGTAAACTTCTTATCCATTGATACGCATTTCAGTTCAGATCCAATCAATCCTTTAAGATAAAGGTATGTGTACTTTGATATCTTTTTCTGACCAGATTCCCAAGCTTCCAAAGATTTAATATTTACATCATATTTTTCTGCAAATCTACGCTGCGACAATCCACTCTTGCTACGAATATTCTTGATCAAACCGGGGATCATTGCTCTCTGGAGCTTATCTTCTCTCTCGTCTTTATTGTCAAAAATAAATTCTTCAATAAACGAATTCTTCTCCACTCCTTCAGCCCTTTCTATTGATGTGAGTATAAGCATCGCCAATTCTTCATTTTCGCCAGACAACTCAGTTAATGTAGGAAGGTTTGGATCGTTTGATCTGTTTACAGGCAACGCTCTCCATAATTCATGTTCAGCGATACCTTCAAAAACCTTTTCGTCTACGAGATCTTTAAACCTTTTTGCTTCTTCGTTTGTTAAATTCTCTTCCAAATAATTCATTTTAATACCTCCAAAAGATTAAATATGTTTATATAATAAATACCCTACTAAGTAGTGTATATGTATATAATATACTACTCGGTAGGGTATGTCAACACTTTTTTATTTTTTTTTACAATTCTATATCGTTTGTCTTTTCAATGTTTTTACTTGTTATACGTTCTATAATGTTTTTTGATATTGAATTATCAAATTTTGATAATTTTGATATACAGTCATCAAGATTTAATGAATCTTTCTCCTTTAATATATCACAAATACAGTCAGCCACATTTAAATAATCACCACTAACCGATTTGGAAAATGATCCTGTTTTCTTCGAATTCTCTCGGCAAGAAATTTCACAATCTTTAAGACGTTCAATTAATTGAGCCTTTTGAGCAGCCTTTATGACATCATCTACGTTATTTTTATTAAGAACATTATCATATTCACTATCCACTTTTTTCAGTATTTTAAAATTGTCTTGTTCATTTTCTGTAACAGAATCTAATAATTCCTTTAAATTTTCACTTTTATATACATCTTTAAGAAAAAGGTCTGCTTCATTGGCATTACATAAATTACCCCATTTACCATATAAATTATTAACCGCCGTTCTTATCTTCTCTTCTGATACATGACTTTCATTTATAATGCCTATAATATCTGAGCGATCATGTTTATATGCTCTAAATGATGCCAATTTCATAGCAACCAGATATTCATCTGGAAGCATTCTAACCGTCAAAACATTCGAAAATGTCCTGTATGGTTTCGAATATAATAATATCTGATCCGAATATGAAGATGTTTTCTTAAAATCTTGATTTATCCAACCATTTGAAAAATTATACTTATCTCCCACTTTATTTATGGCTTCTTTCATAGCAGATGAAGAATAAAGCAAAGCATCTATATCTGTGGTAGTATCTCTAAACCCATATTTTGCCACTATGGCAGCACCACCCACTACAACAATTTCAGCCGGCATTTTATTTCCATTAAGTTTTCGAAATTCTTTGCCCAGCTCTTTAAACAAATCATCAATATTTTCTTTTGTAAAAGAATCTTTATTCATAAGTAATCCTCTTCTGCTATATTAAAACTCAAATATTCAGGAACACATGCTTTTAACAATTTCTGTTTTGATTCATTATTTTTCCTTAAAGCAGAATCTATTTCCAAATCAATCGGATATAAAACATCTGCTAATTTGTGATTTCTAATATCATTATAATTATCACATTTTGGCAAATTATTTTTTCTTGATATATAATCTATCGTTGCCAGCGTGTATAAAGCTTCGATTTTTTGCGAATCATTCCACAAATGCCTTATGGTATCATTTTTTAACGTATCTATTAAATACTGTAATGAACCTTTTCTATTCACCTGATGAATCTGTTCACTTCTAAAAACATAAAAATGATAATTTTGATCACACATATCGACTAACTTTTCTAACGGAATATCTAATGTTTTAGAAATTTTAGCTACAACTTTATAAGCACAGTTTTCTATACTAACTTTTCCATTAACAATATTAAATACAGTAGGATATGGGACGTTAGCATCTTTAGCCAGTTTATATAATGAAATATTATGTTCTTCTAAATAGTTTTTAATTTTTAACATATAGGTCACCTCACATTTATTATATACTACAAATTATATATAATCAAGATTATACATAATTAATTTAGTTTGTATTTTCCATGTTTACTATGTATAGAACTTATAAAGGAGAAACGGAGGTACAAACAATGATTAATAAAAAGAAAGGAGAAAGCATCGCCTAGATCCCTGTAGACAGGGTTATATACAGACTAGCATAGTAAATGTATATATAAAATTTAGCGGAGGGTCGGTTGTAACGGACAGATTAAAATCGGCTCTCGCCGTAATATCTGTTGCTTGGCGTTACTAAATAATAACAAGGATTAGACTACGGCGGTTACTATTTTTCCATACGGATCTTTGATGCGTGTGGTTGGTGATGAAATACATTTTAAGTGAAAGTTGGGGCAAAGACAGCCTCGCATTGTTGTTAAGACTTATAGAGGAAAAACGCCCTCTTGATTATGTCGTTTTCTTTGACACAGGAATGGAATATCAGAGTATCTATCATAACATGGAGAAAGCTCGTAAATTGATCAGTGATTATGGAGCTGAACTGGTTGTGATCAAACCGGATAATAACTGGTTATTTGATATGCTGATCAGACCTGTCAAATACAAGTCTAAAGAAGGTGAACATTATGGCTATGAATGGTGTGGTGGTCGTTGCAGATGGAGAACATCGGATAAGATAAAACTTATTCAGAAGTTTCTGGACAGTATCGACGATGAATACACTCAATACCTTGGTATAGCAGCTGATGAACCTGACAGGATAAAGTATGAAAACGGCAAAGTCTACCCTCTTGTAGACTGGAACATGACTGAAAAGGATTGTTTGGAATACTGTTATAACAAGGGTTGGAACTGGCTTGAGGGAAATGTTGAACTCTACTCTATCCTTGATAGAGTGTCATGTTGGTGTTGCGGTAATAAGAACTTGTCAGAGCTTCGTAATATGTATCATAATCTTCCGGAATACTGGGGATACCTGAAAGGATTACAAAGCAGGATCGACAGACCTTTTTACTGCGATAAGACCATATTTGATCTTGAAGATAGATTCAAGCTCGAAGATGCTCAAATGAGTATATTCGACTATATACAATAACTTAAAATACTCTCCTTATAAGTACAAAAAAGACGCCTACGGGCGTCTTTCTTTTTGTTATTTTTTTCTTTCTTCAAATTGATGAAATAATATTGCCGTGACATTTTTTATATTTTTTCCCGCTACCACATGGACACGTATCGTTAGGATATATTTGCATTCCGTCCATTAAAGGAGTCAATACATTAAAATCGTCAATAATCAACCGTCTTCCCCGATTGACTAATTCTTTATAATTATCCTCATTTATTTCATGATTTAAATTTAAATAAGAATATCTTTGTCCTAATTTCATTAATTCTCGCCATGTGTATACATTTTCGTATATATAACAAGTATTTAAAGATATAGTTCCATTATTACGTTCATTTTTACTTAAAATTATTTGCAATAATACCGGTAATATAGCCATTTCACAAATAAATTTATTACGGCGAACCATCATGTGCGCTTCGTATCCGAGTTCGGTAAATTTTCCTCTTTTTATAAATTCAGATTTATCTATCACATCATAATGCGGAACATTTCTACATAATTTATATATAACTTCATTCCATTGTTCAATAAAAAAGTCTGGAAGCCAAGTCGGCGATGGTAATATTATTTTTCTGATATCTGGATATGAATCAGACCACACTAAACTAACCTTAACACATGCATCACTTAAAAGAGATTTAACTAAAAACTCAGACATTATATCATCACAATTTTCATCTATTTGAGATAAAAAATTATCACCTTGTCCTTGAATTATACACTGTTCCCTTTTAATTTTGTTAATTCTGGTGTAATCATCTGTTTCAAATATATGTAACATAAAAGGGTTATTAGGTGAACTAAATATACTTTGTAAAATTATATCTTTATGATTGTTTCCACCACATGCCCAATAAGGATTATACCCAAAATAATCGATATATTTTTTATCTCGTTCTAATATAGGTTCAAACCTTTCTTCACCAGTATTCACATTCTCATTATTTAAATCTTCACCTTCTCTTTTTGTCAAAGGTTGATAAGAAATAAATATCATTTTTCTATCCTCCCTCTAATTAAATATTCAAATTTACAAAACATATCTAAATATATTATTTATCTTTACGTGTTGCAGTAGCCTTCTTGGTCACGCTCTTTGAACCAGTAGTACGTTTAGTCGCAGAAGTCTTTCTTTTTGCTGTGGCAGTCTTCTTTTTTACTGAAGTAGACTTCTTTGTAGCAGTGCTCGGCTTTTTCTTTATAGAGGTTGTTTTCTTTTTCGTAGACGACGTCTTGCCTTTGGAGGCAGCAGTCTTTTTAACTGTCCCTGTTTTACTTTTTGCAGTTCCGGTCTTTTTGGCAGTCGTTTTCCTTTTTGTTTTCTTCTTTACAGCCTGCTTCTTTTCTATCTCTTTTTGTTTCTTAAGTTGGGATTCAGAAATCTCCCATTTAAAACCATTCTCATAGAATTTACTTACAGTCTTATCGATCTTCAGATATTCTGTCGTTACTGGTTCTGCTATAAATAAACCTTCTGGCCCTCTTACACGGGACAAAGCCACATATAACTGACCTGCTGCAAATATCTGCGGAGAAAGAATCATCTTTGAGAATGTCTTTCCCTGACTCTTATGTATGGTAATGGCTTTAGCGACCTTAAGAGGTATCTGGGTTACATACCCTAACTCCTCTTTTTTAAGAATAGCCGATGTCCTATCAACAGTATATTTAAAAATGCTCCATTTATGCTTTTCGACAGTTATTTCGTTTCCATTTTCAGTTTCGACTACAACTGAATCAGAATTAAGTTCTTTTACTATTCCGAAAAGTCCATTGGTATAACGCCCTGTTCCGTTTTTATCTCCAAAATCACGATTCAGTTCACCGTCCGCATTCCATATCGTATCATTGGCAGTGAACATGACTTTACAACCAGGCTTGAGTAGTATGATGTCATCACAAGGTAATTCTTTACCGGTAACACCACTCTTAACTGCCTGATACGCTGTCATTGGAGCAGATATCGATTCAAGATATTCCTGATTGATCCTGTCAGCCTCTGCGTTTGTACCACAAAGATAAATAGCATCGTCCGGAAGTTCATCGGTAACAAACTTATTGAAATAATTTACGATGCCCGATTCTCCCATTCTTGCTTTTGACAGTTTCTCTATAAATTCTTTATCAGCCTGACGTTTTACTTCAGTCAGATTTATCACCTTGAATTTAAGTTCCTGCCATTCCTTTGTAGTAAAACAAAAGCCTGATTTATCAAAGCCGTATTTGGTAAAATACTTCTCTTCCGTTGATTTAACGATAGGCGGAAGCTGCGAAAAATCTCCTGATACTATCACACGGATCTTTTTATTATATAAAGCCTCTACTTTCTTTAATACTCGCATCGCAAACGAGAACGCATCGTTACGCAACATCGATATTTCGTCAATAATGACAGTATCTATGTCGCTGAATACTTTTAACTGCGACGGAGTTATCTTGTTTGGATCAGCCCCATATGCAGGCACAGGGACTGAAAATAACCTGTGTACTGTCGTACCTCCAATATTAACTGCTGCCGTACCTGTAGAAGCACACAGAAGGGTATTAGGGTGATTCTTTATATAATCATTAATCGCATAAGTTTTACCGGTTCCTCCGGCTCCGGTAAGAAATACATTCTGTTTACATTCAAGTGGATTCTTATACATTATTATCTCCTATCTACCATATATTAAATTCTTTTCATATAATAAATATGGTTTTTATTGAGACAAAAATGCTTCTTAAGCTTCTATATAAGAGAAATCATCGTCATCATCTTCTCCATAGGCTAAATTTACTAATGTTTCAACTGCATCTTTAATTTCAACATTATTAGATTCAGGAGAAAGACCAAGATTTTTTCATCAGATCTTCGCCAAAAACCTCAATATTGTTATTTTCATCATCTATATGTTCGAGAGCTTCTTTAGCCAAACGCGATTCAGTTTTTCTTGCTTCATTTTGAGCAATTATTACTTTTCTGCTATCATTAACATCAGATGACGTATTATTGTCTGAAACCGTTGTTGATTCTCTTAATCTAAAAGGTTTTTCCTGTTCAAGTTGTTCTTTTGTAGGTTTTCTGATTACAAGTTTGCCTATAGTCTTTGTAGACTCTTTAAACAAAGGATCTTCTAAAGTATGGTATTTATCGCCTATAAACGGTTTTTGTGAAGACATCACCACAATACATTTGTCTTTTTCTAATTTTCGTAGATTTTCTACAGGCATAAGATCAACCAACTGTTTACTATAACTTTCAGAGCCATTATGATTGCTCTGATACGATTCGGACCTGACCGTAATCTCTTTTTTGCCCAATAATTCACTAAACCATTTAAGCGTTTTTAGATCATTAGAGCCTAAAAGGAGCTTTGTATCGCAATTTGAAACAATGCTGTCAAAATCATCTTTATAATCTCTCTCAAGCTGCGCAATATTTTGCAAGATGATACAACAGCTGATCTCATACTTACGAATAGTAGAAAGTTTATTATCAAAATCAGGTATCTTTCCTATGTTGGCAAATTCATCAAGTATCATTCTGACATGATTGGGACATCTATCACCACATTTCTCAACTCTCCCGTGTTTAATCAATTCCTTCCGGGCTTTTATACAAGATTCCTTATCTCCTCTCCAATCAATTGCTAGACCATTATTACAGATCACATAAAGCGATTTTTCTTTGTCATAAACAATCTTACTTTTCTTAATCTTATTTAAGTATGAATAAGCAGATTTCTCGGCAATAACAGACTCATTTTCGTTTTTTGCTTGAAATGTTTTTATAGTCTGATATCCATTCGCAGTAACCCTATATCCATAACTACATGTAGTTTCTGCATAATCATACAAAACCATAAATAGCTGGGAATACATCATGGAAACAATAAAATTGAATGTATCGTCACCTGTTGGGATACGAACAAATAAAACCTGTTTACTATCAGCAAATGTTTCAAGTTGTAGCTCATCTTGTTCCATAAGCCACTGTATTTTTTTTGATTCAATCTTTGTTAGCCTGGTGAATACAGAGATTAAAATACTGGACATAGTTTTATCAGCTGCACTTAAAAACTCTTCATATAAAGAAACGGCTAAATTTCCCGGATCCTGCTTTTTCAGATCATTAAACAACATATGCAATTCTGATATTTCGTCACCAGAACATACCTTTTCTAAATGAACAAGCTTTAACACATTTCCAAAATGCTGTTCTTCTTCCGGACAACAATGCCATAAATACAGACATACAGCATATAAGAGCAGAGATTCGGCTTTTATCCAAAAATCCTCACCGCATTTATCTCCTTTTCCCTTGGTATTCTTAATAAAGGTATCTATCATTATAAAAACGTCTGTTTCTTCACGAATATAGTGAAACGGATTATATCTGTTGCTTTCATAAATACGTTGAACATTGATACATTTTATTTTGTATCCCTGATCTTCCATATATTTACCACACTTCTTCATCAGCTCGCCGGAAGGATCAGTTATTACATAATTTGAATTACATCTCAACATATTTGGAATAACAAAATTATGGGATTTACCTTTTCCCGAACCACCTATTCCTAAAATATTGGTATTCATGTTGGTAATTTTATTATCTAATCCTATATATATATCGTTAGCACAAACCAGATTAAGATTTGATATTCTTTTACGTCCATAAGGCTCTGTGTAATTTTTTAAAAATGCTTTACGTTCTTCTTCTGCCAACCAACCGTTATCACTTAAACTGGATACCTTTGGCCGTTTATTCAGTCCTTTAAGAACAATAAAACAGCACAACATTAATATGATACAAAAACAAAGTACACAATCGCCAGAACGGACACCTTCAAATGAAAAAGGATGTGTAAAACAATTAATAAAGCCTCCGCTCGTAATCTCATCGATCGATGCTCTACGATTCATATATTTATAACTTATGCAATGAAGTAGATAATCATATAAAAGGCACATTGCAATCGCATAATATATATATATTTTCTTAATCATTTTTCTTACCTTTCCTTTTAAAGATGTTTACCAAAGAATTTGACGTTTTACAAGAATCCGATATATCAAATTCTTCATATTCCTCAATATCATCTTCAAATCTTTCGCATTCTTCTGTGGTATCATTCGCACATTCCATTTTATTTTTAATGTCCGACTCTCCATGACCTTTTAATTCTTCGTCTATATAAGAATTCAACAAATTTATATTCATATACAGATTATTTTCGCCGCAATCGATTTCTTTGCGATAGTCAGAAAACGTTTTTATATACCAATTGTAAAATTCGACACCTGCAGGAAGCGTAACAGCCAACACTCCATATCTCCTATACGGTTCATTCTCGTCCCACTCAGGTTTTTTCCCACTATATCTCTTTTCGAATTCCGCATACTCCTCAGCAGAATCTTTATATTCGCATGTTTCAAAATGGAACAATTTTGATAACAGATCATCACAATATGATGGAGAATATTTAAAATATACAAACATATCTGATATGCTATAATGACCACGTATTATAAAAGCATCATCTTTTAAATGCTTTGATAAATAATCTCTATGAGGATATTTTACGATATCATAATCATGTTCAAGCCTGACTACTCCATGAACTCCTTCTTCTATAAGATCCAATATTTTACTTAAATCAACCTTTCCGTCCGTTCCCACATAATGAGAATTTCCATACTTTACAGATGCCCTAAACAAAGACTCTAAATTATCATCAATATAAAACTTTTTCTTTTCGGGAGATGATATCAAAACTCCATACATGTTAATAATAAACTTTTTCCAAAAATCCTTACCTATCCCCCATTTTTCAGCATTTTTGAAATATTCATCATAATGAAGTTTCAATCCCGCATATTCAAGATACGAATATGTACTATTCTTATAAAGGAATATATCTCTAATATCCCGTTCTGAGCCGTCACAGCCGCAAGATAAAGAAAGAATATAAATATCTTCTACTGTAGGAATAAGATCAGAATAGTACACGCGAATTACCGGGAGTTGTCTTAATGCTTTTAAATAATCATAGATATCTCTTACGGGAAGAGTTATTTCTCTTTTCAGAATATCAAGAAGTTCATTATTACATTCATAAGCATTTTCTTTATCATCACAATGAACGTAATACTCAAATCCGGACATCTTCAAAAGTGATTCTGCAATTTCTTCCGGAGTGCATTTCAAAGCTTTACATATATCAATATATTCTCTGACTGTAAGCTCCTTTTTTCCTGTTTCGATCTTTGCAATATTACTACGACAACTGTTTATTGCCTCTCCCAACTCTTCTTGAGTAAAATCTTTCCTTTTTCTTAAAGTTTTAATCTGTTCTCCTATAGTTTCTTTAAAAGGCATAATCAAATGCTCCTTTCGTTAGTATAAAAAACAAAATGTCTAATCTGATTAAGAGTGTATAACAAACTTTATCTTATGTCTGTTCTAAATCATGTTCATATGTACCTAAATTGGAACACCTAATAAAAACATAGATTTATTGGCAAGAAAAATTCCCACAAATAAAAAAATAGCAACAGAAGTTGCTATTTTCGTTAATTACCAATCACTATCCCAGTCAGATCCTCCGCTGTCCCAATCGGAGCCACTATCCCAATCGTAACTGCTATCAGAATCACTGCTGTCCCAACTATCAGAAGATCTCAAATTCTCTTCATAATAATCGCTATCTTCAAAAGTATAACCACTATCCCATGTTAATCCTTTGGTGTCATATTCATAATCCGGACCATTGTTAACGATCTCAACCGGCAAATAATCTTTGTTTATGGGAGAATAATCATTGGAATAATCATTGTACTCATAATAATCACCATCATATAAGCAATAAACCGAATTGTCGTATTTATAATATCTTGGCGTATGCCTATAGGCAGTAACTGTGACTAAAATCGCCATCAGGGCGACAAGATATACAATATAAAACTTTCCGAATTTCTTGCCAGGATTATCAGATTTCCTTTTATTAGCATGTTTATCTATAAATGCGTATATGATCAATGGAAGACCTGCTAATGCAATGAATAATACAAGTCCTATCGGACCAATATATGAAATTATCCCTCCAAACAGATAAAAACACATGATGGCAAGAATACCTTTGCCTATTCCAGATTTATTTTTTGGATTACTCCTTTCAGAATAACCTGAATTTTGATGTGATTTCTGATTTAATATTTCGGATTTTAATTTAAGATACAGCTCATTTACGGCATATGCTTCATCGCGTCCCTGATATCTGATCGTTCTGGATCCGTCAGCTTTATTTTTATATACAATAAATTTGCCATTATCTTCATAAATACCAAATGCTTTTGGAGCTTGATAATTTACACCGATATAAAAACGTGTCACATCATAAGGGGGAAGATGCCTGTCTTCATACCACTGCTTTAATTCTTCTATCGTCTGAGGAGTATGATCCGCTGTTCTTTTATGATGTTCATTTACGGCTCCACAATTTGGACACGTCGCATCGGTATCGTTGATATATGCTCCGCAAAACTCACATTTAATTTCCATGTTTTCTCCTTCCTTATTTTATTCTTCTCTCTGTATATAATATGGTCGAATTAAAAGTAAAATTTGACATATCCAAACTATTTATACTATATTTAATATATAAGATACATTTCGTAAAATTATAATAATGCGAAATAACAAACTCAAAAAGAGGTATACTATGTTAGCAGATTATAATACTATCGAGCTTAAAGACAAACAGTCAGCTATGCATCAAGCCAAAATAAATCGAATGTTAGAAATATTGCCAGATTATTGCTCACAATACGAGAACTACTGTCGCAATCAAGTTTCATTACATACCCGTTTTCAATATATCAGTGACATTCAGCTCTTTTTCAGATATCTGGTAATAAATAATCCTATTTTCTCATCTCCAAAAGATGTAAAGTTAGAAGACCTTGAGAAAATCAATGGATTTGATTTTGACGCTTTTCTCGGATGGTTATCTGATTATAAATACGATATGAATGACGAACATGAAAAACTGAAGCATAATGAACTATCATCTAAAAAAAGAAAAATGATAGCGATCAAATCATTCTTCCACTTCTTATATAAAAGAGACATGATCGATCATAATCCGGCTGAAAAGGCTATAATTCCTAAAATTAAAAAGAAGGCTCGTAGTTCCATACGTGTATTGGAAGAAAACGAATACGCTTTATTTCTTAACGCTATCGAAAATGAATATCAGACTGCACTCGATAAAATACAGAAATCAGATCCTAACTGCCTGAAAAGATGGGATAAGATGAAGCCTTATATGGTTCTTCGTGATAAAGCAATATTATATTTGTTCCTTGGGACTGGACTTCGTGTTTCAGAATTATGTGCTATTAACTGTTCCGATATATCGTTTGAATTAAATTACATTAATGTAATAAGAAAAGGTGATTCCGACTCTGATAATAAAAATATAAATGATCCCAATAGAGTCGTATTCAGCGACGAGATCAAGGAAATCCTTCTTGAATACATAAACATCGCAAGAGACAACCTTCTTCCTAATGAAGATAATTATGATGCATTATTCATCAGTTCTAAACGTACGAGAATAACTTCAAGAGGAGTAGAACAGATCGTAAAACATTACGCTGACAAGGCTCTGGGAACAAAGAATGGTATAACCCCTCATAAGTTAAGAGCCACGTTTGGAACAATGTATTATATGATGACAAAAGATATATCTGCGACCTCTACTGTTATGAATCATAAAAGTATCGAAGTAACAGCCAAGTATTATCTCCGGGAAGATAAGGAAGCTTATGAAAAAGTTAAAAATATGAAGATTTCAGATTCCAATCCTGCCCCTAAATTAAAAAATGACACATCTGCCACAAGCAAGAAATCATCTATCGCCGAGAACATGGAAATGGGCAAAAGAGAAGTGATCAGAAAGCTTCTGACATCGATGACAGTTGAACAAGTATCTTCTCTTCTGGATATAGATCAGGATTATATTGAGGATATAAAGTCCACTATGCGTTGACTGCAATAGTATCGCTAGTTCACCTATTGACTGATTCAGTATTTGCATAAAAATACCCCCTGTAAATCACAGAGGGTGTTTTTTATTATCGTCTATTATGATACTCGCTTATCTGTATAATAGATTTTTTTTCTTCATTAAGACATTGTATAAATTTTTCTATTTCTTCTTCTTCAAATCCCTCATTCTTCACCAAGCTTATCTCCGGTAATACAAATTCAGCGACTTTTCTCCCATCTTCAAATCTGATACTCAACCCACCATTTTTGATATCTTTGATAATGGAAAAATTCATGTCGGATTCTTCGTATCCCCGCTGTTCTTCATTCATAGCTTCTCCTTTCCTATTATTTTTTTGTATATCCATGTTGTTACGTTCATTATATATACCACAAATCTTCTAATTTTTCCACATATCACAACAAAAAAGGATATTAAATATTATGATATCCTTTAATACAAATGTTATTAATACTGTTAATAAGTTTATTCTTCCGATTCATTGGCCTCAGATAAATCAGGATCTGGATTTCTCTGATTCCCCCTGTCTAACAGTATATCTTCCATTTTATCGAAATCGTAGTTATGTTTCATATCGAAATTGTGGAATGTTGTATTCGGCTTTTTATTAACACTGGTCGAAGATACGTCCCAGTTCTCACGACATGCCATTATAAGCCAACCTAATGGATTATTACATGCACTAACATTTTTCATGCCGTCATACTTCTCTATAAGTACATTATGGTCAAATTCCTGTACCAAAGACATAATATCTGCCGGTTCAAATGTATAACCGTTAGGGTGGGTTGTTATATGCGTAAAGAACGCATTAAATGATTCGTTTATGTCCCGTTGTGTTTTTTTCTGTGGCTGACTATCTTCAACAGTTTCAGCTTTTGATCCATTATCGCTCATATATCCAAAATCATCAAACGTCATCTGAACACCATCTTCAGTCAGGATCTTCTTTTTATAAGCTTTTAAAGTATAAATAGTAAAATTGATGCCAATAACCTTAGTTTTGAAGGACACTGGAGTAAATTCATACATAAATTCCATCAATTCCGGTTCTGTTTCAGCCATTTCCTTAAAAACTTTCTGGGCCGGCACAAGAACTCTCTTTTTAAAATCGAGATAACTGTTATACTGACAGACTATCCTGTCATTCAGATTCTTAATTTCCGCTTTATGAGCGATCACAGCATCTTTATCATTTTTATCATACTCTTCGCTTTTCAGTTTTATCAATTCTTCACGAGTCTTTTTATCTATCTTCTCCATTTCTAGGGCTCTATCGTAAGCGATCTTTTTATTAGATAAGTCTTCAAATCTCTTATCATTTAAAATATTTACTACGGCCTTATCTTCTATGTTTATAAAGCCCATTTTACATTTCAGATCAATAAAATCATAATAAACAGTAGTCATTCCCAAGCCAGACCTTTTTGCTAAATAAAAACTTCTTTTCAATATCTCATGAAGTCTGGTAGAGTCCAACTGCCCTATCTTTTTCATCTTATTTCTTAAGATGATCGAATACAGAGTAAAATTACCTATACTGTCATCACCAAATATAAAATTCGATGCAGCACCGTTAAAGAAGAACTGAATGTTACCGTCGCCATTGTCATTATAGAGAATACGATCTATAAGACCAAATGCTTCAAATCCCTTTGTCCCGTTGGCATTTTTTATCTCTCTTATAAATGTAGCCTGCCTTAACGTTTTTGAAGCTGTGCGGATAGCCCTGTAGTATGATTTATTTACTTTATCTTTTTCAAGATCATACCCCATTAACTGGGCTATATTTCTTATGGGACAAGAAATGATAAATCCCCTGTTCTTTTCTTCTTCAGTAAGACCACCCATATGATTGACATCTCGCGCATGAGCCAAAGCAGCAACAAGGAGTGATTTTTCAGTATTTGTCATATGCTGATAAGACAAAGTAAGATCTGAAGATTCTTCCCATACCAACTTACTCCTATCGTTGATAGAGTTTTCATCAATACTACTGCTCTTAACGACCGGAACCTTTAATATCTCGCCTCCCTTTAAAACATTAAGATTGTCATCTTTCTTCATTTAATAATCTCCCAACATACCGATTGCATCAACTAAACTTAATTCTTTGCATTGTTCACACTTTAATCTGTTTACATCAGTGGTATTTATATCCCATATCATAGGACAAAATTACCACTACATTATAAAGTATAGTGTTTTTAAATGAAAAAATCCACTGTTTAGTGGTATTTTTGTCTTGGATTTTATACCATAGGACAAAATTACCACTATTTAATACGAGAATGGTGGTATTTTTGTCTTACGAAGTGGTACTTTCGTCCCAGAATCAAGAAAAAGCCTGATTTTACGGTGGTATTTTTGTCCCAACCTTATTATTTTATGACTGTAATAATACTGAAAAATGCCTAAAATATGGGGATTTTAAGATTTTTTTACTTTCATAACAGCAATTTGGATCATATACTTGCAGATAACTCCGGATAGCCAAAAAAATCAAAGGGAGTGGTATTTTCGTCCCATCTAGTGGTATTTTTGTCCGAGATAGTGGTATTTTTGTCCGAGAAATTGCCCGAAAACCGCGTAAATACGCTATTTTTAAATTTTGCTTCAAAAAAAGCCAAAAAAACAGTGGTATTTTTATCCCATCTAGTGGTATTTCCGTCCCATCTAGTGGTATTTTCGTCCCGTCCCAAGTGGTAATTCTATCCCATCTAGTGGTATCCATGTCCGAAATAGTGGTATCCGTGTCCGAGATAGTGGTATTTTCGTCCCATTTTTTGCCAAAAAACGTTGATTTTACGCCATTTTTTGAGCCCCTAACAAGAACAAGAACTATAACTATGTTTATATTATTAAACTAAAACAACAACAAAGGGCGTTGTTGTTTGACCCCCGGTTAAGATCGCTCAGTTCATTATGGTACAACAAAGTGAAACGACATTGCATTAACTGTACTTTAAAATAACGACATTGCATTGATCAATACTTTAAAAATATCTACTTTGCATCATTTACAGTTTAATTATTTGACATTGCATAAGATGCTACTTTAATTATTTAAGCGAATGTTATGCAATATATCTTCGTCTAACCAACTTATGGTTATATTAGCTTATTTAAACCATGTTTAAAACGTAGTATAAACTATCAATTGGAGAAAGGATGGATAATAACATGGCTATAGTAGCAGAAGAAAGAGAATATTTACTTGGCACTGAAAAGATAAAGTTTGACAGCATCATTGACGAAGCTGCAAGAATGCATGACAGTTTCACCAACTACACCCTTGACTGGACAGCTGATAAGCCGTCTATGTACATGGACAAGGACGCAAACCTGTGTTTCCGCTCTTACGGACGCAAGAATGCTAAAAAGGTTGATGTAACAAAATACGCACTCGGACAGGCAGCTAGTTACTGGAAGATACCCAGTAGTTACCTTATCAGCCTTTACGACAAAGGTCTTAACTCATTGGCTATCGAGAATATCGATACTCTCAATGCGCATAACAAGGCTAATGATCGTAATATGCATGGTAGAGTAATGGTTTCAGATGGTGTTGCAGAGGCAGTCGTTTCAGAACGTTTCGCACAGAACTTCCCGGTATGTGATGTACTTGACACGATCAGGACAAATATTGACACTAGCAGATATATCCCTAATCAGGTATTTTTGTCAAAGTCAAAGATGCATATCAGATTCGTCGATTTTGACCACAAGGTAAAGGTCGGAGGAGAAGATATGTCAGTAGGATTTACCTGCGATAGTTCTGATGTTGGAAAGTCTGCATTAAAGGTAAACTTTTTCCTTTATAAATTTGCTTGCAGAAACGGTATCGTAATGGTTGGCAAGTCAAATGCAGGTGGAAGAATGGCCGGAACACTTTATCGTCAGAAACATCTCGGCGAGGCTTTTGATAGTGATTCTATTGATCGCTTCATTCGTTGTTTCGATGACATTGAGATTCTCAGACAGGACGGCCTTGATATGATCGCCCAGGCACAGGGAAGAATGATGTCAGAAGCAGAAATGACAAGGATCATTGATACTTGTAAGAAGAACTACTGCTCTGTAGATGATACTGAAAAGGCAAAGATCTTGGAACTCGCTGCAGACCGTTATGGTCGTACAAAGTGGGGTTTGATCAATGGTATTACAGAGGTTGCTCAGAACCATACCCTTGATGACAGGATCGCGTACGAAACATGGGCAGGTAATATTCTTCAGTTTGTTGCCTAATATTCACTAAAAAAGAGAGTTTTTACAACTCTCTTTTTCTTGCACAAAATTTTTATTGCGGTATTACCTATCTTCTCCCATATCACGAAAAGTTTTATCAGATGTTTTTACAGCGTCATTTTTGATAACTTCCTTATCTGGAGTATTTATGGTATTCATAATCTCTTTAGTTAAAATACCTGTCAGATAATCATTATCTCTTTTTAATGCTACACTTGTTACAAATTCATCTTCCTGTTGAATATTATCAACTATAGTCTTGAATGATGAAGTTTTATCAAAGACTATCTGTTCAGCAATCTTGTTTATCTTATTATCTGGAAGATTACCATTATAACTTGCGATCCATACATTATTACTGTATTTCATAACATTGTTAATACTATCAATGTCATTAGATTTGATACTGTTTATCAATTCAGGCTCTACATTAGAAATATTCGATAATACCTTATCAGCAGTATATGAGAACAGATATGCCTTATCATCTCCATTTATATGTTTGCCAACAAGTATACTGCCGTCTTTTTGACGCATTTCAAAGCCTGATATAAGGTCGTTGCCCTCATTATCTTTGATCCTGTATACGCAACCCTGTTCACGTTCGTCAGAATAATACAGACTGACAGGTTTTGTTGTTTCCATGAATCGTTCTATATCTTTTTTCTTTGCATCAAAATGCTTTATCTCGTTTATATCCGGAGGATTTGGTACTGCAGAATGAATCTGATTGATACGCGGAGCTAATGCCTGTTTTTCTGTTATAGGAGTTGATATCGCGCGCATTTTCTCATATAATTCATGACCTTCCTGTTTTGCTTGAAAAGATTCGTTTGAATGCACCTGAAGTTCAAATGCCTGTCCTGACGGCGATATAAAGTTAAGATGAAGTCCTTTATAACCGGTATTTGGAAAAGGTCTTGAATAATAATTATTGATATTCTTTAAAAAATACCCTTTTTCCTGCAATTTCTCAATAGTATCTTTTGCAACACCGGCAATATCATCATGTTTACATATCTGGGTATATCTAATGGTATCTTTTACGTTGTTTGAGATGTTAACATCTTCATCTTTATTTCTATTACTTTCTCTCTCAAGTTTATCATCAACACTTGAAGCTGTTTTAACGGCGTATTCAAGCCCTGACCAGCTTGTACCTAAAGAATCGCTTATCGAGAGCAGATCATTTGTTATAAGGGGCTCTGAAAGCCTTATAGCGTTATAATCAAATTGAAATTGGGGATATTTTGATAACTGATTATCAAATAACGCTTCTTTTGCTACATTTTCGACTGCACTCATATTGTAACCTCCCTCTAAAAAATATTGAATATATGTAAAAAAATATTTTGTGCAATAAAATAGACTGCCGTAACAGTCTATTTAAAAATGGATCTAATTTTAATCAAGACCGTTGATGATCTCTTTTACCTCATCTTCAAACAAGGTATATGCATCGTCACCAAGCTCAAGCCAGAAATTAGGATCACAACTATCCCACTCTTTTGTAGAATAATTAAATTTCCAAGCCTCTCCAAGTTTATTCTTCCTGTAAAGAGGTCTTTCTTTCGGGAAAGAAAAAGTTTTATCGATTATATAATCGTAAGAAGTTTTGTCCAAAAGACGCTTTTTTAATGCCAGACATTTACGGTCTAACTCATAACTGAATTTGCCGTAGTAATACTGTTCAGTATTCTTTACATATCTGGTCATAAATTCAACATCCTGTTCCATAGCGTCTGTCAGATTGTCTATCCTATCGGCATCTTTGACTGCCTTTGCAATAGGATTATTAAGTATATTTGTGATATACTCCTTTTTAGACATATCCTGAGTTTTAGTCAACAGCTTTACAGCAGTTAACACTTTCTCATTTGACAACTTAAGGATCTCATTTTCAGTAGCATCAGTGTCTTCCAATAAGTCATGGAACAGACCGGTTACCTGATACTCAAGATCAAAACCTTTTTCTTTTAGATAGACAGCAACTCTACACGGGTGATTTATATAAATCTCTCCGTTCTTTCTTGTCTGTCCATCATGCTTGGCTGTGGCGAATGCTATGCATTCGGTGATATCCATCTATTTTAATCTCCTCTCTATCATTATTTATACTCATAATATAGTATAAATTATATCAGATAAATTCTATAACTTATATTTACTTATTTATTTCATATTAATGATATGAAACTTTAAGCAGGAGAAGATTACGATTCTTTCTCCTATTCGGATAGTCCGAAGCAGCTTATTAATTAGATTACTAGGCTGCAGAAGGCAGCCGGAAAGGTAGGAAGTATGTTAACACAGGTTATTGAAAAGAACATTAATAGAAAGCCCGATTTCTCTGTTAATATCAGAGAGATGCATGAGTACGGTTATGGTTGGGACGGAATGCTTCCGCTCAAGCCGGCAATGGCACAGGAGTATCTTCGCAGAGAAGTTCCTGTGTACAGATTGTACAATGACAGCACCGAGACCGAGCTCAAATCACCCTACGACGTAGTGGACGATATTGAGGAAGGAAATACTTTTCTTTATGGCATACAGCGTATAGACTGGATGCAGTTCAACAAGAATCTCGGCGCTCGTTAACATAGGGCGGTCGTAAAAAAAAAGAAGCCTAATGGCTTCTTTTTATCTGCTCATATTTAAAACATCGTTACACAGTCTCATATTTCTTTTCGATATCTCTGTGATCAGATTGTCTTTCTTTGTAGGAGAAATGCATGGATACGAAGTTATCAACTGTTTATATCCATAATCCTTTGAAAGAGCACTGAGATTGAACTTCTTTTTCAGATTATTAAAGATTGCACTCTCAACATCTCCAAAAAGCTTGCTCTTAACTGCGTTATTGACGTTTTTAGTGTTCCAATAAGCATTTGCACTGTCAAATAATGGAGCGGGGCCAATAAACTTCATAGTATTGATATCCCGTATAAATCCTATATTGCCAAGATTTCTGTCTTCATTTCCGGTAATACTGTCAATGAATACAACGCCCTGAAGAAACTCTTCTGCCCCGGGAATATCAAACTTCTCACACATCTTAAGTAAATGACTGAATACCGACTCATTATCGCCTTTAGGCTCTGAATAGTATATATGAGAAGCAAGTACCAGATCAGTGTCCATAGTGATGAAATTATCGCATTTAGAACACATCGTTGTACCCTCTACATAGAGGTCATATTTGACCGCATCTATTATCTGCAACTGTTCACACAGTACAGACACAAGAACCTCGCTTAAAGGCTCCTGATGAGTCTCTTTGGACTCTGCTTTAAGCAGGAAAGACGAATTGTCGGGGTTTTGATACCACCTTTTACGTAAAACACCGCTTGTGGTAAGATCCGGACTGTTTGAATTTATCTTATTTACGGGAACAACCCACGGCTCAAAGAACATATTGCCTATATCAAGGCTGTACGTATTATCAAAGAAGTTTATACGTTTATATGTCTCTGTACGCTTTTTAAGCCAATAATGGTCTGATAATGATGCATGATTTTTATTGCGCATCCAGTCTTCACCGAATTCTTCCTTGACTAGATCAAGTCCCTCTCTCGTATTCGGCATAGATCTTTTATCTAACCACTCCACTAATTTTTCCATGGTACACTCTTTTTGTAAAGAAATAGGAAGGAGCTCCTGGTTATCTATTCTGATAATATCTGACGGAACTCCTTCTACATCTTTAAGAGTAAGTACCGTCTGATCCTTTAAACAAAGTTCTGACATACTGTACTCCTATCATTTATTTATGACTGAGAATTTATCATTTCAGCGATCTGCTCGTCAAGGTCGATCTCCTGTACTTCGTTATCATTTCTCTTAACAACACGAGGAGTTATGGGAGAAACCTCTTCCTGCGCTCTCTTGTATATCTGATCGGTAATCTCGTTTGAAGGAAGATTCTTCATCTTATTCATGTTGGTCTCTGCAGCAAGAAGCAGTTCACGATGATCCTTACAGTTATTACCTACAGAAGTACCATAAGCGATCTTAATCTCGTCAAAGAGAAGCTTTCTTGATACATCGGAAAGTTCGCCCTGTACCTTGTTAAGTGTTATTCCGGTTGAACAGATAAAGAACTGATCGCCAAGTATACGATAGATAGTGCTGTTCGGGAAGGCGTTCTTAAGTTCTTCCGCTACATTCATGATAACCTGGTCACCTGAAGATCTGCCGTATTCATCATTGATGAATTTCATACCACAGATACCTACAACAGCGAGGATCAGTTCATTTTTGTTATAGTTAGGAAAATCTTCGTTGAAAGCATTGTTGTTCTTTAAGCCGGTCTTGGTATCGACGTATGCAAGCTTTTCCATCTCCTTAAGAGAAGTCTTAAGCTCTTCAACCTTGCGTTCATCTTTATTCTTTTCCTGCGCAAGAGCTGATTTTTCACTCTCAAGCTTTTCGATCTTCTTTTGACAGTTATCTCTGTCAACCTTAAGAGATGTGATCTCGTTTTTAAGGTCTTCAAAATGAGATTTGGTATCAGAAGAACTCTTCTTGGCATTAGCAAGTTCGTTTTCAAGTTCCTTAACTCTTGCATTAAGGTTCTCAATCTCTTTTGCAGAATCAACCTTTGCATCAGCTGCCGCTTTATCGATCAACTGATTTCTTGTGAGATTCAAATCCTGAATTTCCTTGATATGCTGATTACGTTCTCTCTCAAGGTCATTCTTTGCATTGTTAAGCTGACTTTCAAGAGTATTTTTCTCTTTGTTGAGCTTATCAACCCTGTTATCCAGTTCAGAACGCTCTCTTTTAAGATTGCTGATCTCATTCTCAAGCTTTCCAACAGTGTCGTCCTTTTCTCTGAAGAATGACTTCCTCTTTGAATTGGCTTCCTCAAGAGCTTCTTTCGATGCTGAAAGATCCTTTTCAAGATTCTCGATGCGAATAAGAAGTTCTTTGATCCTGTTTTCCTTCTTGTAGCCCTCTTCTTCTGCTTTTACTACAGTATTTTCGAGTTCGGTCGCATTCTTACGAGACTCTTCAAGAGACTGCTGTGCAGAAGCGAGTGCATTCTTAAGATTTTCGATCTCTTCGCTGTTATCAGGCTGCTCACTCTTGTTTTCCTCAAGATTTTTCAATCTTTCCTGAATGTCAGTGATCGTCTTCATCAAAGAACTGCTTTCAGGTGAGAACATCTGAAACTCACCAAACATCGGGTAAGGAACCGGTGGCATGTACGGAGGGAACTGATAAAAATAAGGCGGCACGTTGGGAAGTGTCTCTGCATCAACCTTGATGTGCTTTGGCTCTGATGCTGAAGCCTCTTCCTTTGCAGGTGCTTCTTCATCTTCAACCTCATCGTTACCGAAGATCTTCTCGTACTGATTCTTATCCATGTACTCTTTGATAAGGCTCTTGGGAAGTTCGCAGCTTGTATCGTTTACTGTGACTACAACATTCTTGTCATTTTTAGTAAAACGACCAAACTTAATGAGTTCGATGACTAAATTTATGATCGTCTTTTTGTTCTCGACATAAGCGTCACCCTGTTCAAGAAGATTGAAATTTCTTTCAAAATCTGACTTCTTGTTCATCGCTTCAACCAACTCAGCCTCAACGGAATCAAGATACGGATTAGAACCGATTTCGTTTTCTGTCTGTTCGCTAAACATTTCTTTTCCTCCTATTAAATTTTTGGTTATATATTAAATATGTATTATTTAATATCAAAAATGGTGTTATTTGTTAAAAACGTTGTTTAACAGGGGTTTTAATTCTTCATATTGCTCTATTAAAGCAAGTTTTGCTCTGTAAACATCATCTTTCTCCTTTAGATTGGGATCCAGCTCCATTAAAACTTCATTTGGAGTGGTATATGTCTGAATAGCATAATACAGACCTATCCATACTTTAACGAGTTCTGTAAAGTTGTTCTGTCCGGTATAAACAGAGGTAAGATCGTCATTTGTAGACCGAAGATACGAAAAACTATCGCCTTTATATGCAAGCAGAATACCTTCAGTCTCATTTAAAGGAAATTCAAGCCTTAATGGCTCAACATTAACGTTTTTGTTAGCAAACCGAAGCTTGCCAACGATAACGTTATCTTCTTTTTTTAAAAATGCCGTATTATCAAACTCATCTTTATACCAACATTTACCAGAGCTTAAAAATTCGTTCTTATCAATAGTAAACATGTGGTCATTCGCCTTTCTTATTTTTTTCTCTCATAGAAGAATTCTGTTCCCGAACGATCGGCCTTAAGCTTAATGTGTGCCGAAAATATATTTCCATTATTCGGGTTTTTAAGTCCGCCAACAAGTCCGGTATCTCCGGTCTCAAAGAAGTTACGTATCTGATCTTCTGTCAAAGCCTTGCCACATGTAGATTTCCAGAACTTAAAATCACATTCGGGACAACTGAACAGCTTTGGAGACTCTTTCAATGTTTCACTACACCTTGGACATACATATTCACATTCCGACTCGGTAGTTGTCGCCGCACGCTGTTCCTTGGGAACAAATTCTATCTTATGCTCGTCGAAATTATAATAAAGTTCCTGCGGCCAACTTGAACCACCTTTAGAATGTAAAGTTTTCTTGATAGTTTTCTTATTTAAAAGATTCGCAAAATCAGCAGGAGTTATATGAGCACCGACTATAGTTGTAAAACCACCGACCTGGCAACCGTTTTCTCTATAACCCGAACAGAAATAACGTGTCTGACTGGCATGTATCTCTCCACCGCATTCAGGACATATGCATATAGGCATATTTCTTCCGGTATTCAAAGGTTTCATATCTCTGTTTTTGATATCAAGGATAATGCGTTCCACATCATGTCTCATGCGGTTTTCCATATCATTAACAGCGAGTTCACCGCCTCTGATCTGTTCAAGAAGTATCTCCCATTCACCGGTAAGATCTATCTTGCATATATCACAGTCACGAAGATTCTCGTATATAGCCATACCTACATCAGTAGGCACTATATAAGTGGTCTTCTTCTCGGTCATACGATTAAGATATTTATTCCTTGATATCAACTCTTCTATGATAGAAGCTCTTGTAGCAGGAGTTCCTATTGAGAGCTTCTTACCCAAAGCCTTAAGACTTTCATCTTCAAGATATTTATGAGGTGCTTCACACATCGCGATGAGAGTTGCGTCTGTAAATCTCTTGGGACATGTCGTGGTCTTCTCATTTACCTTGAATTCATCAACGGTAAGAACATCTCCCACCTGATGCTCGGGTATTATGGTATCACTCGATTCAGTACCGAATATCTCCGTATAACCCTTTTTAAGAATAGTTTTACCTGTGCTTCTGAAAGCCTTTCCGCTGATATCTGCAATAAGCAGAGTTTTATTCTGAACAAGGGGCGGAAGGAATATAGCGACGAAACGCTTACATACCATTTCGTATATCTTCTGCTCCTCCGGAGACAAACTGTTAAAATCAGGTGCTTTTGATGTAGGTATCAAAGCGGAGTGTCCGGATTTCTGAAGTTCTTTATCATTACACCACTTCTTTGTTCCTCTTACCTTATTAATAGTTTCCGGCTGAATAGTCTTTATATAAGGAGCTAACGAAGGTACACTTGATGCTGAATTAAGGAACGCTTCCATATCTTCCTGTGAAGACATGTACTCACAATCCGTTCTAGGATATGAAAGGTATCCACGTTCATATAAGCCCTGAATGATGTCGAGCGTGTCCTGCGCAGTAAATCCCATATGACCTGCTTCGATCTGTGCCGTAGCCAACTTATAAAGCTTGGGAGCGTACGATTCTACTTTCTTTGTTTCGTATTTGATGATAGAACCACTGTCTGCAAGTGATGCTATAAGGTTTTCAGCGTCCTGCTTATTATCAAACCAGACGATACCCTCATTTGCCTTTTCCTCTGACTTTTCGTCATTAACATCAAGCTCTATCGCTCCACTTTCTATATAACTGCCGTCAAAACCTTCGGAATAAAATGCTTTTACTCCATATGTAGTCTTGGGTTTAAAGTTCTTTATCTCCTCTTCTCTCTTACATACGACTGCAAGAATGGGAGTCTTAACGCGACCACAGGCTACGTTGCCACTCATCTTTAAAGATGCGGCTCTCGAAAGGTTCATACCAAATCTGTAATCTGAATGCTGTCTGGCATAAGCCGCTGCCAACAGATTTACAAGCATTGGATCCTGCTGATCATCTCTTAAGTTCTTAAGTGCGTTTAAAACATCTTTTTCGGTAGTCGCATTTGACCAGTATCTCTTAATAGGAAGATTTCCCGTGCCTATAGATGCAAGAACTATACGAACAAGAAGTTCTCCTTCCTGGTCAGGATCCCCGGCATTTATGATAAAATCATATTTACCCGATTTTATCTCTGCTTTTATGTTCTTAAACCTTTCGGCAGCAGTCAAAAAGTTTCCCGTTTTCTTTTCCGGTATGATCTTATACTGCCAACCACCATGTTCTTCGGGGTGAATGGGAAGTGTATCCCAACTCCACTCTTTGAGATCCTCGTCAATCTCGTCGGGAGATTTGAGAGTTATCAAGTGTCCACGCTGCTCGATAAAGGTGATATCATAAGGAATTTCACTCTTATGCTTGTTGTAGACGCTCTCGATAGTTCTTTTTAAACTGGGTTTCTCTGCTATCAGTAAAGCTTTCATGTCTTCTCCTTATCTGTCTGTGATTATTGCATAACCATACTTTTCTGACTTATCAATAATCTCCTGAAGGGAACTCTTTCCCATTCCTCTGATCGATGATAATTCACTGGTAGTTATGCCGTTTATAGCATCAAACGTGTCTATTCCACGTCTTTTTAACAGGTTATAGGTTCTTGCAGAAAAATCTGCCACATCTATCGAAACTCCTGAAGCCTTTATAAACTGAACCGGTTCGTCACTTTCTTCAATAACAGGAACCTGCTGTTTTTCAATAGATGATGTTAAGGCAATCGATATATCCTTATTAAGTCTCAATAGAGCATTTATATCGTTATTATTTATAGCCCGTTCTATCCGCTTCTTCATTCTGGAAACGGCATCTGAACATTTACGCTCATTGATGACTTTTCTATACTTAATGGATTCTTTATAGAATTCCATACCTCCATAAAGAACCTTTGTTATATCATCTTTTCTCAATCTGCGAAGGATCTTAAAATGATACTGACGTACTACCTCGGGAGCGACTTTAAGTTCATTAGCAATCTCGTTAATGGACATAGACTCCTCATATCTCATTCTCACGATCCGTCTCCAGCCGGGTTTTAACTGTTCTATGGCATAATGAATACTTTCATCTGCGTCAACAGGGATATTGATGATATCCTTTGGCTTAAAATTGAAGATATCGCAGTACAGTTTTTCTTCCCAAGACAGAATATTGTAACTGATGCTCTCCCTTCTTTCGGGATCCTCAAATACTTCTTTAACTAATGTCTGCGAAAATCCCGGCTTTTCTTTTTCCATGAACTTTCTGAAATCATTTACATTGATATTGAATTCAGAACAGGCTTTTATTTCAGGAACGCCCTCAAGCATAAGATTGATGACGTTTTTCATGCGGTCAAGATAATCAAGATTTTCGTTCAATATGAGCATCTGTCCCTTAGGTTTATTGGAACGATAATTCATAGCAAAACATTTCCTTTCATGTCAAATATTCTTCCCCTTATACTAAGTATGGAAGATATTAAAAATTTTTTGGTTTTTTGTGCAAAAAAATGTAAAAATAATAAAATCGATTTAAATTTATCTATTTTCTCCATATTTTAAGTATCTAAAAACATATAATGGAGAAAGGAGTGTTTAATATGTGGAAGAAAAGAGGTAGTTACAAAAACCTTGATGAATACTATCTTGGTAACCTTGGAGTCGCTTCTTATGACGACATCAATAACTGGTTTGTTAAGCATTACGCTCACAACTACAGGATCGATAGGCTTGATGAAGCAGTAGAGTTAGCAAAGAAGTACAAGGACAAAGCAATCAGGATCATTGGCGATTATGATGCTGACGGTATCGAATCTACTTCTATCCTCTACCTTGGATTTAAATGGGCAGGTTATAAAAACGTTAAATATCGTATTCCGAAGAGATTCTCTGAAGGTTTCGGTATCAACGAAACGATCATCGATGAAATAATCGATGAGATAGACGAAGGTCTTATAATAACCTGTGATAACGGATTAGCCCAGACAAAGGCAATCAAAAAAGCCAAGGATCATGGATTCGAAGTAATAATACTTGATCATCATCTTCCTGAAACAGATTGTGGTCTTGTGATCGACTCACCCGCAGACATAGTAATAGATCCATCAGCATATCCCGATACCGCAGATTTTAGTGGTTATTGCGGAGCTGGCTTGTGTTATAAATTCACCGAGATTCTTTTGGATTACGACAAGACAAAAACTACTAAACTGCTCACTCTTGCAGCAGTTGGCACAGTCGCAGACGTTATGGAGATCCGAGAAGAAAATTACGTCATCGTAAGAAACGGATTGAAATACATGAAGAATTTCCAGACTACAGTACCCGGCTTATATGCGATACTCAGTTTGGCAAGTGAAAACACAAAGAATAAAAAAGATCTATTAAAATATGTCACATCTACAGATATCGGGTTTACGATCGGACCGGTTATCAACGCTGCATCACGTATGGACGATGTTGGAGCAAATTACGTTATTGAGATACTTACATATGAGGGGCCTTACGAGAATATTCTCGAAAGCGTTAAAAATCTCTATGATGTAAACAATATGCGTAAAGAGCTTCAGACCAATGCCATTGAAACGGCAAAAGAAGTAATAGAGGAGAATTGGGACGGCAAGACCGCACCATTGGTACTCTATCTTCCCGGTGTTCATGAAGGCATACTTGGAATAATCGCAGGACAGATCGCTGAATCATACAAGGTTCCGTGCTTTGTTTTATCTGATTCGGAAGATCCGAGTAAGATGAAGGGTTCGGCAAGAAGTTATGGCGATTACAACGTCAAGGAAAATATGGACAACGTTTCAAGATATCTTTTCGTATATGGAGGACATACCGGAGCAGGTGGTCTTACTGTAGAAAAGAAGAATTTTGAAAACTTCAAAAAAGCCATACAAGAAGTATCCAAGGATTTTGTTGTAGGCGAAGACGAAGATATTCAGTATTATGATATCGAGATCAACGCTTCACAGATACCTGATACTATCAAAAAACTTGATAGCCTTGAGCCTTTTGGTGAAGGCAATCCAAGACCGGTATTTTGTATCAAAAATTTTGAAATGATCAGAAAGTTCGGAAATTATAAGCAGATAATGGGAAAAGACATGTCTACGGTCAAGCTTTTTTCAAAAAATGCAGACGCTATCGGCATTCATCTTGCTGAAGGGTTTAAATTCCTTGATGAGCCAAAAACTTTAGACTTTCTGGGAGATGTCGAAGATAATCGATACAAAGACAATGTAACACATCAGGTCAAATTTATTGACTATCAGATGCATTGACACAAAAAAAAAGAGAGAGATTGCAATTAAGCAACCTCTCTTTTCTTTAGTTTAAAACCTGCTCAAGTATCGTATTTATCAATTCGTTTTCAGTCATTTCAAACTCTTTTGCTTTAGCCCTGAACTTACGGTCCAAAGAAGCTTTTATAGCAAACGACTTTCTTATCGATTTTGTTTCCTTTTTCGCCGGCCTCAAGAGCTGAATGTTATTCATTGTTACACTCTCCTGTTCCACTTCCGTAGAAACTGCGGGCGTATGAACCGGCACCGCAGGTGCAGGAATAGGTTCGGGAATACTTTTAATGGGTTCTGAAACGACTGCCCTGGCAGGAGCTGTCACACTAGCCTCTTTTTTTACAAACGGCATATTATCAAATAAACTTTCGGTTGACACTTTTTCTTTAGCCATATCTTATACCTCCTTCAATAACTCTCTGAGAAACTGTGCATAATCTCTTGCTGCATTGCTTGACGGGTTGACGTCAAATAGATTTGTTCCGTTAGCCTGTGAATCTTTTATTGCCTGGCATATACGGATCGGCGTCTTAAATACGTTGAAGCCAAAGTTCTTTCCCATCTTAGGAAGTGCTTTCCACATATTTTTATCAAGTTTGTTTCTTATATCGTAACATGTAAACAGGACACCATATATCTTAAGGTTCGGGTTTGCACTTGACACAACATCATTTATGGTACTGATCAGACGACTCAAACCGTCAACAGCATATTTTTCCGCTCTAACAGGAATTATAGTTCCATCTGCTGCACAAAGGGCGTTATACATAAAGATTCCAAGATCCGGCGGTGTGTCTATAACACAAAAATCATATTCGTCCTGTACTTCTTTAAGTTTATTTTTCAAAATATTGAATCCACCCATTCTGCTCAAGAATTTAGATTCATCTGTAGTAAGAAGTTCATCACAGGCGATTATGTCTCCAACAGCTGTTGTCTGAATCGCTTCTTTAGTTGAACACTTATCGTTCATAAGATCGTAAAGAGTATACGTATCTTCCGTCACAGCCTTGTATGAACTTGTTGAGTTACACTGGGGATCAATGTCCACAAATAATACCTTATAACCACAATGTAACAATCCGGTCGCTGTCATAAGCGCCGTGGTGGTTTTTCCGATGCCACCCTTTTGATTTGCTATCGCAATCGTTTTCATAATTTCCTCCATCTCTTAATAAGTAATCTCCTAACATTTGTAGTACAAAATTTATTCAACAGATTAATAAACAATGTACTAATAAGATACACAACAATGATAATAATTAGGTTATGAATATGAATCATCATTAACGTCATCAATAACACCATAATGAATATCATAAATATGTTCCTATTTAATATAGGAATAAATCACATCATTATATACATCATTAAGAAATTAAAATTAATCATATTAATAATCATAATAACGTAATTAACATAATGAATGTATTAATAATGTTAATAATGAATATCATAATAATGATATTAATTCATGTATTCATAATGTTCCCACCAAATGTAATCATTACTATCATAATTAACATAATAATGGAAAAGCCATATTATGTCAAGCATAAATTTAAATAAATTTTTGATTATGTTAATTAACCTCATAATTAATATGTTTGTTAACATATTAATTAATATCATAATAAAGTTAATAACAATGGTATGAATAAATAAGTTTATAAATAAAGGAAGAAGAATATGTATAATAAGGATGATCATAATGTTAATAATTATATTATTTTTATTAATAAAAATATTAATAATAAAATTGATAACACAAATTTATGCCGAAAATTAATAATTGAACATTAGGAAAATGCTATTTTTCGTGAAACATTCCACACACCCTTAAATAATTATTTTAAAATTGAAATCTTGAAAAATTCCTTATATTATGATATTAATAATAATATAGTAACACGTATTACGTGGTAAAAATTAACATTTTAAAGAAAAATGGAAAATTCGTGAAACATTTTTACAAGGAGTAAGAATGAAAAAGATCAGAGTAAAAACACTACCTGATAGAATATTTCATCAGTTATGGTCCGACGTATCCAATTATGACGATAAAGATGAATTCATAAATCAGTATATGTCAGTCCTTTCAAATGATTATATAAATTTTCAGGATAAATATAGGATCAAAATCCCGGATATTTATAAAATGTTAAACTCCATATATAAATGTGGGAAGATGACTTTTAAAGAAATAATAGTTCAAGCCGGCTTAAAAAAGAAAGATATTTCACATATTTACTGCATACCTATTCGTACCGTAGAAGATTGGTACTATGGAAAAAACAGATGCCCAGACTATGTCCGCTTGATGATATTAAGAGATTACGAACTGATATCTTTGGGGAATTACATTAAGTTGGAATCAACTTTAGAAAAAGAGAAAATCAAGACATCGATATATACTCATTCAGATTCATTTAATAATAGAAAGAACACTGTTGTTCTTACATATGAAGATACGCTTACGGGAGAAGAAGATTTCAATGAAGATGAAGATTTCAATGAAGATGAAGATTTCAAGACATTCCTCGATTCAATCGATATAAAATACTCTAAAGAAGAGGCTATCAACATAAAAGAAAGTGTAAAGGTAAGACAGCTTCTCGAAAAAACAGATTATCTTACAGATATAATAAATAGAAATAAGTAACAAGAAAAGCACACTCGTTATGAGCGTGCTTTAATAATTTAAGCATTTACTGCTTCAGGACATTCTCTTTCGAGATCAAAGATGTCCATTCCAAGTTCCTCAACAAACTGGAGAACCTTATATGGCTCTGACTGCAGCTTCTCGCTGATGGTAGGAACATCATCAACATCTTCCTGCTCCTCAAAACGAGTATTGTAAAACTCTTCAAGGGCAATTATACGTTCAGCCAACTTTGTCCTTGTATCGTTCTCTTTAGCAGATTCTACATAAGACTCGATATCATCGCACAGATTGCAGACATCATTAGAATTGAATATCTTCACTTCTTTGACAGGCTTGGGACTGCAAGGTTTCCACTCTATAGTAGAGCAAAGTGTTGCCGGATCCTCTCTGTCGATCATTTCCTGAAGTTTTCTTTTGAACTCCTCATATGTCGGAGCCTCAATATGGTATACGCTGTTCATTATCTTTAACTCTCCTTTCCAATTGTTAACTGCAACAATTAGAATATAGTTTTTTCTAAATACAATAAATAGGAACCAAAGTGCACTTATTTTTTTGCACAAAAATTTTCTCGAACAATCTTTATCAGTGCGATAATGCACCTTTTCAGCTCTTTTATGCCTTGTCAAATATCAAAAATCCCCATTTTTATAATATTTTGAAAGATTTTTCTCAGATTTGCTCCAAAATAACAAAAAAATATTTTTTCTTAATCATACTTACATTAGAGACAAAATTTTACGGAGGAAATTTCTAATGAGAAATAAACGATTTAAAAGAACAGCAATAACATCTCTCGTGGCTATTCTCAGTTTATCTACATTATTATCCGGCTGTGCATTATTAGGTGGAGATTCGGAAGACGAATCAGATCCGCTTACATCAGTATTCGATAATACAAAAGAAAAAGAAGAAAATGGCAGCGAAGATGCTGATACAAAAGAAACTGATAAGGACGCTGATAAGGACGCAAAAAAATCTGATAAAAAGAAAAGCGTTTCTGATTCAGAAGTCAAAGAAGAAGAGGTTAATGATCAGGGCAAGCCTATAGAAGAAAAGAGTCTTTCAGAATTTACTACAGAAGGTCTCATCGACGGTGATTTTTATGTAAGGCATTCAAACAACCAGTGCGAACCTCTTTTTATATGCGATGCATCTTTCGAGGGTTCATCACAACAACCGGACAGCAACAGAGTTATCTGGTTTTTAGATGAAAGATATAAAGAGATACCTACTATATACCAAGACGACTCTCTTATCTTTTACAGTACAGAAGATTTTGACGAAACCTTTATCCTTGAGAGATTCGAGAATTACGGACATACGATAGGCGTTAAGGCCGCATACGTAACAAAGACCGGAAGAGTTAAGCTCAACATTGCTGCTGACGAAGGAAATACATTCCCTGGTTCAGATACCGATAGTCTTTTAACATTGGTAAACGAAAATGTCGAGTTTGAACAGGTCGGCGGAAAACTCATAAGAGAAGAACCCGGTGCTGATGTAGAAGATACAAAATGTAACTGGCTTACAAGAAGCGGAACATTTAAGGGATTTGCAGATAACACCCTTTACGAATTCATAGTCTATGACGGAACGATAAGAAATAACATGAAGTTTACATCAAATGTCATAGCAATGGGTTCAATGGAAACACAGGAAACTCTTAACTATGCATATGAAGTAAAAGACGTAATCCATATAGATATACCGAGTAATTATCATGATGGATATTACATGATCAACGGCAGAGGTATTTTCAGATATGTCGATGATAAATATGATCCTGAAAGAGAATTAGCTGAACTTGATTACAACATTCCAAACGCTGAAGAAGATTCGAACGCAATAGCCACTATCAATTATAAAAAGGTTGATTCGGAAAATCCTTCTGTAACTGATAAGAGATTTGAATCAAAGTTTTCATCAGTCTATGACGGAAACGAAGGTCTTCTCACTACAGAAGAAGGTGGCGAAGTGTCAAGCAAGTTTACTATCAATAGAGCCGGTGAGGTTACCGTAGAAGTTGAATTTACAGTTCCTTCAAGTGCAAGTTCGGTAGATTTACCTCCAGTAAAGGGTAAGATCGTAACTCCAAACGGCACTAAATATCTTATGGGTATCAATGCCGATGGTGGTTTGGTAGCAACATTCAATGCGGACAAGACCGGCGATTACATCATCGAATATGACGGACTGGAAGTTCGAGTTCCTCATGTAACTATAAGTGTCAGATAGCAGGAGGTTTTACAGCAATGAGTAAAAATCCCAATCAGGTTAAGAATATCAATATTCTTAAGATTCCAAACAGAGAAGCTTTAAACGAAGTCGAAGATAAATATCGTAAGAATCAGAAAGACTTCATGCCCTGGGCAAATAACACATCATTTCAGGAAATGGCAGAGATAGTATTTCCTGATAAGAACGGTGAATGGACTACACCGCTCCTTTATATCATAAGTAAACATCGTACGACCATAGGAATTAAAGAGCTTTTGCAGATGGCATACGATTTTCTGTTCAGAGAAAGCGAATCAACGCCTCTTGATATATTGTCAATAACAGCAAATATGGAAGGAAACAAGATCGCTCTTAAATGCCTTGTCAGGGCATATAACAGTGATTTCAATTTCTTGAAATTCTTTGATATAACAGGCGACAATATCGTAGAAGATGTAGAGCAGGTCGAAGTTGTATCAACCGGTACATTGGTAGTACCCGAAGGAGTGAAGAACTTTTCTTATTCGGACAATGAGATCAATCTTCACAATGAAAAGATTGAACAGCAGCAGAGGATCTTTGATAATTGCACAGAAGAAAAGCCTTTCTTGAACTCTATTACTTCATACGAACCTTTGGAAATGTATGATCCGGCAAACGATCTGGACATGATATATGACCTTGAGACTAACGATAGGAAACTCAAAACAGTCGCTCCTTACGAGGAATTTACAAAAGTTTTCCGCGAGATAATGACATACGTTAATGGTGTTGAATACTACAACTACATCAACGTCATTAACGGCGACGTTCCTAAAGAGAACTTCATGATGTTTCTCACATCGTATATCAAGAAGACTTATGTAGAAGGAAATCTGTTAAGTGACGAAGATGTTCCGGCTCTTCTTGAAAAACTCGACAGATCATTGTTTAGGCTTTATGTAGTACAGGATCTTATCGACGATCCCAATGTTACAGATATAAAGATAACAAGTCCTACCTCAATAAGAGCAAGGGTAAAAGGTAAAGCATATATATCAAACGTAACATTCATCGACGAAGCGGACTATAAGAGATTTATAAACGTTATCTGTATAAGAAACAGAATATCCCAGAATGTGCCTCAGCAGACATTTACGGACAATCGTGATGAGAACTATATTTTGAGATTTTCACTTCTTGCAGAATATGTTACATCAGAACCTTGGCCCTATCTTCATATCAGAAAGATCGACAGGAATAAACCTCTCGACAAAGAGCTTATTGAAGCAGGCATGTTTGATGAAAAGTTAAGAGATTATCTTCTTGACTGCGGTAAGCATAGCAGGGGCGTAGTATTCGCAGGGCCTCCCGGATCCGGTAAAACTGTATG
The DNA here is from genome assembly GCA_017619635.1 of Lachnospiraceae bacterium. GTDB lineage: Bacteria > Bacillota > Clostridia > Lachnospirales > Lachnospiraceae > Colinaster. The sequence continues at coordinate 111,850 of JAFZRZ010000071.1, read as the reverse complement.
TCTTAACTGGTTCCTTGAAAAAGCATATGAACAGTCAGCAGAGATCCTTTGTATTCAGGAAAACGATGAATTGTTCGCATATAGAAATGGTGTAATGTTCCAGCATGTAGTAAATTACGCAAAAGATGACAAGCAGCCCGTTTCTCTTGAAGAGCTCGGAAAGCTCGCATTGGTCGCAGGTGCGAATGTATTCATTATAGGTGAAGCAAAAGGCGCGGAGATATGTTCAGCAATCACTCTTTCAAACTCTGGTTGTAGAACAGCGATAACCATTCATAGTCCGTCATCTACTGAAACGATAGATAAGATGGCAGACCTTGCTATGAGAGGTTATGCAAAAGATATAAATCAGGCTAAAAAGATGTTACGTTCATTCCAGACAATAGTTTATCTTGAAAACTTCAAGATAAAAGAAATATCCGAGATCACAGGATATAACGAAGAGCGTGGCGAAATGGAATACAGATACATCTACAGAAGAGACGCATAATTCATTAAGCCTGTGCTTAAATAGTGCAGGCTTAAGTTTTAAATATTTCGGGAGATTTTATCATGAGACTAACAAGTAGAAATGCTCGCGTAGATCGTGATGGACTTCATAACGATAGAAATTTCGATCTTGAAACAGCAATACATATCGACCAAAACAAAGTCAGCGGGAACAAATACACAACATATATAGGCGAAAATTACAACAATTCTTTCAAAAACATTGAATTGAATTTTTACGAAAGAGAATTCGAGGAATTCATCACTAATCATAATCAGAAAAATAAGTCAAAACACAATGACAGACTTATGACAGCAGAAGATTATTACAAGAAAAAGTTCAGCCAGCCGGAAGATAAGGTTATTCAAGTGGGAAATATTGATGAACACATCGACGGTGACGAACTTTGGGATTGTGCAAAACAGTTCATGAATGAATTCAACGAGAAATTCGGTGATCACTGCATGATATTAGATATGGCTCTTCATGTTGACGAATCAACTCCTCATATCCACATAAGAAGAGTTTGGATCGCTAAAGATGAGAATGACGTATCATACGTCAATCAGACTAAAGCTCTTGAACAGATGGGCATCGAACGTCCAAGACCGGAAGAAGAGGTTGGCAGATCCAATAACGCAAAGATCACATTTACAAAAATGGAAAATGAAATGCTTCATGAAATATGCAGGCAGCATGGCATTGAATTAGATGAAAAAAGAGCGCCCGGAAAACAGCAGAACTTATCCATTAAAGAATTCAAAGAGAGAAAAGAAACAATAAAGAACGACTATGATCGTGATATAGAACGTCTTAAAGCAGAGAAAAAGAAGATAAATAAAGACGTCGAAGAATTAAAAGAAGAAGTAAATGATTACATGGATATGTGGATCCAGAATGCCGCACTTACAAATTATCAAAACGAATTAAAGGCAGCCAAAGAACGCGGAGCCAAAGAGTTCGACAAGATCCTGCATGATATATTGGAAAATGATTTTAGTTTATATGATGCTTTTGCAAAAGGTGAGATTACGCGTGAAGAATTAAACATGCAATTACATATAAACGGAGAAATAAGAATGCGTGATTCATTTATATCAGAGCAGGGGCTGACTGATGAGTTTGAAAGATATAAAGAAAAAGCCGTCAGAGAAGAAGAGGTTGCCCAAGTATAAAACAATTAAAGTTTCGAATGCCTACTAATGTAGGTAGACATGTGTGGGACACCTGAATAATAATTAAAAATTGTAAATCTAATATTTGTTCAAATTAATACTTTAAAAGGAGTAAATTGTGTTTACAGAATTACAAGCATTTATTATTTGTTCAATTATAGCATGTATATTATTTTATGGTTATTATTTATTTACTAAATAAAGGATGTATGCATTGTCCATTAGCAGATGTAAAAATTCTTAAATATCTTGCAAAATTTTATCCTAATGAATTTGAATAAATCAATTTTAACTGTACCAGACAAGTGTGGTACATCGGTGTACCAGATATATGTGGTACAGTTGAAGTGTACCAGACAAGTGTGGTACACTTTTTTGCCACAATCAACTCAAATTTTGATAGCAATTTGAAAAATCCCCCACTCATTAACATGTAAAAATTTAAAATTTTAGAGACTTATTTTTTACAAAATTAGACGTCTTAAACGAAGATCAAAAAGTCAATTTTCAGGACTTATTTTTGTCTGATTTTTATTCCGTAAAAAGTTGTGAAAAAATATGCTTCCCCAATTTGGTAATGGGTTATAGAATTGGGGCAACCTTAAAATTTTCAGCCATTAGAGTTAATTAAGCCACCGTAAATAGATTAATCCAAAATATTAAATTCACAGCCATGAAAATTGGATTAAGCCATCGGTATTAGATTAATGCCACAATAAAATATTATCGCCATTATCATTTCGCCCCATTCCATTTTGGTTCCAAAATAGTAAAAATAAAGTGTACCAGACATGTGTGGTACAGTAAAAGTGTACCAGATATATGTGGGACAGTTAATTTTGCCATGTACCAGATTAATCAATATCTCAATTTAGCCGCTATATCAATAAGCGTCATATATTATATTCTCACTTTGGTGTAAGCGATAGCATGTCTCACTTTAGGAATAAGCGCCAATACATCTCATTCTTTCAATCATTACAAAGTGGGACACAAACTAAAACACCGTATTAATTTATCTAAACTGGGACACTAAAGTGGGACATCTTAAAAGAGTGCTAAAGTGAGACAAAAGAAAAAGACGCAGTATAAACTACGCCTTTGTATAAACTGGGACACTTTATATTACCCATATCACTAAACTGTTCCAATATGCTAAACTGGGACACTTAAATATCGGCTCAATACGTGTCCCACTTTCGATAGATAGGTCTGTGGCCCTGTAACTAAACTGGGACAGATAAAGTGAGACATCGCCAATCTTGGTGTATATGGCTTTATGAACTAAACTGGGACACTATAACATCACTTAGCTTAATAAAGTGAGACAGTGGCTCAATAAACTAAACTGGGATATATGACCAAACTGGCCATATCACTTCAAACGAAAGTGGCCATATAAGTTTATTGTCGATAATATATCTATTGGCTCGATCAATTGATACATTAATTTTTTTAATGTAGCCACTGCAAGTGGTATATTATATTGAGGCGCTCCGCCATCATATAATTTTTTCCTGCACTATCAATAATTCCACTTATGGGTTTGTTTTCATCAAGTCCTAAGTAACCATGCCAAGCTACTATAGCTGATATTGAGCCCTCTGAAATACATTTCTCAACGGATTTCGAATCAGTTTTTAGCGCTTGTACATTATCAATGACTGTAATATACCCTTTTTGATCATCTGGTATATTTTTGAGTAAAGAAAGCGCCGTGCTCATAACCGCTTTCACGATCATAAGCCGACGCTTCTCTATGCCCGGTTGCTCTTGCTGTGAAAATGATAAGGCAAAGATTGCAAGGGATTTGCTCCCTCAACCTTTGCCCATTGTAAATATATCACAGCTTTTTCCGGGTTTCTATACTCGTTTTATACCGAAGATAACCTATTTCAACCTGATGTAACCTTTTTTATACTTTTTATACCCTTAGACTATGACGGAACGAAAGGAATCAATGATTTCTTTTGTTCTTTTGAAAACTTCGGTATATTCAGAACCAATGTCAAAAAACTCACATCACACAAAAACTACTTTCCATTAATTCGTCTTAATATGATGGATTGTACGAGTATTCGTTCCATTCAAGTTGTGGCAAAACAGAAGGCGCTATGTGACGCCTCTATATACTTTATATAATTTACTTCCTTGGTAAGCCTGCTTTCAGATCGGCTAACGCTTTTTGAGGATTGTTTCTTAAATATATCAAATAATTATATGCACCAATCGCTTCTAAATATGTAGCTTCGTATATCATTTGTGCAGAATATCCTTTCACTATATACGCATCCTCTTCAGGGACAAAGGAATTATTCAATACATAGTACTTCACTTCTGTTAATACTCTAAAATCAGACATTAAATAATCCCATGTTTTTTTTAATTCCCATTCTTCCATTCCATATGTTTTTCTCAAGAAGTCAAATACTACTTTTTGCTCAGTAGTCACTACTGCATTTGTAATCGAAAAATTGAAAACATCATTTTGTCTAAGTCTGGCAAACAATTCTCTGTATAGAGTATCATATACTTCATCTTCTACCTCAAATCTCGTTTCTTTCTTCTGGCCTCGATCATTTATAGAATATAAAACCCAGCACGCATCATCCATGTATACACCAATTGAAAATGGAGAACCCACTTTTTCATCAAGATATATTCCATAATTAGACGGCATAATTCCATATTCATAAATGGTTCTATCAAATTCTTCACGATTCATTTACTATTTCTCCTCCCAAACTACGCCCAATCTGTTACCTTACGCAATACTCTTACATGCTTGTTCTCATAATTCGATGAACGCTTGTAATCATCTATCGTATTAAAAACCGTTATGGCTTTCTTTTCAACTTCCGACACACGTCCTTTAAGCTTCGCAATCTTTTCTCTACTCTTATAGATGCGTGTTGCAAAGAATGATACATTAAGTGAATTACCTAACGAACGGCTGATTCCTTTAATGAGAGTGAAGACTACTATTAGAGCTATAAACAAAAATACGAATGTACCTGTTTGCTCTCTGGCTATACGAACTAATCTGCTGAACACTCTACCGATGCCAACGAATGGATTTACTTCTATGTCGCCATTATCATTCATACCACCTACGACATATAACACACCCAAGAATATTGTGATCACGATCCAGTGTAAATGATATGCGATCCACGAAGGTATGTTAAAGATTATATCCAATATGTTGTTTACTATGATGGTTCCCTTAATTAAAGTAATACGAACCTTGTTGATGCTGTTACTCATTTTCTTTCTCCTGTTAGCTACATTGCTTTATCCTCTCTATATAATCCAAGTGTCATTAGCTACATTTATGAAGTCTATACAACCTTGTCTATATATAGTATATGATATTCGTTTCAAAACTTAAAATTTTGTGCAAAAATTTTATATCTTAAATATACCATTTTTACGACGTGCCTATATATGTAAATTACGCATAAATAGAACGTTTTTCAATATTTTTCTTTTAAAAACGCAAAAAATCGTCAAAAACGAGCATTTTTGATTTTATATATTTCATACTACTATTAAGCAAGTATTGCTCGGAGATCATATATCAACACGAACTAATGATATAGACGAGAGCAAAATCGAAAAACTAAATAGTTGAAAGGGAAAAGTATATTATGGACAAAAATCAAGTATACGTTTGGCTCGCTGAAGCAGATAACGTAAAAATTAGAGAGAGTATCGTTAGAAAACTGATAGATGAAACCGGACTCGATCATCGAACCGTGGTAGGACTCATCAAGATGTACAACAACATGAATGAGGATATTAGTACCATATTCGACAAATTACTTGATGAAGACTTCTACACGATAGAGAACATGCTCATATGTTATAAGAACGGTCTGGAAGATATCATACCCGTAAGATTTTACGAGTGTGTAAATTTTGTGCGTCAGGCAAATATAACTAGACTACCCGATAGATTCGTAGAAGGAGATGGGACACTTAACTTCTTCACTATCCTTGATTCGATAACGGAAATAGGCAATGGCGCATTTAAGGATTGTAGAAATCTTTCTATTCTGGTCACACATGACAAGATAACCAGTATCGGATTTGAAGCATTCAAGGATTGTGCTTCACTTCCACGGATAAAATTAAGCAAATCACTTGAGCATATTGGCGACGGAGCATTCTCTGGCTGCAACAAACTGTCGCGCATAAATATACCAGATAAGATATACCGTCTCGGCGACAACACCTTTAATGGCTGCTCAAGTCTTGTGTATGTCGAGATGACACACGAACTTGATCTTGGCGAGAATACATTTAAGAACTGTTATAACCTTCGAGAAGTATTCGGCGAGATATCATATGTCGGCAAGAACTGTTTCAGTGGCTGTACATTATTACACGGAATAGAATTATCGGCTCCACTCATCTCATACGGAGCATTTAAAAATTGCAGTGAATTAACAGACATCGTCTTTGACGTGCTCCCTCTGGAGATACAGGAAGATGCATTCCTTGGCTGCAACAGTATAAGATACATTGGCATAGACGCATTGTTCTATCAGCTAAAAGAGATAACCGGCTATATCGAGCTTGGAAGACACATCTCATTGCACCCTGATGAGTGTGAAGTAGACATCAGTAAATCTGTGCGACCTTTTATGGACGCACTGGATATAAAGACCAAACGGGAAAAATTTTCAATATTTCGAACAGATGAAGGAGAAGACAAGAAATGAGAAAGAGAAGAGTAAGGACACTCATAGGTGTTCTCATCACAACAATTCTTCTTGGCAGTACGCAGATAGCGTCATTCGCATCTGAAAAGACTACCGCATCAGGTGAAGAAGTTACCACCAAAGCGGCAGCAGAGTTAGATGAATTCTCTGGCGAAGAAACAGAAGAAGAAAAAGTATCTGATGACAATGCATATGACGAATCTTTATACATAGGTGCTCTTGAAGAGACACATATGGGTGAAGATTCAAAAGAAGGAAATGTATACATCTTTAACGACTCTGAAGTATTCATAAACCTTTACAAAGACATAGTGGCGCTCGATCAGGGGCTGGATGCCGATGTAGAGAATAATGACATACTGACATTCAAAGAAGCCTATGTGCCAAATGGTGTAGCGACATTGTCTCCCGTTACAATAAGCAAAGCCGATTATGCACAGCTCATCAACAGAATCAACGAAGAAAAAGATTCCATGATGACAAAAGATGAATTTGCGACATACTTCGAGCCTTATTACAAAGCTGCACTTGAAAAGCAGGCTGAATTAGAGGCAGCAGAAAATAAAGAGCAGGACGAGATAAACAGTCTCTTTGAAGGATCCGGAAGACTTAAGGAAGATGTATTCGATACAACAAGACCTTATATGGGACAAAAAGCAAATGATACGATCTGGGACGTTAAGCAGCTCGGAAGCAGAAAGACGTCGTTCACTCTGAACATCGAAGCAAACAATCCTGTAAAGCTTGAGGTCTTCTATACTGCAGGAAAGAATGCTCCACAGGTAAGCCTCGTATCACCCAACAAAAGGATCTACTCAAACAAGGGTAATGAAGAAGGCACTGAATTAAAAGTCATCAACCGTAAGAATCTGGAAGTAAAAGACTTCCCCGATTTAAGATACGATATCATCTACATTTACACGACATCTGAAAAATATGCAGGTAAATGGCAGATAGCATATTCTATCGATAATGATGTATATGAGACTATCCTCGTTAACGCAGCCGCCGATTCCGGTTGGGAGAATTTCGTAGAAGAATATAAGACACCTGTCAAATTCTTCATACTCTGGTATTTTGACAACGAGAAGTCACATTATACGGCAACAAATCTTGTACCTATCGTACAGGCAGAAAGTCAGCCGGTAGCAAACAATCTACAGGCAGCCAAACCCGATGAGGTAGAAAAGAAAAATCTGGATACACCGGTCATTATCGGAATAATGTTCCTGATCATAGCAGCATTCGGCTTATGTATATATCTGTTCTTCAAGATAAATGAGGATAAGCAGAAACAGGGTAAGTACAGAATAGAAAAAGCAAACAAGAAAATAAGAGCACGTCGTAAGAAAGAAAACAACCAGCTCGATAAGTACCTGACAAAATACGACGACGATTATTCCGACGACGAATATTACGAGAACGAAAATAAGCAGGAAGAGGAAGAAGAGATATCGTACTTTAAGGACAATCAGGAAACTGATGACGAAGATATCCCGCAGAGACAGTTCGTTCATATGGACGATAACGGATATCCGAAGGAGAATATCGATACGGATAATCAGGTTAAACAACCTGCTCCGAAAAAACCTGCTGCCACCAAGCCTGTTCAGAATGCAAATAATAATGCGGCTAACAATAAGCCCGTTAACAAGAACAAGACTGTGGCTAATAAACCGAATAATGCGCCGAAAAATCCGCAGATCAATTCGATAAAGACAGAGACTCCTGTCGCACCTGCAGCAAATGCAGTTCAGCCGACAGTTTCGGTTATGACACAGGAACCTATCATTCAGCAGCAGACACCTGTTATGCCGCAGGCTCCCGTTATAACACCCGCACCTGTTATGACTAATCAGCCTCAGATGCAAAATCAGCCCAATGGAATATTCATTCCTTTACAGGGAGCAGTATTGGTAGGCGGACAGGTAGCACCTCAGCCCATTCCTCAGAATCAGCCGGTTCAGGAAACTCCTCAGATCCCCACAGTAGAGATACCCGAGGGAGAGAAGATACCGACATGGCACAAGGCAGGCGAGCATAAACTTGATGAAAATGCTCCAAGCTGGAAGAGGAAGGCTCCAATATCCGATAACGCGTCATTTGTTTGATGTTCGTTATATTGAAAAGAATGCTTTGTGTGAGGCATCGGGGATAAAACCCCGGTGTCTTCATGAGGCAGACCGATCAAAAACAGTGTTCATGCAAAGAAGGGAGTAAAGATGGATCGTATAGCAGAATTCGACAGGGTATCCATAGACCAGTTCAAAAAAGACTATGGCGAAGATTTAAAACCAAATGATCTAAAAGATATCTACTTTAACGTCGTAAGATTACCGCTGCGTTCTACATCAGGCAGTGCAGGTTACGATTTTTATTCAACAAAACCGATAAAACTCGCTCCGGGAGAGACGATAACCATACCTACCGGATTGCGTTGCAAGATAGATGACGGTTGGTTCCTCATGCTGGCCCCGAGATCAGGTCTCGGATTCAAATACAGGCTTCAGCTTGATAATACGATCGGCATAATAGACTCTGATTACTACGGAGCAGAAAACGAAGGACATATAATGATCCGCGTAACAAATGATTCAAAGTCAGGCAAGATATTGGATCTTGAACTTGGAACAAAGTTCGCCCAGGGCATATTCGTTCCTTATGGCATAACCATAGATGACGAAGCAAATGATGTTCGTACGGGTGGATTTGGATCTACGGGTGTATAAACGAGGCAACATCATGGCTAGATACAGACATGTGACGATAGGCTCTTTTAAGAGTGGTGAAGACAACTACATAATCAGGATACCGGCGTTTGAGACAGTAAAGGATATCAACGACATAGATGCAAATGATATCCTGGCATACAGCTTCGAATATGATCCGCAGATAGATGAAGTGGTATTGAATGCTTATTCAAAGAATGCTCTTATCGCAGCCAAGAGTTTCATGCTCTGGTATAAACCGCCCATTATCTCCGTATACACATACAAATATTTCAAGGAGATAGGTGGCAATATATATCTTGCACAAAAAAATGATGACGAAACAAACACCAAACCGTGTGACAAGACATTTAAAGAGATATTCCCTCAACTCGACCATGTGAGTGAGACGACTATAAAAGTACACAACAAATCATTCATGATCAACACAGAGAATGAAGAATATGTAGGAGGATATTAAATGAGCGACGAATTAAGAGAAGAACTCGAAGACGAGATCGAAGAAAAAGAAGGGGAATCAAGAGCAGATAAGTTCAAGAGACTTGCCCCTCCCAGAGTAAACAAGGTCTTGAAAGCACTCGATACACTGGCTAACTGTTCAGGATCCGGTTATGAATATACCGAAGAGCAGGTTGAAGCAATGTTTACAGCCATTGAGGATTGTGTAAACGAGACAAAAGCAAAGTTTGAGAAAAAGAAATCGGTTAAAAAGGAATTTTCTTTCTAAATTCCGAAACGTGAAGTTATTTTTCAAACTTTCTTACATACTATCTATTAAGAACTGACTTGGCGTAATCTGCCAAAGTTATAATCAGCTGCGGGTTTATAGTTTGTCCGGCAGTGAAAAAATGCCCGTAACTACCGTAAAATAAAGCTTTTACGATTTAACACCGAGCGGGAAAAACTATCTCGTTTCGCCTAACGAGACTCAATCTGACATGAAAGGAGGATACAAAAACTTAATATGGGTAAGAAATTTTGTGCAAAAAAATGCACGACCATGGCGAAATTGTTAACACTCATGTTGACAATACCAACTATTTCTTCCCCTATCGGCATTGCATATGCTGAAAACGAGGCAACAGAAGAGGAATTTACTCAAGAAGACACGAATGTTCAGGAAGCAGTGTCAACTGATCAGGAATCTGTACAGGAAGTAACAGAACCTGCTGTCCAGACAGAAGAACCCGCCACGGAAACTTCTGCACCGGCGACAGAGATCGTATACGTACCTACAAACAGTGATGATTATGCGACATTACAAGCCAAATATGACGAACTTGAACGTTTGATAGCCCAGATGAATGCACAACTGGCAGGATTGCAGCAGAATTCGAACAATACTACAAACAGTGTTCAATATGCTAATCTCCAGAATCAGATATCATCTCTGGCAAGCAGGGTTGAGAATCTGAACGGTCAGGTGAGCAGAGCCAATTCGACAAATTCGAGTGGCATGCAGACGCTCTCATCTCAGTCAGCATCTCTAAAAAACGATGTAAAGATGTTAAGAGATCAGGTAAATTCAATGAACTCTTCAAGTCCATACCAAACCTCATCATCAATCGCTCCTTTGGTGGTAGATATGAGGACAGGCCAGACCGGATACACCGAATCAAGGACTACCTCACCAAATTCACAGCCTAATACTCAGGTATCACAGGCAGCAGTCGTAACAGACATTGTGGACGTAGTGAGAAAAACATCCGTTGACAGACCTTTATCAGTAGAGGAACAGGAAATGGGAATACTTCTTACACAGGAAGGCGAGATAGACCTTAACTCTGTAATATTAACAGATACAGATATAAGTGATCTCAGTTACAGAGAAATGAGTGCTATAGAAGATGATGTGTACATCACACCTGTCAATCAGGACGCTATAACAGTGGATCTTAACATGATCCTGCTTCCTGAAAACGATGTACTACTCACACCGGAAGCCGAAGAGATAACAGGATTTATACCTCAATGTATGGCCGTAATAGGGCTTTCAGCAGGAAATTTCATCTATGATATGTCTACTATGTCTCAAAAACAGTACAACATACTGATGAGCATAACTATCATGATAATGTTTTTCGCGATATTAGTGACAATGTTCATTATGTTCGCTAAAAAGAATGGAATGTTATTCTACAAAAATACATACCACGACGAATATGAAGATTTCGACGCTGAATACGATGAAATGTTGGATGAAACTTTCGAAGTTTAAAAAAATCGGAGGAAATTAAAATGAACTACAACTTGGACAATCAGCCGGATAATGAAGAAATGGAAATGAATCCGGACTTCAACGACACAGAGATCAGTGCAGACGCTGATATCGAACTCGATGGCGATACTTACGATTTCGCGAAGTCGCAGAAACTTAAGAAGTGGGCGCTTGGAGCAATCGCAGCCACAATGGCACTTGTTCTTATAGCCCTCGTAGTATCAGTAATGGCATTAGCAAACCAGAGAAATGCCAACAAAGAGATCAAGACATGGGTAGCTGATTACCTTGAAGAGAAGCTTGCAGAAGCAGGTATCTCTGAAGAAGGTATCAAGGGAATCACAGATGACCTCAACTACTTACTCGCAGATTCACTCGGAACAGATGATCTTGACTTCTCACAGTTAACAGATGATCAGTTAAGAGACCTTATTAAGCAGATCAACGATACACTCGTAATGCTCCCTGAAGAGGAGAGAAACAGAATCGCTTATGAACTCGTTGGTGGATATGCAGGTCAGGTAGCAGACGTATCTGGAATTACCGATCAGCAGTATCAGGTTCTCGTAGAGAGACTTACAACTCTTGAAAGCACAAATAAGCAGCTTCAGACACAGATCGCATCTAGCGCAAACGGCCAGAAAGGCGCAAAGGGTGATACCGGAGCAACAGGACCTGCAGGGCCTGCCGGTGCAACAGGACATCAGGGTGCTCAGGGACCTCAGGGCCCCCAGGGAATCCAGGGCGTTAAGGGCGAGAAAGGCGAGAAGGGCGATACCGGAAGCCAAGGTATACAGGGTATTCAGGGTACAGCCGGACTTTCAGCTTATGAGCTTGCAAAGAATTCTGGTCTTACAAAGAAACCTGATGGAACAGAAATGACACTCGCAGAGTGGTTAAATTCACTTAAAGGCGATGACGCATTTGATCTCGCAAAAGAAGCAGGCGTTATTCCCGCAGGAATGACACTTGAACAGTATCTTGCTTCACTTAAGGGTGAAAAGGGCGATGACGGTGCAAGCGCATACCTTCTCGCACAGGAAGCAGGACTTACAAGAAAGCCCGACGGAACACAGATGACACTTCAGGAATGGCTTGAATCATTAAAAGGTAAAGATGCATTTGATCAGGCTAAAGAGGCAGGTATCATTCCCGCAAACTTCTCTCTTGAAGATTATCTTGATTCATTAAAGGGCCCCAGTGCATACGAACTTGCTAAAGAAGCAGGTCTTACAAGAAAACCCGATGGTTCAGACATGACTCTTGAAGAGTGGCTTGAATCATTAAAGGGTAAAGACGCAATGTCAGTTCTTATAGAAAACCACATCATCTCCGAGACAGCAACTGTTGAAGAATTCCTCGCTACTATCAAGGGCGATAAGGGTGATAAAGGTGACAAGGGTGATAAGGGTGATACTGGTTTAAGTGCAAGAGCAGTTCTTGAACAGGAAGGAATCCTTACTCCCGGATCAACAGCTGAAGAATTCAGAAATGCTATCAAGGGTGATAAAGGTGACAAGGGTGACAAAGGTGATACCGGTAAGGATGCAAAATCAGTCCTTGAAGAAGCAGGTATCATAAGCGAAGGCTCTACAGCCGAAGATTTCAGACAGGCACTCAAAGGTGATCAGGGTATTCAGGGTATCCAGGGTATCCAGGGCGAGAAGGGTGACAAAGGTGATACCGGCCTTACTGGTCTTTCAGCATACGAACTCTATGTAAAGAACGGCGGAACTCTTTCTGAGACAGAATGGCTTGCATCATTAGAGCCTCCAAAGATCACTTACTCAGCAGACGGCAAGACCGTTTACATTCAGTAACAATAATGTATCCGGGGGAGGGCAACCTTTCCCGGATAATTGTCAAAATAAACCCATACAGGAGGTTTAAGATGAAAACATTAACACTGGAACAGAAAAAGAACCTTATATTTGCAGCGGTAATGATCGCAGCAACGGCTCTTGTTCTTATTTTATCAAAGATAAATGTTAATGCAGCATATACAGGTCCCTCTCCCTCGGGTTATACAAAACCCGCTGAACTTAATTCTGTAGGAAGAATGGTCTTTGCTGGCAACGACGGTGAGACAGGAACCGCCGACGACATAATCTTTGATGCTCAGGATATTTATTACTTATATGAATTTTGTAAATAACGCAAAAGAAAGAAAAATAAAATGAAAAGGAAAAAGATATTCATTACACTTTTATGCACAACATGCATGATAGCGGGAATTTCGGGAAGCGTATTTGCAGCAAATGGATTTAATTCACAGGGCTCTATAAGTTTTGCAGGAACAGACGAACAGGTAGGAACATCAGACGATATAATCTTCGACTCAAATGATCTGAACACTATATACGATGAAGTTTCTACAGGCAAAAACCTTTTAGCAACACAGATAACTTCAAAGGGAGCAGAGGTAAATAAAGCCGGCACTATTTATACATTCAACGAGTTGAAACTCGGTATCGACAATGTATATAACAGAGGTTTTCTTGATGCAAAGGAAGAGATTGATTCAACAAAGATCCTAAAAGGACAGTCGATTCTTGGTATAGCAGGTACAGCGACAAGCGATGCCGATGCCGTAGCGGGTGATATCCGAAGCGGCAAGACAGCATATATAGACGGCGTCAAAGTTGTAGGAACAGGACATATCGATCCGGCAAATATCCTTTATGGAACGGAAGTAATGGGAATAACCGGTACAGCAACAAGCGGTACGACAGCCACAGAAGATAATCTTCCGACAGGTGTCACAGCAGTTGTAAACGGACAGACTATTACAGGAAACGGAAAAGATATCGATGATGCATACGTACGTGGATATCAGGACAAGGTGGCAGACATTAAAGCAGCATTGTCCGCAGCGACAGTATTACATCAGCACAGGGATTACACAGGTACTGTAAGAGATGTGAGCTACAGTGCTCCGTCAGCAGGCGGTTGCTTCATGAACGGTCATCCAAACACCGGTTGGGTAACATGCGGAGGTAATCTCATCTGGGATAATTACGACGCAAGCTCTGTAATCTGTCAGAGTTGTGGAAATGTGACTTACACGACCAATGGTGGTCCGTATCCGACTTACATAAACGGAGAGAAATGTACTCATAGCGTACAAAGAACCACATATTACTACACCTGCAGCTGTGGAAAAACTGCCGGAGAATCAATAGATTCAGTCAATCTTGAACTTATAGACGAAATGCTGGGCCTTGATTAAGACTCAGATAAGGAGATAAAACAAATGAAGAAAAAATTAATAACCACGATATGTGTGTTAACGCTTACATTAGGATTATCTTCATCAACAATGGCAACACCATTAGTCACAGGTCTGAATTCGGCAAATAGAATATCATTTGTCGGAACAGACGACACAGCCGGAACAGACGATGACATAGTATTCGATGCTCAGGATCTTGAAGTGATAAACACAAGGATAGATAACGGCATTGAAATTATGAAAGATAACATCGTAACAAAGGGTGGAACAGTAAGCGATGATATGGTCGATTCCATAAACAGCATACCTAATACGCTCGGAATTGAGTATCTGACTGCAATGGGCGATGTTCAGTATACTTATCATCACCACACATTAAACGGCACGAGTAATGATAGTACGGATCCTAATCCGGGTTCGATATCTGATACTTACTCGCAGGGTTCAAGTTCAGGCTGTTGTACGACTCCTATATATCACACGCATACAAATGCTTGTAGATGTAACGGAACCCTCGTTTACTACCACGTAAAAACTTACGACGGCGGTGATTACGAAGCTGATCATTGGGAAGCAGGACTTAAGTGCAGCAGATGTGGTCAGAATTACGGCTTCGGTATAAACACAGGCGGTTACGTAGGTGACGGATACTGGGGTTATCGTGAACACTGGGAAAACGGAGATACCATACCGAATGGTTGCTCAGTAAACAAATGTGGCAAGAATGGAAGCACTATCGACGGTTACAAGATCGGTTGTGGTAAAAGAGACGGACAGATAGTTTCAGCAGACATAGTCTTTAATGACTAAGGAGGTTTAGATGAAAAGAAAGAGAATAATCATAACAGTCGTAGCTGCCTTGGTCATGACCGTGGGAATAACTTCAATAGTATACGCAGCTGACGGGTTCAACTCAAAAGGATATATAGGCTTTGCAGGCCCCGATGATACAAACGGTACAACAGACGATATCATATTCGATTCAGCTGACCTTGATAACATATACGATCAGGTATATACATCTCGTGAAGCTTGGGCAGGTGCTATAACAGCCAAGGGTGGAACAGTTACAAACGCACAGTCATTTGCTGATCTTCAGCAGGGCATACTCAGTATTCCACAGACTATACAGTACGAGACACAGACAGGTACTATCTCATACACATATCATCACCATTCAGTGGATGGCTCAGATATGGATACAGATTCACCTGATAACACGACTTCTTATAATGATACATACGTATCTTCGACAAGCGGCGGCTGCTATACAACACCTTTGTATAGAAAGCACCAGCATTCGGGAAGTCCGAACGGACAGGGCGGATGTTACCAGAGAGCTCATTACTACTGGGATACAGTATCGCATTGTAATGGTACAGCTGATCTTCATACATCAGTAGGCGGAGATTGGCAATATACATGTAGCAGCTGTGGAAGATGGTTCCCGAGTGACTTTGGTAACGGACATGACATAACAGAGTCACATGACGGTTATAGCCTACCGGGAGGTGTAACACCCACAAGAGTCGTATGGGAAACAACATGTGGAAAGACACCCGGCATAAGATATACAGACGAAGGCGTTGAAGGCTACACATTAAGTTGTGGCAAACTTGACGGAGAGATCTCCGGAGCACATATAGTATTTGACTAATATCATGATAGCTGCCTCTTTGATATCCAGAGGGGCAGCATACATAATGAGGTATATAAATGAAGCGAAAAACAAAACAGACTGTCGCTATCATATGTACACTGATACTTACAGCAGGATTATCCTCATCAGCACTCGCAACACCTATATTCGGAGATATAAACTCCCAGAATAGGATATCTTTTGCAGGACTAGATAACGAACCCGGTAACGAAGATGACGTATTGTTCGATGCAGGAGATTTTGAAACAATAGAAAACCTGGTATCAAACAATATAGAAATCATGAATGAGAATATAGTTGCAAAAGGCGGTACTTTAGATGGAGACATGATAGAAAACATCAATAGTATCCCCAATATCCTCGGAACCGAATACATAACAGCGCAGGATATTCAATACACATATCATCACCATACTATAAATGCAAATAGCAACGATAGTCAGTCATCTACCGGCGGTACATACGCAGATGGATATGTGTCAAGTACAAAAACAGGCTGTTATCAGACTCCAAAGTATCATCAGCATAATAATTCATGTATATGTAACGGAAACATCACGATAAGCAACGGAGGTGAAGGCGATGGAGCATATGCAGAATTATGGTGCAGCCGATGCGGACAATGCCTCGATAGAGCCAATCAATACGAAAATGTAACTAACTTTTGGAACTGGTGGGGACGCGCTGGAGAAGTAGTAGGAACACATTCATACGCATACTACTGCAACAAAGCAGGAACTATTGAAGGATATACCTGCGGTTGTGGCAAAAGAGACGGACAGATAGTGGCAGCGGATATTATTTACAGCAACGATTAAAGGTTTCAATCATGAAAAAGAAATTTTTGACAACAACATGTATTTTAATAATGACGCTTGGTCTGACTTCATCGTCAATGGCAATGACTGATCTTAATTCACAAAACAGAATATCATTCGTAGGAACCGATGATGAACCGGGAACCTCAGATGATATCGTATTTGACGCTCAGGATTTTGAAGTTATCGATGAACGCATTCAGAATAACATATCGATAATGAATGACAACATTAGATATAAGGGCGGAACAGTCACTGACGACATGGTAGACTCCATAAACAGTATTCCTACTGATCTTGGTACGGAATATATCAGTGCCATGGGAGATATAAGATATACATATCATCACCATACACTGACAGATGAAAATCTTGACGATTATTCTCCTACAGGTGGTTCCATAGCAGATAATTATCTATCAAGCACAAGAACAGGCTGTTTTCAGAATCCAAAATATCATCAGCATACAGAAAGTTGTTACTGCCATGGAAATCTCGTAGTAACAGACACATTCGAAGGTGGATACTGGACAGATGGAACAGAAGCTCAATGGGGTACAGTAGAATACAGATGTACCGGCTGCGGAAGAACAGGCTGTCTCGTAGGTCATTACAACTATGTAAATGGTTGGAGTATCGGACAGACTATATGTAACCACTACGGGGCGTATACCAGAATGTGGTATGACACTCATCAAGGCGGAACCAGTAATACCTTAAGATGTGGCAAGACTACATCTACCATAGACGGATATACATGCAGTAAAAGAGAGGGACAGATCGTAGGAGCTGACATTATTCTCAACAACTAGATCAGGTTTACGATCATAAAGGGAAAATAAATGAAAAAGAAAATAATATGTGCGATATGCACAGCAACATTAATAGTCGGAACAGCAATTACTGCATATGCTTCCGGTGAGATCAACTCACAGGGCAGGATCTCTTTTATAGGTTTAGATGATACTGCCGGAACATCAGATGATGTCGTATTCGACGCATCGGATTTTGACACTCTCATATCATTATCAAACGAGAAATTGGCTGTACTTTCTACTGCTATAGAGGCAAAAGGCGGCAATGTTACAGACGAAAATCCGAGGACATCTGATATAATAACCGGCATAGATTCTATCCCTACAACTATCACACAGGACGATTTCATAGATTGTGACCTGATATATCTTTATCATCATCATACAACTGATTCGACCAGCGCTGATTCATCAAGTGCAGATGCAGGGCCGTACGAAGATTCATACCTCGCTCCAACATCTGGCGGTTGTTATACAACAGTATTATATAAAGCACATGCTCATACGAGCAGCTGTTACGCTCCATATTATTCATGGGACGAATGGTGTTACGGTGATGTAGAAGAACATACATCTCCCGGTGGAGATCTTCAGTATACATGTAATTCCTGTGGACAATGGTTGGGTGGTCCCGGAGCACATACAAAAGAAGGTGGCTCAGGTTGGTCATACCCGTCATATGCGATAAATATCCGAACAACAAGCAAACTTCGTTGCGGTAAAGTACCCGGTACAAGATATGCTGATGAAGGAGTTGAAGGATACACCCGTTCATGCGGCAAGACAGAGTGCGAGATGACCGGTGCAGAGATAACGTTCAGATAAGGAGGTGGTTGATAATGAAGAATAGAAAGATTATAGCAATAGCAGCATTGTTGACCATGACTTTTGGAATGAGTATTATGGCTCACGCGGCAACGTCCGGTTTTAACTCTAAAGGAGAGATAAGTTTTGCAGGTCCCGATGAGACATCAAATACATCGGACGATATCATCTTTGATTCTGATGACCTCAATAACTTTCATGATTACATCTATAACTTTAGAGAGACTGCAGCACAGCATATAACAGCTAAAAATGGTACAGTAAGTGATCCACAGTCATTTGCGAACATTGAATCAGGCATAATGAGTATACCCCAGACTATACAGTTTCAGTCACATAACGCTTCAATAGTATACATGTATCATCATCATACAGTAGACAGCGTAAATGCTGATTCAGAGACATTAGGCGGTGGCTCATATAAAGATGATTACGTATCACCCACCAATGCTGGCTGCTTTACTCAGGTGTTATACAAAAAGCATGTACATTCAGGATCATCAAGTTCTGGCGGCGGTTGTTATACAAGACCTCACTATTACTGGTATACGACAGGTCATTGCAATGGCTCTGCAGAGCGTCACACATCTCAAGGCGGTGATTGGCAATATACATGCAGTGAATGCGGACGTTGGTTTTCAAGTGATTTCGGCACAGGTCATGAATATGGCGAAGCGGGAGACGGATACAGCGTACCTACAGGCGCCAATATAGATAGGATAGTATACGAAGTAACATGCGGAAAGACACCCGGAGTAAGATATGACAGCGAAGAAATAGAAGGCTACACATGCACATGCGGCAAGAGAGATGGCCAGTTAGTAAGCGCAAGAATAGCATTTACAAATTAATAACAACTTAATCGCCTCTCCTCTCATCTTAAGGAGAGATGTGTTTTAAAAAACGCGAAAGGATTAATGATGAAGAAGTTAGTAATAGCCTTCCTTTGCGGTTTAATTAACTTCGAACTCATAAATGAGATGTTAAGACTTGACAAATAACCTACTTTAGTACACAAACCCTTTATTCCCTTATTAAAGGAGGTAAAAATGAAGAAACGCTACATAGCGATAATAAGCATGATATGTTTATTTATCGCATCATCTGTCGCAGTATTTGCATCAGATAATGGATTTAACAGTAAGGGACTGATAGCATTTGCAGGCCCCGATGGAACAAACGGTACAACAGACGATATCGTATTTGACTCTTCTGATCTCAACACTATCTACAACGAGGTATCCGTTGGCAAGCAGCTTCTTGCAGATGAGATTACGGGTAAAGGGGTTGATATAGATAAAGCCGGTGATACATATACTTTCAACGAGTTAAAAGACGGTATCACAAATGTGTATGATCAAGGTGTTTCGGATACGACATCTCAAGTGGACTCATCAAAGGTACTTGCAGGACAGACAGTCCTTGGTGTAACAGGTACGGCAACAAGTGATGCAAACGCTACGGCAGACAACTTGGCATCCGGAACAACTGCATATGTAAACGGCGTAAAACTTACCGGTACAGGAAAAGATGTCACAGACTCATACAATGCCGGCAAAGAAGATGGGCAGCAGGAAGTTGTAGCGAATCCTAAAAGCTTCGGTATCTTTGAAGGAGCTATATACCTTGGAAGTTATACCGGAAGTGCTACCTATTATCTGACAGACTTTGATATAGAACCGGATATGTACAGAGCTTTAACAACAAGCAATTTTGTCGTAGGAGCAGGCAACTGGAGTCAACATGCAGCGTGTAACGGCGAAGGTAATGCATCTGCACAACAAAGGATAAATGTAACATATGACGCGCAGCACGGTATTTTGTCATGTTCGACATCAGCATCTGTATCAAAAGATGAAAACGGTGGAGGTACAACGACAAAGTACGGTTCGCCCGTATCTTATGTATTCATAGTTCCGTAAATTTCATAAAGCACAATAAAAAGAAGTCCCATTACTCAATTTAGAGCAGTGGGACTTTTTATGTTGAAAATACTATATACTTTTTCCAATGAAGATGTTCAGGATTTATACTCGGGACGATCCTTTAACTCAAGAATATCAGGGTTTTCTTCGCACACCTCACGGATATAAGCATTCAGATCTTTCCACATACATGTCAAGAATGGAACTTCACCATTTGAAGCAGCTTCAGATTCAAGCGTTCTGAAATCTTCTTTGGTAAATCCCATATCAAAAAGACATTTTACAACAGCAGCCCTATCATCATAACAACGAAGTATAGTTCTTAAAACAAGAGCTGCATAATCGTTTGCAGCACACTCACCAATATCGTTATCATTGCAAAGTTCGTCTTTACTCAAAATAAAGACCGAGACAGCAGTGATAATACCTTTATCAATAAAATTATTCCATATATGGATCAGAACAACAACATTGTCCTGATTTGTCAAAAATTCAGGTTCTCTTTTTACTAAGCGTGGATTTATCCCGGAACTTAACAGCTTACGAAGGTCTCCGATCGTCACAATATCTTCTCTATTTTTACACTTTTTAGAAGCAACGTCGTAAAAATATATAAATTTCTTATCATCACTCAGTTTCATGAACATGCAGTCTTCACCTGCAGAAAGGATACGCACATCATCAGGATATTCTTCAAAATGTTCAATAAAATCGCTTAACGTCTGTACAAGATATACACGATCCACGCTTTCTCCCAATGTAAAGCCTTCTTCATAATTCTCCAGGCGCTCAAAATAATCATCAACCCTGTTAATATCTTCCAATTTAGAAGATCCGGCTACTATATACTGATTCATCGTAAGATCCCATACAGCATATGCATCACCTTCAAAATCATCGATAACTTCTTTAAGCTTATCGATCAGTGCCTCTTTAGTGTCGCAGAATATGGACTTTTTAACGTCCTCATTTCCTCGACAATAGTCGGGATCCTTATTATCCCTCTGATAAAACAACCTTATTTCATAATTTCTTGACATTTAATACCTCCTGTTTGTAAATTATATGTCTAATCCATACGGATACTGACCGATACATTACCTTTCTCCAATCTCTACTCAAACATCGAAACTCCATATGTAGTTGAATGAATATAGAGCATATACTTCTTTTTGGGTTTGCCATTCTTAAAATAATATTCGTTGTCTTTTCTTTCATCTAGTTCTTCGCTAGATAACTGAAACATTTTCCAATACCTCCCATAATTCACATTTTTCTTCTTCAGAGAGGTTTCTATAGCCAAATTCAGAACCATTTCTTCGGTCATACACTTCAAAACCGTTCTCACAATCCATTACATATAAAAAATCTGGATCATTGTCCTCATTGGGCTTTTTACAACAGACAGATTCCTGTTCATTGAGATCTACTATCACGTATTCAGCACCATCAATATCTATCCATGTCTGTTCGATCTTCATAATAAACTCCTCTCTTATACTATAAATATGGCAGATTTTTATATACCTCAAAAATTTTGTGCAAAAATTTTAACAAAGATAAAGGCCAATATTCACGTACTTTTTAATTTAAATAATCCATACTTATATATAGAAAATCACGTAGGGAGGTCATTATGGGATACATTCGAGTTGCAAAATTAAGCGATATCGTTAAAAATATCAATTCCGAGCTGCCATATTCAACATATATAAGTTCATACGAAGGCGGACTCGAAATAGACTTCAATGACAAGAAGACAATTTTGGGATTTAAAGAGAGCCCATGGGATATCGTTACATTAGGAGATTTAAGAATAATGCTCAACGATGGATATAATCCACTTGTAGTGTCAGGAGATCCGTCATTAGCAGACAATAACTGTAATCTTATAATGTTCTGTGAGATATCCGAAACAAATCCCACAAACAATATAGAAAAAGGTGAGAATAAAGTATTGCTCAAGTTTATCACAAAACTTGACCTGGCATTAACATCTTCAGACCTTGGAACAGATCTTTACTGTTACATATTGTCCATATTCTTACCAAATGAATATAAAGACGCATCTCCGGATTCAGTAGTTGCAGAATTTTTTGATTCGGGCATGACTATAAAAGATCTTGACAATGTCATAAACGACTGTGAGTATGAATATTTTAAAGAGGTTTATACAAACTATAAAAATTACCTTCTTTCAGCAGTAAAGGATATAAACGAATCTTACAAGAATGGTTGGTATCCAAGACAGATAATGGAACTCAAAGAAAGAGAAGAATACAAGGATTAAAGGAGGAAAATGATGAAGAACGAACCAAAATCAAGTAACATTCCGCAGACTCATACAAGTTTTCATAACAGCGGACAGGTAAATAAGGATTACATTGGTAAGTCCGGAAGGTCAAATAACAACGATATCTTTGGTAATAAGAAGTCATCGTTTGAGAAGGCTGGCACAGGAAAGAAATAGGAGGTAGATATGGGAAACGAATACATCTATGGCGGATATACAAACGAAAGAGGAGAAGTAGTAACTCAGGAGATGAGCAATATCAGTGGGATACAGACTATGATCACACAGGTGACCAATACAGACACCGGATCCGTTGACACATACGTAGATAAGGCACTTGACAGTCAGATGCAGGAAGCGACATCATCAAGCAGTTCGTCAGACGATTCAAAAGAAGATTAAAATCACATAACATAAAAGTTTCACAGAAAATAAAATTTTATGAGCAACGCACCCATTTCACATCAATAAATAAAAGAAGTGGGTGTTTTCTTTTATTACCTAAATTGAACGCGGTCACAGAGCGAACGTTTTTTGTGCAAAAAAAATAACCGGCATTAAACCGGTTACTTTTAAGAGTATTAACCAAAATATTCAAGTCTCTGATAATCCAGTTCACACTTGCATTCAAGCTCTGCGAAATATTTCTGGAATATCTCCGTAACCTGCTCGCAGGTCAGATTTCTCTCCTGCGGATTATACTGCCAAGGCAGTCTTTCCGGTAATAAGATATATTCCTCCGGATCATCACCATCAGATTCACGACGATATTCAAATCCGATACCGGTCTGCTGCTCCATTACTTTAGCAACAATGCCATAGATGCCGGAATCACTATCGTCCGCCTGATAATCAAAAAAGTCTTCACTTATGCCGTCATAGCAATCGCGCTCATCAACATATGCAAGAAGCTTTTTCTCATCTTCTCCGCAAAATTCCAACACCTCTCTGTGTCCCTTAATAAACTTTGCGAGATTTTCGTCAGCAACATGGATCGGACTTCCAAATCCATAAATACAATCTGTTTGCATACTCATAATATTTGCTCCTTTCCAAACTATTGTTACAACTTAAAGATATTTGAATTAACAGTTGATAATCTGCAGATTTTAGCCGAAACGGCAAATGTTATAGTTTTCAGAATTAGCCATATTTAAATTGCTAAATAATCTTAAAAAGGAGGATAAAACAACTATGGGACAATGTTATTACGTTGAGATCTCATTACGCTACAAGAAAGCTCAAGCTGTCGCCGAAGCATTGACTAAATATCTGGTTGAACAGAAGGTACTGGAGAAGATGCCGGATATGAAGACGTTCGATCTTAAATGCGCAATATTAAAATTAACATGCGACATGGAGGAAAGACATCATTCTAAAGATGAAGCTCCAGCATTTACTGATACAAAACTCCATTATGATGCGACATTTGATGCTTCATACGGATACGAATGCATACTTTGCGGCGCACTAAATGCTATCGCAGACACTGTAGAAGACGGTTCCTTTATTGAGATATGGCCCGATTACGGCTATTCAAAATTCATTAAAGAGAACGGAGAAGTCGAAGAATATGGTCTGGATACAAATCCTACACCATGCCTATACGATTCTGAAGATGCATTAGAGATCATGGAAGAATGTCCGGGTATTTATAACGTAAAGACCGAAGACCTTCTATACACCACAGACAACATCAGCTACATGTATGCCAAGATCAGTAAATCCAAAGCAATAGAGCTTTCTAAACAGTCAAGGGTAACACAAGAAAATGAATGGCTCAAATACGCAGCGCCTATAGCGAAAAACATAGGCGAAGACGAAGAAGCATGTGAATTCATTGATGAGAATATCTTTGGCGATGAAGATGAGATAATGCCAGAACGTTGGATACTTGTAACTCCTGACACCATAGATTATATATCTGTATTCGGTTAAAGGCAAACAAGTTGATATCTATGGGGTTTATTCGAAAGAATGGCCCCATATTTATTCTATATAAAATCTTGCACAAAATTTTAAATAAATAATAGAATAACTCATACTCCATATAGATACTATACATAGAGGCATACATATGAAAATAATAAGGATCCCTTTTGAATCATATCTTTATTTATGCACCTTATTATATGAGCAACGAGAGGGAATAAAGGCAGATGAAAAGGTATTAAACCGCATAAAAAATGAATATAACAGAAGAGCCAAAGGCAAAGGTTCATATATATACGTAAAAGACGATGAACTTGGAGGCTGCGACGGAAATGCAAAAGATGGTCTTCTTGAAAGAAGATGGACACAATGGTCTACAGAGGACATAATCCGGATACTTGATGAAAAAGGACTTCCATGGAAAACATCACATGCAAAGATAAACATGACTACATTGGAAAAGAGATTTGATCTGAAGAACTAACAATAGGAGAAAGAAAAATGTACGTAATCTTTAATGAAGAGCATCGTATAACAGGAGTAGTCAGAGATCTTGTTAATGAAGATATTTTTACTAGCATGGGTTATTATGATATCCCGGCAGCAGAATATCTTAAAACTCATTCAAAAGGCGAGAAACTGATATCGGAGATATTTGAAGATGCTCAGTTTTATCACGAATTCTATTCTGACGGCAACGATATAGTAGTCGAGATAGAATGGGGAGATTGGAAGCACGATCACATGTTTTGTGACGATCTTATGATGTTAGCAGGATATAAGAGGAAGAGCGAAACAGTTACCGAAGAAAACAATTCCGACTGCTACTCTGCAATACGCAGATACGCAAAAGCTTAAGGGAGTTCAGATGAGCGATATAAAAGCAAACAAAGATCATAACAGATACTTAAACAGAATGGCACTATCTGCAAACGAAAGCACCAAATACCTGTTGCCGTCATTCTTTGAAGGTAAAAAGAGGATACTTGACGTAGGCTGTGCAGACGGAGTCATGATGGAAAAGTTACAGGAACTTAATCCAAACGCAGAGATACTTGGTATAGATCTATGTAAAGAATCCATCAATAAGGCACGCGAAAAAGGATTAAATGCTATATATGGAGATATAAGGACTATAACGACAGGATATAAGTTCGACGGCATATTATTCAGTTCTGTTCTCCACGAGATATCATCATATGATGAGAATAAACCGGGCGGAATAATCCCTATATACAGGGCCTTGGTGAATGCAAGAGAAATGTTGACAGACGACGGCATCATCATTATAAGAGACGGTGTAAAAGACACAAATTCACAAATAATTCCTTTTGCACTTATAAACAAAGATGACGAGCATTTCATCAAAGACTATATAAGAAATGTAGATAAAAAAATGTTAAAGAATGCTTTCAGTCTAAACGTCTTCAACAGGATAAATGAGCATTTAGATGATTACTGCTGCCATTATTATGGCGGTTTATACGCACCCGTTGCTCCATTCTACGCCCTGCCTCAAAATGTATTAAAAGAATTCTTGTTTACATACACATGGGGAGAAGCTTCATGGGAC
The DNA here is from genome assembly GCA_017619635.1 of Lachnospiraceae bacterium. GTDB lineage: Bacteria > Bacillota > Clostridia > Lachnospirales > Lachnospiraceae > Colinaster. The sequence continues at coordinate 85,438 of JAFZRZ010000071.1, read as the reverse complement.
AGAGAAATACAAGAGGTATTTGGTATCCTTACAACAAACAAATGGATACAAACGGTGTCAGAATTAAAGATGAACATTGATTATATATCAACATCATCAGAGAAATACATAGAAAAGATAAAGGAAAAGGTACATATCTACAATGATAAGAAGATGACTCTGGAAAATATGTTCAGAGAATCTACGATAACAATGATCTTATCTAAAAAGAAATAGGAGACATGATATGATAAAAATGTTCAGATGCAACGTCTTATCTGACGCAAACATAAACATTGAACTTAAAAAGAGAAATATCAAAGATGAACAGGTGATAAACATCTGCCAGGATCATGGTACAGCCATGGGTACGGTATATTACAGAGAAGACTCTGCTGATATAAATACAGATAAAGAATAAACACGAACATAAAGGAGGAATATACAATGTTCGAACATATTTCAATCCTACACAGCGCCATACAGGACGGCAAGATCTTTCTTTTGACAAGACTAGAAAACGACAAGGAATTTCTTTTAAGCAAACAGATCAAAGGAAATACAAAGAAAGTAGATGTCACGCCGGTTGCAAATATGGACTTCGAATCGTTCCTTAAAGCTTTAGACGAAGAAATACCGAGCGTTGACAAGCTTTTTACAGTTGATGAATTCGAAGAGATAGATCTGGCTCTTACCACCATTTATACCGGATTTATGGACGGGATTTTGTCTGAAGACGCATATTACGACAATCTTAACAACAAGGACAAGAATCTGACTCCGGAGCTGCTGCTCGAAAATATGAAATAAGATAAAAATGATTTCGGCCAGGGCAAAACTGGCCGATTTTTCATCTTAAATTGCCTATATTTAATATAGATACATTAAACAGGTGATATAAGAAGATGAAATACGATACTTACGATCGAAATATACAACGTATATTAAACGACCTGTATGTAGAAAGATTCTCCATAAAACATTTTCTAGCTCGTACAGCAAATGGAAAAGATATATATATCAATCAGGAAACAGTCCGGCAGATGAGAAAACACCCGGAACTTAACAGAGCTGATATTATCGATGCGATAAAGAAAATTGATGATTACGAGGGAGATTTCTACATAAGATCCATAGATATAGGCAGAACAGTCGGTAAAGATGATTGTGTTAACAGAGATCTGTGTCAAGAGACAAGTCTTTTATACAAAAAGGGCAACAAATATCCTCTGCCGATAAGCGTGGATACAGAGCCTCAAGATACCAGCATGGTCACCGTTGTCTTATGTACCAACAAAGACGGACAAGGCGAATTCTTGTCAGCATTTTATGGCTTATATACTCCCAGACACCCCTGGGACGTTAAACTTGAGGAATATGAGAGAAAAGAATCTGAAGAATTCTGGCGTAATTACGTTCTTGTGATGGATCCTGATGATATAGATTGGAATAAATCTACTCCAGTAAAACTTTATGACGGAAATCTCGCAGAGATATTGTCGATATCAGGATTTAATGACAGTTTTTATTGGGAATGTCTGGCAAGATTCAGGGTTAAAGATGATATCTACTATATGTATGACTGTGGCACTAATGTAGAAAAATGTACACATCAGGAAATCGTAAAAGGCACAGGGCTGATAAATAAGAGTTTTCAGCTCATAAGGATAAAAGAACACGGGTATGACTTCGCAAATATATTTCCGGACTGTGTGAGCGAAAAGACGTTTGTACAGGAAATGTATCAAAAATTTATGGAATCAGGTGCAAAAGAATCGTTTACATATTCCGAGGGCAAAGATTTCAAAGAAATATGGATAGATGATATATCCAACAGATATCATTACTAAATATTTATTTTTGCACAAAATATTTTTTATATAAGTCATACTTATATTATAAATGTCTACTATTGTAGATTGGGGCCATACTGATTGTGTCGTAGAGAAAATATTAACGGACACTATCGTCTTCACAAGAAAAGAATACACTATTCGATTTTTTTAATGTCTACTATTGTAGATTCGGGAAATATACATATTTTAAAATTTAAATGTCTACTATTGTAGATTCTGGTGTGATAGATTCTGGTAATGTTGGATTCATGAAGCACCATTTTTCTACCAGATATGTTTTTGTTGCGAACAGCTTAAATTTCGCAAACATTATTTAAAACCAACAACAAAAATTTCATAAAGAAAGGGAAAGCAAAATGAGCACACCGAATATTTTGGCAGAAATAACCGATTGCACATTGAAATACTTGGAGGAAACAGATGATAACAAGTATGACATGATACAAAAACAGGGGCGTTTACTCTTCGTAGACAATATCGTCGAAGATGAGCCCGAGAGAATCGTATGCTTAGGTATAGAAGACGGTTCCAATGAAACCCGTTTCATCTGTGGAGCAGATTTTGATGGATATAAACTTGATCTCAGGACAATAAAACTCACAGAGGAAAATAAGATAAATATTAACGCCACCATCATCGGAACACAAAAAGAAGCCGTGGTAGAATTTGTATTTTGTAATGAGGAGGAAGATAATGAGCAATAAAATGATCCAGAAGATAGAAAGTAAAAAGAAGGAAAGAGATAAGATCCTTAAGCAGATAGAAGAACTGACATCGCAGGAAAAAGAGATGTCTGCATCTATCTCTCAAATGGAAGATATCTATAGATCTGGAACAGCACAGGAAAAGATATACGAGGTTCTCCCTTATAGACAGGCATCCGTTTGCAAAATGGACGAGGACGAAGCAACAAGATTGAAAAACGTTCTCATAAAAGACGGATTTCCAAAAATCGCAGAATGCGTTCAGCTTTCTATAAATGCTCAAAAAGAATATATTGACGCATTATCAATAATGAAAGAATGCGATCATGACTGGTCTTACAGACATATATCAGATGAAGAGTTGGCTTTTAACGGAGCAAGGCTTCCTCAATTTTCAAAGATAAGAAAGGGAACAAAGACAGACACTCCCGAGTTTGAACAGTATTGCAAGAACTCAATAGAATTCGCATTAAAAATGGCTAGGCAAACTTCCGTCTGTACAAAATGCGGAATGCCATATAAATACTCCGGCGTAAATATAGATAAAGCTATACAATCTGTTCAGGATACTCCGGTCGTTACTTTAAGTATAAGCCCGCCGAATTACATCATAGACTATCTGGATAAAATAGATAATGAAGAATCCAGAGAACTAAATCTCATTGAAAAAAGTCTTGAGGATCTGGCAGCAAAAGATGTTAAATCTATGACTAAAAAGGAAGTCAGTAAGCACGTTAAATTAATCGAAGAACTGCAAAAACGACTCGATAAGGTAACGTCTATCAATAAAGCATCTGACAAAAGTGATAAGGAAATCAAAGAACTTACAGAATCCATATATACAAGAGAATTTAAGAAAGGAAAGACACTATGATAACTGAAGAAGAATATCTTGAAAATTTAGTCGGCGTTAAACATTGGGCGAAGTTCCAATGGCAGATCGATATGTGCGAAAGAGCACTCATGGAGCATGACAGGCTTAAATTCCTTGAGGGCAAAGAAGTTCTTTCGTTTATGTCTGCTGCCGAAGCGAGGAATAAAGGCGAGGAGGGATAATGAATGACATTCCTTCTCATCGTATGCGAGATAGCCTTGTCAATCTATACGTTCAGGTATGAATATAAAAGAAAGACAAGACATGATTATATGATACTAATAGCCAAGAAAATCCTCGACGGAGAAAAATGATTAAAAATGTCTACTTTATTGTAGATAGGTCTTTAATAGGAATATTTTATGGTCATATTAAAAATAATAGGCGGAATTTTAATAGTCGTCGGTATATTTGAATGTATTAAATCTGTATATATTCAATATTATGACGGAGGTCAAATGCGTAGAAGAGTATTATCCACAACATTCATAGGAATGACTATTTTTGAGTTGGCGCTCATAATTCCCAAAATTATCATATAAAAGAATAATAAAATTAAAATGTCTACTAATGTAGATAAGGGCTTGAGGCTAAAATATAGCCGATATTACCACAAAAAATATTTTGTGCAAGAATTTGATTGATTTCGCCTAAAAATCATCATAAAAGACCTAAAAACACGTAGTTATTATCCCAAAAATCTTAAAATCTATAATTTTATGAGTTATCAATTATTATTTTTCATATATTAAAGATATCTAACATACAAAGGGAGTCACAATTAGAAAGTGTACTACCCTGTTAGTTTATTTTTATAGATTAACTTTTTTAATCTGTCGTTAAGGCATTCGCCCACGAACAGTTTATAATATTTGGGTAGTACGAATAAATAACTTTTTAATCAAAGTTATCGCCACCCGGCGATAATTTTTTTTGCACAAAATTTCAAAATTAATTTTATTTAACTCATACTTCTATTAAAGAATAAATTTAATAAAGGAGACTTTTAACCTTGAATTACAAAACGACAGAAGATGAATTGCAGCAAATAGGTAACGAAGGAGTTGATTGGCGGATCGAATTTGTGTATGGAGACACATCGTTCAAAGAGAATATGTGCGATTGCCATACACATGGTATAAACAAGCATTTAGAAAGCGGACTGGAATTACAGATAGTTTTAAGCATAGAACCTCAGCTTGCAAAATACATACTTAACTGTGTAGGCAAACTCATAACTACAGGAAAAAATTTTAAATCAAAAGACAAGTTATACGGTATCTTCAAAAATGAAAAGATGCCTATAGGTTTTATAAAGAGCAAAGATTCGGAAGGAAAAGATATACTTCGCATATGGATCCCAGATAAAGAGGGAAGATTATTCGATAAATCTACAGATGAATACAGGCAGCAGGATCAGGATCCATATATATAAGTAATAAGGCACACTTCTTGATAAGGAGGTGTATATAAATGGATAGTGTAACAAATTATACAAGTCACAACGGATACACCGGAACAATGTACGGCGACTCTCATTATGCAGTTTTTGATCCAAAAGGAACTCTTGTATTTCATACAGGAAAGCGCAAGATCGAAACGTACGATGACATGGTCAAAGATGTCGATACATTCCCGGAATTTCTGACTATGTTAAAAAACGCAAGAAGATAAATAGACATGGTTCAATGTTGATAATACAAGAAGGAGATAGTATGTCAAATTATCGTTATAATGTTTCATTGGAAATACCAAATATTTTAGAAAGTGGTTCTACTTTCAGTAAGATCGAGACCACATATGATGAAAATGAGGCATTTTCATTACTCAAAGACGGTCGTAATCGTTTAGAACGCACAGGAAAGATAGACGGAAAAGTTGTCACTCAGATATATGAAGACGGCAAGTGGATATAACTTATTAACACATAATAGGAGAGTATAGTATGAGAGATAAAAAGAGAAGGTTGATAGCAAGGATTGCTCTGTCAGTTATAGGATTTTCAATACTATGTACCACATCATCGATCCTTACCCGCTTCTTATTCGGAGAAAACGCTCCGCAGAATGCAGACACTATAGGTGTAATTATAGCTATAGTCCTAACAATGATAATCGCATTTGTAGCATTATCAAATGATAAAGAATTGAAAGAAAAGGAAGAAGAATTAAGCAAAGACAGTGAATCATGAAGAATTATTATATAGCAGATCTTCATTTTGCTCATGCCAATATCATCAGACACTGTAACAGGCCGTTTCCTGATGTCGAGACAATGGATCAGACTCTCATAAACAACTGGAATGAAGTTGTGACCGATAATGATACAGTATATATCCTTGGAGACTTTTGCTTTACGAGAAAAGTTCCTCCGAACATATACTTAAATCAGCTCAAAGGTAAAAAGATACTGATCGCAGGTAACCATGACCAGGCTATTTTGGAAAGAGGCACTTACCCGGGCTTTGACCAGATACATGATTATCTGATGATACAAGACGTGATCAGAAATACGAGATATAGAGTCGCCCTGTTCCATTATCCAATGGTTGAATGGGACGGCTATTTTAAGAACAGTATCCATTTATATGGACACATACACAATAATACGGACAATGATGCTTATAAGCATATGAAGTCTGTTAAGAATGCTTACAACGTAGGTGCAGACATACTCGACTTCAGACCAAGGACACTTGATGAAGTGATCCGGTACAATAAGAAATTTTTTGCACAAAATTAATAGCGAAATAAACTGACATGAAAGTATTGATATTTATAAGCAAATTCATATCGATGATCGGCACTATAGCAGGACTGGGTATATTCTTATTTGGAGTATACAAATACTTCTTCGCTCCCACACAGAACGAGAAGTCGGACAACACCAAATGGTTTAAAGTAATGGGCTTGGGAATACTCATTGTGCTCATAGCATTCATTGTATAAGGAGAACAGATGAAAGATATCGTGCTCGTTGCTGCAAACATGGAAAACATGTATAAAAATATGCATCAGAAACTTTGGAACCGACTTACCGGTGAGTCTTTATCTGATACATGGGATAAATTCGAAAAATATACATATGAGATACGTAATGTTTTCAGGCTTCCATGTGTACAGGCATTAAGCATGCATACGATAAAAAGGTGGAGTAAAACAAGGATAATCTACCGCTTCGGCAGTGAGATGAAGTGGGAATTATTCGACATGGCTTCAAAAATGCAGGAAGATGAAGATATCCCCGCACAGTTCTTAAGACTGCCCTATGACGCCATATCCATTCAGCTTGAGGAAGATCCTACCATTGAAGATATGCTCATGGAGATGATAGGTAAATTAAATGAAAATTTCGGTATGGACACCACAATGACAATAACAACTGCAAAAGCAGGTGAAATATGCTCCAAAGAGTGTATAATAAATGTGCTTACATCTCCTTACGGTACATACTCGTTAGTATTACCTATCGGAAACACAATAGGTGATAGCATGTCCGCCGCAATGGACTTCATAGAGAACAGTCCGCATTGGCTCGCAAAAGATATCCGTAGATCGATAAAAGAAAGTGAAGCATATAAGAACGGCGATTTCGACCGGGATACTTATAAAGATATCATAGTATCGTCGTTAAAATGGACTATACAGTTCATCTTGTACTTAAACGCCATAAATTCGGATCAGCAAAAGAACGAAGACAGACTCAAAGAAGACAATGTCCCCAGACAGAAAAGAAAAGAGATAAAGAGGGATATTGAAAAAGCACGGGTACAGCTGATAGATGTCGGATACCATGTCGGCAAACTCATTAAGCAGGCAAAACTCAAAGAAGAACCCGAGAAGCAAACAGCCGGCCCTAATAAAAAAGGTGGTAAGAAACGTGCTCATTTCAGGCGTGCCCATTGGCATCACTTCTGGACAGGTAAGAGAGATGGAGAGCAGGAACTTGTACTAAAATGGGTTCAGATGACGACTATCCATGAAGATGAGATAGATGATAAACCCACATTAATGGAGGTAAGATAATATGTCAGAAAATAAAATCGAACGAGAATTTGAGCGTAAAAATTTTGAATGTCATGATCCACTGTCATTATTTAAAGAACAATCCCGCTCAGAGGAAAAGAAGAAAAAGAGCGCCGTAAGAAAGGTCGCAGAAAACCTTGTCATATTTATCATCTGTGCTGCGCTTTCTTTTATAGCAGCGTTGATATTGAATAATCTCACATCATCTCAATTCGGTGGTTCACTGTCTCCTATATGGATCCTGGGACTGACTATTGTGTTGGCCACATTCTTTTTTATCAGAATGAAAGAGGATAGCGAAGACAATGGAAATGAATAAGCATCACATCATAAAGATATACGAAGAAACTGCCCGCATACATGCCTGGAACAAAAAAGAATATTATCAAGTACATTTTGAAGAATCATGTTGCGGGATCATAGAAGAAAAGACACTTCCTTTTGATAAGAAAGAGTGGGAAGAGATAAAGTCTTTAGGATATTACATGGCATAGGTGTTTGATATGGCTAATTTTTATCTGGTATGCGGTGTCAGCGGAAGCGGCAAGACCGTATTGAGCAATAAGATCATAAAAAAGAACAAACATATAAAACTGATAGATGCAGACTCATATTATGAAAAATATAACGGAGATGAATGTATCCGGGATAATATATTCGAAGTGTGGATGGAAATCTTCAAAGACCTTCACGAATGCGAAATAAATAATGAGGATGTTCTATTAACAACAACTGCTCTTACAGTTGCGCAGAGAAATCAGTTCACGGTATGGTTTCCGACATTTGAGCATCATTTATTATGGGTAATAGCGACAAGAGAAGAATGTATCAGCGGAAATCTTAAAAGACGCAGACATGTTCCGCTAGACGTGATAATGAAACAGTGGAAAGAGACAGAATATCCCAATGCAAGTGAGAAGGATTATGAGACTATAACACATATCACAAACAAATGGAACGGGAAATACAGTGCAGTAAGGATAAAGAACGATATCACGCAATATATTGATCTTTAGAAGGAATGACAATGGATTACAGATCTATAATCATAAACAAAGACAAAATAACACAGTTATATAATATACATCAGCGTTATACGAGCTCCGTTCGTACGATGATACAGCCACAATACATCAAGCATCTGGATACTCCGGTATTTTATACTCCACAGGAGTTGTTGGAGCACAGAGATGAACTTAAGCAACCATACAATGACATGCCGGCTAAAGATATCATATACTCTATGTTCACGCCTCCGTATCACGAAGGAGAGATACTCTATGTAAAAGAGACATGGAACTATGGATATTTTGCTACAGACGATCCTTTTAACGATATAGAAGGAAACGATTACAGATTTGTGGAAGTAAAGGATCCTCAGGATAAGAGATTTCCAAAAGAATTACCCAGATATATTTATGCACAAAATTTTACAGAAAAAGGTAATCACATAATCCCTAATCAGAAATTCAATTATGGACTGTCAGCAATTAAGATACCGTGGAAACCGTCCATATATATGCCCAAGGAAGCTGCCAGGTTGTGGGTAAGGGTAATGAGCATAAGAGCACAGCAGGTCAAGGATATGACATACTGTGATGCTACACAGGAAGGTTATTACAGTAAGAATGACTTTGTAAACACGTTCTTTGAGCTTCACCCTGAATATGATGAGAACGTATGGTTATGGGCAATAGAATTGAAGGCATGTGGTAAACCCAAAGATGCAGAGGAGGAATAAAGTGGTAAAGGATAACAGACCTTATACTATCGAAAACGGACATGAAGATTCAAAACTTATCACAAATGAAGAATATTCAGTTGTAATGCAGGTCGGAGAATGGATCCGTAAAAATATAAGACCAAGCGATACAGTAGAAAGCAGCTCAAGTTATAGCATAAAGCATACACTGGAGCATGATACGGGTATATATCTTACAAATAATCAGTTTAAAGATGCCATGTGGCTTGCCGGATATAAACCGGAAGATGAAAATGAACTCAACTGGCATTATAGGATAACTGTTAAAGCAGAACCGATAAATCCAAATCCGTTCCTTATATGGCTTGAATCGAAATATGATCCTAAGGTCACGAAAAACTCCCCTAAAACAGACCTGTGTTTAGACATAATGCATGACGAAAACAATTTTCCGATCTTTGCATTTTATCCTTTAATGCAGAGATATTTAGAAGATAATGGTGCTAGTCATGGAGCATTAGATGCACTGTATGAGCTCTGGAAAGAATATACAAAGGAATGCGAGAATGAATAGAAAAGATGTCACAGCATTTTTATCAGATATCTTGATATCAGACCGGTTATCAGGAATCGGCAAATACTATGCCAAAGAAGTCGTATTTGATTATGGAACTACTCACCCAAAGAGAGTAGATTTCGTTCAATACGTACCTAATGGCGCTACATTTATTGGTGAGATAGAAAATGGCAGCTGTATTTGTTATGAAATAAAGTCTTGTAAGGAAGATGTCTATAGCGGAAACGGCCTTAACTTTTTCGGCGATGAAAATTATATAGTCACCACCATGGAATGCTACAAGAGTCTATTACCGGACATACAGTCAGGCAAATTTACAGATCATATCAAGGAAATGAACGACGGAAGATACCCGGGATTTCAGTTTTTGATAGCAGTACCCGATAAAAAAGATATGGAAAGATTTAATCCTCAGAAGGCTCTCATGGACGAATATGAGCATACAACCGGATTAGACGAATATACATCTTGGAGACTCGCTAAAATGAGCACAAACAGTAAAAATACATGTAGGACCAGATCATTAACAGAATTCCTGTTCTGTATGGTCAGGAGTGGAAGATAATGAATTTTGAAAACGAATATGCTGATAAAGTAAGATTTTGTCCATATTGTGGAGACATCATAACAACCCATACGGCTGATGGAAAGATCATCTGCAGAAATGAAAATTGCCAGGCACATTTTTTCGTATTCGAATCCAAAGATTCTTTAAGAGAATTGTGCGAAGTGGAGGATTTTTAATATATGTTGAAATACAAAGATAAAAATCTCAATATAGATGATTCTCTTATATCAAAATATGAACGTCTAAAAGGCAGGAGTATAACCGAAAAGGATATAGACAATCTGTTTCGGATAGCATATATGTGGAAATCAGCCCACCCGGACACGTACGTCTGCTGCCAGACAGAAGAAGAATTATCAAAAACTCTTACAAAAATAATACAAACAGACATAAAGCATTATGCATGAAACCAAAGTAGTCCTTCGGGACTATTTTTTTGCACAAAAAATATTTCCGATATATCTTTGATTTATCTTACATTTTTATCCTCATATTATTGATATAAAAAAATGAAAAGGAGGATAAAGAATATGCCATACAAAGGATTTACCATCGAATCTTACTGGGAAGGGTTCATTGTCAGCAGAATTGACGGAAAAGAACAAATAATGTTTGATTCCCTTAATGATGCATTCGAATACATTGATAAGGAGGCTGCAAAATGAGATGTCTTGTAGTTAATGTAAAAGGAATAGACTATGGCGCTTCCAAGACAGTTGTTAAGGATCTGGGTAACGGTTATATCATCGAAGATGCAGATATCAAAAAAAGGTCTTGATACCTATTATAAGATACTTAACTGCCGTATAGTAGAGATGCCGGATAGACTTATCGGAGACAGAGTTTATACTTTCATTGTAGATGAAGAAGGCAAACTCAAAGATAATCAGCTTTCAGCAGCGATCGTAAAAGACGGCGATATCGAAGATGAATTTGTCGGCAACATAATCATCACCAAAGTTGATTATAGTACCGGTGAACTGGTAGAACTCGATCAGAGCGATATAGACTATATCCTAAACGATAAGAACTATATCGAATACCTCACAACTGACGGAGTACGAAAGTACCTGACCGTGACATATTAAAATAACTCCTACGGGAGTTATTTTTTTTATGCTCTGATATAAATCAGATTTATTATTCTCAACATATATCATGTTTTGTTAAATGCGAAAAATGATTTCAGACATTGATTTAGAGGTAAATATATGAAATATAGAACAAATATTGGAAGAACAGGGTATATCAATTACGACATGATCGATGATATACAAAACAATTCCACTCCCATGTCAAAATGTCGCGGAGGATTATGGTTAAGCAATATTGATGCTCCTAAAGATAGCACATCATGGGAAGGTTGGTGCGAATACGAAATGCCACATTGGTTAAGCAAAGAAGAAACATATATATCAACAAAAGAAGATTCAAAAGTATTAAAAATAGACAGCAACATAGCTGTGTTGCAAGTAATAAATAAATATTACGATAAAGAACAAAAATATATAGATTACGAGAAAATAGCAAAAGATTACGATGCGATAGATTTTCAATTATCTAAAACGTCAATAGACCCAAGCCGTTCAATGTTTGGTCCATTAGATTGCGACAGCGTAGTCCTTTTGAACAAGGATACAATAACTCATATACAAAATCCAAACACATTAACACCTCTATATGAAAACGAAAGAAATAATTTCAATCCCAAAAATACGGAAAGACCTCAGGATAAAGGAATATATCAGGACCTAGAAAAAAGACAAGCACAAGATTGGGAGAGATCAGAACCATTGGTTGAAGCAGCTGATAAAGCCCGTGTAAACAAAGTTATCGATTCAGTCGCAAAAGAACGCGGTATTTCAAGAAAACAGATAATTGAACAGATACTTGAAGCCGTTACCAGTAAACGTTATACCGAAAAAGAAGATATAGAACCTAGATTATCATCAAGGCTCGATTCATCGTCTATCAGAAATGATGATGACGCAAGATAATTTTTCTATATAGACTTTTTATATTTTGTATCAACCATATTATATATAACAAATAATCTAAATCAAGGGAAATAATATGTTGTATATTAAATGGAATACAATGATAGAAATAATAAGGATAGCAACTCTTATAGGAATCAGTTTAAAGATGTTCTTTTACACCTTGTACTGGTTGTCGTGTTCTGAATCACATACGAGTTGGGAAGATACTCATGCAGATGACGATTTTCGTTATGTAAAAATAATGCTTCCTGTTTTTCTTATAACGATGATAACAGAACATATCTTTGCTTTTAATTTGCTGTCAATTATAGTTTTAAACGGAGTTGAAATTGTTTCTTATTTTTTTATACTTGGTGGTCATCCTAAAATGTGGTTTCAACCCCTCATGATAATACAAAATATTTTATATGTATTAATATTTATAACGGTATTTCCGTATTTTTCTGTAAAATATATTACAAAAAATAAGGAAAGTCCAATAAACCTAAGACATTTGATGTACGAATATGATTTATTATTATGCAAACACAACATATAGGAAGGAGATTTTTGATGAAAAGAGTGATCATCGCATCGATATGTGCGTTCACACTGATAATCGGTTGCACAGCTATGGCATACGCTGCTACCGGATTTAACAGTAAAGGCGCAATAAGCTTCGCCGGCCCTGACGAAACACCGGCAACATCTGATGATATCATATTTGATTCAGCCGATCTGGACGTTATATATGATGAAGTATCAACAGGAAAACAATTACTTGTAGATGAAGTCGTCACCCAGGGAGGTGAGATCACAAAAGCAGGTGATGAGTATACCTTCGAAGAAATAAAAGACGGTATCCAGAGCGCAATAGATAGCGCAAAAGATGACGGTCATGACGAAGGTTACGATGAAGGATATGCTACAGGCTATACCGACGGATCCGCAACAACAGGCATCACGATAACAAAGCATTATCACACGACTCAATGCTACGCAAACGGATATATGTACACAGTGTCTTGTATGAACTGCGGAAACGGCTATTATTCAAACAGCGAAAGCGAAGCTGCATCTCATACCTGTGGTTACTGTCATGAATACCAAAGTAACGGATTTACACTGACTACACACGCTATAGTATGCGGAAAGAGTCAGGGAGAAGTAGTTAAGATCACGCAAGGCACAACCGTTTTATATCAGAAATAAGTCAACTTAAAGAGTCTCTATATGAGGCTCTTTTTTTTGCACAAAATTTTTTCAAGGGGAAAATTTAATTCATATTAATTATGTAAAGATAAATATAAAACTATCGGAGGTTATGTAATGCAGAGATATGCAACAAATATTAAATGGGACGTTGAAGACGAAGACGTCTACGGAAGATGCGAGAGTTGTAAAAACTATTCAAGATGCGGGATATGCTCAGACTGCAACGAAGGAAGTGAATACGAAGCAGACTACGATGCTTTCAATCTGCCGTCAGAAGTAAAGATACCGGCAAATATAGAAGATGACGATATCACAGATTATCTTTCAGATGAATATGATTTCTGTGTAGAATCATTCGAGATAGAGGAAAGATGATCATGAACAAGAATAACGACATAGACATGAACTATACACGTTCATTAAGACAACACTTAAAGATTGTTTAGATATAAACACAGGCAACTATAAGCAGCATCTGCAAAATATTGCATAACGGAGGCCAATATGCTCATATTACCGATCAAAAAGAAATGGTACGATATGATCCGCGACGGAGTAAAAATAGAAGAATACCGAGAGATTAAGCCATATTACACTAAAAGGTTCCAAAATATAGGTCTTTTAAGTTTTATGGAAGATGTTCCGAACCTATGGACAAAAAAAGTAATGTTCAGAAATGGTTACAGTAATGATTCCCCGTCATTTGTCGCTGACGTGAGACTTGAGATAAAAGAAGGCAAAAAGGAATGGGGAGCAGTCTCGGGAACAAAGTATTACTCGCTAAAGATAGAGGAAATACATCTATGAACAGAGAAATGAAAATGATAACATTCAGAAGATGCACAACGAACTAAAGGAAAGATCATTATGATAAAACAGCCAAAGAAACTCAAACCTTGTCCTTTTTGCGGAAATACTCCTATACTCATATTAAGTAGAGGCTACTACCAAGTTGTCTGCACATATGAAGACTGTCCGGGACATCTAAAGGGAAGTCTTAATCAAAGAGATGTGATAACAGCGTGGAATACGCGTCTGAAGCCTAAAAGGAAGTAAGCGAGGAATAAATATGGCAGATATAGAGTTGGTAATTAAAATAAACGAAGAAATATATAACCACACACAAGAATATGAAGTTGGTGGTTTTAACCAAGAAAATGATACAAAACTTTTTGTAGCAATCAAGAATGGCACACCACTTCCAAAAGGTCATGGAAGATTGGGTGATTTAGATGCACTTGAAAAAGAAATAGTAAACGGCATTAAAGCAGGGAACTATGAAGAAGGTTATGAAACATTCGCACATATTAACAATATGGACGATTGTGTAGAATGTGTAAAGTATGCAGATACAATCATAGAAGCAGTTCCAGAAAGTGAGGGATAAGAAATGACTAAGATGAACATAGATACATGTAACTGTTGTGATGAGATATGGGCTAACTGTAACATGAAACACATTCAATTAGGTAAACACGTTTTGAACCTATGTCCTGATTGTTATGCAGAGTATATCAAATCTTTTAAACAAGAGCATCTTCTTGATAAGATTAAAGCTGAAATTGAACAGTTACGAAATTTTAGCGCTGAAAATTATGATCTTGAACAGTATTGTGATTATTTTGATGCAAGAATTATTTTCAGAGATGATGTATTGCAGATTATAAACAAATACAGAGAGGACGATTGAATGACAAGAGAAAAAAGAAAAAAAGCAATAGATATATTTGATGATAATTTTACAGTAATAGACACTCACGGACACTACACAGACGAAGAAGTAGAGCAGGCAAGACAAATGGCAATCAAGGCACTAGAGCAAGAGCCATTCAACATCGAGACATATTGCAAAGAACACTTTTGCGTTATGGTCGATAAAGATGTTTGGGAGAAAGCAGAAAAGGCACTAAAGCAAAAGCCAACAACACACGGCTATATGTTAGTATGTCCGAATTGCGGCCTTGACGTTCATAGTGATTTTGAGAGTTGCCCGAGGTGTGGAGCAAAAATGGAAAGTGAGGAATAAATGTCTCAAAACGTGAATATGATTATAGATTGTGATTATACTAGTTGCCCCTATAATCACGAATATGAGTGTAATAAGGATTTGATATTTTTAGATGATGCGGAGTGTATAGCACAAAAGAAAAGTGAGGTAGAAGATGCCACATAGTTTAAGAGTAAGATTAGGCAATTTACGCTACAAGAAAATAATATCTGATAAAGATTACGACAGGTTGTGTAAGGCACTTGATAATGAAAAGATTCTCGATAATATAAGAGCTGAGATAGAACAAAGACCATATGGAATAGCTAATAACAGTGTAATTCGAGGCATGAAGTGTAAGAGGGCAGAGATTCTTGAAATTATCGACAAATACAGAGGTGAATGAGAAATAATTAGACCTGGCAGATAAGAGAATCGCACAGGTAGAAAGGATTAAATATGATAAATCCAGACATGAATGAATATATAAAACTGCTTATATTAGGCATAATGGGTATAATATCCGGTTCCATATTTGGTTACTTATTAGGACGAACAAAACATTAAAGTTTCTTATATTCCTCATGTTATATATATGAGGTAAAATATATGAAACAAGTAGACTTTTGTCACATGACCATAACTCTTGACGGAAGCGAACGTCAGGATCAGGAATTCCGTCAATGGAAAGCATTGTTCGAACAGATAGAGAGAGAATCTCGCAAACTTGATTATCCGACACCGATCATAGAATCAGTTCCGGTAAGCAGAGACAAATGGCTTTCAACAATGATAACAGGACACGATTTATTCATCGGACTCTATGATAAGCAAAAGAATGAAATGACATCTCTTTGCAGATTTGATGAAGTAAAAAGAGTGACCAGTGAATACATATCCAGACTTACAGATGATGTAAAGAGTGTATCAAGAAATGAGATAAACCACAGTCCGGAACAACTTGCTCCTTTATGGGGAAAACAAATGGTCATAAGACTTTCTAAAGAAAACAATATGGACGATAGGATAAAATGCGCCCAGGCAAGAAAATGCCTCGAAAAGATGATAGCCAAGCCAATAGACATGATAGAGAGGAGAGTAAATATAAATGCTTATCTACAAAGATAGAAAATTAAATGTAGAAGATTCTCTGATACAGGAGTATAATGATGTAAGAGGTAGAGCTCTTGATGAACGAGATATAAACATATACGTTCATGCAGCTTATTCTGAAGAATCAGATGATCCGCAAGAGTACATCAAGAGTATATCAGATGATGAACTTTCTGAAACTATCGCAGAAATGATCAAATCCGATATATTCGTACATTCATAAATAAAATGTCTACTATTGTAGATGTCATGTTAATTTTTAACGCATAAAGCCACTTGTATCGGTCATTAAAGTTCAGTCAAAATATTGATATTCAACAAAATGTCTACTATTGTAGATGCCATGAACTGGCTGAAGCGTCTAATAAAATGTCTACTAATGTAGATGGGTAATCAGCCTACCGTTCCGCTCAATATGTTGGCCGAGAAAATGAAAGATAAAATTTATAAATATCTACTGTTGTAGATATGAGAAAGAACGAGCATTTGTTCAAAGACACGATTTTGTAAAATGTCTACTATTATAGATGACAAATACTTAATCAACATTTTAAATATCTACTACTGTAGATGAAGATATGAATTATAAATGTCTACTAATGTAGATTAAGGATTCTATCTCAACGATTTTCTTTCGATTGTTTAACAAATGTCTACTATTGTAGATTTAGTTGCGACAGTGATACGATGAGTGATATTAAGTATTTTACTCGTTCAATTCAGATTAAATTAATTTGACCGAAGAACATCAGCTCACCTATTTTACAGTCTCAAATATTCGAGGCTGTATTTTTTTTGCAAAAATTTTCAAAATAAGTATTGACAACTACGTGACATGGCGTTACAATGAATACAAGTTAAAAGTTACAAAGAATATAGTCATAAGTCTACAAAGATAATATTCACGAAAGGAGAAGTATATGGCAAACAAAATCGTAGATGAGTTTATGGCGTCTACTCGAATTCCCGAAACGCCAAATGGTACTTTGAAGGAAATAATGACATTTCTCACAAAGCCCGAATCTGTGAACAAGATGATCGTGATGACAGAAATGGGATTTCCGGCACTGACAGGAGTTGTAAAAGAGTTGGAGGATAAGTTCGCAGACAGTGATTTTCCTTTAAATCTTAACGGTCCTCATGCAAACAGCGTAAACAGACGAAATATAGGGTGGATGGTCAAATACGTGATGCGTGAGTACGGATATACTCCCAAAGCTGAAAATTCCACAGTAAGAACGAGGATCGGAAATTTCGCAGGGGCTAAATATTTTAAGACTGCTGCCCGATATGAAAGATTGAGGGGTATTCCACCATACGAGATAGTAGTCACAATAAAAGGCAACAAGGCGCAGGAATGCGTATAATGCACTGGGGCACTCTTTGCTTAGGCAGGGAGTGCTTCTTTTATGCCTTATTATCTTGATAATCCGACATATTTTATGTGTAACAATAATAAAAATGGAGGATAAACTATGAACGAAGCAAACCAAAATACAGTCATCAGAGTAGCTATGAAAGCGTTCTCGCTTAAAGATGAGATCGAAGCTAATCTTTCAGGCGGAGTCAATCACCCGAGAGAAGTGATCGATATTGAGTCTCTTGAAAAACCTGATCAATCCATATATCCCGGCGCAGAGTACGCAGTCAATGTCAGATATACGTATTCACCGGTAGGTGGCATTGAAGGTGAATATCATGACACCAGAGCGGGTAAGATTTTCACAGAGACATACATCTTTGATAAACAGTTGAAATTATCGGACAATCCCTTTGAAGACGTATACTCAACAGTTGAGTTTCCCAAAGAAGCAAAACAGTTCAGCCAGTTGGATCTTCTTAAAGAGGCGGAATGTCTTGAGGAGACCGGAGAATGGTTGTATATGTCTCTTATGGGATACAGCGAAGAGTCATTAAGAGAATTTGCCAAACAGGCAGCAGTGTATTCATCAACAAAATGGATCAAAAACTGTACTATCTCTAAAGACCTCGACCAGTTCATTGTCAATAACGTAGCATAAGGAGGCGATTATGGCTAAAAAGATGATATTTAATAACGGCGAAGAAATGCTTTCCGCTCTTATGGACGGCACAGACCTTTACAATGCCGAAACAGGACAGTATGTATTCAACTATAATGAATGTGGTTCTATTGCTGTTTATTATTTAAGCAGTAATAGAGTTGAAGAACTCAAAAAACTGTCAAAAGAACATGAAGAATACTGGGGAGCATTCCTTGGACCCGGCGGACATATCTACGACGATCCTTCCTACGAGGATTTCGACGAAGAATGGTCTTTTTCAAACCTTGATTGGTGCAAAGAATACTACCAAGGTGTATGGGAAGACGTTTCCGTCCATGCTTCATAGAGATAAAGAGCCTACGGGCTCTTTTATTTTGCTTAAAATTCTTGCTCAAAATTTTTGCACAAAAAACAAATAAAATTTAAACATATACCATACTTACTTTAGATAATGTGTTTTTATCACAGAAGAAAGGGAAAGTATTAGTATGAACATCACATTTTTCAACATCACTTCGGAAGAAAGAGCCGAGCTTGGATCGTATGTAGGAACGCTCAATGCAGCTCATATAGAGGCTGTCAGAAAACACAAAAAGAAGAAACATTTCATGCGCAGGTGGAAATGGGAATTAAAGCAGGATTCCCTGAATGAATTTGAGACATTAATGGCTGACACATTATGTACATTAACTTCTATGGATAAGACCATTCAGCTGTCAAAGATGATCAACGGTTCACTCCCTATCCCGAATGAGCTGAAATATATCAAATTTAACATCGAGCAGGATAAGAAATATGAGAAGCTGACTGTCACAAGAGAAGAGCATGATATCAGGTACTCATCAAATATGGTCATCAAGCATGAGAATGAAAAAGTTATCCAGATCCTGGCATTAAAGAACCCGGATAAGAGACTTTATACGATCGATAACGAAAATCTTGAAGTGGATTTTGATTTCAGCACACTTGAAACAGCACTTTCAATGCAGCTTCAGAAGATAAGCGATATGCTCGATATCATAGCAAGAGACCACAAGATATACCTCGACACACAGGTAACTCCCGAAAAAGAAGAAAAGATAGATACTATAAAAGAAACCCTCGGGAAAAGGGACTACCAGACAATACCAATGAACAGTCACCCTTCTTATGCAGGGAAAAGTAAAGAGATATTCGTATAGGAGGCATATATGATAATTCTGATCACTATACAAATGACTTTCATCATCATATGTCTTTCCGCTACCGTGATAAGTATTGTCAAAGGCTGGCTATTATTAGCGGCATTGACCTTTCTTATTACGATGATAAATATTGCGGCCCTGGTATTCAATCTATTCAGAGCAAATAGAGGAAGTACAACAAAAGAAGAGTAAGATTATGGCTAAATATTGTCCAGAAAAAGATTCTCCGGCATTATCACAGGATTGTCTGGAATGTACGGAAAAAACATGTGAATATTTCTACTGTCTCGTAGTAGGCTCAAGGACCTTCACAGATTATGATCTGATGAAAAGAAAACTTGATGCCATGCTCATAAATCACCCCAAGACCGTGATAGTATCCGGTGGAGCAGCAGGCGCAGACACTCTGGCAGAAAAGTACGCCAAGGAAAAAGGTCTTATATTGAAAGTATTCCCTGCAAACTGGGAGATATATGGCAACAGAGCAGGTTATAAGCGCAACGAGCAGATGCATAAATACATTTCAAAAGCCGATGCAAGAGGAGTAGTAGCATTCTGGGACGGAGAATCGAAAGGTACTCAGCATAATTTTGGGCTGGCTAAAAAATACAGCAACGAGATAAGGATAATAAAGTTTGTACCAAGTACCTAATCATCAATAAGAGGAAAATATAATGAAGATAAAATGGTCAGTATTGACTGATAAAGATATAGACAGATTGATAAAGAATGCAGAAATCGTCCGTAGCCATTATTACGAGCTTTACGACAAATTCTATGGCAAACCGAACTCAAAAAAGAACATATTTATTAAATTCATTGACACCGTCTTCAAAAAAGATCGTATACCAAAACCAATCGAGGTTATCCCGGAAATATCTCTTACGGAACGATATATAAGTTTATTATGCGTACTTAAGGATTTCAATCATATTAAAAATGTCATTCAGAACTATCATGATGTTCAATTAAGGGTAGAATATGAAACACTGCTGCCGTATAGAAAGAATGTTACCGGAACAAAGCTCACATTCTATCAAAACGACGCCGAAGATACGTATTTCGATCTGCATTTAGTATACAAATATAAAAAGTGCGAACTATATTTACCCCCTACGATCGATATAAGCGATATACTTACTATTGATAGTACATTTTTCCTTGTTCATAAACTTAACATATCAGTGATTGACAAAATCATATGGGCTCAACTTAAAAAACTCGTAAAAGTAACCATGAGAGTTTCGATCGATATGAGAGAAGATCTTCACCTGGTCGAACAGGCGATAAAAGAAAGAACACCCGAAGAATCAAACGGAGAAAATAATATTTTGGCAAAGGAGACTCAACAGTAAAATGAGGTCATTGTTTATATGGATCCTGATGATAAATAGAGTTTGCATATCGAGAAATAGTTCTATGATAGCCGAACTTTATATTCAGCAGTCAGAAAGATTGGAAGAAAAAACGAACATATTGATGGAAGAAAATTATGACTTGCTTGACAGAAACACGTATCTTAAAGAGATCCTTTTATATGAAGATAAACCCGAAAAGAAATACAAGGCTTATTTTAAAGAACTTAAAAAGAACAATCGAAAGTTGAAAAGAGTTATAAGAGAAGTCAAACAATGCAATGCCAAAAGAGAACGTATACAGCAAAAAGCTGCTGATATATTTAAAGAAGTTCATTATCTGTTTGAAAAAATAGAAGACAACATGAAAGAACTTGGCCGGCAAAACTGATCCGTTAATAAAAGAAAGGTAAGCTTGCATTCATGGGTAAATACAAATATCAATCTTGGATATTAAAAGAACGACATCTGGCTCCATTATCAAATGTCACATTACATGACACAAAGGGTAATGTACTCAGACACATCCGTAATACTTATGAATGCCCTTATTGTCACAAGACAGTGACACCTACGGCAACTAACAGATTCGATGTCAGAAAATGCAGATATTGCAATCACCCTGTTTCTCCTTATAAGGGAGATATCACAGACACTATATTTCTTCCCGTAGGAGTCGAAGATATTGAATAACACTTACATCTATGCTCAACAAAGCGTTGGGCATAATTTTTTGTGCAATAAAATATATATTTATCATAGGAGGAAAAATTATGAGCTTTAAAGAAGAATTTAGAAAGATAAAAAGAGAACTCAAAGAAGCCACCGGCAATATCAGCGGAGGTATTTCAGAACTTCTAAAGGAAGCAGGACTTACTGATGATGATGCCAAAATGGCTTACGAAGACGCCAAGAAGGCAACAAAGGATTTTGGCGCCAATGTGGTAAAAAAGACCAATCAGACTATAGATTATGCAAAAGAAACTCTGTCTTTCAATAAAAAAACTGATATAGAGGAGACAGAACCGACCGATATTAAACTGGAGAGATAATGACAGATTATTTAAGATATCTTCCGATATTGATAATCCCCTTGTTGATATTTATTACCTGTAAACTCATTCGTTCTTCAGGGACGTGCATTGTATGCAAAAAATTAGCTATAGGTTCCCCATACAGATGCAGCGACGGGGTTATATGTAAAGACTGTTCGCAGTTAATGCCGTCTTCTACACTTCGTTCTTTAAAAATGGAACCCGCATCAACAGTAAAGAGACTAATAGATATAACAAGAAGTAATATTCCCAGATACAGAAAAATATTCGATGAAACATCTCATTTCGGAAACATTCATATTGATGAGAGAAATGGATTGATCGCCCTATGCAGCAACAGAGAAATAAAGGACGGAAAGCTTAAAAGTTCCTGCAAAAATATCTTTTCGGTTTTAAATGTACAGGATTGTAACTTCAATATTAAGACTGAGAGTTCTTCAGAAAATGCAGTTAAAGTGAGTATACACTTCATTCTGGTACTGGCAGAACCAAATATTACGATAAAAGAGCAGATCGGACATGCCACATGCAATGCACATAGAGTTGACTATGAACATATTTCATATTCAGAACCCTCGGCTCTGACATTATTTAGAAGTATCTTCGTTGGAATGCTCAGGCAGACATGGGAAAAATATGATTACATGCAGTCGCATAATTTTATATCCCCTCAGGCCGTCGAATTAACCCTTTCTAGGGCCTTATTCATGGTAGATGAACAATATACCCTAAATGAGATAAAAAGGCAGAGAAACAGGCTTATAAAAGCTTTTCACCCAGATAGTAATAAAGATATTGATGCGACCAAGTATACAGAAAAGATAAATAATGCGTATAAGATATTAAAGGATAATCTTCGATAAGGAAATAACATGAAAAACCAGACAAAGCATATGTTTTATGGGCTTGCAAGTTTTTTGACTTTGCTAACTCCGGTACTTATCATTGGTGCGATGATAGTCCCACCGATGTTCAGCGACATACCGATATATTATGACAAAATCACTATTACAATATCAGCCATATTGATACTGCTCAGTATAGCAGCGCATAAGCCCCTCAATGATAAATATTTAAAATACAAAGAATTGGCAGAATACGATGAATTTGGTCAGAGAAAAGGCAGGCGCAGGTATGATTACTCAAAAGAGCAGAGAGATATGCTCGATCTTCAGCGTATGGCTGATATGGAACGAATATTACCTCAATCGACAATAAAAAGGATCACGAAGAGAGGTTCAGACGATCCGGACCATGATATGAAAAATCTTATAGGACTGGCTCCTGTAAAGCAAAAGATGTCTGAAATGGCTGCAAGAATGGCATTTGAACGCAGCGACAGAAAACATAAGAAATCTCCAAAAGAAGCAAGACATATGGTGTTTTACGGTTCACCCGGCACGGGGAAAACAACTGTAGCCAGAATAATAACCGGTTTTTTGTATAAATACAAATATATCAAGCAGAATAAATGTATAGAAGTAGACGGAAATTTCTTAAAATCAACAACACCTGACGATACTGCTACCAAGGTCAAGTATATTATCCGGAGCGCTTATGGAGGAGTATTATTCATAGATGAAGCCTACGCTCTTAAAGATGATGGATTTGGTTGCGGGAAAGAGGCTATAGCGACTCTCATAAAAGAAATGGAAGACCATAGAGATGAATTCATTCTCATATTGGCAGGTTACCGAGATGAGATGAGAGAATTGTTGAGTGCTAACCCCGGGTTCCATTCAAGGATAAAAGAATATCTGGATTTTCCCGATTATAACGAGAAAGAATTAAGGCAGATATTCAGGTTTATGGCAAAAGAAAAAGGATATACGATCGAAAAAACAGCGTATTTGGCATTTGACTTAAGAATGAAAAAAGAAAAAAGATTATCATCATATGGTAACGCCAGAACAGTCCGCAATGTACTCGAAGAAACCATAGACAGACATTCATTTAACTTTATAAATAAAAAGATGCCCAAGGAAATGAAACATGAACTCCAATACATGGACATCAATCAGAATATAGATCCGAACAAAATATGAGTCTCAAAAATGGGACTCATTTTTTTTGCACAAAATATTTTTGCCAAAACAATATACGATATATTTATATAAATAATAAAATTATGAGAGGAACTATCAAATGAATGATATAATATTTTCAACAATCACTTTATTGATATTTATATACATACCGGTCATATGCTTATATATAACAGGGAGGGAAAATAAATGATCTCATTATGCTGGTCTCTTATTACGATGGTTATCAGCCTTGTAATAGGGATTATCGGAAAAATAATTAAAATCCTCATTAAGATAATAATGTTTGCCCTTACGAATATTTATGCCTTTTTAAGATATTTGTTCCAATCTATTGGATTAGGGATAGGATATATATATAAACAATCTGTGGCAAAGGCAATGTTTAAGTCTCGATGCAGAAAAGAAGGAATGACAGAGGAACAAATACAGTCAGAACTCGAAGAAATGAAAATAAGAGAAAAAGAAATCAGGCAAATGAAAAAAGAAAATCGCTAAAAATATAAGGTACTACTATAAAGCAGTACCTTTATTATATTTATTATATGTATTTAGAATTTTGAACGCGTCATCTCATCAAGGACATTTCTTCCTTGAGTCTTTTTAATATCAAGTTTGGCCTCATTTATGCGCATATCCATATTTTTAAGAAAAGAAGTAATTTTGGCATCGGCTATTTTTTCATTCATTCCCTTAAGGAAGGCGTTTTTACTTCTGGAGTCTCTAGCCATATCCGGAAATTTTAAAACTTCTTTAAAATCATTTGCAAAAGTATTATAAGCATTTTTATCCCCAAGAGCGGCCTTTGCGTTTAAACCACGAGTGTAATTAGCAAGCTCGTCCATAGTAGCACACCTGGTAGCAGCATCAGGAAGGTCATTAAAATTTTTCATGTTATTAAGAGAATTCATGCATTTAGCATACTCTGTTTCAGACAAACCACCATTTGCATATGCAACATCAAGCTCTCTTTTACAGTTTATATAAGAATTGTCTATATTTTCCTGACAAGCTTTCACAGGATCTTTTGCGGCAGATATTTCACGAATCCGCCGTTTTATCTCTTTCCATTCTTCCTGCGCAAGCATCATACCCATTTTTGCCATTTTTTCAGCCAATCTAACAGTTGCCTTATAATTATCTTCTGCAATTTGTTCTGTTCCCATATTTAACACCTCAATATTTCAAAATTTATCATTTGATATAAATATGATAGAAATAAATTTAAAAATTTATATATAAAAATAATTTTTGCACAAAATATTTTACATTAAGATTATTCCACTATTTTTATTGTAGAATACTATAAATTTGATACCTTGTTAAAGGAGAAACAATATGGCTCAGAACGATGAGAATAAAAAAATGAATGACAGGCTGATAGATGTACTAGAAAGAATAGCAAATTCCCAAGAAGAGATCGTAAGACTATTGAGTACAAGGACAGTTAAGGAACATGCATTAGAGCTTGAAGAATATTGCAGGAATTGCGAAGACTGTCCAACATGCCCTTTATACGATAAAGAGTGGAATCAATGTAAATTTAGAAGCGTGAGCTGTCCGGGCGAATTGTGTTTAGAAAGAGAGAATGAATAAAGAACTAAAACCCAGATATTTCTTCATACTTACTATGCAACAACAAACCAAAGAAAAGGAGATCATACATAGGAGGTAAACATGGGACAGTATTCATGGTCAGATGCAAAGACCAAGAAGAACATAGAAGTCGGACAGAAATGTTACGCACTTATCCCCAAAGAATATGATGGCGGTTATTATGAGGAATCATATTATGATGGTTGCGAAAATTTTAACGGTCATGATATTTTTGAAGAAGTAGCTCTATGGAACAGAGATTATCTTTGTGAAGACAATCTTATGCCGGAACCTTCGTACAGTGAGTTTGGTGGACTCCAAGGTGACGAAGCAGAGAATTTAAAGAAAAAAGGATTCTCTGACGCAGAAATTGAAGCATTGGATCAGATTCAGCGATTCAGCAACTTCGATCGCGAAAAAAGACGTCGCCAGTTAAGCGTCCAGAGGCTTAAGGATTTCACAAACTATACAGATGATGTAGTAATGAGAGTTCTTTATGGCAAAGATTATCTGCGTGAGATCGGACTGGATATCACTGCTTATGATGAGCAGAACAAGAATCTCAAATATCCTATAAAGATAACTCACGAACCCGCCAAGTATGAAAGGGTTAAAAGATTCTCAAAATATGTTCCCGCACAGGAGTAACAACCGAATATTAAAAATAAAAGGGCTTTAACGGCCCCTTTATTTTGCATTTATTTAGTTTATTCACAACTATAATTCGGCAAAAATTGAAAAAGTGACAAATTATAGTTATTAATTGTCTTTTATTATCAACCACCTTTTTAGCACTTCTTCCAACTTACCCTCTAACTCATCGTAATCATCACCATGAATATATACAGGATTTTCCGGATCATTATCTTCTTGTGGTTTGTTATTAAAAGATTTTTCGTCTGCATCTTTTATCTCCTTCTATATTTGCACTACTACTTCATGAGCATTTACCTATCCAAAGCTCATTTATAAATAGTATAGGATATTTCTATATCTCCTAATATTTTTGTGCAAGAATTTTCATAAAAACACTCTCATTTTGGGAGTATTTTTATTTTTATACCGTTTATCCATATTTTATATGTAACAATTAACAGAAACTGGAGGTAAGTAGATATGGATAAATTTTTAAAGAATTGGAATGGCAAGACCATTGAAGACTGCGGGTGCTACACATCAGAGGAGTGGAAATCTTTTGCAAGAGCGTTCAAGAATGCGATCAAGAGAGAGTGTGAAAAGCTCGGATACTCTATCGTAGGAAAAGACAGCTTCAGCAGCAAGAACCACTATTTCATAAGTGGCTTCATCAGCAAAGATGGTCAGACATACTACATCTCATACGATTATGACAGATACAATCCGGTAAGCCTTTTGAAACAGTCTTGGGCAGGTCCCATTCTCTGGAGACGTACCGCTGATGAAAAGGATTACAGAGGCGAGAACAATCACTTCACTATAGCAACAGAACTGTTTTTCCAGATAGAATCTGATTACGAGAGGAGGACTGCTGCATGAAGCTCATAGATTTGCTTGAAGTTATTGACGAAAACGCCTGTTTCGAAGTCATTGATTATGACGAAGAACGTATTCTCAGTTCATACAATGGAAGAGATTCCATTGATAAGTGCTATAATAACTGTGAAGTTGTTAGAGTCGGCTCTTTGCCCGATGGAACACTTTATGCAGGAATTAAGTGCAGCGGCATTGTTAAAAAAGGTTTCAGACGCCTCAACGATGAACCTATCAAGATCGAGTGCGTAGAGGACGAACACGAAGAAGCAAACGATTTTAAGCCGTCATTCTGGTTTAATAATAAGCGTTACTTCATCGAGAATTTCCCGAGCGTAAACAGTCCCTGGGTAGGTGGCACATGGCCCGAATTCATTCATGCATTTGAAGCGGAAGAATACGTTAATCCTATTTATATAGAGATTATAGATGGTGCTTACGTCAATGTGTATGAATCTGTAATGATCGAAAGCGAGGAGTAGTATGAAAGGTTTCAGATCGCCACAATTAGGCTTTAAGTGGAAGGTCATCAAGCGAGATGGTAAAACATTCCATGTGTGCCCAGAATGTGACGCAGAATTCGAATTCCTTAATAGCAAGGTTTATCGATTCTGTCCATGGTGTGGCAACAAAAACAAATTCTAACTACTAAAGAAGAGTCGCTCATACGGCTCTTTTTTTTGTGCAAGAATATTAATTTATAATTTCTAGTATCTCACATATTTATAATACGAACATATATAGAGAAGGAGGACAATATGAATTTTTGCAAAGAAACCGTAGCAACAGTCATCGATGTTTTCGAGGATTTTCTCGAATCGAAGAATATCACGATCGAGAATGAAGATAAGGTGGGAGATGAAGGAGAAGCTATCATATTCGGAAAAGATTATGATACTGTCCAGAATCAGATAATAAGCGCCCTTAAGGCGAGCGATATCTATGTCCCTGATTCATACGATCCTGCACCGATCGAGATCAAAAGAGATCCTTATGCTGACATTACGATATTCGTTCCTTACGCAAGTCAGATCGTAGTCATCTCTGAAGGAGACGGCAGCAATCTTGAAAAGGACGATATCGAAGAAGGCTATACAGACTATATCTACTATAGCATCTACGATCCTAATCAGCTGGCCACCGGAGAGTATGACGGCGGAATGCTTTTGTCTAAAGAGCCTGTGAGAATTTCTTACAGCGATATAACAGAGGCTGTGCCTGATATACTGGCGTTACAGTATGGCAACGAGAATCTCAGTTGGATACTGTTATCAAGCATCAATGATTGAGTTCATTAAAAAAGGGTTGAATCGTCAGCCCTTTTATTTTGCACAAAATTCAGCATATTACAATCATAAAGAACATTGATTGGAGATATAAATTGAATATTCAAGTGCTATGTTCTCTATTCTGATAACAGCCCCTGCATGGGTAAATGATTTTGTCGCTACCCTATGCAGAGGGAAAGTGACGGATAGGAGAAGATATGGATCAGACATACGATGTATGCGTCTATGGATATGTTTTTCCTAACATAGAAGCGGACAATGAAAACGAGGCTAAATCAATAGCCTGTGACATGTACTATGAAGTGACAGGTCTTCAAGCCTACACAGATGATGAAGCAGTAGTATGGAAGGTAAGCGGAGAGTATCCGTACAAATGGAATTAGGAGGTAACTATGAATACAGTAAGTGATGTATTAAAAGTTCTCGATGATGTCCAGACAGGTGCTCTTCAGGTATACTGGAAGGCATGGTCTTTTTCAGGCGGACGTGATTATGGCGATGACCAGATATATTCGCTGATGAAGGGTGATGAAGTCTTCGGAGAGATATATGTCAACGAATGCAATGGCGTAACAGTCAGAGATTCAAAGGGCGATATTCTCTCTTATGAAGTAAACGAATCAAGCCTTCTTGAGACAGCCGACAGAATACTTTATAACGCCGTACAGCGTGATGACAAGAAGATCGTAAAGATACTTTCATATGATGGTCAGTTTTTAGGTCTTCCACGGGATTATCACGATATTACAAGAAGTGATGTCATCGAAGGCAGATGGCCCGAAGAATATTAACTTTAGCACTCCCTTAAGGGGAACAGGCTGAAAAGGCAGCCTACGTCCCCGCACGGGGGCGTAAAAGAGTTCAATATGAAGATAGGAAATCTCATAGTAGACGCAGATCTTTTGCCGGACGGATATTTCAATGTAAAGATATCCCACCCGAGTACATCTATAAAGTACGATCATATAACTGCTGATCGCATAGGTCAGTTAGTGACTGATAGCATAAAGATCGTTTCAGGAAACTGCGGAAATGTTAAGACATCTACCGCATATACGGGAAAGGTAAGCCTTACTAATCCCAAACGTGTTCCTTTCTGTCTCTCAAATGATTTTGACAATTCGTTTGAATTATGCGAAGAGACAAAGGATTGCACAAGTCCTGAAGCTTTTCTGAAGATAGCCCAGAAGTATCACCGCTATAAGGCGAAGATGAAGATCGAACGTGATAACGCGTCATACACGCGTCTTTCATACGTTGATGTAATGGGCAACATTCATTACCTGATCGCATACAAGGAGGCAGTTTAATGGATAAGACACGTTCAGAGGAGATAATCATTAATGCTCTTGAATGGGCTATTAATGTATCCAAGCAGGTCACTCATGACCTTATACGCGGAATGGGCATAACTTCCGAAGAATTATCCAACATAGGGTATGAAAAGGAAAGCTGTTCCGATATGCATGAAGCTGCCAACGAATAGCACAACTTAATATTCGATAAAACACTCTTGTTCATTCAAGGGTGTATTTTTTTTGCACAAAATTTTATCCAAGAATACTCATATTTATTATCTCTCACAATCCTCATATTTACGTTGTAACAATGAATTTGGAAAGGAGAATAAAAACATGAATAGGAATGACATTATCGCTCGTTGTCAGCAGAATGACTCTACATTGCTGTCGTTTGAAGACAGGGGCCCTTGGGGAGATCGAAAGTGGAGAGGAAACTGTTCCGGCTGGATACAGGCATTTCTTATGTGGAAATACCACACAAAGAAGTTTTCAGAACTGTTCGCAGGTTCCGGTACAGGTTATGATGTAACAAAGGACATGGGGATATCTTATGTCGGCGCAGATCTTAATCCTAATCCCGTCAGACCCGGGATACTCAATGTAAACGCAGTAACAGACGAGGTTCCGGAAGAATTTTACGGAGCAGACCAGATCTTCATGCACCCACCTTATGGAGCAGAGATAAAGATACCTTATGCGGGTTCCATGTACAAGGATCCGACAGGAGAATTATCTAAATCAGATCTTGGACAGATGCCGTGGGATATTTTCATGAAGACTCTTAATGAGATAGTAATGAAATATTACTCAGCGATGGAACCCGGTGCCAGAATGTCGATACTTATGGGAGATGTAAGACGTGGAGGCTTTCATTCTATGTTCACAGACATAGTAAAGCCCGGAGAACTTGAGCAGGTCATCATCAAAGCACAGCACAACTGTGTAAGTGATGGCAGAACATACACAAACAGGAACTTTGTTCCGATCGTACATGAGTATATAATGGTTCTCAAGAAACTCGCGCCTTATCTCATCAATTTTCAGCTTCCTCAGAAGTATGAAATGGATACAAGAGATTCAAAGACTTCTACTTGGAGAGATGTTGTATATGCAGCATTAAAGAAGATAGGACGAAATGCCTCTCTTGAAGAGATCTATTCAGAGATCGAAGGACATGAAAAGGCAAAGAGTAACATGAACTGGCAGGCAAAGATACGCCAGACACTCCAGATGAGCAATCTGTTTGTTCATGACTCAAGAGGTGTATGGGCAGTAGCTGCATAAGGAGGATAAAACAATTTAATATTCATTAAAAACGTCGGTTCATACCGGCGTTTATTTACGCCAATAATCAGCATATTTATAGTGTCGCATAAAAGAAAGGAGAACATGAATATGGACATGGAAAAAAGAAGAGAAAAAGCTATGCAGGTATACACAGCTCTGTGTAGACTTACTGAACCTGATTATGAAATGTCTGACGATGCGAAACGTTCATTTACCGAATATTGGGTTCCGTTAATCACTGAAGGTGTCTTGAGAGATCTTATCAAGACAACCGACAGAGACACCGCCATAAAGATGACTGAAGATGTCATCAGAGGCACAGTCATAGACGAAATGGGTATCGTAGACTACAAAACGATATTCACGTCTATAGACATCAGATTGGACTTTGACAAGGCATTTAGTTCTGTTAAAGACGGTTGCGATTTGTCAGAACCGCTTGGTTTCGGATTCACGCCGGAAGATATCAAAAACCTTGCTCTGCTTCACAAAGCAGGCAAACATAGGAAAAAGATCGAAGATCTTCTTGAGGATTGTAACTTCCATCAGGAATGTGGCGCTTTTGCCGCAGGAGATTACGACGATTACATCAACTGATGTCCATTAAAAGCTCCGACATATGTCGGGGTTTTTATTATGTTTAAATTTTTGCACAAAATTTTAAACAGTGATTTTTATACCCTATATTATTTAAAGGAGATGATTATTATTAACCATTTAAGGAATAATATCGCAATTTATGGAGAAGTAAAAAATGGTAACACTATCAAAAGAACAGCAGTTATTCGTAGAAAAAGCTCTTGAGGGCCACAACATACTTGTAGATGCATGTATCGGATCCGGAAAAACAACAGCTATACAACAGCTGTGCGAAGCTTATCCAGAAAGAACGAGTATACTGTATCTGACATATAACAGACTGCTAAAGATCGATGCAAAAGCAAAAATAACACAAAACAATGCCGTAGTGAGCAATTATCACGGATACGCGTATTCATGTTTATGCAAGCTTGGGATAAAAGTCGGCATTTCTGATATAATACAGACATTCAATAAGGTTAAACCTCCAATCAAGCACTTTGACGTTCTGTTATTAGACGAGTACCAGGATATCGAAACAGAGCTGGCAACGATGCTCAATATAATAAAAGAGGCAAACCCCGGCATACAGATAATTGCCGTTGGAGATATGGAACAGAAGATCTATGATAAGACAACATTAGAAGTTCCTCCATTTATAAACGAATTCCTCGGCGAGCATATAACTCTGGAATTCACACAATGTTTCAGACTGTCCGCAGGTATAGCAGAGAATCTCGGACGGATATGGAATAAAAAGATCGTAGGCGTAAATGCAAACTGTAAAGTTGAGACGATGTACGAGGAAGATGTCATAGAATTTTTAAAAGAACAGAGATGCGAAGACATCTTATGCCTCGGAGCAAGACTTGGTTCATTATCAGACACTCTCAACAGACTGGAAGATAAATACCCGGGCAAATTTAACAAGACCACTGTCTATGCAAGCATAAACGAAACCGACAGAGGCAGAGTTGCTCCGACAGAAAAAAGTGCTATATTCACAACTTTTGACAGCAGCAAGGGATTAGAGAGAAAAGTCTGTGCAGTATTTGATTTCAATGTCGCTTATTGGAGCATGCGACTTTCACAGCCACAGGTAAAATACAACATTTTAAGGAATATCTTTTGCGTTGCGGCTTCACGAGGAAAAGAACATATCATATTCGTAATACCGGACGCGTATAAAAATATAAGTGAGATTCCAAAGAGACAAAAACTTTTAACTCCGGAAGATATAATGAAAGGAGAGGACAGCAATAAGATAACTGATGACTGCATCATGTCACAAATGTTTGACTTTAAGTTTAAGGAGCAGGTTGAAAATGCTTATGCATTACTTAAGGTTAATCGAATAATGCAGGAAGATAACTCTGTCATAGACATAGACACCTGTGACGGGCTTATAGACCTGTCTCCCTGCGTAGGAACATATCAGGAAGCCAATTACTTCAATAAATATGAAATAGACGAAAGTATCAAACAGACATTGGTCGCATGTGAAAAAGAGTTTCTTTACAAGTCATATGATATAAATTGGCCTTTGGAGAAAAAGATACTTTTTCAGACATCTGTTGAAACTAATCAGAATCGATACGTAAATCAGGTGGACACTCCATTCGTAAAAGAATCCGAAAGAGAAAAACTCATTAATAGACTATCTCAGATATTTGTCAGAGATGAGGCAGTTCAGGTGGTATGCAAGATACCTTTTGCTTATCCGGGTGATGATCTTGAAATGTTCAGAGCAGTCGGCATCATGGACGTAGTTAAAGACGGAACTGTCTATGAACTCAAATTTGTGTCAGAATTAACACATGAACACTTTTTACAGTGTGCAAGTTATATGGTAGCGAGCGGACTTAAAAGGGGTATCTTATGGAACGTAAGAGACAATTCGATGTACGAGATAGAAGTGCCTGACAAAATGGCATTTTTAGATGCAGTAACAATAGCCATTACTAAAGGCGCTGTTAACGCTTATTACCCTCCCAGAAAGTTACGCGAAGATTTTGATGATTATATAGAGAAATTAAATGTTGATCTTCTTGAGATGTCAGAAGAAGATGACGAGCCTATAAGAATGTCCGAGAAAAAGAAAAAGGCTAAATCCGAGAAATCAAAAGCAAAAAAGAACGGACCAACAGCAGTAGTTAAAAAGCCTATAAAGAAAAAGGCGATGTAAAGAAAGGAAAAGATATGGTTGGAGAAGAAAGAATAACAAAGTGCCCGTACTGTGGTAAGATATACGAAACACATTATGGCATAACAGACTATTTTAAATACAAAGATAAGATCGTGACCATGCGCCAGCATGATGACTGCGGACAGTTCATCACAGAAGATATAGACTCTCTTGGATTCAGCAGATATGACATGCCGGAGGATTTCAGAAAAGAGCTTCTGTATCCGACATATTATGCCACATTGGAAAATCTAAACAAGGGTTTGCCCGAAGAAGAGTTAATATCCAATACACTCTCGATCATCAAAAAGAGAATAGGGGAGGACAAAGAAGAACTCTTCGCAACGAATATACAGAATATAAAGATTATAATAGAATCTGTTGTCGGACAGATCAATACTCATGACATATATTCAGTCAAGCTGACAGATGAAGTCGAAAACGAGCTTGTATGGCATCACAGGACATGTTGGTAAAAGAAAGCAAAATAATAGTTGCACATTTTTATCAAGAAACCTAAAAAAAGAGGGAAACAAATCCCTCTTTTTCTATTACATACCTACTTCAATAAGGTATTCGATCGTATCCTGACAGTCCTGATATACGACAACCTCGTCCATTCTAAGTCCTATCTTTCCTCCTCGCTTACACCATACAGAGTGGTAGCCGCCTTTTTTAAGACCCTGCCATGTATAAGAGCCAGCACTTTGAGGAGAAGCAGGATTACCTACTGCAACCTTATAAATGCCGAGGAAACCGGTAGAGCTTGAACCATTAGCCCAACGTGAGCCCGTTCTGTCAGTATAACCCATTGATTTGCACGCATCTGGTGCAAAATAAGTACCGTTACCGAACATCTTACCGGTTATAACAACACCTGTAGGGTTGATCGTAAGTCCGGTAGTAATGATAGACCAGAAATTTTCCGACCTGCTGCCGTGGAACAGTCTTTCAATGCCATGTTTATCGGTAAGACCTTCTTTCTTACAGAAAGCATCAAATCTGTCTTCTGTAGTCTTGTTGGTAATGCGCCATGCACGGACATATCGAGAACCTTCACACCCCATCTTTCTACGGATCCATGACTCCTCATCGGGAGTAACTTCACGCCACTCAAGGTTATAGCCTTCAAGGATAGTCTTATTATTGTTGTTCTTTTCAATCTCCAGATTCTTTATCTGGGATACCATTACATCGAACAGTTCCTGCTCATTTGCTACGATATCCTGAAAATCAACATTTCTCTTTGCGAGTTTCTTACCGAGATTATCTATACGTCTAGGAATCACTGCGAACAGAACTTTCAACTTATTGTTAAACTCGGCTACGGACATATCCTTATAGTTTAAAGCCAGGTCATCTAATATGTCACGACCACGTTCGATCATGGAATCAGATATATTCTCGACTTTAACAGTGTACTGCTGCTCCATCAACTGATTGGTAAAACCTATCAGTCTCTGAATGATATTCTGTACACCTTTATCCTCAAGAGGCTTAAACTGGATACCATTTAATGAGGCAATGTTCTTAACGACCTTTTTAGCCTCGGTCTTCTCTGTGGCGAACAGAGTATAACCCATTGTTATCTTTTTAGCATAATAATCATGCCATTCTTCCATGGGAAGAGTATAAACCTTGGGTTTATGTACGCCAATAGTGATACCGATGCGGCCTTCGGTAACCTGAAACAGACCACTGTCGAGACGTTCCATCGTTAAACGATTGTTAAGTCCCCTTCCTGTAGCTGTTTCCTTGGTAAAAGTCATTTCCAGATACGACTCATTTGGTGCTAATACAGCTTCCATATTTTCCTCCTTTATGTAATTATTCTCCAATTTATATATTTACACGTTAAATATGCATTTAAATGGATAAAATAATTTAATATATTCCATACTTAAAAGTAGGGAGGTAAATATTTTATGAATATCGTAATATCAATGATCGCAATGATCGGCTCGGCACTTGTATTTATAATGGCAATATATGCACATGCGAGACTCAAGAGAACGGTACGTAACTCCGAAAGTCCCGTATTTTTAGTGTTAAAGAATATAGCATTTTTCTCATTCGTAGGTGCAGTAGTAGCATTTGTCTTATGGGGCAAGTTCAAACTTGAGGCAGACGATGCTGTAGACAACTCTTATTATGACGGATTCATCATCGATGAAGATATTTCATCAGATAAAGCAAGTAAGAACAAACCGAAGAAATTCGAATCATACGAATATCTTGCCGGTGGTTCCATAAAAGTAATGCCACTGTATTGTCCTACATGCAAATCCGGAGAAAAATTTGAAGTCATAGAGACTGTGAACAGTGGTTACGGACGTCATGCAGTCG
Source organism: Lachnospiraceae bacterium (assembly GCA_017619635.1). GTDB lineage: Bacteria > Bacillota > Clostridia > Lachnospirales > Lachnospiraceae > Colinaster. The sequence continues at coordinate 49,104 of JAFZRZ010000071.1, read as the reverse complement.
CAACCTGCACAAACTGTGGCAGCGTATTCAGAGGTTCTTACAGTGATAGAGATGATATCGAGATAACAGAAGACGATTTCATATGTCCGGAAGTTGAATGCGGAGATTACTGGCGTGTGATAGCAGAAGATCCGTTCACTCTCATGGAAGACGAAGAATATGAGAGCCTTATAAACGAAGAAGGATACAGAGATGTAGCAACATTCGATTGCCCGGTATGTGGCAGACAGATGAATAAGTACACTGACTATCTTCCCATATTTGAGCCATATGATCAGGTATCTTTAAAAGACTATGTCAGCCATTCATATTGTTCAAAATGCGGAGCAAGAGAAGGAAACGACGACATGGACACCTCAACAGAATCTGACGATAGCGAAGATATTAATAATGAGCTTGATGAGGAGCTTCTCGATTTCGAAATAAACTGAGAACAAATTTTTGCACAAAATTTTCGCAGAAATCAAAAATAAATCATACTCTTTATAAATAACGGTATTTTTATCGCAATAAGGAGACAAGATATGACGTATATGGACGTGTTATCTATGAATTCATATGACATGATAGATTATCTTACTGAAACTTTTTTGGTCCAGATACCAAAAAGCATCAACAGTATAGAAGATATGAATCATGCATCTGAACTGTTGTTGAAACTTTCAACAAACTATTCATACATGAATTCTTTATTATCGTATATAAAGCTGACAACAAGAGATGCTAAAAGGCAGCTTGATAAGCTTGATGCCAAAGATCCCAAAAAAGTAGAATATAAGACTTATTACGAAGATATGGTTGACAAGAAAGAAATTATCAATAACATCACAGAATGCGTAGATCAGGAATATAGTGCGATATCAAGAGCCGTGACCATCAAGATTGAAAATAACAAAGAATTGTCAATGAGTATGAGGTGACCATATGGACAGGATTACGATCTTCGTGATAGGTCTGGCATTCATAATAACATTAAGAAAGATATTATTGGAAAACCTTGATGCGTCCGGAAGTATATTCCGTTTCAAACCTAAAGATACCGTTGTTTATAAAAAAGCAAAGGAAAAAAAGGACAAGGCTGAAAAAGAGGCTGAAACATCTTCGTCCAACGAAGAAAACTCAGGATCATGAAAAAATGCAGACTGGTGTCGCTCGACACATCATCAACTATATCCGGATACGCATATTTTGAAAATGCAGTATATCAGGACAGCGATATCATATGCTGTGCAGAAGAAAAAGACATATACGTACGCGTAGAAAATATGTGCTTCAGATTAGTAGATGTATTAAACAAGTATAAACCCGATATCGTAGTTATCGAAAAGCCTCCATATTGTGGAGATCCTAAGACATTGATTCTTTTAGCAGAAATAGTAGGCTGCGTTCGAGGTTGGACTATAACACAAGGATTTGCAGAATATGTCGAATACGATCCCAGCAGGTGGAGAAAACTTGTCGCGGACAAAGACGAAAAGATACCTACAAAAAGAAAATTATGCAAGCCATGGGACATGTTAAAGGCACAGGCGATAATAAAGAGAAAGCCTATGGACGATAACGAAGCGGATGCCGTTTTGATCGGACAGGCAAGAATTGAAGAAATGAAAGCGATAAACGAGGAGAAAGAATAATGAAAAATTACACAAAGAAGTTGCTATGTTTTACTCTGATCATAGCAATGTTCCTGACGTGCAGCGGTTTTAATTATATCGAACCGAGTTACACAGGAATTCCCGCCCCGCTCGAAGGAGTCACGGTACGATTTGTAGTACCCGAAAGTTCGGGATTTAAGAGTTTTATGGATTATCGAAAGATAACCAACAAACGTTCCTTCCAGTACAGACTTCAGTCTATGGAAGAAATGGAAACTTCAACAGAAGGCATAAGAATGATAAAAGGTCGCTATTGTTTAGCGATAGGAACACAGTTCAATGCACACATAGGTCAGTTATTTGACGTAGTCCTTGAAAACGGAACAGTTATCGGCTGCTGTGTAGGAGATATAAAAGCAGACCAGGATACTGACGCAAACAATGTTTTCTCAAAGAACGGCTGTTGTTCGGAATTTATAGTACAGACAGAATATCTTCCCAAAAATGTATCCGAATCGGGAGATTTCTCAAATTTATGCGAAGAATGGGACAGCCCCGTATATGCTATAGACGTATACGATCTGTTCATCGATGAGATATAGGAGGAGTAAAGATGAGTAATTACCGAAATGTAAAGGTTAATCTTAACAGTATCGACGATGTTAAGAATTTTGTAAACACCGTATCAAAGATCGACTGTGATATCGACGCTATGTCAGCAGAAAAGCGTTATATAGTAGATGCCAAATCTATCATGGGCATGTTCTCACTTGATCTGAGTAAGCCTGTAGAGATAGGCTTTTTCGCAGATGAAGAGACGCAAAGTCGTATTTTAAAGGTAATCGAGCCATGGAGATGTTAACAGGCAGCAGATAAGGAGAAAGATATGTTTATAATGAGTTCAACAATGGTAAAGGTTAATATATGCATATTTATCATAGGTCTTGTACTAGCGATAATAGGCATTGTCCTAGCAGCAAAAGCAAAATACGTAAAATCTGATGACGGCGGTGTTCTTGAGCATCTTAAGACAGTCGGTATAATCGTCACAGTAGCAAGTCTGGTAGTAATGTTTATGTCCGGAGCATTGTTGTACTCATCTTTTTCTTCTTACAAAGAAATAACAACATGGATCAATTCTATAATGCCGTGATCGTATTAAATATAATCCGAAGAAATTAATCCCGGAGTCTTTTGACGAAGTGTACGATTTTATTGGTTCTATGCAATGAGCAATGTCATTAAATTAAGAGTCGATTGGAAGATATTCATAATATGAAAGAGGATAACAAATGAGCGTAGAAAGAGATATAATTGACGAACTTGATGTTGTTCTTGCCAATATCCGCAGAGCAGAACAAAACATCATCGGGAAGGATTCCTCTAATAAATTAAAGGTCGTGAACAGACTTGTTGATTTAGAAGAAACCGTTAAATCCATTAAGAGCGAAATTACTATCCCAACACTTGATATAACAGAAAATACTCTTATTGAAGAATTACAGAGAGAAAAATTGTTATCCGTGAGAGCAGGTAATTCATTAAGACGAGAAGGCTGCCAAACTATTAAAGATATAACCAATCACACTGCTTACGAAATATCCATTATGCGTAATATGGGAAAGAAAGGTGCTGATGAAGTTATAGAGTTTTTAAGGCTTAACGGATTCTCACCAAAGGCAATATAGCAAACACGATGAAATCTATCAGCGTTATACTTTGCCTATTGGCTTAACTTAATGACATTGATGCAATAAGGAGTTTTATAAATGGATTCAAGATTTAAAGAACTGGAAAGGGAATTACTGGATATGTATAAGCCTATTGTCACATATGATAATGGGCGTTTTATAAAAATGTCAGAAGGTGAACCGGACAGGTGGGAAGATTTCAAGAAGACATTCCCGACTCATGAAGCTCTTGTTAATGAATATTACGAATTAGTAAGAGATTTAGTAAAGAATGATCAAATGGATCATATCCCACTGCCTCCGTTCATAGTATTTCCGGCATATACTTCTACAACACTTGGGTGGAGAATGGGAAGAGGCGAAGCGTATCAGCATTTTTGGTATACGATAAAAGAAACACATTCTCCCGAAGAAATAAAAGAATATTGTCAGAAATATGATTATCCATCATGGTGGGTAAAAGAAAACCCCTTTACAAGAAATGGAGTTCCTCCAAGATACTTTGGACTTCCATGGAAAAACAGAGATGAATTTTCAGAGTTTGAAGATATATTCTCCGCTTATATTGCCTAAAATCCCCATGTTTGGATTGTTAAAGATAAATCGCGATTACGGAGTAATGATGATAGAAAGTATTGATTTTACACATGAAGGAATAAAGAAAGAACTAATCTCTTATTTATCTGGTAAGGGATATTTATGCAGCTCAGGATATTATGACAGTATTAAATTTTGTACAGGCATAGACACATGGCTCTTGTTCATTACAGAAGTCTCAACCGATAATGAATCAGTATGCATGGTTCTATTACATAAAGACAACTTTACGAATAACAAAAAACATAAATTATACAAGGGAATTCCCGATTATCATATTCAAGAAAAATAGTAAACACGTCCAATATATATAAATGTATTGATACAGCGATAGATCATAATGAAAAATGGAATCCTAAAAAAGAATAACACAGGAAGAACAGAAAATAATCTATTTATATTTAAATATTCCTTATATCAAAGAAATTCTCCCATATTAAAGATACGAAACAAGTAACCGGAGAAAAAGGTTTTTAAAGGAGAGTGTTATGAGGATTGAACCAAGAAAAATTGAGACAACAGCAATATGTCCTAAATGTCATAGTTATACGGCGATGAGATTGTCAAATGATCCGCATTATTCTTTTCAGTGCATAGTATGCAACAAGACATACAATACAGCTGAAATAAAAGAAACCTACATGGGTGTATTTGAAATATCAGTACCTGCCGGAGATAACTTCTATGACTCTCATGAAACGTCTTTGGAAGAGATACGCAGCAAGTATGATTGCACATATATGGCTTCTGTAGAAAGAATAGAGAAATCCATCAAAAAATACAGAGTAGAATATGCGTGGAAAGACGGTTTCCCGGAAAGCCGAAAACTTCAACAAATGTATGAAGATCTAAAGGCGATTAAATAACCTTAAAGCCAGCCAATAAGCTGGCTATTATTTTTGTCATATTACATCATATTTAGTATGTAACATATATGTTAAGCGGAGACAAAGAATAGGAGATATTAATTATGAGAACACCGCAAGAGCTCAAGGAGCTTTGGATCGAGGTCAGGAAGATATATTCCGAGACTAGAGAGCAGAACAACGCGCGCACTACTGCTGATAAGATCGTCGAAGCCATAGGGTTTGATGCTGCTAAAGAAGTTTTTGCCGCAGTGGCAAAGATCAAAAAGCACGACGGGAGAATTTACGGAGAAAATCGTAAATGGACGGAAACTGTCGAGACATCGCCAGAGGCGCTTGTTTGGGATCATAGTAATGCATTGATACATGCAGGACTCGATGATATCCACACAACTCATATCGATAATCTTATCACACAGTTAAGAAAGATCGAAGCAACCTCATAACCTATTAAAACAGCTACCCTTTTGAGTAGCTGCTTTTTTATATTTATTTTCAATTATTTTTTCCATGTTTAAGTTATCACGTAAACCCAAAGGGAGATAAAAGCTACACTCCGAAAGCTTTTCCCCGAGGGTTTTATTTTGTTTACCCATCGGAGGGGTATAGGAGGAAAATAACATGTTATATGAATTCAAAGGCTTTGTGCTCAGATGTTTTTTGATCAACAATGAGATTTGGTTTTACGGCAATGATGTCGCTATATCGTTAGGACATACAAACCCTAGTAAAGCCATTTCAGCTCATACTAGTCCAAGCGACCGATATGTCTGCGAATACCGTAAATACGCTGTTTCTAACGATTCGTTAGAATCAAACATACGTTCACTTTGGACAAGTTCTAAAGATAAGAGGGATAAGATTCTTATAAACGAATCAGGTCTTTACTGTTTGATTTTTGGTTCAAGAACAGAAAAATCCGAAGAATTTAAACTCTGGGTAACTAGGGTTGTTATTCCGTCTATCCGAATGAACAACGGATATATTCTTGATCAGGAAACTCTTACAGCTGAACAACAGCAGTCTCTCTTTAAGAAGATCGCCAAGCTTGCAGACGAGGTGAAAGCTCTTAAGGAACAAAATGCGAAGCTTCAGGCTCGCAGACATGAACTGCTTGCAGAACAGAGAGCTCTCAAGGCAAGAACCAGAAAGCAGAAAAAAGATATTAAGGATCTTAATAAGTATGCAGATCTCTGGGAAGATATGTACGATAAGACCGTATCCGAACTCAATGAATTAAGAGACAAAATATTCTGCTTATCAAAGAAACAGGAAAGGCTTGAGGCATCTCTTCAGCCCGCTCAACCTACCGCAGTAGTAAAGAAGGACGTAAGACCTGTTGCTTCCTATAAGGTAGACATGAGAACTGGTTTTAGAGTTCTTAATATCTAATGTGTCCAAACGGTAGCTTTAAAAAGACAGTCTCGAAAGAGGCTGTTTTTTTATGCAAAAATATTTAATTTCTTTCATACTAATATTAAGAATAAAAAATACATTTTCCATAATAATGGTTTTACCGGGGAAGGTTATCTTTATAAGGAGGTTAAAATGGGAAATCGAACGAAAAGAATGATTGCTGTTGCATGTGCTGCAACTTTGCTTCTAGGCGGTACAATGGCATCATACGCAGCCACAGGGTTCAACTCAAAAGGAAAAATAAGTTTTGCCGGTTCTGATGGAGTAAACGGAAACGCTGATGACATCATTTTCGACGCAAGTGACCTTGATACAGTATATGGCGAAGTATCAACAGGAAAAATTTTACTTGTAGATGAGATAGAGAATAAAGGCGGAACAGTTGATCCAGCAGGTGACCACCCTACTTTTCAGGAAATAAAAGATGGCGTAACAAGCGTTTATGAAAAAGGTGTAGAAGATGGTCAGAATAACGTAATAAATGATCCGGAAAGTTATGGCGTATCCACTGAACTGACGACCAATTATAAATTGCTTACCACATGGAATTCGACCACATGGGGTGATTATAATGGGCAGACACCCAAGTTAACAGATACAATTAATCTTGCAGAACTTACATCAGACTTTCAAAAATTAAGTCTTAACAACATATTCATCGTACAGTCAGGATTTAGACTGGAATCGATATATGATTATAAGCCTTATTACTGCAATAATACATACACTTATAATCAGCGTACAGGCGTTTTGTCATTAAAGAGAAATGACGGCTCATGGTGGGTATCACAGGGATTATCAATATATGTTCCCGATGATATATCTTTATATGAAGAACCCGAGAACACTATCCCCGCAGAAAAAATCCTTGCCGGTCAGGTAGTAAACGGAGTAACCGGTACTGCTACAAGTGATGCTGATGCAGTAGCTGCCAATATCACAGCAGGAAAGACAGCATACGTAAACGGTTTAAAGATAACCGGTACAGGCGAAGATAATGAAGCATATTTAAATACTGAAGCAGGTAAGACTGCGATAAAGAACCTTGGTTACCTAAATATGAAGCATATAGCATCATTGGAAGGAACCACGAGAGAAAGCGTAGCAAACGGCACAGGCCAGTATTCAGAGACCATTTATCTGTACGATTTAGAGGCTTTTGAAGACACATGGAGAACTCTCGATGCTTCAAACTTTATAGTCGTAACAAAACAGGAATCGAGAAGTGATGGCAATAGCGCAACAGATCCATTGGCAGTAAACTTCGTATACAGACCGGGTTATGTTGAATATAACAACAGAAATGCAGAATTTACTTATTATCAGCCTGATCTTTATACTACGGCCACATGGTTTTACGGACAGTCCAGAGCTTATAACACGTCACAAAGAGTACGTATCGGCTGTGACATATACTACATAGACAGTCCGCTTCCGACAGAATAAGATATACAGATCAATCACCTCTGCGGGTTAATACTCGCAGGGGTATTTTATTTATCCTCTTCATTAAAAATCATACTAAATGTATCAAAATTGGAAAAGGAGGATAAAAATATGGGTTGTTTTTCTTGGCTTGACTGCAAGACAAAAAGACAGATAAAGATAGGTGGAACCGCTGTAGTCCTTATCCCCAAAGAATTTGGCGGAAAATACTACAAAGATGACTACTATGACGGTTACGGAAGGGTTAACGGATATGATGTTTATGAGCTTGTTGCCATATGGAACAAGGGTTTTATAAGCGAAAAGAATTTCAGACCTGAACCTCCACTGGAGAAATTTGGTGGATTATATGAGTTTGAGAAGCAGGGACTTCGCGAACAGGGATATTCAGAGGAAGAAATAGAGGAAAAAGATCGTGCTGAACGCCAGAAATATTATGATCAGGCGATGAAGCGCAGAAAGCGTGCCGTTAAAATGCTGAAAGATTTCAATTCCGGCAAATCCGATGAATATTTAAGAGATGCTTACGGAGATGATTATCTTCGAAACATAGGCATCGATGTGGCATGTTATGACGAACAGAACGCTGCTTTAAAGTATCCGATCAAGTTATCTCACCGAACGACTGATGTCTATGAGGAATGCGGTCCAAGTTTAAGTGATCCTGATCAGGGTTTCTGATCCATTAAAGAAGAGTCTACGGACTCTTTTTTATTTTGTCATAAATACATCATGTTAAAGATACGTAAACAACAAAGAGGAGAAGGGAGCAAAAATATGAAAAGAAAAATGACCAAGAGACAACGCACACTTCAGATATACTTTAGACTGTTAACAACAGCCACAGCAGCATTACTTGTCGCGATAATAGTCGCTTTAAGTGCTACAGTAGCCATGACAGCAAGTAATGTCGCAAGTGCTGACATAGTTCAGCCCGAAGTTGAAACTCTTCGTGTAAAGGTATATACCCAGTATGAGATTCAGAGGGGCGACACATTGATATCAATCTGTCGCGAAAATATAACCCCTGAATACGACTCGGTACTTGACTACGCAGAGGAGATCATTTACATTAATGACCTTTCAGATGCTAATAAGATCAAGTCAGGCGACATACTGATAATCCCGACATATATTGAAAGTCAGGAATCAAATTCATAGTTATTTTCCTCAAAAGAAGGGCGCCCATAACGGACGCCTTTCTCATTTTTAAAATTTTTGCACAAAATTTTTTGTTTTATAAAAAATATATCATACTCTTATCAAAGGGCAAGATAATCCCCTTTAAGTTTTTATTCTCCATAATAGGCGTACCGCTGTTACAAATGCGGGTAGCGGCGGTACACACTCCACGACATTTTCTATATATTTATCCATATAAAAACTCCTTTCCCCAGACGAGGCTTCGGTTATCCGGAGCCTTTGTCATTTTAAGTTACGCACGAAATCCTCATCATAGATAAGAATGATAGGATCGGCATCAGGAACAAGGTCTATCGGATATTCACGGCTCATCTCTTTTAAATAGTTCTGGGACAGATACGCCTCATAATCTACAGGCTGCGGGCGTATAGCATTTATAAACATATGACGTTTACCCAATTCATCGAGATACATATGAACCTTTCTCTTACCCATCATCGTTAATGAAAACATCATATCTATATAATCTTCCTTATCATAGAGCACAAGCTGCTTGTCAGGATAGTTATTATCGCTGTATTTTGGCTTAAAACACGAATATTTTCTGCCATCTTTATCAGTTATAGGAAAAACTCCCAAGCGCCCCTCAATATCCGACAGTTCTATGAGCGGAGCGTATGTAGTATCTGAACTGTTTGAGATGACATCATCTCTTAAAGATTGCAGATAGTCAATATATTCAATGGCTTTAATCCTGCCGGTCTTTGTAAGTATTTTTTCCATGGTAATTACCTCGATTTTGATATCTCTATATAAATATTATGACTTTTCTAATTATAATATCGACCATTCTTCATATTTTCTGTTAAATAAATCATATATTATTTATATATGCCTGTGCAGGTCATCGATTATTTTAATCCTTTTCTCCATTATTGATACCTGCGTGGGCATTATATTAAGGAGATCATGTATGTCAGCATATGTTAAGAATTATGAAGATTTTGAGATAGAACTTAAGGAAGCATCTTTGTTGAGCAGACTTGAGTTCAAGGAATTTAAGGATATGATCCCGCCGGTACATGAAAAATGGTGGACATTGACACCCGACAGTCTTGAAAATGACAGAGTTATGGCTGTATACGGCGATAAGGTATTTGACGAGAGCATAAATGTGGTGATAGGTGTCAGACCGGCACTTAAGATAGAAAATAAACTCAAAAAGATACGTCCCGGACAGAAATTTGAATTTGCAAGTTATGATTGGACACTGTTAAAAGATGAACTCGCATTATGCGACCGTGTGATAAACATCAGAAATTTTAATGATTGGACAATCAGAAACAACAATGTTTATCAGACTTCAATGTTAAAGGAGTATATAGACGGGTGGTTTAAAAACGCCATAAGCGAAAAAAGAGTAAAAGGCAATATTCAGATATACAATTCTCCGATCAGGATAAACGGGATAACACTTCCGGACAGAGCCGATTATAAAAAATACAGAGAATTAATGCCCGAACTTGATTATATGTGGTTAAAATCAATTCCTGAATCCTATGGAATAAACACAGATGTTGCAGAGATGGTAGGATACGGCAGAAATATCACCAGATGCAGAACTGATTTTAGCTGGGCAGTATGTCCCATACTCATAATAGAAAAAGATCCGAATACTTTCGATGTTGGAGATACTTTTGAATTTGCCGGCCATCAGTTTAAGATATTGAGTAATGAATATGCCATGTGCATGGATCCTATAGGAGAATCGGAATTCAATCATGACTGGGAACGTTCAGATTCAGGTGATTACGCACGCTCTGACGTAAAAGCATTCCTTGAGAAATGGATAGAAAAGGAACTTGTATTGGAAAGAGCAGTGACAATGCTTGAGTCCGGTGAGAGATTTAAAGATGACGATTCACTAAAAGAGATATCTGATATGCTTGAAGGCATCTCAAAAGAATATACTGTCCCGCAGCGTCAGCTGACAAGTATATATCAGGAAAGACTCCATATCAACAACACAGAAAGAAATGTCTTTATAGAAGAACCCGAGATAGATGAGAATGGAGAGGATTATACACAGAGAGAACCGGTCGAAGAAGAACATGAGATGACGCTACTTGAGCGTGCATTAAGAGGCGACTCTCTCAGTGCGGACATATTAGAAGATTTCCACGGCATAGATGTCGGTTGTTCAGGATACGAAGATGTAGAAGAAAAGATCAACATGGGTTTAATGGATATGATCACAGAAAATGAGTCTCCGCAGACAGAACAGATAGAGCAACCGGAATACACGGAAGGTGAACCGGAAATAGAAGAAGGTTTAGATATACAGCTTGAAAGTGTCATTATTCCTCAAGTTATAAGAAGTCGAGATGATGACGATGACGAATTAGTAAGATAAATAACAACAGATTAGTAAGACAAATAACAATATATCAGTAAGATAAAAGTTTAAATCTATTAAAAATGCATTACACAATGAGAATGATATTCACTTATCGTTCTCATTTTTTATTATATTAATTTTATAGCATTTAAAAAGGAGGTCATTACTGAATATGAAGTTTTTATGCCAGGCTGAAAAAACGGGAACGCCTTATTATGTCATCGAAGAACAGATGCTTGAAGCTGAAAACAAGGATGCTGCAAGGAAGAAGTTCTATGAACTTAATCCAAATATCACAACAGAAGTTGAGGTCGATCTTATTATCGTTGAACTTGTACCAATCCCAACGCCTACCACAACAAGGAGGAGAATGAGAGGGCTTTTAAAAGGAGATACGTTCTTCGTTTATGGTGAAAAACATATTGCATCAGGCGATTCTCATATCAGCGGAGACGCCACCTGCAACGAGTACATCGTTTATGATGAAAACAACAATAGTTGGTTCGAAGCAGACTTCCCGTAAAGCCGTCATTCAATCAGTTAAAGAGTCAGTATTATCTGGCTCTATTTTTATGCACAAAATTATCATTTGTTATAACTGTCATATTATAGTTATCTAACAATAAAAGGGAGTAAAAGTTAATATTTTCGCTCTGGTTAGTTCACATAGATGAAACTACCCTGCCAACGCAGGCTAACAATGATTATTTAGCCTGTTGATACAGGCAGAAAAGGAGACGATACGATGAGGTATTTAAAAAAGTTGCATACAATGCAAAACATGAAGGGATTTTGGTTAAGCCTTTTTCCCAACGGGATCATTGATCCAAACACAGGAATTCAGTATGATTCCTTAGAAGCTCTTTTAGATGCAAACAATGTATCGTACTCCGCATTCTATGCGAGAACATACAAGCATAAGAAGAGCGTATCAGATGCATTGGTTCAAAAGACTGTTAAGAAGTCTTCCAATGTGGTATGTCCACTTGATGGCAAAGTTTATAACTCTGTTTCAGCAATGTGTACTGCTCACGGATTCAGTTCCATAGCAATTCATAAAATGCTTAAAGAGGGTTATTCATTAGAAAAAGCTTTTAAATCCGCTGTTCCTGTCAATGGAACCAAGGAAGTTTTTGATCATCTTGGAAATACGTTTTTCGATATCACATCAATGTGCAAACATTATGGTATCAGTACATCAATGTATTATTCAAGACAAAGCGAGGGTTGGTCATTAGAGGAGACTCTTACAATCCCGTCTAAAAGGATCAACTACAACACTCCTAGCGGAAAAAGAGTTGGTTCAGCCATTGAAATGGCAAATACGCTCGGAATGAGCTACTGTCAGTATCAGAACGTTGTAAAAAGCGTTGAAAAGAAGATCAATATTGACGTTGAAGTTTCAAAAAAGGCAGATAAAGCAGCAGAAGCCCTGGAGCGTCTTGGTTATTACTATATCAAGAACACAAGGTTAGACACAGTCATCGACAGTGATCTTAAAGATTATTTCTATCAGATAAAGATCGGAAAGGTCAGGGTTGGATACGTTGTAGTGCATGACAAGAATATCGTTGGTTGTATAGATTGTGATGATGAATCACATTTTTATAAGAAATCCAATAGATATCTTGAGCGTACAGCACTGAGAGACGCGTATAAGACTGCTTACTGTGAAGCGGCTCAAATGCCCTATTTGAGGGTTAGATTTGATCAGATGGGTTCTGTATACAGGATCATCAAAAGATTCGTAAATAAGCCCGTAGAATACGTTGAGAAACATAATCCTTATTTGACAGAAGAAGAATATTATTCTATCAGAGATGACATATCATCAAAAGTAGAAAATATCGAGTCAAAGAAAGAGGAATTTTTCAGCAAGTTCAGCAAGAATATCAAATCTATTCTTACATCAAGCTTCTCCGGAGATGTCTTCGCAGATGCAGAAGCTATGATGAATACCAGTGCAATATATGCTTAAAGATATCATTCCTTTTTATTGGAGTGATATTTTTTTTTGCACAAAAATATTCTTCAGCATCATACAAAAAGAATTTAAATAAATCATACTATTATTAGAGAAGGTTGTATTGGACTTTCCCTTTCCTAACAACTAAATCTCTATACATTTGAAAGCCCCTGACTGCCATCGGGGGTTTTCTATTTTTACGTTTATAAATCGTTGATTTTTACATGTTTATCATGTAACAATAAACCAAGTGGAGAAAAGGAGAAAAAACATGGTAAACAATGAATTTGCTGATGCTATCGTAGAAGGTCTCTCAAAAAGAAGCGGGTACGAGTATCGGTGGGAGAATGTCAAGAAGAACAACAATGTTGTTTTGACAGGAATTTTTGAGAGTTGCCCCGAAAGTAATCTCTCGGCATGTATTTATGCTGACTATTACGAAGAGTATTATCAGCAGGGACAGGATCTTGAAAGCATCATCAACAAGATAAGCAAAGTATTCAATGAACGCAGACTTGTTGGCGAACGAACCCCGATAACTCAGGAAAACTTTTCGTTGGCAAAAGTCAAAGATCGACTCAGGGCAAAACTGGTCAACTTGAAAAGAAACGAAGGAATTCCGATCATTCCCTGTGGAGATGAATTAGCACTGTCGTTCTATGTTGACGTAACAGGGCTTTTCGGTTCTCAGGTAAGTGACCTTGCAGCCTCTGTCAGAGTGAATGAAGGTCTTCTTAATTTTTGGGGTGTATCTCTTGATACGATAGCTCAGTTTGCGTTGCAGAACGAAGATGAGATGGATTATCAGATCACGCCGATATCCGACATCATGAAGGAGCATATCAGAACACAGATACCTTTTTGCATGATGTCTGATGAAGAATTCGAGCAATTCTGCGAAGATAATCTTCCTCCGGATAATTTTATGAATGTCCTGACTAATCAAGACAAAAGTAAAATCCCGGTTGCTATCTTGGCTAAAGACATGCTCAAGGAATTCTGCTGCAGTCACGGTATCAGCGAATTATTCGTCATACCGTCTTCAATAAATGAAGTTATCTTATTAGATAAAGATCAGACTGATGGAGATCCCGAAGCAGTACATACAATAATAGAACAGGTTAACGGCGAAGTAGTAGATCCTACCGAAGTTCTATCAGATATCCCGTTCATCTACGATCTCAAGAGCAATACCTTAAAGAATGCAAAAACAGGAGTGAATGTACTTCCAATGCTTTCATAATTTTCTCAAATAAAGGGCGTCGGTTATCCGGCGCTTTTTATTGTGTATTTTTACAGAAAATAATACATACTATAATCAATAGAGTCTTTTCACAGAAAGGAATGGATTTAAATGGAAACAAGAAGGAAAGAAAAGATAATGATAGCGAGCCTGGCAGCGCTCATATTAGCAATCATAGGATTAAGTACCTATTTGATCATGTCAATATTCGGACATAAAGGCAAGAATACAGCATCTTCTGAATCAGAAGAGTATTATTATCAGCCAACAAGATACGGAGATGAAATAGCGTTTGTAAATGAAGTGAATTTTGAAGATTATCAATGGATAGATTTGTTCGATATAAACAGTGACGAATGGTATGTAAATACAGATCTTTTCTATATGCAAGATGGATTTCATATAGATTCTTCTGATTTAGAATGTTTAGAACGTACAGGATATGGTGCGTACGATTTTAACGGAAATGGGATTATATCACGCAACGAATTGCGCGAAACAGCGTCGCTAGTCGTTGACGTTGAAGACCTATCTTCAAATGTTATCAATGTTAGAACAGATTTTTACGCTGACGGACTCTGTAAAAAATCAACACAGTTAAAAGCAACAGATGATGAATTATTCGAAAGCAACAGTGTTGAATGGGAACATAAATTTGGTTGGGAAGGAGCCAGTTATCATCGCATAAATGAAAACAACCCTCTTTGCAGATATTCAAAAGCAACAGAAAATATGTTTTCTACAATAGCAGAAGAAGAATCTGGCAATGTATTTGTATCTCCATTCTCAATCTATTCAGCACTGGGAATGCTTGAAAGCGGTTCAGATGGAAAAACCATGCAACAACTGGAAGATAAGCTTAATGCAGGAATGACAATAAAAGAGTTGAATGACATTTCCGGTATCTTAAATGAAAAAATGAGATATTCAACATCTACCAAGGTCATGAATGCAAATTCGATATGGCTTAATAACGGTCAATTTAAAACTATAAACGTAAAAGATACCTATATAAATGACTTGAAAAAGTATTATAACGCGCAAGTATGGGAGGGAAAATTTAACAAAGATACCGTTAAAGATATCAACAGTTGGATATCATATTATTCTAACGGAAATTTCGGCAATACTGTCAAAGAAGAAAATATCGAAAAATCAGTATGCTTACTGTTCAATACTATTTATTTCGAAGGTAGATGGGACTCAGAATATGAATTTGATAAAAAACCTGTATATAGTTATGATGAATATACAACAAAACTCCCTTACGCATCTGAATTGTTCGAAGAGAACGAGGAAATAGGAGAAGATTATGATGACGAAGACAATTCTTCCGAAGAAGATGAAACCGATTCGTCAGAGAAAAGGGAAGGTCATATTGATTATCAATATACATGTGTAATAGAAGATTACCCTTTCAATAATTACGACAAGAGCGAATCGAAAGTCACAATGTTACATACCAGTGGAGTTGAATGGTTTGGATATGGGGATTCAAAATGCTTCATACTTCATTATAAAGATACTTATGATTTTGTCGGAATATTACCGGATATAGACGTAGACCAGTTTATAAAAAAGATGCCGGAATATGAACCTTTCAATTCTGCATATCTAAATGACGTAGCAGATGGATCAGAGGCATATATCTATCTGCCAGAATTTGAATGGGAAAACGACATAAAGTTAAGAGGTTACTTTGAAAAATTAGGAGCCACAGATATTTTTGATGAGAAATTAGCCGATTTTTCAAAAATGTGCGATGAAAATATTTATGTAAGTGATGCTTTTCATAAAGCAAAAGTAAAAGTAGATAGATATGGTACTGTCGCTGCCGCAGTAACAGGAATAACAGAAGACCTTGGTTTTATGATCCCTGAACCACCAAAAGAAATTATAATAAAGCTAGACAGACCATTTTTATATGCAATAGTAGACCAGTCAACGGGATCTCCTATATTTATGGGTGTCATAAAGAATCTGCAATAGAATACAATCGAAAGAAGCGTCAGAGATAATCCTCTGGCGTTTTTTATTATTCTCACTTTCTTTCATATTATCCTTGTAACAATTAATTATTCGAAAAGGAGAACACGAATATGAAGATGAACAGAGTTAGAAACAACATGATCGTAAGAAACAAGGTGAATTCACAGAAGTACGTTTTGGCAGTGACTAAAACTCCTTCAGGAATCGGAGAGGTTAATGCTTTTCCTCTTGGAGAAGATGGTGAGATCGACGAAGAAGCACCCGGCATCGTTATCACAGATGCAAATGCTATTTGTTTTAGGATTCTTAAGGATCCCGATCCCAAGGATATTCCTTTGATGGAAGATTTTTCTATCGAAGACGGAATCATCTACTACTGCGAAGAAAAACTTGTTCAGGAGCAGGGCGAAATTCAGGCAGTTGCAATTCTCGCAACAACCAGAGGTAATGTGATCTTCACTGCTAAAGAAGGAGAGGATACCGTTAAGATCATGAGCTACGATCTCGACAGAGATAAGTTCAGGACACTCATCGCACCGCTTCCGGCTACGACAAAGTTCAATGCTACAACAAACGGCGATGATCTTGCAGTAATCGATGCAAAGAATGTGGTCATCGAGGAAGTAAAGGGCGAGGACGGAAAGCCTGAGACAGTAGTAAAGTGTGACGTATCAAACATCTACACTATCTATAAGGGCTCCCTTGCAGAGATCACCAAGCTTGATTCCGTATTCAAGAATATCGACGTCAAGGCTGATGACAAGGGCAATATCCTGGCAATCGCTGATGCAGTAGGAGATATCGGCTGCGATAACATCGTTAGTCCTGATGATTCAAAAGAAACTATCCTCGTTATCTTCGAGAAGCAGGGCTGCCGTATCGCGTACAGAAGATTTGATTACAACTTAAAGTATGTAACAAATTCTTACACCGAGACAACGGGCTTCAGCCGCATCTTTATCGGCGACAACATCATTCAGATCGAGGGTGTCGATGATGAGTTCAAGACTAACGTCAAAGAGCTCACAGATGCAGGTTTCATCTATGTTGTAGATTACAGCCGCAAGAACGGATCTTCAGTTGTAACGCTTGCAAATGCTTCTGCAACGCAGGTTAAGGCTATTTCCAAGACCTACACAGAAGATCGTGGCACTATCTATGCAGTAGCATAAACCACATTTTCATAAAAAGAACCGGGTTGATCAATTCAACTCGGTTTTTCTTGCACAAAATTTCAAAATAATTTTTATTTCTGATATACTTATATTATAAATGTCTACTATTGTAGATAGTTTTTGATACATTTCGTCTTGATGACCGTATATCAAAATCAACAATTTAATACTGATTGATAATGAAATCTTATTAAACAAAGGAGAATCAAATGGTTAAATGTTTTTGCAATCTATGTCAGTCAGAAGGCAACTTAATAAGAGTTCCCGCAAAACTTGGCGATATCGACAACATTCAGTTGGATTTCTGCGAAAAATGCGCACAGAAAGTGTTTGAAAAGAAAGACTGGGAAGCATATAAAAGCTCGATTAAGGACAACCAGCCGACAGTAAGGAGAACGCGTAAAGTCAGTGCATCAAAAGCATCTCCAAAAGAGGATTTTATGAACACTCCCGCTCCCGAAGATATGCCTGCTGCCTCAGAAAATAAGAAAGAAAAAGCAGAAGATGCAGCTCCCGCTCCTAAACGCAGGAAGTCAAAAGATATACCGTCCATCATCAAAGCAGAAGAAATCGACAAGTGGACAGAGGTTATAACCAAAGCATCTGATAGCGAGATCGGATACAAGACTCTCCTGGAACTTAATTTTGGCAAGGACAGAGGGCATGAGATATGGGATAAGACTCATATGACGTTTGATCAGTTAAAAGGCATCATCAGAAAGAGAAGATAACGACAAAAATATGATAAACACGAGCAGTCAGTATCAGAAGACGTTTAATAACATTCTTCGAAAGACGTTGGTTTATTCCAGCGTCTTTTTTTGCACAAAAAAATTAAATTAAACAAAAAACTTTCATGTTTAATGTAAATAACTACTTATTATTTTTCAACGGAGGAAAATATGAAGATTACATGTCCTAATTGTGACCACACATTTGAACTTGACCTTACAGAAGATATGGCTTCCAGTATCAGAGATCAGGTAAGGAACGAAGAATTCGAGAAAGAAGTTGAAAGCAGACTTTCAGCATTAAAAAAATCAAATGAATCAGAGATGAAGGCTAAAGTTGCCGAGGCTATTCTTTCAGAGAGAGAAAAGTATGAAGACAAGCTTAAGAAGGCAAACACAGAGTCTTCAAAGAAAGACGCAGAGATCGAGACATTAAAGGCAAAGCTAGAGTCCGATATCAGGTCTAAAACACTTGAGAAAGAACTCGAACTTAAAGAAAAGTTCGATAAAGATATCGCAAAGATAGAATCAGAGAAGAAAGATCTTGAAACAGAGCTCGACTACTACAAGAACCTTAAGGTTAAAATGTCCACAAAGGCCATCGGTGAATCTCTTGAGCAGTATTGCGAGAATGAATTTAACAAAGTCAGGATGATGGCATTTCCGAGAGCAGAATTTGGCAAGGATAATGTTGTATCAAAAGAGAGCGGTTCAAAGGGCGACTTCATCTTCAGAGAGTATGATGAGGACGGCGTAGAGATCGTATCCATCATGTTTGAGATGAAGAACGAGATGGAAACAACAGAAAAGAAGCATAAGAACGAAAACTTCTTTAAGGAACTTGACAAGGATCGTAAAGAAAAGAAGTGTGAATATGCAGTATTAGTATCACTGCTTGAATCAGAAAGTGATCTTTATAATCAGGGAATAGTTGACGTATCATATGCTTACCCGAAGATGTTCGTTATACGACCTCAGTTCTTTATTCCAATAATATCGTTGCTCCGTAATGCTGCACTTGCATCACTGGATAGCAAGAAGGAACTTATCAAGATTCAGAATCAGAATTTAGACGTGTCAAATTTTAAGGATAATTTTGAGGAATTCAAGAAGGCATTTGGTTATAATTATGTACAGGCACACAAGCGTCTCGGAGAGGCAGTCGCAGAAATAGATAAGGCAATAGCAAGATTACAGGCAGTAAAAGATGCTCTCACCGCATCTGATAAGCAAATCTCACAGGCAAATAAGAAAGCAGATGAGATAACGATCGAAAAACTTTGCAAGAATGCACCTATGATGCTTGAAAAATTCAACAGCATCGGAAAAGAATAATATCCGTTTGCAGGTTCATGGAGGGTTAATAATGAAGACAATAAAAGAATCGATATTAGAGACCATGGATTGTGTCTTTCAAAATCCATACACCCGTTGTGATTACGACATTGTATGCGACGATACAACAATTAAATTAAAAAACACATCTGCTATTGACGCTTATATGAGAGCAGTAGAAGAACACGAAGCAAATCAGAAACCGACAAAATGTTATATGCGTCCGTCAAAAACAAGGGCAGCAGAAGCTATCTTTACTATCGACAGTGAAAAGATAACATTATCGGGATTAGAAATTAACAGGGAGTAGATAAATCAAAAAATATTAAAATTCTTGCACAAAATAAATTATCAATGAGTCACTAAATGGTGGCTCATTTTTTTGCACAAAATTTTTAGTCTTAAATAAAATAACACATTCTTCTAATAAGAGAGATTTATAACCCTTTACAAACGATATAATTATACAGTGTAAATGGTATAGATAATAAAAATATCAAAAAGAATAAAAATATACAGTAAAATACAGTATAATAAATTACGTAAGAAGTCGTTACGACTACTATCCAGGTTTTCTAGTGGGAATGATGACTTTTTACAAGAAACCGGAGAATAAGAAATGAGGTACATAGGCGGCAAATCGCTATTATTGAACAACATTCAAAATGCCATAATCCAATACACCGATGGAAATGTCAAGAAGATCACAGACATATTTTCAGGTTCCGGTGTAGTCGGAAAATTCATGAAAGAACAGGGTTATAGCATAATCTCTAACGACCTGTTGTATTTCTCTTACGCGATAGCAAGGGGGACTACAGGTGTTAACTCAGTTCCAAAATTTAAATCTTTAGAGATAAAGGATCCGATCGGCTATTTAAATCAGATAGTGGAAGATACAGACTCTTTAAACAGAGAGAATTGCTTTATATACGAAAACTATTCTCCAAATGAAAACTGCGAAAGAATGTACTTTCAAAATGATAACGCTCTGCGAATAGATATTATCCGCAAACAGATAGAAGATTGGAAGCATGACGAATTGATAACAGAAGATGAATATTATTATCTTTTGGCATCGCTGCTTCAGGCAGTACCATACGTGGCAAATATAACCGGTACATTCGGTTCTTATCTGAAATTTTGGGATAAAAGGACTTACAACAGACTCACACTTGAACCTCCACAGATAATCAAAGGAAAGAAGTGCGAGTGTTATTGCGGTGATTACACCAAAATATTGTCAAAAAAGTCAGACGTGCTCTACGCGGATCCTCCATATAATTCGCGAGAATATCTGCCTAACTACCATGTAATGGAGACCATAGCCAGATATGATAACCCTGTTATAAGAGGTGTTACTGGAATAAGGGATTACAGTGAACAAAAGAGTGCTTTCTGTAAAAAAGCAACTGTTGAAGAAGCGTTCAAAAAGCTCATAGAAGGCTCAAACAGCAGATATATCCTTATAAGCTACAACAATGAGGGCATCATATCTACAGAGGCTCTTTCAGCCATATGCAAAGCCTACGCAGTACCTGATACGTTCAGATTGATCGAAAGTGATTACAGAAGATACAAAAACAAGATACCTAATAACACAGAAGGGCTAAAAGAACAGTTATATTTCTTAAAAAGGAGATAAAAATGGCAAAAGAATATGTCAAATCCCCAATGAACTACATAGGGAACAAATTTAGGATAATCGATCAGATACAGAAGTGGTTTCCAAAGGACATCAACACAATGGTAGACTTATTCTGCGGAGGCTGCGACGTGACCATAAACACGGATGCAAAAAATCGCTATGCAAACGACATTAACTATCATCTCGTAGAGATACTCGAAGAATTTCAAAAATATTCTACAGACTATATCCTCGGCTATATTGACGGAAGGATCGACCATTGGCATCTGTCAAAGACTGATATTGAAGCCTATAAAGCATTTCGACAGTATTACAATGAGACAAAGAACCCTTTGGATCTATACGTATTGATGTGTTATAGCTTTAATTACCAGTTCAGATTTAATTCAAATCACGAATACAACAATCCGTTCGGTAAGAACAGGAGCTCTTTCAATAAGACGATGAGAGAAAATCTGATCAAATCTCTTGATAAACTGACGGATGTACACTTTACAACAAGCCAGTTTCAAGATTATGATTATGATGTATTGGATACAGGGGATTTCCTGTATGCGGATCCTCCGTACCTTATAACCTGCGGTTCATACAATGACGGCAAGAGAGGTTTTACCGGTTGGGGTGAAAAAGAAGAGAGAGACCTTTATGGCATACTGGACGATCTGGATAACAGAGGCGTAAATTTTGCCTTGTCAAACGTCATAGAGCATAAAGGAAAGACAAATACTATTTTAAAGGATTGGTATAAAGACAGGGGATATCATCTCCACAATATAAAATTCGATTACAACAACAGTAACTATCAGGCTAGAAACAAAGAAAATGTGACCAAGGAAATACTGATAACTAATTATTGATATGGTATGAGGTGTCATTATGGCAAGAAGGACATTCGGTTGGATACAAAATCCGGGAGAACTTAAGAAGCTTCGAAAAGTTGTCTCATGTTTGTGTCCCATAACAACAATAGAGCAGGATTGGCTCTTAAATGAAAGACTTCCGTTCTTAAAAGAAAACGGGTTTATATCTAAAGAAGATTATAAACGTTTTATAAAACTTTTTCCTGGCGGAGTTTTTCAATATGAAGATTTAAAAGGAAAAGGTGCAGGTACTACCGGAAGAAAGAACGCTTTATGTACGGGCATAGTACAGGCGATACTTGACGCTCAAAAGTTTATCGATATAACAGACGAAAACGGAGATATTTTAACAATAAAGAAGCCTTATACAGACGACTGGACAGCGGACGGTTATATAAGGTGGGCTGTATCCGTAGGATTCCTTGAATATGTTCCGGAAGACGACACTTGTTACATCAGCAATAAAGGAATACTTTTGGCAGCGACCATGCCCGATTCGAGCGAAGAAAAGGATATGCTCGGTAATGCATTATTAACATATCCACCCGCAGTAAGGGTATTACAGCTGATCGCATCGGCAACTACCTCTATCACCAAATTCGAGATAGGAAGTCAGTTAGGATTCAAAGGAGAGCTCGGATTCACATCTATCCCGCAGGAACAGTATATTGCCAATCTGTGCGAAGTCTCTACAAAGAAAGAGCAGACTGAAATAAGACAAAACATGGAAGGCGACTCTGATAAATATGCAAGAATGATAGCGGGCTGGCTATCTCAGTTAGGTTGGGTGACAAGAGTTCCCAAGAAGGTGACAGAAACATTTTTAGGTAAAACGTACACAGATATTGAGATAAATCAGTCATTCATGATAACCGTAGCGGGACTAAATGCTCTAAAGAAAGCAGGCGGATATTCAAAATTCGCAAAACAGCCTAAACGTGTTTTATTCCAGATGCTCGCAAGTAAAGCTCCGGGAATAGATTTTCTTCGTAAACGCAGGGCATGCATAATAAAATCCTTATCCATAGAAAGATCTGCTACAGAGATAAAAGGCTTTCTTGAAGGATACGACATATCTACAAATGAAAATACGATAGAAGATGATATAGTCGGTCTCAACAATATCGGAGTATCCATTAAAAAGGTTGGGGATAAGTATCGTCTCGAAGATAAGATCATAGGACTTGAGATACCCAAGGAAGATATCGTTGCAGATAACATTATCGAACTTAAGGATATCATCGCCAAGAACCTCAAGTATATAGACCACAGATATCTTATCCTTGTCGATTATGCATACAGTGATAAGAAAGGCGGAGAAAAGAACGCTGATGCCCGTCAGTTCGAGATCGAGACTGCAAATCTGTTCACAAAAGAACTCAACTTTAAGGGTGAGAGACTCGGCGATGCAAACAGACCCGATGTTATCATCTTTTATAACAAAGACGGCACTATAATAGACAATAAGAGTTACAAAGAGGGATTCTCTGTCGATAAGAAATGTGCTGATGAAATGCATAGATACATCGTTCATAACAAAAACAGAAATCCTAAAGTACCTCCAAATGAATGGTGGAAATGTTTTGATCCGGAAGTAGAAAACTTTACATTCCTGTTCATCACATCAAAACTTGTCGGCGAATACAAGAAAAATCTCGAAGAACTGTCCGCAAACAGCGGAATAAAGGGCGGCGCTATAGGAGTAGACAACCTGTTGTATCTGTCAGACAAACTGAAGAATAATGATATTTCTTACGAATCATTCTTCGACCTGATGCAGAACGACGCAATAACTGTTGCATTATAAAATAAAACATTCTGAAGACTATCATGAGTACATCGTGGTAGTCTTTTTATTTTCCCCAAAAGCAGCTTTTTCACATAATAAAACCTATACTTAATATAGAACTGTTGATCATACAAACAGGAGAATATTATGTTTAATTTCAAAAATCTTATCAAAAGTGAATCAGAGAATTCTGCTGCCAAATGGCTTTTTACGGATCCTGAATCGGAAAAAGAACTTATGGAGACAGAAGAATCTCTTGAAGACGATACTCCGATAAACGAAGATGACTATTTGATCACGAAGCTTGAAAAGCCCATCATAAAATGGGATACCTCAGCAGTTGTGCCGACTTATCCCATAGATGACGAGGATAGAAGAAATTTTCCTAATGGGGCCTATATAATCACCAAATACTCTCAAACATACAAAAAGTTTACCGTTATCGGCACAGCACCATACGTGACCGGTTCTCTTGAAGAGTTTGAAAGAGTAAAGAAAGAACACAGACAAAGAAAAGAGGAATTCGGTTTTGATACAGATGTCAAAGATGTGCATCCGTCAACAAAAACGTACTTTCTTCGTGAGCCCATTTTTTACACCCAAGGAGATAACTCTTACGAACTTAAATTTCAGATAAAAAAACTCTCGTATATATTTAAAGTTCCATATGATGAAATATTTGTGATCATCGGAGAAAATTCTTTGGGATTTACTGAAGAAGATTACGAAAAGATACGTCTGGAAGATTATGATCTGAAAGCTGTATATGGTGTCACGATAGAACAGGATATATGTGAAAAATTAAAAGATGAGTTTGATGCATCTTTTGAAATCGAAACATTTTATGATTACAAAACAGAACTCAGAAAGATAGATTATATTCCGCCCGAGACAGCGGAGTGGAATGCCGAAAATTCAACAAATAACGAGTTTCGTATCAAACAAGCTGTAAACACGTTTATTAAAGAATGTCCTTATAAGGATTTCTATAAAAACGTTACAGATATGATCTATGGACAGCCTGATGTAGAATACATAACGGTTGCTGCATATACATATTTAAAGTCCATAGCAAAAGGTTCAAAAGTAGCAAAAACAAATGCCATGATAATAGGCGACACCGGTACAGGGAAAACACAGACTTACAGGGCTATAAAAGAATGCCTGCAGAGATATGACCTTAATATTCCGGTATATCAGATAGACTTTTCATTAGTCACTGAAGAAGGCTTTAAAGGACGTGATGTTAATTATATCCTGGATCCTTTATTCGAGGCAGATACCAATGGTATAGGGATAGTGTTCGTAGATGAATTCGACAAGAAGATATTGCCGTCATGTAACGCATATGGCGATAATATAAATCTTGCCATTCAGAATCAGATCCTGTCGATAATAGAAGGAATAGGTATTAAAGGAAACGGCAGGTTTATTGATACCAATAATACACTGTTTATATTCTCCGGTGCTTTCCACGAACTTAAAAAGAACAAAGAAGATGTAAAACACATGGGGTTCTTAACGCAGAATACAACAGAAATAGAATCCGATCTTATAACAAGAGAAGATCTTATAAAATTCGGAGCATCTCCCGAGCTCATAGGTAGGATATCTGTGATAGCCAACTACGGTCCGTTAGACAATGAAGTAAGAAAAAAGATACTCCAGAGAGATATAGCACATATAGAGGAAAGTCTTGATATCAAGATAGAAGCTACAAAGAAATTCATAGAGCACATAATAACCAGTAAATTTGAATATGGCGGCGCAAGAGACCTTTACAACATACTCACGCCGATCGTGTTCAGGGCATATGCAAAGGGATTAAGATTTTATGATACATTCTCCGTAACTCTTGGTATAGACAAGAAAAAAGAGATAACAACAAAGATAAAAGAGATTCAGCTCGAAGAACATTAACCTTAGATAAAGACTCTCATCTCGGGAGTCTTTTATTATGTCCAACATAAACTATATTTTATACGTGATACAAACAAATCATCAAGAAAGGAACCAGCCATGACGAAAAAGGAAGTTTTAGATCGATTAAAAAGAGACGATCTCTTAAGATTCGACAATGAAGACGAGGCAATGTCTTATACCGTATATGTCGAAAATGTAAACACTGACAAGAATTATGTTCAAGGCAGAATACTTTTCACATCGTCCGCCTACGGAGATCAGACAGTTTCAAACGAACTCGAAACAGGTATGCCTATAACAGTAGATCTCAACAAGCTTAATCTTTCCGGATTTGATATTGATCCTGCATCTGAAAAAGAAAAGGAATGGTTAAAAGAAGGAATGAACGATCGCAGAAAAATAGGGGAGATTGCGTCTAATTTTCATAATGACAACAAAAATAAGAATGGAGTTGTTTATGAATACGAATTTAATTTCCTAGAGTCAGATCCTTTTATGAAGGTAAAACGGTTTCAATTTGATAACATAGATCCTGAAGGAGTTCCTTGTTATACATCAAAAGAATTTAATTTATTTGGTCAAGATCGAGGAATGGAAGATAGCATGCGTTATGCAAGCTATACCTATGTTACAGCAGCAGGAGATGTATATGGCGACACAAAAATAAGACTGCAAGTCCCGGACAAACCGGAATGCATGAATGTTAGAGACTTTTTGAAGAAGAATTATCCTTCCAACACGGTCGAAAAGATAATCCAGACATTTATAGAGGAAAGATATTCGCTAACAATGAAAAAAGAGTCGGCTTTGGATACATTAGACGAACTTCTCGATAAATTCGATAAAGCAAAAGAAAATCAGATAGGCTCATTAGAAACAGTATTAAATAAATACATAGAAGAAGAAAACGAAAAAAAGAGAGAGATAGATAAGAATATCTCCGCTCTTGTAAAAAACATCACAAAAATGGCAAAAGAAAGAATTCCTATCTGTGACAAGCTGGCGATCCGCACAGGTACAGAGATCAGCGGTACTCTTGCGGGAAGAGACCGTACATATTTATTTATTCCGTCAGAAAAGGTGTATAAAAGAGATGATGCAGTACATACGATAAAGCAATGTTTAAGGTCGAATCGCGAAGCAAGAAATAAAGGATATCAGATAGACGACTGTCAGTTTGCTATGTTTTTAAAAACAGGCAGAACTTTCACTACAGTGGCGATAGATGCGTCCAATCATTTTTTGTTCAATGACAAACCGGTCTCGACATTAATGCAGGAAGCCAAGAGCATTGAAGAAAAGTCTGACCTTCTTAAAGAATTAACGGTCATAAATAAGACAATAGGGACGCAGATAACCCAAGGCATACAAAAATGCGTTGAAGATTTAAGAAGCTTTATCGGCGAAAACAGTAAAAATGATATATCTCCAGATGCAGCAAAAAGAGTCATGGATAAAATAAAGGAGATTGCAAAGGAAAAAGGTATTCCAGAACAAACAGTTATAGAAATCCTCGAAGACAGAAAAGAAACGGAGAAAATCAAAAAATTTACTCTCGATGACTTCGAAAGATGATCTGCCAATTATACTAAAATGTGTTTATTTCGATAACATTATAAAAGGTAAGGCGTCGGTTTATCCGGCGTTTTATTTATGCCTAAAACAGATATATTTTTTATATCACAATGTAAATGGAGAAAGGAGAAATGAACATGTTTTTACTAAATACCACAGGTACGTATAAAGTTATGCAGTTCCTTTTGAATTGCACGAGTTTCAGAAAGACGAGTCTCGATATGAAGCTCGACACTGCCGACAATGTTCCGCCGATCCCATCATTCAATGAAGTAGAGGCAGACATTAATAAGTCAGTTCTTGCTGAAGGAATTCATTATCTCAAGAATTGGAAGATAACAGATAACTTTTGCTGTACCATATCTCTCAAGAAAGATGAGGACTTTATACTCGTTTCTTAAAGAATAGGCTTCGGCCTATTTTTTTATTATTTATAAATTCATACATATTTATAGCATAGTAAATGAAACGAAGGAGGATATTGCTATGAAACAGGAAATAAAAAATCTGTTCGACGCGGTTTCCAAACAGGAAAATGCTGAAGATGCTAAATTCATCACAGAATTTATAACAGATTCCGCATCAACGTTTGTAAGCTATTTTAATACTGTCTACAGAGATGTTCTTCAAGCACAGGCATTTAGATCTCTACTGGATATGGGAAGAATAGACAGAGAGGATTACATTTTCAGAATACAGGAAAATGACAATCTCAGAAGAAAAGCCCATGATGTAGCAATTGATGCGTGCGCGCAGATAAATCGTCAATGCGACAGATACGGACTGCCTCATATATGTCCGGAAAAAGACGCTAATAGAACAGAAATTGCAGAGTTTATAGGTGATTTTGTTTGCGAGTTTTACCAAGATGGTATAAAATCAAAACAGAACTCTATGGACCAGGCAATTGATTATGCTCAAAAGGCAAAGATCAATCCTGACGTTGGCTATCCCAAGAAGATGGGAGATGAAGAATGCAGATAAGCAACTTTAGAGCAACGGCACACGGAGGCATCGAAGGCGTCGAGTTTGAATCAAACGGATATATCGTAAGGATTTATAAAAGCTTCGATATTTATACCGTGCGATTTACTCCTTTAAGAAGAGTCATGCAACCCGAGATTATGTTTCATAGGGAAGGCTCCATGTTAAGTTTTCCCAGAGGAAGTCTTACGGCAGACAATCTTGATGAGTTTGTACAGAACGTCAGAGACGCTTCAGAATTATGTACCTATGTTGAGAACAACATAGACAATTTAATAGCAAGAAAAGAGTAGATTTTATATCTGCTCTTTTTTATTTATTCCAAAATTACCCATGTTTTCTTTGTAACTATTAACTTAACTGGAGAAAGGAAAATATGAAATGAAACGCGAAATTTGGAATAATGACGTGTGCGAAAGGTATGACTATGTATCAGAAGAATATTCTACTGATGATTACACAGAGAGTCAGCTCTGGGATATAGCATATGACGATGTCAGAAATGATCTTGAATGCAGCCAGATGAATCTCGATATAGAGAAAAACGGCGAGATATTCCTGATCGGAACACTTCAGAGGTGGAATGGCTCTGTTTCGGTACACAAAAATCTTAATACCAGAAATATCGGTGAGGCAATGGATCGTGCATTAGACTGTTTCGAGGGTGATAACTCTTTTGAGATATACTGTGAAGACGGTAAGATGCTCATTAGCCAAACAGGACACGATAACCCATGCAATCCGTCTATCATGGAATTCAGGGCACTGAAAAAAGGTGATTTCGATGACCTTGATGACGAGAGTGGAAATTGCCTACTAAAGAACTCTGTGGCATTAGCCAAGGATTGTTCAGCAGTATATGGTTGGTAAGGAGGTGTTAAGATGGCAATAAATTTCAAATTAGAAACAAAGGCAAACAGGATTCTTTCAAAGATTCAGAAAACGCCAGGTCTTGCTGATAAGGTTTATCGCAAATTGTGGTTTCTTTATGTAGTCGAAGACGTCAAGTCTTACATGAGGGAGAATTATCCCAGGTATGTAGACGATCTTGTGCAGATGATCTCAGAAGATGTTGCGACCAGATATGTGTATAATTGCAGGTATGACTGCAACCTTTCATATTGGGATAATATCAACAATCTGATCGGTGAAGTTGCCCAGAATTACAATTAAATATTTTCATAAAAGAGAATTGCTTTGCAGTTCTCTTTATTTTGCACAAAATTTATAAAAGAGATTTATTCCCAACAATTATTAAGCGAAAAAGCCCATCATTTTAACCGTGAGATAAGAGCGTGACCTTTTCTATTTCATATTGAAAACAGAACATATGTTTACTATAATATATATGAGGTAAACATATGCAGCTATCAGAAACAATAAAACTCTACATGACTAATAAGCAAAAGGACTTTATCACCCAGACTATGAACGAGTATATAAAGACCGTTAACAGTCTTGTTTTTGTTGCTCTAAATGTTGAACCTATCAGCAAATATACAACTGCTGATGTAGCTGCTAACCTTCCCTCTGCCCTGATAAACCAGTGCATAAGAGATGCAAAGTCCATCATCAGAAAATATGATAAGAAATGCCGCAAAATTTCTGCCCAAAATAAGAAACTCGAAAAACAAGGTTCTGCCATACGGACAAAGGAACCATCCGTCCCTTTACTAAAGCGGCCCTGTTGCTATATCAATAACCAGAACTTCAGGATAATGAATGACCATATTGAATTCCCCGTAATTATAGATGGCAGGTCAAAACGCATATCTGTACGCACATCCCTGACAGACAGACAAAAACAGATACTGGCTGATGCAAGGTTAGGAACCATGCGTATTGTCTGTAAAGGCAGTAAGATAGTCGCCCAGATAGTTTATGAAGTTTCCGAACCCGGATATCCTGATGAGGGCAATATCATGGGCGTTGACCTTGGGATTAAATGTCCCGCGGTATCTTATATCTCTGATGGCAGCGTAAAGTTCTACGGAAATGGCCGTAAGAACAGATATATGCGCCGTCATTATAGTTATCTTCGTAAGAAGCTGCAGAAAACCAACCACATTGATGCTGTGATACGCATCAACAACAAAGAACAACGCATAATGAAAGATATCGATCACAAGATAAGCCATGACATCATAAAGACCGCAGTTGCACATGATGTTAAAATCATAAAATTGGAGCGTCTTTCCAATATCCGCTCTACGACAAGAACAAGTCGCAAAAACAATCACAGCCTGCACAACTGGCCATTCTTTAGGCTTTCTCAATACATAGAGTATAAAGCCAGGCTTGCAGGCATTAAGGTTGAGTATGTAGACCCGTCATACACCAGCCAGACATGTCCTGTCTGCGGGCGCATACATCATGCCAATGACAGGAATTATACCTGCAAATGTGGATTCCACATACACAGAGACCTGCTTGGAGCCATGAACATCTGCAACTCAACTGAGTATGCTGGCGATAGAGATATCAGGCATACTGCGTAGGGAACTATATGTTCTGCCCTGCGATGGGTAATGGCATACCCATACCTTGCACTACGACCTACCGGAAATAGACTGGTCAGCCATTATGTAGTGGCAGGTAGCAAGAATCCCACGACTTCAGTCGTGTGGAGTGTCAAACCATACTTTATTATGACCGATATTACTATACACTTTGAGTAAAAGGAGGAGTAACATGAAAAGTAATAAATGGTTATATGATATTTATTTAGGCAACGAGATCGTAGGAAATCAAGGCTTGTCTCATTTTGATAACGAAGATGCTGCAAGAAAAGACGCTCATGATTTTATCAGAACAAGATTATCGTCTGAATATGGCAGAGCATTCGAAGATTTTTATGTCTTATGCTATGAAGGCTCAACATTAGATAGCTAATTCCCATTTATCCATAATTTGTTATTTATCCGGTAAAAACACATACTCCTTTTATAAAACATCAAAAAGGAGGAAGAAAAAATGATTATATTGGCAATGCAGGGAACAGGTAAAACTTATGCAGCTAATAAGTATTCCGGAACAGTATCCGAAATAGATGTAAAAGAGGGTTTTGAAACGTACGAAAAGTACGCAGATGCTCTCATAGAAGAAGATAAGAATGCAAAAGTAACGTTTGGAAATGCAAATGTATTCGTTGCAAAGGAACTTCTTAAGAAGGGAGAATGTATCGCGATATTCGCACCTTGGAAAGAGAACCTTTCTACTAAGGATTACGACGATATCAAGACTACCATATTTGGCAGATTCGTCTTAAGACAGGAGCAGAAAGTCAATTCTTATAAGTGGTTGGAAAAAATGAAGAAGTATTACGATTCATTTAACTCTATCGAACACTATAAGGAACTCGAAGCAGACTATCCAGGATGTATCCAGTATATAACAATGGATCCCGACAACATGTCGTGCTGCTCAGTTGTTTGTTCAATCATTTAAAAAAAGGGCTTACGGGCTCTTTTTTTTATTGTCTCCAATATACTTCATACTTAATACAGTAGAAAAATCAAAAGGAGGTACAAAAGATGGAGAAAAGAAGAATTTTCGTGGACATGGATGGCGTACTTGCCATTTTTAATCCCGAAAAAAGCATCGAGGAGATAGCCGTACCAGGGTATTTTATAGATTTAGAGCCTATGAATGAGGTTGTAAAGGCTATAAACCTGCTAATTGAAGCCAACGAACAGGATATATATATTCTGTCAGCCTATCTTAATGATACTGCCAAACAGGAAAAGATAGATTGGCTCAACAAATATCTACCGGCAATAGAAGATTCACAGATGCTGTTTGTTCCTTATGGTACAGACAAATCTGAATACGTTCTTACCGCGACAAAACAGAGAAGCAGTCGTGACATCTTATTAGATGATTTCACGTTCAATCTCAAAAATTGGCACGGTATAGGCGTAAAACTGTTAAACAAGATCAACAATACAAAAAGATCTTGGAATGGCTTCGTAACCAACGGTAATGCCGATGCGTGGACTATATATACCTCTTTAAAGGGTATATCATATGCTACATCTTAAAATTTCAGCCTTCGGGCTGATTTTTTTTGCACAAAATTTTTAGAGCATATAAAAATCCACTATATTTATGTTGAAACAAAAATAAGGAAAAATTGCGTAACGATACGGAGGGAACAAATAATGACACAGAATACAAACACAACGATCGAAGATCTTATAAAGAGAACCAAAAGAACAGTTAAGATCGATTATGTACACACATGCCTTAGACGCAGCGACGGAAGCAAGCTTACAAAAACAGAGTTAAAGGAATGGTCAGACAATGGTTTGAACGAAATCTGTCGTCGTCACCCGGACAGTTTCAGAGATTACATCGAGAATCCACCGGTTAAACCTATTAAGTTTTTGGCAAACTGTACAGATAAGAAAGGCAAGAAATTGGCTTTTGAGGGACAGTATGAAAACATGGAAAAATTCGAGGCAGAACTCATAAAGGAAGAGATGACTGCCATAAAGATAGTTCCGGCAAAAGGAAATCACCTGTGCAGGTATTGTATGGGTATCGCAGAAGGTTCAAACAAGGATCTGTTATGCGATGACTGCAAAGATCTGTTTGGACACACACTTTTCACTGAATTATAAAAGGAGGCAACAATGAAGATAATCAAAATATGCGAACAGAATAAAGATATGGAATCCCTAAAAGACTCCACATGTGTCGAATGTGGCAAGAATAAGGCAAATGTCGCAATGTTTTTAGGAAAAGAAATGTCATCTTCACCCATACCACTTTGTTTTAACTGTGCATGGAATCTTGAAGATTTACTGGATAACACTACAGAAATATCATTCACGCGAGCAGAAAAAGTAATAACAGAATAAACAAAATTTATAAACCGTTATTTCACGCATACTACTGATATAACTATAAAATGTAAAACGGAGTTCAAAGAAGGAGGTAGCTCTATGATTATCGAGGGTATTGCAGTTGAAATAACAGATCACGGTTTTGAATTAGATGCTCAGGGACAACATCTCGTGCTTGAAACTTTTTCTCAGCTTTATGAAGTGATTGATGCTATCAAGTCTGGGACATGATCTCAGCCCCTATCGTCGATTCAAACTAACTTACTTCAACTAAACTTTTTCTCAATAAAAGACTCCGATTCAGTTCGGGGTTTTTTATTTTTATCCCATTTTTTCATGTTTAATGTATATAAAACATGGAATCGGAGAAGGAGGTTAATAATATGATCACAAAGGAAGAGATATATAACTATACAAACAGACAAGCTTTTTTGCAGGAATTCCCCACCACAGACGAGAGAGTCGCTCAGATCTGCAACATGGGTGAATGCATGGTTGAGACAGGCGACGAGGAACTCAATGTTGAATATTTCAACAAGATGATGAGGGCTGTCGAGGAAGCCGGCTAT
This sequence comes from Lachnospiraceae bacterium, assembly GCA_017619635.1. Classification (GTDB taxonomy): domain Bacteria; phylum Bacillota; class Clostridia; order Lachnospirales; family Lachnospiraceae; genus Colinaster. The sequence goes on along the minus strand of JAFZRZ010000071.1, from coordinate 15,318 downwards.
GATGAGAAGACGTACGACATTCTCTGCGCAACATATCTCACAGCCGAGGTATTTGAAAAGATCGAGAACGAATATCAGTTTACGATCGTTGACTTCGGAGAGGAAACAAAAGAGTGGATGTCTTCAAATTTCACATCGGAAAATGACAAGGGTTTACTTCTGTACGAAATGGGCCTTATAAGTTTCCCGGTAGAAGTTCCCGAAGAACTTAAGCCGTACATGGATTATGCAGTTCTTTACAGAGACGCAGAGATCAACATGGGGATCAGATGTGTAACAACAAAAGATTCCAACTATCTTGTATGGTAGAACGATCTGTAATCTTAAACACTACCCTGCGGGGTGGTGTTTTTTATATAAAACAATACAAAATTTTGCACAAAATATATATTTTCATTCTAAATAAACTATTCTATAAAATGAAAGGAAATTTAATATGCTCAAACATACATGAAGAGATAATAATCATCAGACTAAAACAATGGTATATTTTTATAGGAGGATATAATGACCATACATAACATAGAAGACCTTGCAACTTATTTAGGAATAGATGTAAAATCTTTGAAGAAAGACATATATAACGGAACCGATTGCGGGGCAAGTATTGAATGGGATAACAAATCAGTCACCATTAGTTCAATAGTAGAAGGTTCAGACGCTGAATTCTCCAAGACATTAAAATTTCCGTTTAGCAGCGATTCTTATGATACATGGATAGAAGAACTCGAAGATCTTACAAATAAAGAATGGGAGGAGATAAATAAGCAGTGACAAATAACATTCAAAATATGTTTACCGGAATAATCTGTGTAGTCACAGGAACGATGTTCATGATAATTTTCGGTAAAGATTCACAGTATCACTATCTTATTTCAGAATATTACGATATCATGAGATACGCCTGTGCCTTTTTGGTTTTCATGGGAGTCATTATCACAGTAGTATCTCTTTGGATCCATATACAAGAAACACAAAAGAAAGTGGCTGAAGACTTATTTTATGAAAAATATAAAGATGAAAAGATCGGAGATTACCTCTGATCCATGTCATAAATAATGAATGATAAACAAAACGCCCTCGAATAATTCGGGGGCATTTTTACTGACTTATTCTTCAATACCAAAATACCGACTTGCGATCAAAGTCATCTCATCAAGGATATTTCCGGGCGAGAGCTTGCTGATATCATCTTCACATACATCACCCTGGTCGATCCCAAGTGTCGGCTCTCCATAAATGAACTCATACCAGTTATTAAGAGTGACATAGATATCACCTTCCTGTTCATCATTTCCCTCACCTGTAGGTGCATAGAAGAACCAGTCATCAGGATTATTTTTGATCCTCTCCATAAGCTCCTCCGGGAATTCAGAAGGTCTGTGATATGTCTCACCCTTATAAGTAACAGATACTTCTCCATTTACGGTAAGATACACAACAAATGTTTTATCACCGTGTTCAAACCTGCCACTTGCGATGTCTGTTCCGCTATCAAAGAGCATGGAATCAATAAACTTTGATAGATCCAGATCGCACTTGAATTCAATAAGCTTCATATTTTCTTTCCTTTCCAAACAGCCTTTCCGAAGGGCTGTTCTACAACAAATTGCCAGCCCAAAAGGCTTTCAGATCCGGAAATCCGAAGTTTACGTTTAAATCAGATATTCTCCATTTTAAAACATATACACTTTTAAAATGACATATAAAGCAGCAAATAAAGGCATTATTATCAGCCGATAAATACATCATATTCTTCGTATAAACAAATATATTAAAAAGGAGAAAAGGATATGACAGTACCAAAGAAGATAGACGATGCCGCAAAGGCTATCGTAAAAAGATTTTCAATAAAGGGTTTATGCGACCATATGTACATATGTAATACTATTGCATATGAAAACGGAATGGGTAATGGTTGCGGCGAATTCAACGATGCCGACAACGAAATCTCATACAAGACCGCTGAATTTATTCAGCACGCATACAGCAGCCTTATAAAGCCGGAAGATATGGAGGAATTGTTTGAGATCCTGTCAACAGGTACGATAAACCCCGAGAAAGCAAAAGTTGGAATCAAAAAGCAGATGCAGGGTTTCTTAAATGAAATGAAGTATTGCGATGAATGGAGAGTAAAATATCTTCAGACATGTTACGATACCGCCCAGGCAACTCTTCTTGAGTTTGAATGATCCTAAAAACGCTTCGTTATGAGGCGTTTTCTTATGGAATAGACTATTTTTGATTTTATATAAACCATATTTATATTATAAATGTCTACTATCGTAGATACTTGGAAACCGCAGCGATAAAAACCCCAGTCCCTATAAATAAATCGGCTCTATTTACAATTTAAATATCATTTAAAATTTTTGCACAAAATTTTTACTTTTAAAATAAATAATTCATACTCATATTATAAGAGTTAAATGTCTACTAATGTAGATCCAAATTAGACACAATAATAAAAGGAGACAATAAGTGAGTTTAATAGTTTTTGATAATAGAGAATACACAATGTCAGAGATCAATGCTGCTTTATCTTTTGCAAAGTCGAAAGACAAAGATATGACAGCAGGAACAAAGTTCGTTCCCCACAATGGAGGACAGTTAAAGTTAATCGTAAATGAGCATGGTCATATTCATGTTTATTGATATTCAGTTGTTTTAAATCCTTTCTTTTACGTCTCTTGAAAGCGTAGACGTTAAATAAAACTTTATGAACGACTAATGTCGAGGGCCGAGGCAGTACGGATATCCGACTGGGAAAGAATTTTGTTCTTCGGTAGAGCGGTGGTAACGTCTCAAAATATAATTAAATATGGGCTTGTAAAGGTTTCGACAGGGGTAAGAAAACATAAGATGCAGCGGTCGGTCACCTATAACCAAACTTAAATACAGACGCTAATCGTCCTGTAGCACTTGCAGCTTAATCCTTTTAGGATCATGGCGAACAAGTCCGGAGGCTTGACCTCTTGGTTCTGTGAAAGATGGTATGCGAAGTCCTCAACTTTCCAGTGACTTAAGTAATACTTCGTAACATATGCCGGAGATATCAACAGGCGTGAGATGCAGAAGATCCGGTGAGACTGCGATATCGCCAAACCTTAAACGAGGTATCCATATATCAGTCAAAGAGGTAAATTTGGCATCATATGGATAAGCTGTAGATTTTTATGTGATTATTACTTTTGGACACGGGTTCGACTCCCGTCAGGTCCACTAAGGCGGACTAAAACAGTGTATATGGCTGACACTGCCGCCGTCACGTTGGTCATTACGTGAAAACCTCCTTTCGAAGAAATTTATTTACCCCTCCGAACCGCCCGGAGGCAAATAAGGCGGCATCAGACAGATAAGCAGAGGGCTTTAAAGATGAGTTCGAACCTCATATCTGTCATTACACCTAATCTTAGGTGCATTTAGAGGGGCTCTGTTTTGAGAAGAGTTCAGGGCCCCACCTCCAGTGTTCAATGACAAATAAATATATATATCAACGGATATACACTGGGTATGTAAGGACAGGTTCGAATCCTGTATCTGTTATTTCAACTGTTTTGTGCCCATCAAGATCAGTTGAGAGTGCATTTATGCGTGCATATTGGGACTTCGTATTATTGGTTTGATCATATTGTAACCAGTAAACCGATCTTCATCGACAAAAAAGAGACTTTTATTGTAGCGGTCAGGTCTTTGATATGAAGTCCACCTCCGAATTTAATCGCGATATGCGTTTAAAGATACATGATACTGCGCCCAATCAATGACATCAGTATTATCACCTCATACCTTTTCTCGCAGGGGCAGGTATAAAAGAACTCCTGCGATACACTCCAAAAAAATGTCAAAAATATATTGACAAGATATTTTCAATGGTGTATCATTAAACCATCGAAAGTGCCTGTTCGATTATTTTTGATATTCAAAGATAATTGACGGCACTATTTTTTTATAGTTTAAACAGTGAGGATAAAGAAGCAAACAATGAGAAGAACATGGAACAATCAGTTAAACAAGCAAGTCAAAGCATACGGTATCGATATGCTTGGTTTTGCATGCTCTCTCATAATCTCTAGTTATGGCTTGCAGGCCGATTCTGAACCCACAACGGGAATAGAAGGACATATTGCAGGAAAAGGACGATTGCGATGTAAGGACGTACTACAACGGACATAAGAACTTACATATAGAAGAACAAACGCGATCGTCTGAAAGTAAAACTTCAGGCGATTTTTTATTTAACAAAATATGAATCCGTAGCTTAACGGTAGAGCGGCTGCCTGTAAGCAGCGGGTTGGGGGGTTCAAATCCCTCCGGGAGCTTTATAAAAAAAAGGAGATATTTATGACAGAAGAAAGTATATTACATATCATTTCACACCCTGAAGATTTTATTGCGAATAAAGAGTCGATGATTCTTTATAAACAGGCTGTAGAAGATATAGCTAATCATTTAACAGGAAAACATGAAAATTTTGCAACGATAAAAGAAACATATAACACAATGCGTGATTTTGAAAACGAAGTTTGGAAAGACATTCCGGGATGGGAAAATTTTTATCAATGTTCAAATTTAGGAAGAGTTCGTTCATGTGATCGGGTTATAAAGAATGAATTTCGGAACTATGTTAAAAAAGGTCGTATTTTAAAGCCGTGGCATACAAAAACAAAAAAATATATGCTTGTAAATCTAACTAAAGACTCGAAAAATCATTATTTTTTAGTACATAGATTGGTAGCACAAACATTTTTGACGAACCCATTAAATTTGCCAGAAGTAAATCATAAAGACGAAGATCCTACAAATAACAGATTGGATAATTTGGAATATTGTACAAGAAAATATAACAATAACTATGGTACAAAGGTTCAGAGAGGACTAGAAACATTTAGACGCAATAGGGAAAAGAAAAATGCAATTACGACTGCGACTATATCTGAATAACAACAATATGGATCCGTAGCTCAATGGTAGAGCACTCGGCTGTTAACCGAGGGGTTGTAGGTTCGAGCCCTACCGTTTCCGCTCAAATCTCATAACAGGCACATGGGATTTAAACATTAAAAACATGAGTTTTACATGAAAGGAACCTTGAAAAATGAACAAACGATTTAGAAAGGATAAAGCAAAAATTAACTTTATCCCGCCTTGTAAGCTAACTCGGTAGAAGCGTCTGTTTGAAGCACAGAAGGAATTCGTTCGACTCGAATACAAGGCATGTGGTTATATTCCCGACGAGGATATATTAAATGCCAACCGTCATAATAAGGCAGCCAATAATGGCTCGGTAGTTTAGTTGGTTAGAATGCCGCCCTGTCACGGCGGAGGTCACGGGTTCAAGCCCCGTTCGAGTCGTTAAATTTGGGCCAGAAGTCGCAATGGGGTGACGCAAGTTTTGCAAACTTGAGACGGCGAGTTCGATCCTCGTGTGGTCCACGTCGTAGGAGTTTTTGAAAAGTGTTACATGCTCAAGCGCAGTCAGGAATACCTTTTAGGATAGCAACCTTAACAGCTTCGGGTAAAAGGGCGCTATCGGTCGCGCGAAGGCCAAGTGCGGCACGCAATCAAGTAGCCCGATATTCGGGATTTGCATAACGGGAGTGCATCGGTCTTACAAACCGAGTGAAGTGGTTCGATTCCACTATTCCGAACTTAAAAACTGTGAACAAGCAAAGCGTACGACGGTACGTAGCGGATTTTACGAACAGTTTTACCGCAAAATTCAATACTTTGTATGGATACGAGTCAGTCGCGAATGAACGTATTCACAGAAATCTTTAGAGAGGTTGCTCTCTCAAAGAGATTTCGTACAGGTGAGACTCCTTGTACCGTTAGACATACGGGAAGCCGAATTGGCACAAAGTATTGTAAACACATAGGATCCGTTGGATTGATATCTTGAAGCGGCCCAAGCGAATGGATCTTGTATATTGAGATGTTGGGTAATTGGTAGCCCTCCTGATTTGGGTTCAGGAATGTGTCGGTTCAAGTCCGGTCATCTCAACTGCGGAGTGGAGGAGCGGTTCCTTGCAAGGCTCATAACCTTGAGATCGCGGGTTCGAATCCCGTCTCCGCTATTTAGCCCGATTGGTCTAACGGTAGTGATATCTGATTCTCAGTCAGAAGACGCAGGGTTCAACTCCCTCATCGGGTATTATATGGCTCCATCGTCTAACCGGAATAGGACGTTGCCCTTTCAAGGCAGAAACGGGAGTTCGAGCCTCCTTGGAGCTACTGTGACTATGGTATAACGGCTATTACATCGGGGTGTGATCCCGAGGATTCGAGTTCAATTCTCGATAGTCACCGCAAAGGAGAAATCTTTGCAGAACCTTAATAACAATATAGGGATGTCGGAAACAGGCACTTTCGATGTCCCGCATGTGGTCGTAGCTCAAGTAGGCAGAGCACCGGCTTGCCAAGTCGGAGGTTGCGAGATCGTGGCTCGTCGATCGCTTTGAAAATACTCTTTTTGTTAGACAATGAAAGTACATGGCGAGTAGATTTAGAAAAGAGTTAGCAGCCTCAAAACCCTGCAGGGTCGCGGTGTCATGAACCGTAGGGCTGCCACCAGTCCGTGTGGTATAAAGGATTAGCATAACTGCCTTCCAAGCAGTTGATACGAGTTCGATTCTCGTTACGGGCTCTTTAAAATTTGTATAATGCGATGCGGATCGTTAGCTCAGTTGGTTTAGAGCAGGCGGCTCATAACCGTCAGGTCTGGGGTTCAAGTCCCTGACGATCCATAACATGCTTCTCTCGCCTAATGGTATGGCAACTGCCTTGTAAGCAGTAATAATCACGGTTCGAGTCCGTGGAGAAGCTCTCAATAGCATCATAAATATCCAAAATGATGCAATTAAAACAAATGATGAAGTAATTAAGAGGAAAAAGATATGTTGTTACGACTCGTATTGCCTCTGTTGCGAGGCTTAAACGAACTGAATAGTGCGTGATTGTGGTGGAAATGGTATACACAGCAGATTTAGGATCTGCCCCGAAGTCTAGTAGGATACGAGTTCGACTCTCGTCAGTCACATATAGACGAGTGATGGAACTGGCATACATGACATACTCAAAATATGTTTCATTGAGGGTTCGAATCCCTTCTCGTCTACTAGGCGCTCGTGTTGGAATGGAAGACATATCAGATTAAGGATCTGAAGCTATGAAGCGTGTGAGTTCGAATCTCACCGGGCGCATAAGCACCCATGGTGGAATTGGAATACACACCGGATTTAAGCTCCGACGCCTTAATGGCATGAGGGTTCAAGTCCCTCTGGGTGTATAAACCCGATTAGTCCAACAGGCAGAGACGATGGTTTCAGAGATCATACAGTATCAGTTCAAATCTGATATCGGGTATAAAAAAATAAAAGGAGGAATAGATATGGAAACTGACTATTACTATATCAAGGAATAAGCGTCGGTGAGCGGAATTGGTTATCGCAGCGGTCTGTAAAATCGTGGCTTCGGCATTTCTGGTTCGAGTCCAGAGCGGCGCATTTTAACAAAAATAATGATCTAAAAACGGAGAATGATTATGTTTATAAGAAAGAAACGAAAACAAAAGCGTATACAAATAAATACCTAAAAATGCGTCTGTAGCCAAGCGGTATGGCAACCGGCTTTTAACCGGTATATCGCAGGTTCGAGTCCTGTCAGGCGCACTGCGTCTGCGTAACTCAGTTGGTAGAGTAGCGGTCTCTTAAACCGAAGGCCGTGGGTTCGAACCCCACTGCAGGCATTTAAGAAGGTGATCATTATGGAGTTAAAAGGGAAATATAATACAGCACAAGTTTATACAGATGTCATTGAACAGGAAGCGATTTCACAGATCATACAACTTCTCAATCAGGAATCCATAAAGGAAAGCAAAGTTAGGATCATGCCTGATTGTCATGCAGGTGAAGGGTGTGTTATCGGAACTACAATGACAGTAACTGACAAGGTTATCCCAAATCTCGTGGGAGTAGATGTCGGTTGTGGAATGAGGGCTACAAAACTTTCTTCTAATGAGTGCGATTACGCTAAACTTGACAACATCATTCGCGAATTTATTCCTTCCGGATTTGATATTCATGAGTCAGCGATCAGGAATATGTCAGAGATAAACGATATAATCGCTCCTATTGATAAAGAAAGAGCCTTAAGAAGCATAGGAAGCCTCGGGGGCGGAAATCATTTCATAGAAGTTGATCGTGACAAAGAAGGAAACCTTTGGTTAGTTGTTCATACTGGTTCTAGGAATCTGGGACAGAAGATATGCAAACATTACCAGGATCTGGCATATTTTGATATCCGCGATAAGTATATCACAGACAAGATAAAGGATACTGTCGCAAAACTGAAGGCAGAAGGAAAAGAACGGGATATTGAGAATACTGTAAAGATAATCAAAATGCAGGGTGCTCCTATTCCAAAGGATTTATGTTATGTCAGCGGACAGAGTTTTGCAGACTATATTCATGATATGAAGATAACACAAAGATATGCATCACTTAATCGTGAGACTATCACTGATGTGATCATCGAAAAAATGGGTTTTACCAAGATAGAATCATTTGATACGATCCATAATTATATAGATACCGATAAAATGATCCTACGCAAAGGCGCTATCAGCGCAAAGATTGGTGAAAAGGTTATCATACCCATGAATATGCGTGACGGAAGCCTTATTTGTATCGGAAAAGGCAATGACGAATGGAATCAGTCGGCTCCACACGGAGCAGGAAGACTTATGAGCCGTTCAAGAGCAAAAGAACAGATCACAATGGAAGAGTTCGAAAAGAGTATGGAAGGAATTTATTCAACATCAGTTAATACTTCCACCCTAGACGAATCTCCAATGGCTTATAAGCCTATGGAAAGTATTTTAGACAATATCGGGGACACAGTTGATGTTATCGACATCATAAAACCCGAATATAACTTTAAAGCAGGAGATAAGAAATGAAAACAACAATGTTCAGACGAATTTCATCATGTATTTCAAGCTGGCAGCAATCTTCCAGTTTAATTTCACATGCTATTTTGTCTGATCGAACAGGATAATATCCATTTCGTAATTACTTTCCGAGTAAGAATGGTAGCGTCGTATCAGACATGACGTTACCATTTTTTATTGTTGTTAAGGTTATTGTTTGAGAAAAGAATAACACAATTTAGTTAGTTAAAAATGCTTTTGGATAAAAACAAACGCAAAAATCATGCCGTGTATGGTGGTTGGCTCACTGAACTGTCCTGAAAACAGCACTCCTTGACGGGAGCGAGCGTTCGATTCGCTCACACGGCGTAAATCCCCGTAGTTTAATGGATCAAAATTTTCGGCGACGAACCGAAAGATTGAGAGTTCGAATCTCTCCGGGGATATTTATAGCCGTATAGCTCAATTGGTAGAGCACATGACTCTGACTCATGAGGTTGCAGGTTCGATTCCTGCTGCGGTTGTATAGGGAATTAGTGCAATGGTAAGTGCGAAGGTCTTTGACACCTTAGATATAGGTTCGATTCCTATATTCCCTGTTATGCGAGTGTAGCTCAGTTGGTTAGAGCGCACGCCTGATAAGCGTGAGGCCAGCCGTTCGAATCGGTTCATTCGCATTAAGCTCTGTTAGGCTAATGGAGAAACCATACGGCTTCTACCCGTACATTATCCGTTCGAATCGGATACGGAGCATATGGCAACGTGCATGAATTGGTAAAATGGCTTCCCTGCTAAGGAATGCGTCCGCAAGGGCATGAGAGTTCGAGCCTCTCCGTTGTCGTCAAAGAACCATGTAAAAAATGGGGAAATAGGTTTCTGGTGTAAATGGATGCACGGTGGTCTCCAAAACCACAGATACCGGATCGTGACCGGTGGAACCTGCTAGACCTTATAGTCTAATGGTAGGACGGCGGACTGCAACTCCGCAGGTGAGGGTTCAAGTCCCTCTAGGGCCTCTGATTTTGGTGAAGAAATGTATTTAGTACAGAAATTGTCGAATTTAGTACAAGGATTGTCGAATAAAAGCATAATCTACTTACGAAATTCGTCTCATAATGCATAAATCCTCATAAACACTGACTTTACCAAGTCTTATAAGTATTGCTATTTCCCTATTTTTTACATAGTAACACTTCATTTAGTACAGAAATTGTCGGATCAGAAATTCTTGCACAAAATTTTTACCCCTCTAAAAATATCCCATATTATATATATCGATACATAAATATAAGCGATGAAAGGAGTGAATAATGTTTCATTTTGGAGAAGAAAAAGCAAGAGAGTACGGAGAAAAGATCGTTGCAGAACTATCCGGCAAAACAGTGTCTAAACGTAAAGATACTGCAGAACAGCCCGGTGGACTAAAATATGAAGCAGAAAAACTGAATATGGATATGTGGGATCTTCTTGAAGCTCTGGAAGGCATGTGCGGCGACGGAAGAGCAAGAGAGATAGATGATTCAACATATTTGGTTCTGTAAATTAGGAGGTAAAAATGAAAACTGTTCTAACATTTGATGACAGAGTTAAAAATGCAATAAACTGCCTTGAGAACGCGAAGACGGCCAGTCCGAAAGATATACAGGATTCACTTGAATTTCTTCGCTCTTTAGATAAGATCGCAAGAGGAGCTTGTGTTCTGGCTTGTTACGCAGGAGAAGATTGGCACGCAAGAGAAGATGCTTACGGGTTCGGAGCTGACGGCTACAGTTTCTTGGACAAATACCTCGAAGGGGCAATAAAGTTAGCCGACAAATTCGGAACTGAAGACTTCTACAATGATTACGCAGACTATTTTGCTGAAAACATCAAACCTGTAGAATAAAAATAGTATAGCCGTCCATGGACGGTCCACGGACTAACAAATGTCCGCATAGTGTAGTACAGTGCAGTATAAAAAAAGCGCCGGGAGAAATCTCGACGCTCTTTTTGTGCTAAATCTTAATAAAACTGTATTCAATTTTGATCTTGAGGATATCCTCAAGTCTCTCAAGAAACTCGATCGTCATGAGACAGTCGTCAGCAGCATCGTGCTGTTCTTCTCGTGTAATGCCGATAAGCGTTGTAAGATTATTAAGAGAATAACTCTTACTCTTGATATGACGCTTGGCAATATCCATAGAATCAACGACCTGTCGCTTATTAAGACAATCAACTGCTTCATCAACACCATTCTTTTTAAACGTCTGGCTTAAAAGTCTGATGTCAAATTGAATATTGTGACCAAGGATCTTTTTATCACCTATAGCCTCCAATATCTTTGCCCATTCAGCAGCATCAAGTTTCTTTTCGCCGATCTTTTCCTTAAGAACAGCCTTGGTAAGATGATTAACCTTTGCAGCACCCGGATTAACTTCCTTTTCAGGATAGAAGTATGAATGATAGAGTTTTTCTCCCTCACTGCTTAAAACAGCAAGTTCAACAACTTCATCATCATTATCCAGACCTGTTGTTTCAGTATCAATGACAACAAAGTTATCAATATTGAGATACTTAAACTTACAGTTAGCATTAACAGGCTGTGCAACCTTGGTCTTTTCAGCAGATTCTTTAGCAAGAGAACCAGGTTCCAAAACTGAAGACTTTAAGTCGGGAAAATGATTGTGCATCCATCTTATGTTAGACGCCATTCTTTCCTGAAACTTCCTATCGAATGTAGGATATCGTTCCGGGGTTCCCCCTGCGTTCATCTTGTATAATATACCAGACATAAGACCTTTAGCTGTGATAGTCAAGGCATCTTCAAGAAAGCCCTGGTTAGTCAGTGTTGCGAGAAGCATCCGTGCTGACACATCTTCGTCAGCGAAATTAGCAGCCATTTCTCTAATAGAAACGGGTGTATCTGAAAATTTAGCCATGTTTATTCTCCTTTCACATGTTGTACATAAAAAATATATGCAAAATAAAAACAAATAACGATATTTTATTTTATTTCTTCTATACTTTAAAATGAGAGGCCGACATAACCTCTCACGGTTTTCTGTCAAAGTGGTTTTTCTTTCTGTATAAAATCGGCATAGTTTTATATAGAATATAAACCGCCTCCTTTCTCGACATTGTTGTTACGTGACAGAAAACGAGTAATATCTCCAAGTTTAGACGGGGCAGGAGAAATACCTTTCCAATACGATTATATAAGTGAGTATAAGTGATTAAGTTACAAATTTCGTTCCAAACAAAAACTATGCTACAAGCATAAATAATATCCTACCCGTCGCATTAAGACTCAGGCAGCCCACCAATAAAGCCCGAGTCTTTTTGTTTTTTATTATCCGTTATTTCAATCATGTTGTTAGTATCGTAACAATTAAGCGGAGAATAATTGAATAGGAGGAATAATAATATGCTTATACGAGAGCTTAAGGAATTTACAGGCCCTTCAACCTGTAAGAATTTTGGCAAGATCGCAGACCTCAAGGTGGAGACACTTAAGGGTAACGCCTATGAGAGAGCAGTAGCTCATAAAGATATCATAAAGGCGGTCAAGACAGGAAAGGCGGATATATCAGAGGTAAATGACTTGGTTTCTCAGGGCATTGAATCTATGTATTCCCTTGATGAGACCAACAAGAAGATGTTGGAAAAAGAGACCAAGAATCTCACAAGGTACTTGTCAAATGACAACAGACCTTTAAAGTTTCCCGCAACGGAGACAGTAGAGATCGGACATGCTGACATAGCAATATGTATCAGACCCGACGCATTATATGTAGACCATGCAAATAAGACTGTAGAAGCTATCTTTTACAGATCTGGATCACCTAGCATTAACGAGAGAACCGGTATCAAGCCGGAGAAGGTCGAGAATGTAAAAGAGTGGTTCAAACTTTTCATTGGAATGCTCTATGCAAAGGGATATGCTGAAAAGCATTTTGATCTTAAAAATTCCGACGTATACGTAGCAGAGGCTTCATATTATTTTATGAAGAAGACTACGGATAAGGACGGAGCACCCAGAGATGGCGATTTCTTTTCAGGCAGTGGCGGAAATGTAGTAACATACATGAACAAATACTGCTACGGAGCACCCGTGGTTCCCACAGAGGACGACAAGATATTCTATAAGTTTATAGATGACTGCGATGCAGGACTTGATTGTACCGAAAGTGACTGCGAGGCATGTATGGGCAGAGCAAACTGCAAATACACAAAAGCTCCTGTCAAGCTCACCAAGAAGGAAGTAAAGAAGCGTGCCAAGATAACACCTTCTGATTCTCAGTTAGCAATAATTGAGGCAAGAAAGGGCATATTCAAGGTTAATGCTACAGCAGGTTCAGGTAAGACAGAGTGTATGACGGAGCGCACAAAGCGTCTCATTGCAGAGGGCGAGAACCCCAAGTCAATACTTCACATATCATTCACCGATGCAGCCGTAAACGAGATGAAGGAGAGAATCTCCGGTAAGTGTCTCGCAGAAGGACTCAAGGTGACACCAGACGATATCGAGTGTTATACATTCAACGCTTTTGCCAACAAGGCTATAGGTTCTTACTATAAGGAACTTGGCTTTACAAAAGCACCTGCAATACTTACTCCCGAGTACGAGCTCAACACGATTGAGAAGCTTATCAATGACAATCCTATCCCCGGTATCGATGCCGGATCCGTTACTTATAACGGAAATGGATACGCTATTGAGAGAGTGATACTTATCGCTCAGAAGACATTTGATATTATCAAGAGTAAGAGAATCGATGTTAACGATCCCGATTCATTGGATACAATGATCGACAAGTTAAGAGAGGTTGGATACTACAAGGTAATGTCAGACCAGTCTATCATGGCACTTTTCGACATGTACAAGGATTACGACAGAATTCTCAAGGAGGATAACTTCGTAACATATGCAGATCAGGAGCCCTTGATGTTCAAGGTACTTGATATGCACCCCGAATACTTCGAAAATCTTGGATATAAGCACATCATCGTTGACGAGTTCCAGGATTCAAACGAGATTCAGCTTGAGACATTAAAGGCACTTATCAAGACAAGCGCTTTCGATTGCTTAATGGTAGTAGGTGACGATAGTCAGGCTATATATGCTTTCAGAGAGACCACACCCGAGTACATCATCAATTTCGAGAAGTACATTGGTGAGCCTGTAACCGATTTGTTCTTGACGGAGAATAGACGTTCAACACCGGAGATCATCAAACTTTCGAATGACATCAATTCTCTTAATGAGAATCGTATCGACAAGGATATGATCCCTACAAGAGAGAGTGGTTCTAATCCGATAGTAAGAGGTTTCTACTCAAAGAAAGAAGAATACGAGTACATCGTAGATTCGATCGAAAAGAGAGTAAACGAAGGTCAGGCTCCGGATAGCATAGCATTTATAGCAAGCAAGAAGACAGAACTGACAGAGATTGGCACAATGCTGACAAAGAAGGGTATTCCGTGGGTAATGAAGAACCCCATGGATCTTATGCAGGACAGCCGTATCTACGGTGCGCTTTCACTGGCAGATGCTTTTTATCAGCCGGAAGCAACAATCCTGTACTTCAACTATCTTTGCGCCAAGTATGATGGCGAGATCTTCAATCTGTTCACAACATCAGAGGTCAATGATATGATCGCTGATATGAAGGCAGAATTCGAGTCTATCTACTTAAGAGATATGGACGAGCAGAAGCAGATATTCCATAGATACCTTGAGGACATCAGAAAGTCATCTGACGACGAGCTTTATGATTACTTCCTTTCTTTGCTGTACAACAATGACGACCTTCAGTCTGAATTGGAATACACAAGGATCTTTAAGAAGTACGGCTCAAAGATGAACAAGAAGATGGACCAGAGCTACGAGGGTGTTGTTCTTACAACCGCTCACAGTAGCAAGGGACTTGAGTGGCCTACAGTATATGTTTCTATCAGCAACTTCGATTCAGAGAGATTACACAAGAAGAGAAACACTGCAGAACTCGAAGAGAAGAGAAGACTTTTGTTTGTATCAACGACAAGAGCCCGTGACGAGTTGATCGTAACCGGTCAGTATGTTGCATATGGTCCGAAGGACGATAGGACATACAATCAGTTCCTCAAGGAGTTATATGACCTCACAGGCCAGGATTATCAGCCCGTAGATCCTATGGAGGCTGTAAGAGACGAAGAGCGCAGACAGAAGGCTCGCGAAAAGCAGAGATAAAAATATGCAGCAAAGAAGCTTGAGCAGAATATTGCAAACATTCTTAAGGGAGCCTCAAGAGAGATGACCAAGGAAGAGGTTGCTAAATATAACAAGCTCACAAGCGGTGCTAAACAGATGAGTCTGTTTGATATTGCAACAGCTAATTAATCCATTCATAAAAAAGATGTCCCACTTAATG
>JAFZRZ010000070.1 GCA_017619635.1 Lachnospiraceae bacterium | reverse complement strand
AGATATACACAGATGTATGGAAAAGCCCGGATGGAAATGAAGGTCGGGCTTACATATGCATGCTTAAATCTTAAGAAACTAGCAAAGATGCTACAAAGAAAGGGGTTATTAGACTCTTTATCTGAACGTTTTTCGTTCAAATATGCAGTCGCATAATAAATCTTGTATAAAACAAAAAATTAGTTGCGGAAATCGAATCCCGCAACTAACTTTGTCTACAGTCTGAGGACCGTCATAGACGATCCCATTTTGTTTAACCTCTAAGATGAGCTTTCTGATAAACCTCTCTTAAGTGATTATGATTCATATTTGCATATATCTGGGTTGTAGAGATATCACTGTGTCCAAGCATCTCCTGTACGCTCTTAAGATCCGCTCCGTTCTCAACGAGGTGAGCCGCGAAACTGTGTCTCAACGTGTGAGGAGTGATATCTGTAGTGATACCTGCTTTCCTGCTGTAATATTTTATAAGCTTCCAGAATCCCTGTCTGCTCATCGGTACTCCGGAACAGTTGACAAAAAGCTCGTCGGACTTGTTGTTCATAACAAGCGCCTCTCTTGAATGCTCCAGATAATTGATAAGCGCATTTCTGGCCTTTAATCCGAAAGGAATGATCCTTTCCTTTCCTCCGTGATTACATACAATGTAATTCATCTGAAGGTTAAGGTCCTGTGATCTTAATGTTATGAGTTCTGATACCCTTATGCCTGTAGCATAGAGTAACTCTAACATCGCCTTGTCCCTGATCTCTTTCGGTGTGTCGCCGTTAGGCTGCTCCAAAAGTGTGTTGACCTCATTCATGGTCATGATCTCAGGTGCCTTCTTTTCTATCTTGGGTGACTTTAACACACCGCTGATATCTTCACTGACCATCCCCTCATAGGTCATGAAATGGAAGAGCGCCTTTATTGATGCCACGTTTCTTGAAATGGTAGCAGGTTTAAAACTCTCCGATACCATATAGTCCATGTATGCGGTAAGGTCATCCTTTGTTATATCCTTAACATTGGTAACCTTCCTTGACTCCAAAAATGCGACAAACTTTTTCAGGTCCCTCTGATAAGACAACTCCGTGTTTGAAGATGTCTTTTTAACATTATGTAAATATGAAATAAAAGCATCTATTTCTTTTTGCATCCTGTTTTTTTCTCCCGCTTAAACCCTGTTTTCGTGTCGGTAAGACCTATTATAATCAACTAATTATGTAAAATCAAGGTGCTTTTTTTCGCTAAAATCAAGGGTTTTGGCGGTTTACACAAAATGTTGCAAGGCCCTTTATCGCACCGCACTACATGTTGTGAAAAAAATTTCAAAATTTTTTTAATTTTTTTGAAATAATTAACATAAATTGCATTTTGTGATTATTTATGTTGATAAATTATTGTAAATTCATGATCACCGTCCTGTATCTTAAGACACAAAAAAATGAGCGGCATGACCGCTCATTTATATCCTTTATGCTATTTTGCAAACTGTGCATAGAACAGGATCGCAGAGATCGTCTTGGCATCCTGAATGGTTCCTTCATTTATCATTGAAAGGAGTTCATCAAGCGTATAACTCTCCACGTTCACAAATTCATCCTCATCAAGATGCTGTTTGGATCTGGTAAGACCAGTTGCTTTATATATGTATATCTTCTCGTTTGAGAATGCCACAGTAGTAAAGAGTTCAAACAGTTTCTCTCCGTTTGCAGCCTTAAAACCGGTCTCCTCTTCGAGTTCTCTCAGTGCCGCCTTCATCGGATCCTCACCGGGATTCAGTCCTCCGGCCGGTATCTCAAGAGTCTCTCTTTCGATAGAGTTTCTGTACTGTCTGACCATGAGGATGCTTCCGTCTTCCTTAACAGCAACTGCTGCTGCCGCACCTTTATGCTCGATATGGTCCCACATTCCGGTATTTCCGTTTGGGACTAACATCTCATCCTTGTAATAATCTATGATTGTTCCCTTGCTCACAAGGGTTCTGTTTAAACGTTTATAACCGTCCATTTCAAACTCCGGATATTCTATGCTTCAAGAAGCTTCTTCACGCTCACGAGCTTGACGCAAAGCACAAATACCTCAAGCGCCTGTGCAAGTTCTCCTATAGGCGGGAAAGTGGGTGCTATACGTATGTTGCTGTCATCAGGATCCTTCTTATAAGGATATGTTGCACCTGCTCCTGTAAGTGTGACACCTGCCTCCTTACACATGGCAACTATCTCCTTTGCACAGCCGTTAAGCGAGTTGAAGGATACAAAATATCCTCCGTGAGGTTTTGTCCATGTTCCGATCTCAGTATCCTTGAGCTCCTTTTCGAAAGTATCAAGGACAAGATCAAATTTGGGGCGAACGATCTCGGCATGCTTCTTCATGTGATTGTTCATGCCCTCTATGTTCTTAAAGTATCTTACATGACGAAGCTGATTTAACTTGTCATGACCTATTGTCTGGATCGTTATTATCTTTCTTATGTATTCAACGTTCTTTGCACTCGTAGCGATAGCAGCCACACCTGAACCCGGGAAGGTTATCTTTGATGTAGAGCAGAATTCGTATACCATATCAGGATTTCCTGCTTTCTCGCATTCGCTTAAGATCTCAAGGAGTTCTTCCTGCTTTCCGTTGTAAAGATGATGGATGATATACGCATTGTCCCAGTAGATCCTGAAATCCTCTGCAGCAGGCTTTAATGCAGCAAATCTCTTTACAGTCTCATCAGAATATGTCACACCGCTGGGGTTTGCATATTTGGGAACACACCAGATACCCTTTACTGCAGGATCGTTGTTCACATACTGCTCGACCATATCCATGTCGGGACCGTCCTCAGTCATGGGGATGTTTATCATCTCTATACCAAACTGTTCCGTGATCGCAAAATGCCTGTCATATCCCGGAACCGGGCATAAGAACTTAACCTTGTCAAGTTTGCACCAGGGTGTTGAGCCGCATACTCCGTGGATCATCGAACGTGCAACGGTATCATACATTATATTAAGACTTGAATTACCAAAGATTATGACATTGTCAGGGTTAACTCCCATCATGTCTCCCATAAGCTTACGTGCCTCAGCTATACCTATGAGCTCACCATAGTTTCTGCAGTCCACTCCTGCTTCTGAATGGAACTCACTCATGGGATTTAATGTGTTGAAGAAATCAGCCTCCATATCAAGCTGCTCTGCACTGGGAAGGCCACGTGCCATATTTAACTTAAGTCCTTTTCCCTTTGCATCCTCGTAAGCTTTTTCAAGTTCTGCCTTAAGCGCTGAAAGCTCTTCTTTTGACATACTCTTGTAAGATTTCATGGTAATTCTCCTATCGATAAATCTTTGTTTTGTATCATTGTATACAATTATTCAACTCATGATATTATAACCTATGCACGAATTGAGCACAAGTATTTATTTAAGTACAATCTATGCCAGTTTTGCTTTTCTCCATCTTATAACGGCAACGCCTATTATGATGGTATATCCTACTATACTTAATGGCTTTGGTATCTCCCCCAGAAATATGATACCCAGAAGTGCCGCAAAGATGACCTGGGTATAATCAAATACGGAAATCTCCTTTGCCGACGCAAACTTATATGCCGTTGTTATGGAAAACTGCCCCAGAGACGCTCCTATCCCCGCCAACATAAGACATCCAAACTGTCTGAAACTCATTGGATGATAATTAAATATCAGATAAGGCAGTGTCACAAGGCATGAGAACAGTGAAAAACATAAGACTATTATCGGTGTCTTCTCACCCTTCTTTCCAAGTTTACGTACAAATACATAAGCTGTTCCTGCACCGAAACCTCCGTATAATCCTATAAGGGCAGGTATGACCTCAGACATCAGACCTGTCGGTCTTATAATAAACAGGGCTCCGATAAAAGCAATGACTGTCGCAACGATATCAGTCTTTGTCGGTACTTCCTTTAAGATGAATATCGAAAGGATTATCGCAAAAAACGGAGAAAGCTTGTTTAGCATGTTCGCATCCGCGATACCCAGTCTGTCTATCGCATAGAAATTCGCGATAAGCCCTGACGTACCGAACAGACATCTGAAAAAGATGTCTGCCCTGTTGGTTTTTTCTATATGAAAAGGTGTCTTATCCTTTATGAGTGCCGCTGCTGCCACCAAGAGCGCAACAAAGTTTCTGAAGAATGCTTTCTGCATTGTCGGCAGATCTCCTGATATACGTATAAAGAACGTCATCAGAGAGAAACCGAATGCGGCTAACAGAATACAGATGATACCTTTGATCTTGTCTGAACGTTCCATTTGATCTTTACCTTAGCCTATGTCATCCCTTGTGATATTGTTTGCCCATTTGTGACTGTAGAAATGCTTAAATACCCAGGGCCACTTAACAAACTCATCGGTACACAACAGGAAGTAGACCATCTTTACCGGGAGTTTGAACACAAACGCTGCCAAAAGCCCCAAAGGAACCGCATAGCACCACATATCGATGGTATCACATTTGAATCCGAACTTGCTGTCTCCTCCTGCCCTGAACACACCGGCTATGAGACAGGTGTTAACAGACGTTCCCGTTATATAATAAGTGTTTATTAGAAGCATGAACTTAAGGTAATCAAGTGCTGTCTCTGTAAGAGCTGCCTTACTGAGTGCAAAAGGCATTATGATGAGCACTATGATACCGCCCAGTATTCCTGTTATGACTGAAAGCCGTAGTAAGATATGGCCTGTTCTTATGCCCTCTTCTCTGTCTCCCTCACCAAGTATCTGACCAACTATGATACCTGATGCGGCACCGACTCCGTAACACATTACACAGCCTAAGTTCCTCACAACATTTACAATCGAATATGCTGCTACAGCATCATTTCCAAGATGTCCGATTATAACTGAATACATTGAGAATGCAAGAGCCCATACAAGGTCATTTCCTATAGCAGGCAATGCCATTGATACAAAGTCCTTCTGCAAAAGCTCATGTTTTTCAAATATGGTCTTAAATGTAAGTGCAACTCCGGGTTTTGTCATTGATACTATCACGCAACCCATCAGCTGTATGAATCTGCTTATTGTTGTTGCGATCGCAACACCGACAACGCCAAGCTTTGGAGCTCCGAACAGTCCAAAGATGAATACCGCGTTTAAGCATACGTTGCATACAAGTGCGACCGTTTCCAAAACAGTACTTGTGGCAACCTTTCCGATACATCTTAAGATCGACATATATACCGCACTTATCGCCCAGAATAAGAGTCCCGGTGCTATAAAGAACAGATACTTGGCTCCCATTCCTATAAGAGTCTCATCAGACGTGTATATATACATAAGGTATTTTGGTATAAGCATACATGCGACAGCACCTATGATCGCCACACCCAGTGCAAATCTTAAGCCAATGCCCTCGATCTTCTCTATGGTCTTAAGATCGCCTTTTCCGTAGTACTGTGCTGCCAGCATTGCGATTCCCGTACCTATACCGTATAGGAACATGAACAGTATCCCCACAAGACTGTTCGCAAGAGATACCGCACTGATAGCATCCTGTCCCACAGTGTTTAACATGAGGACATCGACGCTGTTTACACCGGCATCAATAATGTTCTGCAATATGATGGGCAGTGCCACCACCCATATTTTCTTATATGTTTCTTTTTTATTATTCATAAAAACTCCCCTGTTAAAGAGAAAAAAGTCCTGACGGACTTTTCTCTAAAGGTTCAACCCCTTGTCTTCCTCACATCCGATCATGATGTTCATGCACTGGATGGCGGCTCCCGATGCTCCCTTGCCCAGATTATCAAAACGGGTCGTTAGGAGTATCCTCTCTTCGTTACCTGTTACAAACAACTGCAATCCGTCCCAGCCGGAAAGATTGTTTGATCCGATAAAGCCGTTTGCATCTGCCTCTGAACCAAAAGGCATAACGCGGATGAACTTCTGATCCTTATAGTAATCAGACATGTAAGCATGAACGCTCTCAGGTGTCTGCTTACCGTTCATCATATCCGCATAGAACGGAAGACTTACAAACATTCCGCTGTAATAGTCCGCGATAATGGGTGAGAACAATGGTGTTCTTGATAAGCCCGAAATCTTTTTCATCTCTTTAAGATGTTTATGCTGTTGTGAAAGTGCGTATTCACGAGGTGAACCGTATTCTGTATCTCTGTTAGGATCCTCGTAGACCGCGATAGTCTTTTTTCCTGCTCCCGAATATCCGCTTACAGCAAATGCGCTCACAGGATAATCCTCAGGAATAAGACCTCCATTTACCAAAGGATAAGCTATCGTGATAAAACCTGTTGCATAGCAGCCCGGAACTGCGATCCTCTTGCCTGTCTTTATCGCCTCTCTGTGTTTGTCTGAAAGCTCCGGATAGCCGTATGCCCAGCCCTCTTCTGTTCTGTGAGCTGTCGATGCATCTATTATCCTGACATCAGGATTTGTTATAAGACTTACCGACTCTTTTGAGGCCGCATCAGGTAAGCAAAGGAAAGTGATATCCGATGAGTTGATCATCTTTGCTCTTTCAGCAGGATCTTTCCTTAATTCGGGATCGATCTTCATGATATTTATATCATCCCTTTTTTCAAACCTCTCATATATGCGCAGTCCGGTCGTTCCCTCACTGCCGTCTATAAATACATTGACCATTGTAATAACCTCATTTATGTTATGTTAACTTGCGTTGTTCATCTTAAGAAGCTTTGCAGCCTGATCCGCCGCTATACATGCATCGATGATCTCCTGGATATCTCCGTCCATTACCTTATCAAGCTTATAAAGCGTAAGGTTTATCCTGTGGTCGGTAACTCTTCCCTGAGGGAAGTTGTATGTACGTATCTTTTCAGATCTGTCACCTGTTCCAACCTGGCTTCTTCTCAGATCAGCCTCTGCATCATGAGCCTTCTGCTGTTCGATATCGTAAAGCTTTGCACGTAAGAGCGCGAAGGCCTTTGCCTTGTTCTGGATCTGGCTCTTCTCAGTCTGGGAATAGATCACTATTCCTGTGGGCATATGTGTAAGTCTTACAGCAGAGTCTGTTGTATTGACACACTGACCGCCACAGCCGGAAGCACGCATGACATCTATACGGATATCTTTCTCATCGATTACAACATCGACCTCTTCAGCTTCAGGCAATACGGCAACACTTATTGTTGATGTATGTATCCTTCCGCCCGATTCCGTTTCGGGAACTCGCTGAACACGATGCACTCCGGATTCGTATTTCATCACAGAGTATGCCCCCTGACCTGTTATCATGAATGTTACTGACTTCATTCCGCCGATGCCGATCTCTTCCATTTCCATGGTCTCGACTCTCCATCGTCTGCCCTCAGCATAATGGATATACATACGATATATCTCAGCCGCAAAGAGTGCTGCCTCATCTCCGCCCGCACCTGCTCTTATCTCAACGATAACGTTCTTATCATCGTTAGGATCCTTTGGCAGAAGCAGTATCTTCATCTTGTCTTCAAGTTCTTCTATACGTTTTTTTGCACCTGCAAGCTCTTCCTTTAACATTTCACGCATATCATCATCGGATTCGCTCTCGAGCAGATCGAGTGAATCCTCAACGGTCTGCTTGCATTCTTTATATTCCTTGTATGCCTCAACTATGGGAGTAAGATCGCTCTGTTCCTTCATAAGAGAAGCGAATCTCTTCTGATCGTTGGCAACTCCCGGCTCGCTGAGCTCATTCATTATCTCTTCGAATCTGTGGAGCAGATCCTCAAGTCTGTCAAACATCTTAAATCCTTCCCCACACCACTCTGTCAAGGTGTGCGTAATCCTGTACTACTTCTATATCCTTAAATCCGGCTTCTTCCATGAGTTTTTTCACTTCATCAGCCTGGTCATATCCTATCTCAAAGAAAAGCTTTCCGCCGCCGTTAAGATATTCGGGGCTCTTTTTTATTATCTCTCTGTAAAAGAACAGTCCATCCTCTTTTCCGTCAAGTGCGAGTATGGGTTCATAATCCCTTACCTCCTCCATAAGAGTCGGGATCACATCACTTCTTATATATGGCGGATTGGAAACTATGATATCGAACTTGCCTCTGACATCATTGAACAGATTGCTCTCTATAAACTCTATCCTTTCCTCATCAAGATGCTTCTTTCCCATGCCTCCCGTTTTAAACAGAAGATCGAATGTCTCATCAAGTATGAGTCTTCCAGCATTATCCCTTGCGACTTTTAAAGCATCCTCGGAAACATCGACACCGACACCTTCACAGTCGTTTGAATAATACAAAAGGCTCAGTAAGATGCATCCGCTGCCTGTACACATATCAAGGATCCTGCTGCCGTCATTAAGTTCTTTGAGAACCTCCTCAACCAGTATCTCAGTATCCTGTCTAGGGATCAGAACATCCGGGCTCACAGTGAACGTCAGACCCATGAAATACTGTTTTCCGGTGATATACTGCATCGGATAATGTCCCATGCGTCTGGTAACGGCATTCATGAAGATCTCTGTCTCACGACGTGATATTACCTTGTCCGGTCCGATAAAGAGCTCCTCTCTGTCAACACCGCACAGATCTTCAAGAAGTATCCTTATATCGCATTCGGCATTCTCTATGCCTTCTGCTTCCAATTGTTCAACGCCGTAATCATAGGCTTCGCGTCTTGTCATATGGTTCTACCTAATAATTCTCTTCAAGCCATGCCTTCCAGTCAAAAACACCTTCGACCGATCTGATGGCTACCTCGATCATATCATCATCAGGCTCCTTTGTCGTAAGAAGCTGAAGTGCAAGTCCCGGAGCTGAAAGGATGTTGACAATGATGTTGTCGCATCTTCCCGCAAGCTTGATGACTTCATATGATATACCTGCGATAACAGGGATGAGTGCAAGTCTCAAAACAATCCTTAACGCCGGATTGTCAACCTTTATGAACATAAAGAGAATGATGCTTATAACCATTACAAAGAGCAAAAAGCTTGTTCCGCATCTCTTATGCAGTCTTGATGCCTTCTTAACATTCTCCACAGTAAGTTCATGTCCGTGCTCAATACAGTTGATACACTTATGCTCTGCACCGTGATACATATAGAGTCTTCTGATATCCTTAAGAAGTGTTATAGCCACTATATATATAAGGAAGATCACAAGTCTTACCAGTCCCTCTATAAGAGCAAGGAGTGATGAGTTCATGATATATTTTGAAAATATCGTAGACAGATAATAAGGAAGGAATATAAACAGTCCGAGTGCCATGATCACAGATATAAGAACTGTAAATCCGCTCTCTATCTTCTCTGCCTTCTCACCAAAGACCTTGTTCATGAACCTGTCAAAACCGGTCTCTTTCTCTTCTGTCTCCGCATAAAAATCAGCTGAATGATTGATGGCTCTCATGCCGAGTATAAAAGAATCCGCGAAGTTGAACACGCCTCTTATAAAAGGTATCTTCGTGAGCACGCTACCGTGCATTACACCATGATACTCGCTGATCTCAAGATCGATCTGTCCGTCTGATTTTCTTACCGCTATCGCACAGCTCTCCTTGTTCTTCATCATAACGCCTTCAAGAACAGCCTGTCCTCCGATACCGGAATTACACATCTTTTTCTTCATATAAATGACACCTTTACAGCTTTGATTCAAAAAGCTTATTACAATTAAAGGTTGAGATTAAACAATTAACCTCAACCTTAGATAATCTTTTGCAGCAAATTATGATAATGCTACTTAACGCCGTACTTCTTGTTGAACTTATCGATACGACCGTCGGTTCTTGCACCCTTCTGCTGTCCTGTGTAGAATGAATGACACTTAGAACATACTTCTACGTGGATCTCCGGCTTAGTAGAACCTGTTACAAATGTATTACCGCAGTTGCAGGTTACTGTTGCCTGATAGTACTCAGGATGTATTCCTTCTCTCATGATCTCACCTCTCTATATCAAATATTATATAATCTCGTTCTCATCCGTACTGTTTTCACAAACAGCGGATTTATTATATCACAGCACTTTGGCTTAGGCAATACCCAATTTACAATATACGCATCTTTTTCATCATCTGACAGAATTCGCGGTTATTCTTGGTATGTGCATAAAGATCGATGACTCTGTCAACTGCCTCATCCGCTTTCATGGAGTTGAATGCCCTTCTCATAACATTCACTGTCTCTATCTCTTCGGGTGTTAACAGAAGATCTTCTCTTCTTGTGCCTGACTTGGGTATATCTATCGCAGGGAATACTCTCTTTTCAGACAGCTTTCTGTCCAGAACGAGTTCCATGTTACCGGTACCCTTGAATTCCTCGTATACCACATCGTCCATCTTTGAGCCTGTATCAACAAGAGCAGTTGCAAGGATCGTAAGGCTTCCGCCCTCTCTCATATTTCTTGCAGCACCGAAGAATCTCTTTGGCATATGCAATGCCGCAGGATCAAGACCGCCTGATAATGTACGTCCGCTCGGAGGAACAGTCATGTTGTAGGCTCTCGTAAGTCTTGTTATCGAATCAAGAAGGATCATTACATCCTCTTTCTGCTCAACAAGCCTCTTTGCTCTTTCTATTACCATCTCAGCCACACGCTTATGATGCTCGGGAAGTTCATCAAATGTTGAATAGATGACTTCAACATTATCACCTTTAATCGCTTCCTTTATATCCGTAACTTCCTCCGGACGCTCATCTATGAGCAGTATTATCATATGTATCTCTGGATTGTTCTTAAGTACAGAATTGGCAACCTCCTTAAGAAGCGTTGTCTTACCGGCTTTGGGAGGTGATACTATCATACCACGCTGTCCCTTACCGACAGGACTTATCATATCCATTATGCGCATTGCCACAGGAACTCCCGGTGCCTCAAGTGTTAATCTGCTGTCAGGGAATATCGGTGTCATGTCCTCAAAGTTGGTACGCTTCATGGCAACTTCGGGAGCCAGACCGTTTATACTCTTTACATACAAAAGAGCCGAGAATTTCTCCGTGGGAGACTTTATACGCGTGTTACCCGTGATGATATCACCGGTCTTCATGCTGAATCTTCTTATCTGACTCGGTGCAACATATACATCATTCTCACCCGGAAGGAAATTATCAGAACGGATAAATCCAAATCCATCAGGCATGATCTCCAGTATTCCTCTGGCGATCATTCCGCTGTCAAGTTCATTGATGACCGCTTCCTTTTCCTTGTCACGCTGCTCCTGACGCTGAGTTCTGTGCTCTGATGCGTCTTCTTCAGCAACCGATTCCTGTACATTTTGAACCTTATCTTTTTCTGCCTCTGCTTTAACTGCTTTTGCTGCAGCTTCCTTTTCTGCTTTCAACGCATTCTCTTTTTCGAGCTTTTCTTTCTCATCAAGCTCGACCATAGCATTGATAACGTCTTCCTTTTTCATGGAAGAAGTCCCTTTGATACCTCTGCTCTTGGCAATAGCTTTAAGATCAACAAGCGCTAAGGTTTCATATTTTTCTCTCATAAACTACCTCAAAAAACTTAATGCTTATATGGTTAACAAACTATATAACGGAAATAACACAACGAATGTTGTATCGAAAACAGACATTGGTCTGAAGTGATATATTTATTATACTTATATTACTATAAACCAAAAATCTCAAAAATCAAGTGCGTTAATACATTTTTAAGAAAATCAATCGAGTAGGAGGGAGTGATTAGCTCCCGTCCTCTCACAGCACCGTACGTACCGTTCGGTATACGGCGCCTTCAATAGTTGACGTGCACAGACTGATAGGCTGTGGCTAAATCATAGAAGCCACTGTTTATCAGTCTTT
>JAFZRZ010000069.1 GCA_017619635.1 Lachnospiraceae bacterium | reverse complement strand
TTGTAATGGAAAGGTGTTTCTTTGTTTAACTTTTTGTCTCCACCCGCATAGCAGGTGGGTTTTTGTTTCATGCGCGCTTCATTTCTCTGTTGAGAAACTCGCATACGTGCGCATTCAACAGGCTGAAGCCCATACAAAAAAGACAACAGATGATCTGTTGTCTTTTATAATGCTTATTTATATGCTTATTATACTCTGCTGAGGTATTCGCCTGTACGTGTATCGATCTTGATAACATCGTCCTGGTTAACAAACAGCGGAACTGATACTGTAGCACCTGTCTCAACAACAGCGGGCTTTGTAGCACCTGTAGCTGTATCACCCTTGAAGCCGGGCTCTGTATCTGTAACAACAAGCTCAACGAACATAGGAGGCTCTACAGAAAATACGTTTCCGTTGTATGAGCAAACCTTGCACATATCGTTCTCTTTTACAAACTTTAATGCATCGCCTACGCTGTCCTGGTTGATAGCGAGCTGCTCAAAGTTCTCTGTATCCATAAAGTAGTAAAGATCTCCGTCACTGTAAAGATACTGCATATCCTTTCTGTCGATACGGGCTGTAGGACATTTCTCAGTGGGACGGAATGTCTTCTCAACAACACCGCCTGAGATGATGTTCTTAAGCTTTGTTCTTACGAAAGCCGCACCTTTACCGGGCTTTACATGCTGAAATTCTATAATCTGGTATACATTGCCTTCATACTCAATAGTAACACCGTTTCTGAAGTCACCTGCAGAAATCATAATTTTTCCTCCTAATAATACTATACATTTAAATCCTATAATATATTATACTAAAGGCCTTTTTAACGCAAGAAGTTTTTTTATTTTTCGTTATTTTGGATCTTTTTTGCCATCTCATGCGTTTTAAGATACTTTTTTAATATGGGATTCTCCAAATATCTCTTAAGCACGATCTGCGGTTTATCGGTCGATCTGTCTATCGGAACGACCAAACAAGAACACATGCCTGCTTTGTTCGCGCCCCATATATCCGTAAACAGCTGATCGCCGATCACTGCCACCTGTTTGGGCTTAAGTCCCATCATTTTTGCTGCCTTTAAATATCCTTTCGCACTTGGTTTAGATGCCTTAAAGATATATTTAGCACCTATCTTTTCATTGAACATCTTGACCCTGGCTTCCTTGTTATTTGATAAAAAGAAAATCTCAAATCCCATTTCCTTAAGAGAGTTCAAAAGCCCAAGTGCTCTCTCATCAGCCGGTGCATCGTGAGGCACAAGAGTATTGTCCAGATCGTAGATAAGCCCACGGATCCCGTCTGCATATAAACTCTCATAGTCTATTTCATATGAAGAAGCATAATACTTTGTGGGATAAAATCTCTC
Organism: Lachnospiraceae bacterium; assembly: GCA_017619635.1. Taxonomy (GTDB): domain Bacteria; phylum Bacillota; class Clostridia; order Lachnospirales; family Lachnospiraceae; genus Colinaster. The sequence goes on along the minus strand of JAFZRZ010000069.1, from coordinate 42,609 downwards.
AATAAACATAATCATTTCCTGACAATATAAAAGGTTGAACCCAAAGGCTCAACCTATATTAACACAGATCATCCAAATTTTTAAGATAAACTATTTTGCTATTACACGACCGTCCTCGGAACTGAATATATCTTTGCTGCTTCCCACAAAATACTGGTAATCCTGAAGTATGGAATCCTGTTTCATCATAGAGATGGCTTTTTCCATATCAAGAAGTGATATATCCTTGTCCTTTCCAATGTATCCGTAATCCTCCTGCCTGTTGAAAGACATGGATACTTCATTCAGGTCAACCTTTAACGGTCTCTTGTCCTCAATGGGCTCGATAATGACCGAAGGCTTCTGCTGTTTATCTTCCTGTAATTCCTGCGGAGCGGGGCTTTTGGGTATCTCTTTAACAGGGATCTCGCTTACACGATAGTCCTGCATGTATCTGAAACTGTCATTGATATTCATTGCCATGAGACACTTGCCTCCTTTCCACAATATTCTCAGACTTTGTCTAATAACTATATCGGTACATTTACATAATTACCTTAACAATATATAACAAAAAATCCGAAAAAATAAAGTGAAAGTATAAAATTCGCAAAAGTTTCGCATAAATATCAAAATAATGCTACTCCTCAAAGCTTATCCCGGCACTCTTTAACAGTTCCTTTGTGTATTCATGTTTGGGATGCGCATATATCTCATCCCTCTCGCCTTCCTCGACGATGACTCCCGATCTCATGACCATCACCCTGTCGCACATCTGATGCACGACTCTCAGGTCATGGCTGATGAACAAAAAGCTTATTCCCATCCTGTCATGGAGCTCTCTCATCAGTTTTAACACCTCTGCCTGTATGGTGACATCAAGTGCCGATACCGGTTCATCTGCTATTATGAGCTTGGGCTTTAACATGAGTGCTGCAGCGATGCATACTCTCTGTCTTTGTCCGCCCGAAAGCTCTGAAGGAAGTCTGTCCAGGTACTCACTCGTAAGTCCGACATTAACTATCATCTCTTCAGCGAGTTTTCTCCTGTCCTCACTGCTCATATCAGTCAGATTCCTCAAAGGCTCTTCCATTATGAAACCTACTGTCTTTGCAGGATTCAGTGAACCGTAAGGATCCTGAAATATCATCTGTGTGTTTGGATATTTCTGGGTTATCGTTCCGCTGTCGGGTTTCTGAAGACCTATGATGGTCCTTGCAAGAGTGGATTTACCGCATCCGGATTCTCCCACAAGTCCAAGGATCTCGCCTTCTTTTACATCTATCGACACGTTCTTTAAAACGTCAACTCGCTCTTTTGTCTTTCCTTTTTTCCTTGTGAATGAGACGCAGACATCCTTTACCTCGATCATCTTATCATTGGCTTTTATCGGTACCATGTCGTCATTCATCTTTGGAATGGCAGCTATGAGTTTTTTTGTATACTCCTCTTTTGGATTTTCAAATATCTCTTTAACAGGTCCCGACTCAACAACGTATCCGCCTTTCATGACAAGGACTCTCTCACAGAGTCTGCTTACCAGGCTTAAGTCATGGCTTATAAAAAGGATAGCCGTCTTCTTTTCCCTGTTTATCTTCTTTAACAGATCAACGATCTGACTCTGAACGGTAACATCCAAAGCTGTTGTCGGTTCATCAGCGATAAGGAGTCTTGGATTTCCTATGGTAGCAGCCGCTATCATGACACGCTGACGCATTCCTCCCGAAAGCTCATGCGGGTATGAGTCATACACACGTGCAGGGTCTTCAAGCTCAACATCCTCCAATATCTTAAGCGCTCTTTCCTTTCGCTCTTCAGGTGTCATCTTCGTATGTATCCTTAATGACTCCTCAACCTGCCATCCGATCTTCTTTACAGGATTAAGGGATGTCAAAGGCTCCTGGAATATCATGCATATCTCATCACCCTGAAGGCCTCTCAGTTCACTTCTCGGACAGCCGAGTATATCGGTCTCACCAAACCTTATCGTACCGCGCTTTTTCATGTCATGTCTGCTTAATAGACCTGCTATAGCAAGAGCAGACATTGATTTGCCGGACCCCGATTCTCCCACAAGACCGACTATCTCACCTTCATCCATATCAAGATCAAAGTCAAACACGACTGTTTCCGGTATCAGATGATCGTGGAATTCTATATTCAGATCTTCAACATGCAGTAATCTTCCCATATATCACCTGATCTCCTTACTGAGAAGTGAAAATCCAAGGATTATCATTACTATTGTGCATCCCGCGAATAATACATAACCGGAATTTGAAAACATATACGCCTGGGCCTCACTTAACATTCGCCCTAAACTTGCATCCGGCGGCTGTACACCTATACCCAAAAAGCTGAGGCCTGCCTCTGCAAGTATCGCATTGTTAAAGCCTATCATCACAGAGCTTAACAGCACTGTCTTTGTATTCGGTAAAATATGCACGAACATGATCCTTAGATCACTGGCGCCTGCCAGTTTTGCGGCCTTTACGTAATCAAGGTTCTTTATCCTTATATATTCGCTTCTGACTATCCTCGCATAACTGGGCACAAATGCTATGCCAAGTGCCAGCATCACCTGATACTTTCCGGTACCGAGTAAAGATACCATCACAAGAGCAAGAAGAAGGCTCGGGAAAGCAAGGGCAACGTCATTTATCCTCATTAAAGCCTCATCCACTATGCCTCCGAAATACCCTGTGAATGCTCCGATGACCGTACCTATGATGCTGCCGAAAGCCACGGTTCCCACAGCGACTAAAAGTGTTATCCCGCTTCCTGCCATGATACGGCTGAATATATCTCTTCCGAAGTTATCACATCCGTAGATATGCTTTATGCTAACGCCTGCAAGCTTTAAGCTGCCATTCATAGTTTCCGGATCATAAGGAGTCCAGAAAAGACCTACAAAAGCAGGTATCAGCGTTATCGCCAAAAGTACACTTCCCAGTATTAAGTTGAAGTTTTTCTTCTTATTTTTTTTCATCTGATCACTCTACTCTGGGATCTACCAATCTATATATTATGTCAACCAAAAGGTTGCTTATTATCACAACACAGGCTATGAGCATTATTATGGCTATGACAACAGGATAATCCCTGTTCTGAATTGAGGTTAAAAGTATCCTTCCAAGCCCCGGTATGCCAAATACCTGCTCGATTATAATACTTCCGGCTATCATGTCTGCCAGTGCCATTCCCAAGAATGTGATAGTCGGTATTGATGCATTTTTGAGCATATGAGAGAAAAATACGGTTTTACTCTTGTTTCCCCTGCTGTATGCGGTCCTTACATAATCCTTTTTCTTTTCACCGTTTAAAGATGAATACAAAAGGTTTAATACCATTGCACTCTTTGGAAGAGCTATTGCAAGAGCTGGGAAAAACATAAAACCAAAGAAACGTACGGGATCCCTGTTAAGACTCACAAATCCTCCCGGTGTGAACATCTTTAGAGTCACGCCGAAAAGAAGTGTTATAAGGATTCCCGAAAAGAAAGGCGGTATCGCCATTACTATCTGATTTGTGATCTGTATGATCTTATCTATGACCGTACCTTCTTTATATGAAGCATACACTCCCAAAGGAACTGATATGATGACCATTAATACCATTGAATAGATCATGAGCGTAAGTGTTATAGGAAGCTTATCGGCGATCATCGATGTGACCGACATGCTGTAGCTGTAGCTCATGCCAAAATCCCCCCTTAAAACACCCGCAAGCCATTTGATATATCTTACAGGCATGGGCTGATCAAGACCCATCTGATGCCTTAAAGCGGTCAGCGCGCTCTCTGTCGCATTCGTCCCCAGCCTTGAAAGCGCAGGATCTCCGGGGATCAGTGCGAACGCCGCAAAAACAAGAAGAGACACTATGAACAACGTTATTATACAACTAAGTATCTTCTTAACTATGTATCTCACAGTGTCTCTCCTATATAAAGTACCCTTATCCCAAAGGGCTTATTTCACATAAAGTTTTGAAAAATCCATTACATACAAAGGATAGAACTCGTATCCGCCAAACTTCTTGTTAACGGCTACCATGTTCGGAAGGTCCTGAATGTAGACATTAGCCGCATCCGTTGAGAGGATCTTCTCACATTCCTTGTATTTTTCTGTTCTTACAGCATCATCTGTGCTGGTAAATGCTTCATTATAGATCTTATCATACTCTGCGTTATTGTAATTGATGAAATTCTTTCCCGAATCACTTACAAAACGTCCGAGCATAGCACTTGCTGTAAGTGTTGAAGCGTCAACACCAATGACTGTTGCTTCGAAGTTACGTCCGATGTAAACATCATTGAGCCATGTATCCCACTCAACCAGGTTGATGTTTGCAGTAACACCTATCTTCTTTAACTGCTCCTTTATTACCTGAGCTGTATCAACATGCTGCTGATAGTTGCTGGGAACAGTTATCGAAAACTCAAATCCGTCAGGATAACCTGCTTCAGAAAGAAGCTGTTTTGCCTTTTCGATATCGGTATTATATGTATCGTTTAACTCTTTCACATAATACTTACCGAATGCCGGGAACATGCTCGAACCTGTCTCGGTACCCTTACCGTCAGAAACGAAATCCATGATCTCCTGTATATCAACCGCATAGCAGAGAGCCTGTCTTACTTTCGTGTTGTTGAAAGGTTCAACCGCATTGTTGAGATATACTGCCTGAACAAGGTTCATTGTTCCTTCGTAGATATCGAAGTTATCTGAAAGCTGAGCAGCCTGAGTGGTTGAAAGTCTTGCCATCAGATCTATGCTTCCGCCCTCTAAGTTCATAACGATGGTATCACCGTCGGGAACGATCTTAAGCACAACATTTTTGATGTGTGCCTTCTCACCCCAGTAGTCATCAAAGCTCTCAAGTACGATATTCTCCTGGGGAGAACGTGATACATACTTGTAAGGGCCTGTTCCTATGGGATCCACAGATGCATCAAGATGATCTGCGGGAAGGATGGCTGCTGTAAGGTTGGGTAAGAAATCGGTATCCGACTCTTTAAGAACAACCTCGATCGTGCTGTCATCAGGTGTATTGATGGCGCTTACTGCTGAAAAAGCCGCTACCAGAGGCTCATCACTTCCGGTACCGGCGCATTTATCAAGTGAAGCTTTGACATCCTGCACCGTAACTTTAGCTCCGTTATGGAACTTAACATTCTTTCTGAGTGTGAACGTGTAAACCGTTCCGTCCTCGTTGATGCTGTAGCTTTCGGCTACGGCAGGGATAAGATCACCATTGCTATTCGGTTTTACCAAACCTTCAAATACATTGAATAATACCTCTCTCGTTCCTGCCCCTTCTGCGATATGGGGGTCAAGACTGTCGTCTAAGTCCTGAGGTATTCCGATAGTGATCAAAGAATCGGCATCAGCCGAACCTGCCTTACCGCCTGAACATGCGCTCAGTGCAGTAGCCATTAAGGAAACCAACAACATCATCACGAGGAATCTCTTGGTAATCTTCCTCATAATAAATCTCCTTTTCTTTGACTGTATATGAATACGGAAAGACTATTCTTTCCAAGGCATATTATCAATGCTCGCAGGCTTGTTTGTCAAGTTTTTTTATTAGTACAAAGACAAAGTAAAAGAAGCATCTTTCGATGCCTCTTTCGGATTGGATTCTCGGTATTACTTAGAAGTCATGACGCTTTTGAGCTCGTCCATGAAGGTATTGATATCCTTAAACTCCCTGTAAACAGATGCAAATCTTACATAAGCAACTGCTTCGAGGTCTTTAAGCTTGTTCATTACAAGCTCTCCGATAACCTGGCTGGGTATCTCTTTCTCCTCCATGTTGAAGATCTCCGTCTCCACCTCGTCGATGAGATGATTGATCTGAGCCGCACTGATAGGTCTCTTGTGACAAGCACGAAGAACGCCTGCCTCGATCTTCGATCTGTCATAAGCCTCTCTGTTGTTATCCTTTTTGATGATAATCAACGGAATGGTCTCTACCTTTTCGTATGTTGTGAACCTCTTTCCGCACTCGTCACACACACGGCGCCTTCTGATTGAGTTATTGTCCTCTGCCGGTCTGGAATCAATAACTCTGGTGTTTTCATGACCACAAAACGGGCACTTCATAGTATACCTCCGCATAAGAAAAAAGATTGAAAACTAACGCTCTATACATTAATTAACATAATTATAAATAACCATAATCTTTATGTCAACCCTATTTACACAAGATTTTGTAAAAAAAACTTTATTTTTCAACATTTGCACCATCATATGGTATCATTTTCAGACCAAAAATCTATGGATTATGTAACTTGTTTATCAGAGCATCAAAAAAGCTCCCCGAATTGATCGGGAAGCTTTAAGTCTTTTCTTACTTCTTCTGAAGGAAATCCGGTATCTTAAGCTGGTTCTCTTCTACCTTGCTCTTGATATCAGTGGGACGCTGCAGCTTCTGTGTGAAATCTGTTCTGGGGGTAGGAATTGTTCCTGTAGCGCCACCTATCGTTGCAGGTCTGGGCTGTCCCATTCCGGGTGCAACGCTTCTTGCCATACCAGGATTGCCAACCGGAGTCTGCATCGGTCTTGCACCGGGTACAGCACCTGGTCTTGTTGAGAATATGCTCATGCCTGCGCCTGAAACATTCTGCTCAATACCTGTTGCGATAACTGTGATCTTACATGTGTCAGGTTCGCTCGCATCATACATGCATCCGAAGATAACATTGATGTCCGCACCTGTAAGTGACTGAATGTAGTTTGCTGCATCATCAGCATCAAACATTGAGATATCACCTGTAACATTGAGGATGACATCTGTAGCACCTGTGATAGTCGTCTCAAGAAGAGGTGACTCAACAGCCTGCTTAACTGCTTCGATAGCCTTGTCATCGCCTTTGCCTTCACCTATACCGATATGAGCAACGCCCTTATCACGCATAACTGTCTGGATATCTGCAAAGTCAAGGTTGATAACAGAAGGAACATTGATAAGGTCTGTGATACCCTGTACTGCCTGCTGCAATACCTGGTCTGCCTTTCTCAAAGCATCGGGCATCGTTGTCTTTCTGTCTACTATCTCATATATCTTGTCATTAGGAATGACGATAAGCGTATCAACGCTGTCTTTCAATTTTTCAAGTCCCGCAAGTGCATTGTTCATACGGGTCTTTGCTTCAAATCTGAAGGGCTTTGTAACAACACCTACGGTAAGGATTCCCATATCCTTGGCGATCTTTGCAACGATCGGGGCTGCTCCTGTTCCGGTACCGCCTCCCATACCGCATGTAACGAATACCATGTTATATGACTGTATGGCTGCCGTAAGCTCATCGTAACTCTCTTCAGCTGCTCTCTCACCGATCTCAGGCTTAGCACCTGCTCCGAGACCCTTTGTGAGTTTCTCACCTATCTGTAATAACTTAGGAGCCTTGCAAAGCTGCAGTGCCTGCTTATCTGTGTTAACTCCTATAAAGTCCACTCCACCTATAGCTTCTTCAATCATTCGATTGACCGCATTGTTACCGGCACCGCCGACACCTATAACCAGTATCTTTGCACCTGCTTCTGCGTTATTAGTTTTAATTTCTAACAAAGCTTCTTTCCTCCTTTGCCCCACATAAAGTCACACACTATATCTTATAATCATTTTGCGCTAAACGCAACCGATTTTTTAACGATTTACCAAAAAAGTCATTTGTCAGCCGACGATTATTGACTCAGTCGGGCTCTATCAGACAAAATCGGGTGTCTATTCATCCTCCTCAAAGGATGCATAGCCCGAATCCACGGTATAATTCTCCAGTCTTAGAACGCCTTTTCTCCCTTTAAGTTCCGGAAGTATGGCCTTTAACTTTATTATCTTCTCATCTATGTTGTCAAAGCTTCCGAGTTTTACCCTCGCATCGTCAAAATACAGGGTAACATTGTAATTGTCATCAAAATATATCTTATCTACCTTGATCTCATATTTTCCAAGAAGCTGTGACACATCAAGGATGTTTTTGAATATCTCCTCGTCGGAAACAGGGAGTTTTTCCCATAGTACAACATGGTCAAACTTCATTCCCATGACCTGCGGTATACCCTCAGTCCTTATATCAGAGGATTCTACCACGGTTCCGTCCTTGTCAAAATATATATACTGACCGAGGTATTCAACGTAACCTGCGATAGCTTTTTCATATATGGTTATCTTTATCGATGTGGGTGACATTATGCGCACACTCATCGTTTCGATAAAAGGAACGTCCTTTATCTCCTTGTTCCTGTATTTCAATGACAGGAGAACCGAATTCTTTGATAAAAAGCCGTCACCTATGACCATTCGACTTATCTCTTCCGTGGTATAATGGGTGCTTCCCTCCACTATGATGGTATCCACGGTATACTTCTTAACGAAATATCCGAACGCACATCCCAAAACCATGACGATAGCAGTCACGATGATAAGGATCTTTACGGTGTGTTTATCAATATGAAATTCGAATCCTTCAAACGGTTTACGCTCCCTGACTTTCGGGATCTTTTTTTGTTTGACCGGTCTTTTTTTCTTTTTACTGCTCTTTTTTATATCTTTCATAGATTAAAATCTGATCTTACGCGCCACACTGTTTACCAGTCCCAGCTCTATCAAAAGGAACATGACAGATGAACCGCCGTAACTGATAAACGGAAGTGAGATACCCGTATTGGGAACCGTGTTTGTAACAACCGCGATATTAAGAACGACCTGTATCGCTATATGAGCCATAACGCCAACTACAAGCAGTGCTCCGTATAGATCTGTCGCATTATTGGCTATAACCATCAGTCTCCACAACATGAATGCAAACAAAAGCACGATACATATTCCTCCGAAAAGTCCGAGTTCCTCGCATATGATGGAGAAGATCATGTCATTTTGTGCCTCAGGCAAGAATCCCTGCTTCTGTATGCTCTGGCCAAGTCCTTTTCCGAAAAATCCGCCCGAACCAATGGCATAAAGAGCCTGCAGTGTCTGGAATCCCTTTCCTGAAGCATATGCTTCGGGATCAAGCCAGGCAAGTATACGTGCTCCTCTGAAACCAAACTTATCCGAATCGGCAGCCTTTGTTATCGCAAACACGAGCAATGCTGCAAATCCTGCGGCAGCAACAGCAAAGATCGCAAACTTCTTATAATCCCTGCTCGCTATAAAGAGCATTACAAATGCGATTCCGAAAATGATTATCGCAGATGACATGTTATCGGTTATCTGCCATACCATCAGACAGATGATCGCAGGCGGAGCCATTATGAACATCATGCCTTTACGGGTGTTTATCCCGTCTTTTAATTTACATATAAGGCCTGCCACAAATATGATCATGGCAAGTTTTGCTATCTCGGCCGGCTGTATTGATATTCCAAGTCTTAACCATCTTCTTGCACCGTTTGCCTCATATCCAAGGGGTGTAAGTACGAGTATGATAAGAACAGCCGATACCACATAAGCTATCCCTGACATCTTCTCCCAGAAGTGATAAGGCACAAAACTCACCACTATCATGAAGATAAAGCCTGCCACGGAAGCAACTGCCTGCTTTTTTAAATAATATGCAGGGTCATTGTTCGTTACACTGGACATGGATGCCTCATACGAACTCGTAGAATAGACCATGATAAGTCCGAAAGCAACCAAAAACAGAATGATAAATATCAGACTGAAATCAATATACGGTTTTTCTGTATTGTCAGTATGGTACTTCATCAGTGTTTTCCTTTACCGCTTCTCCTGTTTCCATATTTAAGACGTTACCGGTAAGCGGAGCCATCTCCACATCATCACTTTGCATCTCTTCTTCGGTAACAGGTATTGAAGATGTCACGTCACCGCCGTGAGCATCTATATTTCCGTTTTCATCAACATCGGGTGTGTCGGTCTCTTCGGTTTCCTCAGGCTCTTCCTCTTCGGTATTTGCTCTCTTTACAGTGATATTGAGTTCGGCCAGTTCTGCCTCTTCCTTTTCGGTGAGTTCTTCTGTCATGTATATGTTCATATACGGAAGAACTTCCGTAAGGATATTTCTGCAGAGCTTTCTTGCAAAGCCTACATTATCCTGCACCCATGAGTTGGGTCTGTCAACAACAACATATATAGCTATCTGCGGATTGTCCGCAGGAGCAAATCCCATAAATGATAACAGATAGTTGGTCCTGTCTCTGGGAACCATCTCGGCTGTACCTGTTTTACCGCCTATCATATATCCTGCAGGTCTTGCTTCCTTACCGGTACCTTCCTGTACAACGCCTATACAGTAATCCACGATCTGAGCCGAAGTCTGCTCAGAGATCGTCTGCTTTAATACTCTGGGTGTCACAGTCTTTACAACGGAACCGTCCGAAGCCGTGATCTTACTTACCATATGGGGCTCATAGTAATATCCGCCGTTTATCAATGAGCAGTAGCCCGTTATCATCTGGATCATGGTTACATTGAAGCCCTGTCCGAATGTCGATGTGGCAAGTTCGGTCTCACCCATCGTGTCTCCGCCGAATATAAGTGAATCGGTCCTTGCCTCGCCATATAGATCGACGTTGGTCTTAAGACCGAAATTATACTTGTTCTGATATTCCAAAAATGTGTTTGAACCGATCTGACGGCCCATCAACATGAATGATACGTTGCAGGAGTTCTCTACCGCACCTTTAACGCTAAGGGTTCCGCAACCGCCCTTTTTATAGTTATGGCACTTGATGTTATGCACGGATACCTGAAGCGCACCGTTACATGTGTAGTATTCTTCACCTGTCAGTTTTCCTGATTCCAGTCCTGCAGCAACAGTAAACGGTTTATATGTTGAACCAGGCTCATATGTATTGCTTATGCAGAAATTCTTCCAAAGATTGGCAAGATTTGCATTCTTTATTTCATCATCTGCCAGCTCTTCCTCGATATTTGCCTCTGTAAGAACAACTGCATCATAAGGTATGGTTCCGTTAAGTTCGGATTTTTTCATACCGATCAGTCTGCTGGTATCTCTGGGGTTATTTAGATCAAACGTCGGATAACTGGCCATCGCAAGGATGTCACCCGTATCCACATCCATAATGATACAGCCAAGATTGTTTGCTCCGTTGCCGTCACGGGCTGCATTCTTGTTCTCCTCATTGAACTGATAGAGATATTTCTCAACGATCTGCTGGATGTTGGCATCTATCGTAGTGACGATGTTGTATCCGTCTGTTGCGGGGATGGTCGTTCTCTCTAAAGTCTCATCCTCGTTAAGATAACCGTATTCTCTGCCGTTTATGCCCTCTAAAACATCGTTGTAATACTGTTCGAGACCGTACTGACCGCCTTCACCTCTTACGGTAAAGCCGATGACATCGCTCGCAAGTGAATTGTTGGGATAAACACGCTTGTACTCATTCTCAAACCATACTCCGGCTATGTCAGGGTACTCCTCGTTGTTGTTATCCATCTCCAAAAACGCACTTATCTCATCATAAGTAAGCTGTTTTTTTACTATATAATACTGTGATGTCGGATTCTGTGTGACATGTGTTCTGATAGCGGAAACGTCAAGGTTGGGGAAGCATACTCTCAAAGCATCAAGTGTTGCTTCGAGACTTTCTTCCTTTGCAAGCATGACCTTGGCATCAACTATCATGTTGTAGACCTTTTCAGAAGTAGCCAGCTTGCTGCCCTTACAGTCAAGAATATCTCCTCTTTTGAAAGGCAGAGTTACAGAATTGTATTTCTGCTGGCTTAAGACCTGTTTTTTGTATCTCTCACCATTGTCTCTGGTGATCATGATAAGCCTTACACCTAAACCTGCAAAAGCCAGTAATACCAATACGAAAAGTATCACCAGCTTTGCCTGCATATCTTTATTTAATCCGTTCTCTACACGGATTCTTCTTACTTTTTTAACTCTCTTCTCGCTTTTCAAAGCAAATTGCTCCTATTCGCCAGGCAGTTCCCTAAGCTGCCTTACATAGTCGCTCCCCTCATCCGATATTGTAACAACTTGACCGGCTTTTGCATAGGTCATTCCTAATTCTTCTACAGCGATCTGTTTGATCTCTTCCAAATTTACGCTGCTTTCTATGCGTTCCAACTCTTCGTCGTTTGTTAATCTTAAATTGTTGAGCTGACTTTCAAGGTAGGCAACACGCTTGATGCTTACTGTAAGTTCGGCTTGCATCTTAATATAACTCGTCAAAGTCAGACAAGCAATAATAACTGCAGCGGCAAGGAAAAGAACGTATCCCGGACTCATCCTCTTTGCTTTTGCTCTGTTTCTTGCCACTCTGGCATCCACAGGTTTATAGGGCTTGTTCATCTCCCTAATGAGGTCCTCTTTTCTTACAGTATTACCCTGTACGTATGTCCCTCTTACTCTTCTTACTGTGTTTGCTCTCTGTGCCATCTTACACCTCTTTTTCAAATATCCTTAATTTGGCGCTTTTTGATCTGCTATTCTCCTCTCTCTCCCTTTCACTCGGTAATATCGGTTTCTTCGTTATTACCTTTCCCTTTGAAATGTTTCCGCATACGCATACCGGAAATGACGGTGGACATGTGCAGGGATTTTCCTGCTTCTTCATGACCGTTTTGACTATCCTGTCCTCCAATGAATGGAATGTGATGATCACCAGCCTCCCTCCGACTGTTAAAAGATCGATCATGTCATCCATTGTGTTCCTTAAGACTTCCAATTCCCTGTTGCATTCTATCCTGATCGCCTGGAAGGTTCTTTTGGAAGGATGTCCGTTCACCCTCATCTTGGCCGGTATAGCGGCTTTGATGATCTCGTTAAGCTCATAAGTCGTTTCTATGGGCTTATCCCCTCTTGCCCTGACTATGTGCTTAGCTATGTTCTGTGCGAAATTGTCTTCGCCGTAATCTCTTATTATCCTGAAAAGTTCTTTTTCGCTGTAACCGTTTACGATATCTTTGGCTGTCAGTGTCTGCCTCGTATCCATCCTCATATCAAGGTCGGCATCATATTTATAGGAAAATCCTCTTTCTGCCGTATCCAGCTGATATGAACTGACTCCCAAATCGAGCAGTATTCCGTCAACCTTTTCTATGCCCAGATCAGCGAGTATGGACTTCATGTTCTCGTAATTGCTTCTTACAATGGTTACATTATCAAAGTCCTTAAGCCTCTCGCTTGCCGCTCTTATCGCATCCTCATCCTGATCTATGCCTATCAGCCTTCCGTTTTTGTTAAGTCTTTTTGCTATCTCTGATGAGTGTCCCGCGCCTCCGAGCGTTCCGTCCACATATATGCCGTCCGGCTTGATGTTCAATCCTTCTATGCATTCATCCAAAAGGACCGATCTGTGTTCAAACTCCATAATTTATATTCCAAAGCCTAGATTTTGCATGTGCTCTGCTATCTCATCCACATCATCGTACTGAGCTGTGTTGTCCCAGCATTCTTTACTCCATATCTCGACTCTGCTTCCGACTCCGACAAGAACAACATCTTTTATGAGTTTCGCATGATCCCTGAGCACTCCCGGAATAAGTATCCTTCCCTGCTTGTCGGTCTCGACATCCGCTGCTCCCGCAAGAAAGAATCTCACGAATGCTCTGGCTTCTTTATTGGTGATGGGCAGTGTTTTTAGTTTTTCCTCGAATGCTTTCCATTCCTGTTCATCGTATACAAACAAACATCCGTCAAGTCCTTTGGTGATCACAAACTGTTCACCCAGAGTATCTCTGAACTTGGCAGGTATGATAACCCTGCCTTTAGGATCGATTGTGTGATTGTATTCTCCCATGAACATCTGAAATCACCACTTTGTTACACTTGACTACCACTTTTCACCACTTGACACCATTTTATATCAAAAAGCGCGTGTTTTCAAGGCAAAAAAGGCTGTTTTTCGGTTCGAAACCACAAGATAATCAGCGGTTTTACGCAGATAAACTATATTTAGTGCAAAAAGAAAAGCGAAACACTATATATTGTGTTCCGCTTTTTAGCTCTGCTTATGTTTTTATGTATTTTATACAATGTGCCTTACAAAAGTTTGTTAAATATCCCGAACGTATGCTGGCTTACACATTGAATCTGAACAGGATTACATCACCGTCTTTTACTACGTAATCCTTACCTTCCATCCCCACTAAGCCTTTTTCTCTTGCTGCTGCGAGACTACCCTGCTCAAGAAGGTCTTTATAGTTAACAACTTCAGCTTTGATAAATCCTCTCTCAAAGTCAGTATGGATCTTTCCTGCTGCCTGAGGTGCTTTCGTACCTATCTTGATCGTCCATGCTCTTGTCTCATCCTCTCCCGCTGTAAGGAAGCTCATAAGATTGAGTATTCTATAGCTTGCAGTGATGAGCTTATCAAGTCCCGATTCCTTAAGTCCAAGATCTTCAAGGAACATTGCTTTCTCGTCATCATCGAGCTCGGCTATCTCCTGCTCTATCTGAGCGCATATGACAAACACTTCGCTGTTCTCTTCGCTTGCCATCTTTCTTACTGCCTGGACATGAGCATTGTTTGCTCCGTCATCCGCAAGATCGTCCTCTGAAACGTTAGCCGCATAGATAGTGGGCTTTGCTGTAAGAAGATTATACGAATTGAACCAGTTTACCTTATCCTCATCATCGGACATCGGGAAGGTCTTTGCCATGTTTCCGGCTTCGAGATGAGCTTTTATAGCTTCGAGCTGTTCATATTCCTTTGCAACAGTCTTGTCCATCTTTGCCTGCTTGGCAACCTTTGCTATCCTTCGGTCTAAGATCTCTATATCAGAAAAGATAAGTTCGAAATTGATCGTCTCGATATCTCTTGCGGGATTAACGTTTCCATCAACATGGACAACATTTGAATCCTCAAAGCAGCGTACCACGTGAACGATAGCATCAACCTCACGAATGTTTGCAAGGAACTGGTTTCCGAGTCCCTCACCCTTACTTGCTCCTTTTACAAGTCCTGCTATATCCACAAACTCTATAACAGCAGGTGTGACCTTCTTGGAATTGTACATATCACCAAGAAGTTTAAGTCTCTTATCCGGTACAGCTACAACACCCACGTTGGGATCTATCGTACAGAACGGATAGTTTGCAGACTCCGCTCCTGCCTTTGTAAGTGAATTAAATAATGTGGACTTTCCGACATTCGGAAGTCCGACGATTCCTAATTTCATTTTTCATAATCTCCTTCTAAAAACCTTTATTTTACGAGCTTTCCGCATTTTGCGTTATTGACCGAGTACCACGTCGAGTACCACGGAACTAGTTTTCGCATAGAGTTTTATATGACTTTTAAAGCATCAGCTACGAGATCAATCTCTCTTTGTTTCTCATAAGCAATATCATGAAATAGGCTTTTAGTTCCGGTTCCCAGTTTCATATTTATTCAGATCTCCTTATAAAAAACAGTCTTATCACAGTAACCTATCTTACCATGACAAAACTGTTTTGTACATTCAAATTTCTTTACCTGATCAGTCCTGTTGTTCTTATGCCTTTTAGATCTTTAGTATTCTACAGCATACTTGTAGCGCCCTTTATCGTTTTTTCCATTGCCTCTCTGCCGTATTTATCAACTTCTGCCTTGTTCTTCTCTCCGTGCGTAAGACAACCTGCTCCGCCGATACAGCCTCCTATACATGCCATACCTTCGATAAAGTTGGCATCAAGAACGTTTTTGCTCTTCTTTAAAAGTGCAACACGGCACTCTTCTATTCCGTCACATGCCAACGCCTTCAGATCAAAATCTATGTTCTGTTCTTTTAATCCTTCAGCCAATGCATCAGAAAGACCGCCGCTACGCGCAAAGATCCTTCCAAAATATGAAGCATTGTCAAGCACATCCTCATCAAGAGTTGTGATATCTATGTCTCTGCTGTCAAAGAGTGCCTGCAACTCCTCAAATGTTATCACCGAATCAACATAGGGCTTTACATCTTCTCTTTGCATTTCAGCTTTTTTGGCTGTGCATGGTCCGATGAAGATCACCTTGGCTTTTTCATGAGTTGATTTGATATACTTGGCCAGTGTCGCCATGGGAGACAGATTATGCGAAACATAAGTAAGGAGCTCCGGGAATTCAGACTTTATATACTGTACAAAAGCCGGACAGCATGAACTTGTCAAAAATCCTTTCTCAGATAATTCCTTTGCTTCAGACCAGGCCACCATATCAGCACCCAGCGCAGCCTCTATGACTGTATGGAATCCGAGTACCTTTAAACCTGTGACAACCTGTCCCAGTTTTGCGTAAGAGAACTGACTCGATATTGAAGGAGCCACGATGGCATAAACCTTATATTCAGTATTCTCCTTGCTCTTTTTGATGATATCAATAACATTCAGGATATATGATTTATCAGTTATGGCACCAAAAGGGCACTGGTACACACATGCACCGCACTGTATGCATTTATCATTATCGATCGCTGCCGCATTATCCTCATTTATCGAGATAGCCTTTACCTTGCAGGCTACCTGACACGGACGTTTTCTGTTTATGATAGCCGAATATGGACAGACCTTTGCACACAGACCGCATTCTACACACTTTGACTTGTCAATATGGGCCGTATGATTATGGTCAAATGATATAGCTCCGCGCTTGCAGGCATCTTCACATCTGTGTGCCAGACATCCTCGGCACGAAGTAGTCACCTCAAAACCTGCAGCCGGGCACTCATCACATGCTATATCCACGACTTCGATAACGTTCGGATTATCCTTATCTCCGCCCATCGCCATCTTTACGCGTTCACCGAGTATTGCCCTCTCCTTGTATACACAGCAACGGGTTGTGGGCGTTTTTCCAGGCACGATCATCTGCGGAATATCAAGAAGATTCTCAAGGAGTGTATCATTCCATGCCTGACGTGCCACCTCCCTTAAAACCTTATACTTCATGTGCTGGACTTTTGTATCAAATTTCCTGACTCCCATTTATGAACTCCTTAAAAATAACTGACCTTGATCCTCTTTCCCATTTTCTGAAGACATTCGGAAAGCTCCTCGACCAGATTCATCTTTATATTATATGTGATCGGCAGATCCGGATTCTGATGTGCCGGATTGACTGCTCTTCCGACATAGAAATTTATATCTGTTGCCTCCTCAAACAAAAGACGGCATATGAGCGATGCACCGTCACGCTGGAAACTCCATTTTTCGTACAGCTCATTTTTATCCAGCGCATCTTTTGCATATTCGATAACCTTGCTTATTGTTATCACACCTTCGGTGACAAGGTCAACTCCTTCGATCTCTGCGATCGGAGGAACATCTGCCCCCTGAAAATCAAGAGAAGCCTTAACGGTCTTACCCAGATATTTGGCTGCGATGGATGAGGTGGTGCCTCCACAGATGATATGCTTTCCGTTCTTTGAAAAGAACAGTGACATCATACGATCCGCATCATCACGATTTCTGGGTGGTCCGAACAGGATGTTCATCGGTTCTCTCTTTCTTACCTTAACGATACATGCTGTTGCATCATCTCCAGGCCTATACCCGTATTCCTTGTCACACTGATCGACAAGCATGGTGGCAAGAGTCTTTGCTGTATAGCCTGCTACCGCCAGTCCTCTCACAAACTCAGCGATGTCCTCTTCCTTCCAACCGAAATTATATGCAAGGCCTATCCCGGCATGAGGACATCCGTCGCTCATGGCTATCATGATGTCATCTTCCTGCAGATTTATAACGGACTTTAAGATCTTTTTATTGTCTATCATAAGCTCCGTCATCGGATACTCATATATCTCATAATCTCTTAAAAAAATGACCTTCGGATTGTCATACTGGATGATCTCAACCGTCGAATTCTCAATAATGTGCAGTATCGTAAATGTCGAATAGGCCACTTCTCTTACTGAACAGATCGGCAGGGTTGCAGCTATAGTGGAAACGCACTCCTCCAATTTCATCCCTTCTGCCATCATCGTTGATATGATCTTAGATGTAAGCGTAGAAAGAATGCTTGCCTTTACTCCGCTTCCAAGCCCGTCAGCAAGCACGATGACCTGTGAGTTCTCACCCTGGTCAACGATCTCCACGTGATCTCCGCAAAGAAGCTCACCTTCATGATTTATGCTTTTCCATCCGATATCGGCACAAAGATTATTCATTGTTGATAGACTCCTTAAGCTTTGTCAGAGCGATCTTGGTCTCGGCAGCTGTTTCACCCAAAAGTGATGCTATCTCCTGAACGATCCTCATCTGTTTATCAACAACCTTATCAGCTATCTCAACGGTCTGACGGCTGATCTCATCATTCCTCTCTCGCTGAGTCTCCTCTTGTGTCACATCACGGAATATTCCCAGAAGAAGATGATATTCTTTATCATAAACTATTGTTTTGTCTACATACTTTCCGTATTCAGCCAGATATTCACGCTTATCGCGGATCGGTCTTGAATCTGTGAGCACGTTGTTAAAATCCGTAGGATCCAGGACATGCACTACCTGATCACCTAAAATATCTGTCGCGCTTCTAAGATTTAATATCCTTAATGCTGCATTGTTAACCTGCTGAACTTCAAGTTTTTCGTTTAGCACGACTAGTCCGTTAGGTGTATTTCTCGCAATGGTATCCGAGAAGTTCTCAGCACGTTCCTTCAGATACGGCAAACACATGGATATCTCAGCCTTGCCCTGCAGGATGGCGATAGCCTTTTCTCTGCAGGTGTCATATCCGCATGTTCCGCAGTTTAATTCATCATCCGGTCTTATCTTACCCATCTGACGAAGTGTCTCTGTGATCTGCGCCTCATCAGGCATCTCATTTTTACGTTCTATAACTTCAAAGTGTTTTTGAAGTTCTGTCTCATCAGGCTGATCGATATCAAAGTCCTTACTGCCGGCATAATTTGAGACTGCTATATAATCCCTGACAGGTGAACGATGAAACTTTTCCATGACCGGTCCGCCAACGCAGCTTCCCGCACAGGCTGACATTTCTATGAAACACTTATGCAGGTTTCCCGCTTCTATATCTTTAAGTGCCGCTATACAGTTTTCTGTCCCGTCAATGGCCATGTAGCTGTAATCAGGATTACTCTTCTCCATGGTCTTTAAGATACCACCCGTTGTCGGAAAAAATCTCGCACGGCTGTTGTCGTTTTCAGCAATAGACTTTTCCGGTTCTATATTCTCTTCTTTGAACCATGCCGTCAGTTCATCAAATGTAAGCACCGCATCAACTATTCCTTCATAATGCTGTGCCTCATCCTTCTTAGATACGCAGGGTCCTATAAATACTGTTTTAGCGTTCGGTATACGTTTTTTAATATCCATGCAATGTGCCTGCATCGGTGACAACACATCAGCCAGATACGGCAGCAATGTCGGGAACTTTTTCTGTATCAGCAGATTTATCGAATGACAGCATGAAGATATGATTATATCCCTGTTACCCTCATTCACCATGCGGTCATATTCTCTTTTTACGACAGTCGCACCAAGTGCCGTCTCCTCTGCATCATAGAAACCCAGCTTTTTAAGTGCCTCCCGCATCGACTCTATTCCGACGCCCTCATAGTTTGCCACGAAAGAAGGTGCGAGGCTAACGACAACCGGATCTCCGCTTAGAAGCAGAACCTTTACCTTTTCTGTTTCTTCAACGATCTCTTTTGCCCCCTGCGGACAAACAACAAAGCACTGACCGCACATGATACACTCGTTTCCGATTATGTATGCCTGATTTCCCGAAAACCGTATGGATTTCACGGGACAGTGACGGATACACTTATAACAGTTTTTACAGTTGGATTTTTTTAAGGTAAGACATTCCATTAAACATCGTCCTTTCTTCTTTAAAGTTTCTTAACGTTTTACTTCACATTTGGCAAAACCGAATCTTTAAAGAATTCCTTTACATTATCAGGTGACAATGAATAAAAGTCCTCATCAGCCTTAACACATACTCCCTGCTGGCACTTTCCCATGCAAAAGACACCGCTGAGTTCAACTTTATCTCCAAGGTTGTTTTCTCTTATCAGATCCTGAAGCCGTTCCACAACCTGTTTAGATCCCTTTATGTGACATGAAGAGCCTATACATACCGTAATTTTCATATAAATTCTCCTTACTCATAATCTGAGGCGTTTACCAGTGAAAGCAGTATCTCACGCTCTTTCTCGTTTCTGTTAACAGACAGGGATGCCGCAACGAGCGGTATCCATTTAAAAACATACTGCTTTTCGGTATCACTCTTTTCACAGAACATATCAAGGTATTTCTTTGCACCTTCGATATCGCCGTTTAGCCTGAAAAGCAGATATGTACATGCAACATCCGCAGATGCATTTCCCTGAGTCGCATGAGACCAGTCAAAAATAAACGGCGTACCGTCTTCGGTAATGATTATGTTTGACGGATCAAAATCTCCGTGGCAAACCTTATTATGCTTCGGCATCTCCCTTAGGCGCGCCTGAAGATCATAACGTGTTGTGGCATCGAGTTCTGTCTCACTTATCTTACTGCTCATCCTGTCCTTTAACTTGTTTAACAGCGGACATGTCTTTTTATGAACTTTAAGCTGCAGATCAACAAACATTTCAAGATATTCATCTTTTTTATCCGGGTTCTCTTCCATAAGCTGAGCCAGTGTCTTTCCTTTAATGAACTCGAAAACTATAGCCCACTTGCCATCGATCATGGTAACCTCGAGAACTTTCGGAATACTGAGTCCTGTCTCTTCTATCCTCGAATGGTTTAATGCCTCATTTAATACTCCGGACTTGGAATACTCCTCATTAAATACCTTGATGCATCTGTCATCATCACGGTAAATTGTCTTGTCTTTTCTAACTGCTATCACTCTGTCAAGTTTCAAGCCTTTTTTCCTCCTTACGGATCGTGATCATTAATTATCATATCACCCGGCAACTTCTCTTTCAAATTAATTTCATGTATCAACAAGCGAGGGGGGCAAACCTCTCCCCAACATCTTTTTGATATAAAAAGTTTCTATACCTCATAATCCGAAAGATTGAATATCTCAAAGTTATACTTTCTGTTTTGGAATAAAATCGACTTTTAACACCATATCCATACCATCTGCAAGTCTCTGAAGCAATTTAATAGAGGGATTCCTCGTTCCATTTTCTATTCGGCTGATTTCGGTTTGAGCTATGCCTGTTTTCTCAGCCAGTTCCTTCTGTGTCATATTTTGAGAGATACGTGCATCTATTATGGCCCTTATAACATTCATTTCAGGCTGAACTTCTTCATAAGCTTTCGCAAATTCAGGATCACTCATCCTTTTATTTTTGTATTCTTTAAGAGTCATGTTAAACCTCCCTTTCGTGGCGTTTCAGCCAATCCATACGACGTTGTTTTGCAAGTTTTATTTCTCCAATTGGCGTTTTCTGTGTTTTTTTCACAAAGCCATTTGTAGCAATTATCTTTTTGCCAACGTAGAAAAAATACAATATTCTGGTTATATTACTTCCCTGTTTACATCGAAGTTCAAATATACCATCTCCAATATGTTCAGAATATGGTTTGCGAAGTTCTGTTCCCTTATCCTCTAATACTTCCATTAGCCCAATAAGCTTTGCTGCCATTTTATCATCTAATGAATCCAAGAAATCAGATACCGGATTCTTACCATCTTGTGTAATATAAAACTCAATCTCAAATGCCATGCCGTTACCTTCATTTATATTGTATGAGATATATCTCATTCCGTCAATGATCCATACAAAAACAATGTTTACAATATTACTCAAATAACGTAAATAATCATTTATTCTTTACTATTTCATTAAAGACTTTATAAGCGATCAAACGAAGCACGTATTCTGGCATTATCCTCCGACCAAGCTCCCATTCCTGCATAGTACGATACGGGATTCCAAGCCAAATCGAAAAATCTTTCCTGTTCATCCCTGACTTCTCTCTTATCATCCTAAAAGCATATGCCACCTTTCGCCTTTCTGCATCTGCATCATTTATGTCTGTACATTCAATTTCAATCTCAATACCTTCAATATTACAAATCTCTTTACTCATGGCATCCTCCTTGTGTAGTCATTGCGTGTTGCTTCATTTCAATTATAATGTAGTCACTGACTACATGTCAACGTCGTATTATTTTATACACTCGTAGGATAAAGACGACCTAAAAAAGACAGGATGCTCACTTACACATCCTGTCCTGTTTCGCTTATATTATATTCTGTTATCTTTCCGTCCTGCCAGACAAGCTTATCGAGTACTTTTCCACCTCTTAGCCTTAATCCCGATACGCTTCCGTCTTTCCATTTTGAAGGAAGTGCCGGTAACAGTCTGATATCTTTTTCATGGCTCTGGACAAGCATCTCCGCTATTCCTGAGACTGCACCGAAGTTACCGTCTATCTGAAAGGGAGGATGATCGTCAAAGAGGTTTGGAAGTGTCTGGTCATTTATCAGCTTTTCAAGATGATAACATGCACTGTCTCCCTCTCCCAGTCTTGCATACATATTTATTATCCATGCCCTGCTCCATCCGGAATGTGCTCCACCATACGAAAGTCTTCTCTCGATCGTCTTTTTGGCAGCCTCCATGAGTTTGGGCGTATCACTGTTTATCTGGGTTCCCGGATAGAGAGCAAAAAGCTGTGATATGTGCCTGTGTCCGGGTTCCGCTTCCTCATAATCCTCATTCCACTCCATTATCTGACCATATCTGCCTATGCTTATGGGTGAGAGTTTATCACAAACCTCAGCCGCCCTTTCAGATATCCTCTTATCTACATCATCTCCCAGGATCTCTTCGGCTTTTATGCATGCCTTTAAAAGCTCAGTTATTATCTGGTCATCCATGGAGGCACCCTTGCATATGATACCCTTTTCCCCGCTTGGAAGTATATATGTGTTCTCGGGTGAGAGTGTCGGACATGTAACAAGCCTGTCACCATCCATGATAAGATAGTCCATGACAAATTCTGCCGCCTCTCTCATGGTCGGATATTTCTTTTTAAGGAATGATATATCTCTGGAGAATAAAAACCGTTCCCATATATGTAATGTAAGCCATGCTCCTCCCATTACCCAGTAGGATGAACTTAAACACACATCCTGCGGAGCGCTGTCACCCCATATGTCAGTGTTATGATGAGCTACAAATCCGTTACATCCATACATTGTCTTTGCGCTGACACGTCCGTTTTCCCTGATCTTTTCTATAAGTCCCAAAAGAGGCTCATTGCATTCTTCCAAGTTTGTCACAAGAGCCGGCCAATAGTTCATCTGTGTGTTTATATTGATGGTGAACCTGCTGCCCCATATCGGAGTATAATCCTCATTCCATATTCCCTGAAGGTTTGATGGAAGCGAGCCTTTTCTCGAAGAGGATATGAGAAGATATCTTCCGAAGTTAAAGAACCTCACAACATCCTCCGCTCCTTTTATATCAAGTCTGACCCTGTCATACAGTTTGGAGTAATCCTGTATATGTTCTTTATACAGTGTATCCCAGCCCTTTTGTGCAGCCTCTGATAAGCGAAGGACACATGAGCTCTCAGGATCCTGCTCACGATAAGATGTATCCGCACTTATAACTATCAGTGCCTCATTTGCATTTCTTATAAGAGTGGTGTTTCCTATAGTCTTAGTGCTTCCGCCTATAGTAACGACTTTAACTGCCGCAGCATATCTTATTCCATCCCCGGATCCTGTCTTTCCGCTCATCAGCTGAATACTGCCGGGAAGTGCCTTTATGCTGTCAGCAAAAACGTTGTAGTTTTGTCTTCTTATTATCTGCTCCTTATAAGGAGTATCCTCCCAGGGAGCATAACCTCTTCCAAGCTCAACATGAAAAGAAAGGCATCCCGGTCTGTCGGCCGTAAGTCTTATCGCGATAACATTCAACGGATAATCTGCTAGGTATTCTCTCTCATATCTGATACCGTTATGAGAAAAACTCATATTTACGACTGCCCTTTTGATATCAAGGTGTCTTTGATAATCGCTTACGTCTTTACCTATAGCGTCAAACTCTATGAACAGATTTCCAAGCGGTTCATAATGCCTCTGATTTTCGGGAAGTGCAGAAAGTGCAAATGAACAAAGCTCCTGTGCCTCGCTTATCCTGCCCTCTAAGATGAGTTCTCTTATCTTTGGCAGGTTTTCAAGCGCAGAAGGATTATTCCTGTCCCTCTTTCCTCCCGACCACAGGCTGTCCTCATTAAGCTGTAAACGGTCGGTATGCGTATTTGAATAGACCATTGCTCCAAGTCTGCCGTTTCCTATAGGAAGCGCCTCATTAAAACATTGAGCTGGCCTGTCAAAACTTATCTTTTCAGGATCTATCTTCATTCTGTCTTCCACTGCTTTACCTACTCGTTTTCCTTTTCACAAAACGGATGAATAACATCAGCTATGCATGAGACTGTGTCACTCGCTATCATGCTTATGCTTCCGTATTTTTTCTGTGCGATCTCTCCCGCACTTCCGTTTATATATGCCCCCGTTGTCACTGCCATCATCACATCATCGATATAGGCGCATGTGGCAGCAAGTATGCCTGACAGTACATCACCGCTCCCGGCCGTTGCCATACCAGCGCACCCTTTATCAGTTATGTAAACCTCACTTCCATCGGTAACGACAGTTGAAGGTCCCTTAAGAAGGACAACTGCCTTGATCTCATCCGCATACGCTTTGGCTGTGTCTATCGGTGATACGTTTATCTCATCCATTGAAAACTTTGTAAGCCTTGAAAACTCTTTTATGTGAGGAGTTAAGATCAGCTCACACTTTCTGTTTCTTATCACATCTTTATCCATCTGAGAAAGTATCGTGAGTCCGTCGGCATCCACTATCAGTCTCTTTCCATAATTGACAAAAAGATATTTAAGCATCTTTTTTGTCTCATCACTTACCCCTATTCCCATACCAAAGGCTATCGTTTTGACATTTGAGATGAGTTCGCTCATCTTTTTTTCGTCAAAGACAACATTGCCTTCCATATCGGGAAGTGC
Organism: Lachnospiraceae bacterium; assembly: GCA_017619635.1. GTDB lineage: Bacteria > Bacillota > Clostridia > Lachnospirales > Lachnospiraceae > Colinaster. The sequence continues at coordinate 17,722 of JAFZRZ010000069.1, read as the reverse complement.
AAAGACCGTGCTCTCAAGTACGTGAGATGACACTTCTGTTCTGATCGATGTGGGTATAGCAACCTTAACTACCCCCGCACCGCTTCTCATCGCTGCATTTGCCATATATGCAAGGCGGATCGCTCCGCTGTATCTGTCACATCCTCCGATAAGAGCCGTATACCCGTAGGTCCCCTTATTTGAAAGATTCTTTCTCGGACTTAAAACTGCTCTTATATCATCTTCTTCAATCAGCTTAAACGGAGCATCCACAGGTTTTATCCCTATATCACGGTTAATCTTGTCTTTCATGACATCCTTTGCCATATTTAAAAAGTGACCAGGTTTATAACTTCCCACGGATACCGTCATATCCGATCTTACACATAATGAAGAAAGACCGTTGTCACCGTTAAGCCCGCTGTTGATGTCAACAGATACAACATAGGCACTGCTCTCATTTATCTTTTCTATGACTGAAGCGATATCATCTCTTACCTGTCCCTTAAAGCCGGTACCAAGTATACAGTCCGCTATGGTATTAAAGTCTTCAAAACCTTTTATTCCTCTGCTCTTAACATCTATAGTCTCTATGCCTCTTGAAAGACACATGTCATAGTAGTATCTTCCATCGTCTGAGAACTTGTCACTAAGGCAAAACAGTGTGCATCCTATTCCTGCATCATTTAAAAGAAGTGCCAGGGCATAACCGTCTCCGGCATTATTTCCGCTTCCGCAGACTATAGCCACAGGCTCTCTCCACCTGACTGAATCAAACACTCCCTTTGCAGCTCTCATCATCAGTTCTTTTGAAGGCGTTTCGCATTCTATCGTATGAGCATCGCTCTTTCTCATATTTTCAACCGAAAGGATATCTTTCATCTTTTTAAAACCTTTCACAAACATGCGCTGTTACGCTGTTTTTACAATTTGATGTCATTATGTATACATTATCATATCATTTTAAAAAAAATTTGTACAATATGCCATGTAGTAGTATAATTATCTCATATTTTTATACTTCCATGGAGGGGATATAAATGAGTGATTTAAGTCCAAAAACAAACAAAGCAAAAGCCAATAATCTTCCGGTATTGGCGAGAATGAGCACAAAGATCACTATCCTTATAGCGGTGATCGTACTTGTAACAGTTATCGTTCAGGTCTTGGTAGCACGTAACCGTGCAGCTGACGCTATGGAGACAACATATCTCAATTATGCCCAGAACCTGGCAGAGGAAGCTGCCATAAGCGTTGACTTTGCTACAGAGTTCGGCGAAAAGGCTTACGGCGGATACGCAATGAACCTTGCACAGGAAGCTGCCATTTCCATCAACTTCTCAAGAGAATTCGGAGAATCCGTTTACAAATCATATGCGCAGAATCTTGCTGAGGAAGCAGCAAAGAGCGTTGATCTGGCATCAGTTAACGGACCTCTTTCAGTTTCACAGCTCAATACCATCTTAAACGGTATAAAGATCAAGGACGTTGAGGGTTCTTACGCATACATGGTATCTCCCGAAGGTACGATGTTATGGCACCCCACTACCGATAAGATCGGTAATCCGGTTGAGAATGCTGCTGTTAAAGGTATCGTAGCTGACCTTCAGGCAGGCAAGACTGTTGAAAACGGTTCGGTCCTTTATGAGTACAAGGAAGCTTTGAAGTTAGCAGGTTATGCTTTCACTGCTGACGGAAACATCATGATCGTTACAGCGGATTATGACGAGTTCATGAAGATCGATTATGATACCCTTTTGGGAAATATCGAGATCGACGGTGTTGAAGGCTCTTATGCTTACATGGTATCTCCAGACGGCACGATGCTTTGGCATACAAATCCTGATAAGATCGGTCAGCCTGTTGAGAATGCCGCTGTTAAAGGTATCGTTGCAGACCTTCAGGCAGGCAAGACTGTTGAAGACGGCTATGTAATATACGAATACAAAGGTGCGAACAAACTTGCCGGTTATTCATTCACAGATACAGGAAACATCGTTCTTGTAACCGCAGACTACGACAAGTTCATAAATATCGATTATGATACATTGATCGGTGAGATCGAAATATCAGGTGTTGAAGGCTCTTATGCTTACATGGTATCTCCAGACGGCACGATGCTGTATCACAAAAATCCCGAAAAGATCGGTCAGCCCGTTGAGAATGCTGCTGTAAAAGGAATCGTTGCAGACCTTCAGGCAGGCAAGACTGTTGAGAACGGCTCATGCACATATGAGTACAAGGGTGCCTACAAAGTCGCAGGTTATGCTCTTACAAAGGCTGGTAACATAGTTATCGTAACAGCAGATAAGGACGTTATGATGGCTGGTGTCAACAGCATGAAGAATTCACTTATCGTGATCGGTATCATCTGCATTCTTATCGCTGTGATCCTCGTTACCGTGTTTACTCTTTACATGCTGAAGGCATTAGGACAGCTTGTTCCCATCATTAACAAGACAGCTAACTTTGATTTCACGAAGGACAACTCTTCTGCTATCCTTGAAAAGCGTACCGATGAGATCGGACTTATCGCAAAGTCACTGTCAAAGACCAGAGAAAACTTAAGAGATATCGTTGGTTCCATCTCGGGTGCAGGCGACAGTATCAACAGCAATATTGATGATCTGCAGGAGACGATCCACCAGGTTGGATTCATATGCGAGACAAACTCCGCTACGACCCAGGAGATCGCAGCAGGTATGGAAGAAGCTGCAGCTACAACTACAACGATCACCCAGAATATTGAAAGCGTACAGTCTAATGCTATCGGTATCGAAAAGCTTGCGGATGAAGGCGCTGCTCTTTCAAATGAGATACTTACAAGAGCCGGTGAACTTGCAACAACTACTGAAGTTGCAAGCAAAAAGACTATCGAGATGTACGAGACAGTCAAAGTTAAATCTGACGAAGCCATTATTGCTTCTCAGGCTGTTAACAAGATCAATGAACTTACCGGAACGATCATGTCGATCTCATCTCAGACCAGCCTTCTTGCACTCAATGCTTCTATTGAGGCTGCAAGAGCAGGTGAGGCAGGCCGCGGATTCTCTGTAGTTGCAACTGAGATCAGCAACCTGGCAACCCAAACATCTGAGGCAGTCAAGAACATAAGTGATATCGTATCTGATGTCAACAACGCTGTAAGTCAGATGTCTGACTGTCTGACACAGACAACATCCTTCCTCGAGACAAACGTTATGTCGGATTATCAGGAATTTGGCAAGGTCTCAGTTCAGTATAAGGATGATGCAGATACATTCGGTAACAGCATGAACAGCATTAAGCAGAACATTGAAGTTCTCAATGCCGATATTGAAAACATCGTTGATGCGCTTAACGGCATAGATACAACAGTTAATGAATCTTCTATAGGTGTTTCAGATATCGCTGAGAAGACCACAAACATGGTTGATGAGACATCAGGCAGTATTGATAAGGTAAAAGACTGCAGAGAAGCTCTTTCAAGCCTCAACGATATAATCAACAGATTCACTCTTTGATAAACATTCAGGTAAGTAAAAACGGATCAGAAAGGAGTCAAATCCGATCTGGTCCGTTTTTTTCTCTTATTACTTATAACTTATCCAAATATATTGATACCGTACTGTACAAGCACGATATTTGTAACCCAGTATACTATAAATACTATCATCCCAACGTTTAAGAGCGCTGTACTGAGTTTCTTTCCCTTTTCTATCTCACCTTCGTGATGTTCGAATCTTATGTTCTTTATATTTACCAGAATAATGATAAGACCGGCGATACATAAGATAATGACAAACATTCCAAAGAGTCCTACTATTGCAAGCTGTGAAAGATTCTGCTGTACAAACTGCATATATCCATCCATGTCACCGTTGATCAGATAACCCTGCATCTCTCCCACGTCTATCCCTTTTAACATGAATTTTGTAAGGTATGTGCTAAGGCCGTTCACTATCATATGTATCATTATGGTATATATGATCTTACCTGTTCTTATATAGATATAAGCAAGAAACAGTCCCATGCCGAATGCATAAGTAAACTGTGCAAGATTTCCGTGTAAGAGTCCAAACATCAATCCCGAAATGAATACTGCAGTCGCTTCACCGAATCCTGAAATACGGTCAAGCAAAAACTTCCTGAAAGCAAGCTCCTCAAATATCGGTGCACATATGACAGCAACAATGACCTGCACGATCACGGACATGCTGCCAAGTACATCCACGATCGGGTTCATACCGCCTTTGCCGGTAATCTTTCCTATATGGCTGTTAAGGATCATACCGATCACGTTGCAAACGCTCATGATCGTGTATGTGATACAGATACATGCGATGAATCTGCCGACTCCTAACTTCTTTTTTGGTATCGTTCGCGCAGGTATCCCTTTAACAAGATAGAACATCATCGGAAAGCCTATCGTATAAAGAATGATAAACTCCACGATGTATTTAAATCCTGCAAGTGCATAGTCACTCGCTCCTGCTTTTTTCATTATGAATATGATGGCTGTCGCAAGAATAGCATATGTCAGATAGCCTGCAAGATATGAACCTCCAAAGCGCGAATAAACCTGTTTGGGTGATAATTCCTTTAGATCTTTCATTGTCTTTCCTCTCCCTTTTACCGATTTTTTATTACGATGCTTATTATAGCAACTAATTAGAATCTTTATCAATGACGAATGGAACAAATTAGGACTTCTTATTCTGATCATGATGATATAAAATGTTAAAGAGGGAAAGGAGTAAACATATGGAAATAAAATGTGAATACTGTGGCGCATATATGAGCGACACTGATGAGAAATGTCCCAACTGCGGTGCGATAAACAAAAACCACAAACGTGTTGCCGACAATACTCCAAAGACTATTGAAGAACTGAAACAATGGTATAAAGACCGTAATCTCCCGCCTTATGAAAAGACCCGTTTTTTCATAGGCATGGATTACAAGAAACCAAAGGCCTTCGGTATATATGAAGAAAACGGCAATTTCATCGTTTACAAGAACAAAGCTGATGGTTCAAGAGCTGTCAGATATCAGGGACGCGATGAGGCATATGCCGTAAATGAGCTTTATCTTAAGTTAAAATCCGAGATATTAAATCAGAAGGCTCATCAGACCAACCCTGCTTCCACAAAAGGAATGCAAAAGCAGAAAAAGAAGCGTGCGCTCTCCAATGCCAAGACCTTTGGATGGGTCGTATGTCTGTTTATGGGAATGGGCGGAATAGGTTTAATGGGTCCTCTCGGAGTTGCCAAGTTCGTGCTCTTCCTTCTTGCTCCTCTTTTGTTATATTATCTTGTGATAGTCAAGGTAACAAAAGACAGATTTAAGCCCTACGAATCAAAGCTAAAGATCGCATATATCGCCTTTCTCGTGATAGTGTTCTTTGCTCTGGTATCAAAAGGCATAAAATCTACCACTCCGCATTATTACTCATATGACAATTCCGTTTACTGTCTGTATGACGATGAATACTATGAGTATGACTATTACTCGAATGATTACGTCCCCGTAAATCAGGACTATCTCCCTGTAGAGATAGTAAACAACGGCCCCGATTACGAGTTCAACATGGACGGGACCGAATGGGACAGCTCATATACATTTGAAGACAGCGATTACTATGATGACAACCTAAGATCCACGCATGAATGGTCATTTGACGGAGATTCAAGCTCAAGTTCGGACAGCAGCTATGACTGGGATTCAGGCTCTGACTGGGACAGCGGTTCGTCAGACTGGGATTCAGACTGGTAAAAGAAATAACGGTGGTTCAAATCGAACCACCGTCTTTCTTTGCCACACAAATCTATATATAAGAATCGCATTTGATATAGATCACTGTTTCTTAAGGAACTCTCTCAGTTTTCCATACTTTTCTCCCATTACGCCGAAGTCCATCTCCTTGTAACTCCACAGAGAATATCCTATGTCATATTTTTTGAAGAGTTCAAATATATCACTGTACCATCTGATGGCATCCTCTTCGTCTGCCCTGTCTATAACACCGAACTCACCGCAGTAAAGAGGGATACCGGTATTCTTTGCGACCTCAAGAGCACTGCTTATCATGTTCTCATGATATTCAACACCCATCGTCTTTGCAGGTGAATTTGCGCACGGCATACCCTGCATTCCGATCTTGATCGACTCTTCCTTGTACCACTTCATATCTGCAGGATAATGAACCTTAAGTTCAGGTGATATGGTCGGTACCCACGGTGCCTTCTGATGAGTGAACAGCAGCGGCTCATAGTAATGGAAAGTAAAGATCGTGTTATCATCAGCAGGCTTTTCCAAAAGCTTTAATGTTCCTGCACTGTTCCACTCAACTCCACCGTAAATGATGGTTGTATCGGGTGCATTCTTTCTTATGATCGCAACAGCTTTTTTAATAAGAGCGTTCCATCTTTCACTGTACTCGGGATTAACAACTTCATTTAAGAGTTCCATCGCAACATAGGAACTTAAGTTTCCGTATCTTGATGAGAGTTTCTCCCAGAGATTTAAGAATCTCTCCTGAGCCTCAGGACTGTCAAAAAGTGTGTTGAGTCCTTCAGTAGCCGCATTGTCGAAGAAATATCCCCAGGTCTTGTGTACATCGAGTACCACATTTAAGCCGTACTTCTTGCACCATTCAAGTGTGTCGTCTATAAAGTGGTAATTTGCCTCGATCTCAGTACCGTCCTCTTCTTCCAAAACCTCATAATCGATCGGGAATCTGACATGATCGAAACGCATATCTGCTATGTTCTTTATATCATCTTCAGTGATAAATGTCTCATAATGAGCAGTCGTGTATTCTTTGCACTGCGATAAAAAGCCCCCGAGATTTATACCCTTTTTTAGTTTCAGCATACCCTTCTCCTTATTCGATCTCTTCAACTCTGACATTAGTTATGTCAACCGTCGCTGTAGAACCTCTGTGTCCGAGGTTGAATTCAAGTCTTCCTCTGGGGTCAGTCTTATCGGTCATCTCAAACTCATATGTGTATGTCTCCCACTTGTCGCTTATCTCAAGCTCAGTATCGGGGAAATATCTGATCCAGTTAACAAACGGAGCAGATACACAGACTATTATCTTTCTTGGTTCACTTGCTTTCGCATCAAACGTGATACGGTACTTTGAGTCCTTCTTCATTGGGATGTTCCAGCTAACAAGCTGTACGGAATAATCCACATCACCTTCAGCCTCACTTGTAATCTCGATCATACCATCCTTGATCACTGCTTCACCCTTACCGTTTTGTGCAAGTAAGAACTTCCAGTCCTGATCATCATCAAGTGCTTCGCTCTCATCAGAGAAATCACCGTTTCTTACATAGTTTCCGTCCTCAAGAGGCTCTCTCATCTCTATGACAGGCTTCTTTACATCTGTCTTGTAATGATCCTTCTGGTATACACGTACATAATCTATAAGATATTCAGCATTGTCAAAATCAGTTGTCTCATCAGGATTACCGGGCCAGTCACCGCCAACTGCAAGGTTCATCTGTACAAAGAAAGTCTGATCAAAAGGAGCCGGATAAGGCTTCTCGTCCTCACCCTCAACTGCTGTGAACCAGTCTCTTACTTCTAAAATCTGAACATAGTCAACGAAGAACTTCATCTTTCCGGGTTCCCATTCAACTGAATACTCATGGAAATCATCAGAGAAAGATCCTTCTGTGAGTTCCTTTTTGCCCTGTTCCTGACCGTGAGGCTCTCCGTAATGGATGGTCGCATATGAAGTCTTGGTATCATTTCCGAGTACTTCCATGATGTCTATCTCACCGCACTTGGGCCACTGGCCGTATTTACCTTCATCGGTGGGCATCATCCATGCTGCAGGCCAAAGTCCCTGTCCTTCAGGAACCTTTGCTCTTATAACAACCTTACCATATAAGAAATCTCTCTTGTTCTGAGAATTGACCTTACCTGAAGTATAGCTTTTCTTGCCATTCTCATCAACTGTCTCGATAGCCTTTAAGCAAAGGCATCCGTCTTTTATGAATACATTCTCCGGAGTGTCAACATAAGCCTGAAGCTCGTTGTTTGTCCATCCGGGATCTCTGAGTTCCACGTTCCAGTTTGATTCATCAAGTGTGGGGCCGTCAAACTCATCCGACCATAATAATTCGTAACCCAGCATGGGAGGAGTTTCTGTGTGCTCAACCTCCACTTCCTCAACCGGTGCTTCCTCAACCACCTGCTCATCAGTCTGAACATCAGCCACAGGAGCAGCTTCACCACAACCTGCAAAGATTGAGGTTAACATAACTGTAGTACAAAACAATGCTATCTTTCTTCTCATAATCAAATACCTCCTGATACCACTGTATAGTATAAATGATATCATATATATCGTTTTGATGCTTTTTTTATCGTTTTCATGATATAATTTATTATGAAAGCAGTATAACGAAAGGGATTTTTATGGAAAACAGAACATCATCTTCAAAAGAATGGATATACAAAGAATACGTCAACAGGGAGGATCTGGTCTTACATGCCCCCTATGAACCCGAGATGGAATTCTACAATGCGGTAAAGAGCGGTGATATAGCAAAAGTAAAGACCTATCTCAAACAGGACTTCACTTCCACTCCGGGACTTGGAAGGCTGTCTGACAATGACTTAAGAAACTTCAGATACCACTTCATAATCACAGCCGCCATGATAAGCAGATCCTGTATAGAAGCCGGTCTCTCACATGAACAGGCTTATTCCCTGTCCGATTTCTATATACAGAAAGCCGACAGACTTGACACACTTGCAAAAATAGACAGACTTCATGATGACATGGTCTTGTCATATACAGAACTTATGAGCAATCTAAAAGCTTCGAGCATGTACTCGAAGCCTGTTATAAAGTGTATCAACTATATCTATGCCCATCTTCATATGAGGATCACCCTGAAGGATCTCTCAAAAGAGGTATCACTGTCAGAGTCGTATCTTTCGCGCCTCTTTAAGCAGGAAACCGGTGTGAGCATAAGTGAGTATATCTCTGTTCAAAAGATAGAGACCGCAAAGAACATGTTAATGTATTCCGACTACTCTCCTGCCCAGATAGCCTCCATACTCGGTTATCCATCACAGAGCTACTTCACCGAGTGTTTCAAAAAAGCCACAGGTTCAACACCCAAGCACTTTAAATGATCCTCTCGCTACGAAATGATCATATGGAGTATTATCAGTATGATAAGGAAAATGATATTTACAAGTGTGAACATCAAAAGATACTTTTTTCTGTTCTCCTTGTAATCGTTCGAATAGGCCTTGAACGATATAAGGCTTGCCATTGATGCTATAAGGGTTCCAAGCCCCCCGACATTCACTCCTGAAAGCAGCTGCTTATAATCATTGGCAAATCCCGATAACATGAGTGTTGCAGGGACATTGCTTATAAACTGGCTTGTGATAAGCGCTGTAAAGAATTCCTTTCCCTCTATAAGACTGGTGAGCAGATCTCTTACCTGAGGTATCCTTCCCATGTTTCCCGTAAATATGAAAAATCCTATAAATGTCAGAAGCAGTATGTAATCTGCTCTCAAAAGGATGTTGTCATCCATTATCAGAACGACTATGAAAATGACAGCTGTCATTATCTGCCACGGAATAAACTGAAGAACGGCCAAAAGTGCAAGGATAAAGAGCAGACTGTATATGATGATCTGCTTTTTGCTTCCGAAGTTCTTTACCACATGATAGTCTTTTTTTCTCTCCTCCAAAGCCATGCTCTTTCCGGGCAGAAAAGATATTGAAACAATGAGTAAGACTGCTGAGGCAAGTGTATAGGGTAACATACATCCCATAAACTCAAACAGTCCCATCTTTGTCAGACCGTACAGATAAAGATTCTGCGGATTGCCTATTGGTGTTAACATGCTTCCCAGATTTGCAGCCACTGTCTGCAGTACTATGACAGGGATCATCAGATCCTCTCTGTTGCAGCTGTGCAGTGTCAAAAGAGCAAAGGGTACAAACGTGATAAGCGCCACATCGTTTGTTATGAACATGCTGCTTACAAAGCACATGAACACCAAAACAAGTGCTAACTGCCAGCTCTTTTTGACTCTCTTTAAGAGCACGTCTCCTATCTTTTCAAATACAGTGTTCTCTCTGAGTCCCTGTATGATTATCATAAGTCCCCAGAGTATCCCCAAAGATCTGAAATCGATATATTCTTTGTATCCGGAATCCGGATGAACGATAAAAACCGAAAACAAAGCCAATATCCATGCAACGATCAACACCGGATCGGATATCAGCTTCTTAATCACATTTTTCATATTCTGTTTTATACTTCCTTTTTTTTACATACCAACGTATTCTATCACACCATCCGTATGATCCACAAGTACGGCATCAGTTCTAAGATGATTAAAATAGAAATTTGAATCTATGATATATATGGTTATGTCATGATCGGGATGATCATATCTTATCCTTGCAGGATCCGTAAAGTCGATGGTAGGATCGATATCTTTAAATCCTGTTTTTTCCCTGAATATCTTCTCAGCCAGATCAAGATTTTCTTTTAGCATCTCTCCTGTTCCAAGCTCAGTGATATCAAAACTCATTATGGCTTTTGCTGCAGCCTCGTTTTCAAGTTTACTTAAAAGTGTGGCATCCTCTGTATCAAAAACAGCATATACATAGCCGTCTCCCTGCATTATGGTCGGAAGGTGTCCAAAGTCTTTCAGTTTCGCTCCTTCAGGCACTTTTTCAGGAAAGAAAGTGGTCGTATAACCACCGGAAGCAGCATAACTCAACTTAAGGCTGTATACACCGAACAGCTTTCCGAATCCGTATCTCCATAAAGAAAAATATATGACAATGAGTGCAGCAAAGATACCGCAGATCACATAGGCTGCCTTTGAACCTTTTATCTCTTTTTTATCCTTATATGCCTTAACCTCACAAATGACTATTATAAGGCATATGATAAACTGTACGATATTTCCTCTTGTCCCTAAAAGGGTGAACTTTGTTAAATTGGCCAATGCTATCAATCCAAACAGGATGATACGGAATAATCTTATTTTCATGTTTGATCAAATTGATTATAATATATCTAAGGCTTTATGCCTCACCAAAGGAGGTCAAAATGTCATTAAACAGCAAGATATTCTGCTTCATGTGTAAGAAAGCCGACACCGCAAGGGATGAAGGTCTTACCACACCTGAAAGCATAGCACGTTTCGATAATATTGTATATGGTTCAGACTCCAAATGGCAAGTTTTGGATGTATACCGTCCAAAGGATATATCCCTGCCTGCACCAGTCATAGTCAATGTTCACGGCGGTGGCTGGGTATACGGTGATAAGGAAGTCTATCAGTATTACTGCATGGATCTGGCAAACCGCGGTTTTATCGTGGTGAATTTCACATACCGCCTTGCTCCCAAAAACAGATTCCCTGCTTCTGTAGAGGATACCAATGCAGTATTTGACTGGGTATTAAAAAATGTGGGTGAATACGGCTTTGATACAGATAACATATTTGCACTTGGTGATTCAGCCGGAGCACAGATGCTCTCTATCTATTCCGCTATCCTTACAAACCCTGAATATGCCTCACGTTTTAACTTTAAGGTCCCTGCCTCTCTTAAGCTTAAAGGTATCGCATTAAACTGCGGACTGTATGATATAGAGAATACTCCAAATATATCATTTTTAAAGGATCTTCTGACAAATAAGGGAAGCAGGGATGAACTTATCACACTCTCTCCCGCTAAATTTGTCACAGCTGACTATCCACCAAGTTATGTGATGACAGCAAACTTTGATGAGCTTAAAGAGCAGGCTCCATTTATAGTAAAGGCTTTGGAAAAGAATGGCGTAAAACACATTTTTAAAGAATACGGAACTGATGACAACAAACTCTATCACGTATTCCACTGCAACATCAAATCAGAGGATGCCAAGAAGGCTAACGATGATGAATGTGAATTCTTTAAATCTCTTATATAATGTTTAACATATAAATAAGCAGGTGATCAGCTCACCTGCTTATTTCTTACTTTGCCTTTAACAATATGATAAACGTATTCTGTTCAGTCTTTATGGTCGCTTTTATCTTATGTCTGTCAAATATGTTTTTGGCGATAGCCAGTCCAAGTCCGCTCCCCTTTTCATTTGAGCGGCTCTCATCACCTTTGACAAACGCCTTCCACAATTCTTTATGATCCATATCTTTAAGATCACTTTCTGTTGAATTGCTTATACAAAAACTCTTTCTGTTTCCTGTTATCTTTATCTCCCCGTTATCATTTACATATTTAACGGCATTTGAGATCAGATTCTCCATTGCCGTATTCATCTGCGCCCCGTTAGCTTTGATATTGTATGTTCCTTCAGTTATAACCTTTATCTTTCTGTCATCCAAAGATGCCCTGTATTTCTCCAAAAGGTCTGATGAAAGCGATACAAGCTCCAGTTTCTCATTTGAGGTTTTCTCTGTATTGTATTCCAGTTTTAACAGATCAAGGTTACCTGTTATAAGATTATTCATGTAATCGGAATTCTTAAGTATGGAATCCACATAGTGCTCTCTCTTGTCAGAATTTACATCCTCTTTAAGATTCTCCGCATAACCTCTTATCGCCATGAGAGGTGACTTAAGATCATGAGCCATGGCATTCATAAGAGTCCTTCTGTTCTCTTCATGCTCATATATGCCCAGTCTCTTTTTGTAACTTAAGAAAGAAACTATAAGCAGGATGATAAACGCTATTATGTAAACCACGATCAACATCCACTTTATGATAATTCCGATACTTTCCTGATAGGAAGAACGTGCAAAGCACTGGATAAGATAGTTATGAGAATCCTCATCCGTAAATATCCTGCTTGTTATACAGAGTACCGACCCGAACAGAGAACCATCATTTATACCAATATAATATGATGTTCCCATATCCGTATATTCCATCTCAACGCGATCTTTTATCAGATCATATGAATCGGCCGGAGTTCCCACGATCAGGAAAGTGCATCCGTCTGTATAATGCTCATAGCCTGATGTATCATCAGGAGTAAGATCAATAGTCTTAATGACATTACCTACAGGATCCTTCATCTCATCATAATAGTTTTCGACCACATCGATCTTACCGGGAAGAAATGTATTATCCTTAAGATATACATCATTCATCATGTATGTGTAATATATATAATCCTCGGTAAGGTAATGGAAATCTGAAATCACCCTGCCTTTGGCAAGACTGTAAGTGAATACTGTTTTGGGAGTGGTTTCATAAGAAAGTAATTCATCACTAAAAAGATTCAGATCACAGGTATAGAACTTATACTTACCGCCTTCCTCATCCGGTCTTATAAAAACCATACCGCGCCTTGTTGAATCCGCTATTGTCTCACCCGTCTTCATATCAATGACTCTTATGTATCTTAGACCGTCAACGATCTCTTCCTCGCCACCTATGGCAAGCTTTAATTTCAGCTTGTTGTAGTCAGTACTGACATCCCAATAGTCAGCATTATCTAGCTCTCCTGAAAGATCATCAATATATGTATCCTGTGATGCGGCAAATGCCATCTCAAAGAACTTTGATGCTATATAGTTTGTTATGATCGTTATTACGATCATAACCATTATAAGAACAGCCGTCTTTTTCAAAAGAATATTAATAAAGCGCGGCCGTTTATCTGTTTGTCTGCTCATCCGTATCTCCTCCTGTTTCAGATAGTTTATATCCTTTGGAAATAACGGTCTTTATCTGCTCTCCTGCTTCTCCCAGAGCTCTCCTTAATTTCTTCACATGGTTATCAACAACCCTGCCGGACCCGAAATAATCCTCCCCCCAGATCCTGTCCAAAAGAGTATCTCTGCTGATGACCCAGTTCTTGTGATTCATAAGATATGCCAGGATCTCAAATTCCTTTGGTGCCAGCTCTATATCCTCACCTTTGACTTTCACAGAAAGCGTGACAGGATTAAGAGTAATGTCACCGCAGTTAAGTTCTGCCTTTGAGACTGTCCCCTGCGCCCTCTTTAAAAGCGCAGATACCTTTGCATAGAGTTCTGCAAGTGAAAAAGGCTTTCTGATATAGTCATCACAGCCAAGTTCATATCCGTAGAGCATATCCTCTTCGGATGTTCTGGCAGTCAGAAAGAGAATGGGTGTGTCTTTGGTCTTTCTTATACGTCTGCAAAGCGTAAAGCCGTCTATATGTGGCAGCATGATATCAAGCATGACAAGATCAAATGTATCAGATTCGATAAGTTCAAGTCCTTTCTGCCCGTCACCGGCAGTGGTGATCACCATTGAACCTTCGGATTTGGCATTGAAATAGTCAACAACGATCTCACGTATTTGATTGTCATCCTCAACAAGAAGAAGCTTTGCAGGCATATCACCCTCCTATTACCGTACTTCCTGATCTTAATCTAACATCCCGATGTATCCTTTGTGTATCCTTGGTGTGATCTTTTTATACATAAAAACGATCGCCAGAGTTTACTGACGGTCGTTCTAATATCATAATTATGTTTATTGATAAACTGTGCTGTAGAAGTATGCGTTTGCCGATTCCGTCAGAGCATCCTTCCACGAACCTTTGTTATTATCATCAAGCTGTTCATATAGTATATAGACCTTATCATGTGTCCAGCCATCCTTTGTGGGGAATGAAATATTCTGCGCATCCTCATAGGCTTCCTTGCTGCAGTCTATCCCCTCTTCGTCTGTATAGGTGTTTGCACTAAGATAAGCCATTCCGACAGAAAAGCTGCTCGTTATCTTATTGGAGCCGTCTGCAGCCAGTACCATCTTGTTTTCCATCAAACCATAACTGTTATCCATGATGGTCGGGATAACATAGAAATACTTTATCGTAAAGTTTTCTGATGCTGAACCGAAGTTTTCATCCCAATAACAATCAATCTCAGATCTGTCACAGCTTAAAAGATCATGTGACCATCCTGACAGCTCACCGTTTGCCCACTTGGTCTCGTTTTCATATTCCATCTTGTATATGCTTCTATAGTCATCACTTATCTCAAAGAAACGGTTACGGCAAAACTGCCTGTTATCAGGATTGTTGTTTAGTCTCTCTGAACGGATGAGCTCATATCTTCCGTTTCTGTTAAGATCTGTTATAACGTATGCAACCTCATTTCCCTGATCAACTTTAGAAGGATCAAGATACCACATATCACTGTTGTCTATAAATGCCTGTATCTGTGCTTTCTTTGATACACGGTCTGCAACAGATGTTTCAGTCCACGTTATATCCTTACCGGTCTTAATCTTATTATCAAATCCGATATCCTCATAATGCTTTTCCATGAGTTTTTCGAATTCATCCTTGTTAAAGAGTCTTATACCGTTATCTCTGCATAGGTTTACATAATCCTTGTCTGCTTCCACGATATTTCCGTCATCATCAGTAAATGTATATATCCTTGCACGGACATATGCGGTATAATCCTGTTCCCATGTATTAGAGTCATACTTGAGCGGTTCATGATCCTCTAAAAAGTAACAGTGTATCTGATAGTCTCCGTATTCACCATAATCATGAGACAGTTTCTTCTCCAGTGTTGTTGATAAACAGTCCTGTGGTACCGTAAGATCAGGCAGCCCCATCTCACAGGAATCAGACAGTATCAGAACCCTTTTACCTTCAGCATTTATAAAAGCTTCTTCTGTATAATATGAGGCCGCTCCGCTGCTTCCTCCTGATGTTATATATCCGTACTCATTTATTTCTGATTCACCTCTGTAATATGTATGTTCAGAGGTAACTATCCTTAACTGATCATTGCCGTCATATTTGATGACCGTATAATCCGTATACGGACTTCCCGCCTCATTACTGTCGATATAATAGAGTTTCAGTGCCAGTTCGGGATTACCGTCCATACCGCAGTCTATGAATGCATAACTGCCTTCAGAAATCGAATCCGGTAACAATCCGTCCTTGAGATTTAAAGCCTTATTATCAACAAACTCATCAAAGGTATACTCACCGTCATCAAGCATATCTATATCTTTTGCCGTTGCTTTGAGTTTGCCTTCGATAAACTTCATGTACGCTTCTTTGGATTCTTCTACAAAAGGATCTTCTTTTGGAGCCACTTCATTTTCTTTCGGCTCCTCTTTGACATCATCCTTTTTGTCGACGTCTTCATCATCGTCATCGTCGACCTGTTCTGTTGTCTCGGTATCTGTATCTTCCTCTTTATCCTTGCCGCATGAAACAGTAAATACAAGTGTCATCAACAGCAGTAAAATAATAGTCTTTTTCTTCATGATATATCCTCTAAACCGCCTGTTCTTTTCCATCCAGAATTACATCAGTCAATTCATCATCAACATTATAAACCAGTTTTAACGAAAAGAAATCTCTATCCTTTTCAAGGAGTCTGAAAAACACCTTATCACCTTCCCAGATATCAAGATCATAAACTTTATCTTTGTCTATCCAGACAAGCTCTCCTTCATCACAAGTACAGATATCGCCATCAAAACCGTCGGCAGTAAACAGATGCATGTATTCGACCACATCATCGCCGTATACAAATGTTATGATACCTCTTGCATGGTAGGAAGTAAGTTTAAGGCCTGTCTCTTCTTTTACTTCACGGCACAGACATTCATCAGGGCTCTCACCGTATTCAAAATGTCCTCCCACACCTATATATTTATCCTTGTTGATATCATTTTCTTTCTTCACTCTGTGAAGCATCAGATACTTATTATCTTTCTCTATATAACAGAGTGTTGTTATCTGAGGTATCCTTTCCATAAAGCTACTCCCGTGAACATATCTCATAAAATGCGACTGCAGATGCCGCAGCAACATTCAGTGAATCAACTCCATGATACATCGGTATCTTAACAGTATAGGTACATTCATCTATCACATCATCCGGAAGTCCTTCGCCTTCCGTTCCCAATACAACAGCCAGCTTATCCGCTTCCTTTATCTTTCTGTCACTTATTGATAATGAATCATCTTTAAGTGCCATCGCAATGGTCGTGAATCCCAGTTCATTCAACCTCTCTATAGTTATGTCAACCTTCATCAAAGGGATCTGAAACACAGTTCCCATACTGACACGGGCTGCCCTTCTGTAGAAAGGATCTGCGCAGTTATCAGTTAACATAACTCCATCCATTCCAAGTGCTGCAGCGCTTCTTACTATCGCACCTACATTTGTCGGGTTGACTATATCATATAATACAGCAATTCTCTTTTTACCAACAAGATAGCTTTCCATCTCTTTCATCGGTTTTCTTTTAAATGCTGCCAGTATTCCCCTGGTCATTGCAAAGCCAGTAAGTTTGTTTATTACATCCAGCCCTGCTACATAGACCTTTATTTCATCTGCTTTATCTTTGCCAAATCTTTCTGCGATCCTGTCTATGACTATCTTAGCCTCTTTATCTGCCAGTTCTGTCTGGACAAGTAAGGATATGGGTTCATATCCTGCATCTATCGCTCTTAATATCACATTCGGACTCTCTGCTATAAAGATCCCGGGTTTGGGCTCATTGTAACGCAAAAGCTGTACTTCAGAAAGCTTTGAGTATATATTCAGTTCTTCTGTATCCAGGGATTCTATCTCTACTGTGTTCAACCCGGCTTCTCCAATCGAGTAGGAGGGAGTGATTAGCTCCCGTCCTCTCACAGCACCGTACGTACCGTTCGGTATACGGCGCCTTCAATAGTTGACGTGCACAGACTGATAGGCTGTGGCTAAATCATAGAAGCCACTGTTTATCAGTCTTT
>JAFZRZ010000068.1 GCA_017619635.1 Lachnospiraceae bacterium | reverse complement strand
TAGGAACACCTCTTTATTTATCTCTATTCCACACATATTTTGTGTATCTGCCGCCACCGATTTTAATTATGCTTTCCTTTGACAAAAGGTCTGCTAAAGCTCTCTCAACAGTTATACGACTTATGTCCGGACACTTATCCATGATCTGTGATTTTGTTATTTCTCCGTATGTATCTTCAATAAGCTTAGCAACTCTCTCAGGTTTTGATAAACCGCTTGTTACCAATGTTTGTACTCTATCAGAAAAGTCTCTGTACGCAGCAACTACAACGCCAAGCATATACTTTACAAAGGGACCGTAATCATTCACCTCTTCATGCCAGTTAAGAGAGCTTTCCTGCAGGCATTCATAATATGATGTCTTAGTCTTTTCAATCAGATGCTCGATACTTATATACTTTCCTACGATGTACCCGGCTCTATACAGCATTAACAACGTAAGCAGTCTGCTCATTCTTCCATTACCATCATTAAACGGATGGATACATAAAAAATCCAATATGAACATCGGAATTAGAAGAAGCGGATCTATTGTTCCGGTTCCGAGAGCCTTATCAAATTCATTACAAAGGTTCTCGATTGCCTCGGGCGTTTCCCAAGCAGGAACAGGTCTGAATCTGACGAACTTATTGCCCTGTTCATCTTCCTCTTCGATGATATTGTCAGCAGCTTTATACTTCCCGCCGATATCATAACCTTCAAATTTATAAAGATCTCTATGAAGTTGAAGAATCATATTGGGTCGTATCGTAATATAATCATGACTCTCATGGATTGAATTAAGCACGTCCCTGTATCCCGCTATCTCACGCTCGTTCCTTGTTTTAGGAGTGGTCTTATCCTTTAAAAGTGCCTTCAATCTTGCATCGGAAGTATAGATTCCTTCAATCTTGTTTGAAGCCTCAGTACTTTGAATCTTGGCAATCTCTACAAGCCTTGTCAATGCATCTGCTTTAGCTTCAATAAACAAATTTTGTTCTCCTTTATATTCATGAATCTGCGTAAGAAGTGCTACTATATCAGGCGTTAAAAGTTTTTCCCATCTATTACTATAATCAAATGCTCTCATTTTTATATCCTCACTTATACAACAACTTACTCAAAATCGTGAATATGATGCAATTAAATTCTATCATTCATCATACTCATCGTCAATACCAATTGCATCATTCGTCCGAAAATGATGCAATTGATTCCTCGGTGATGCAGTTAAAATCGACATTAACTATTTGTGTAAATTTTTGTCCGAATATAAAAAAATACAGGTAACCCCACGGATTACCTGCAATCATTTATCACTATATATACCAGATGAACGGGATAGCACAAATGTATTATTCCAGCTCTATTGTTCCCGGAGGCTTTGAAGTCAGATCATAGAATACTCTGTTTACACCTCTCACCTCGTTGATGATACGGCTCATAACTGTCTGTAAAACTTCCCAGGGGATGTTTGCAGCTTCAGCGGTCATAAAGTCGATAGTCTTTACTGCACGGACAGCGATCGCATAATCATATGTACGCTCATCGCCCATAACACCTACAGACTGCATGTTTGTAAGAGCTGCAAAGTACTGATTGGGCATCCATTCGGGATCTTCACCGTGTGTTGTTTTATACTCAGCTGCCGCCTTGTCAACCTCTTCTCTGTATATGGCATCGGCATCCTGTACTATACGTACCTTGTCTGCCGTTACTTCTCCGACTATCCTTACTCCGAGTCCAGGACCTGGGAAGGGCTGTCTGAATACCAGTCTTTCGGGAAGACCTAGTTCAAGTCCTGCCTTTCTGACTTCATCCTTAAAAAGATCCCTGAGAGGTTCGATTATCTCTTTGAAATCAACAAAATCCGGCAGTCCGCCTACATTGTGGTGAGACTTGATAACAACAGATTCACCGCCAAGACCGCTCTCCACGACATCGGGATAGATAGTACCCTGGGCAAGGTAATCAACTGCTCCGATCTTCTTTGATTCCTCTTCAAATATCCTTATGAATTCCTCACCTATTATCTTTCTCTTTCTTTCAGGTTCTGAAACGCCTGCGAGTTTTGTATAATAACGCTCCTGTGCATTGACACGGATGAAATTAAGATCAAAGTTCCCACCGGGTCCGAATATGGCCTCAACCTCGTCACCCTCGTCTTTTCTCAAAAGACCGTGATCAACGAACACGCATGTAAGCTGTTTTCCTATAGCTCTTGATAAAAGGCCTGCTGCCACGGAAGAATCAACACCGCCTGAGAGTGCAAGAAGGACTTTTCCGTCTCCCACCTTTTCACGGATATTTTTAATGGATGTCTCAACAAATGAATCCATCCTCCAGTCACCTGCGCATCCGCAGATGTTTCTTACGAAGTTGTAAAGTATCTTTGTTCCCTCGAGAGTATGGAGCACTTCGGGATGGAACTGTATAGCGTAAAGTGAGGCATCTGTATTCTGTGCTGCTGCATAAGGACAGTTCTCTGTATATGCAACAGGTGCAAACCCTTCAGCAAGTCTTGAGATGTAATCGAAATGGCTCATCCATACCTGGGTCACGAGTGTATCTGCTTCATCAAAGCTCCTGTTCTTAAGTTCTTTCTCTGTAAGAGGACCTGCAAAAGCCTTGTCGCTGTCAAGCAAAGAACCTGTATTTGAAAAAAGAGGCGATCTTTTGTCTATCAGAGTTCTTGTCTTTCCGTACTCTCTGTCCTGTGCTCTCTCAACTTTTCCTCCCAGAACCTGCATCATAAGCTGTGCACCGTAGCACAGACCAAGCACCGGGATACCAAGTTCAAAAATCCCCTTATCATATGTGGGTGCTCCTTCCTCATAGCAGCTGTTGGGTCCGCCTGTAAGGATGATTCCCTTTGGATTCATTTCCTTTATCTTTGCAAGCTCTGTTTTGTAAGAATATATCTCACAGTAAACGTTACATTCCCTGACACGTCTTGCGACAAGCTGATTGTACTGTCCTCCGAAATCAAGGACTATGACTTTCTCTCTTTCCATTAATGAACTGTATCCTTTCATAATATAAAGCCTGAGGCAAATTTTACAACTTACCCAGGCTTGTTTTTATACGATCCTTCTTACAGCCAGTATCTCTCTGTATGTGGCTGAGCCGATCTTTATTCCCGATGCCGGAGTGGATGCATGAACGATCTGGCCGTTACCTATATAGATCGCCACATGTCCCGCATAGCATATGATATCACCCGGCTGGGCTTCGGCATATGTAACTCCCGTTCCCGCACTCCTTTGTGCTGTGGAACTTCTGGGCAGACTGTAACCAAATGCCTGATAAACAGACATGGTGAATCCGGAACAGTCAGCACCATCTGTAAGGCTTGTGCCTCCCGCAACATAGGGATTACCTATGAATTTGCATGCATAATTTGCTATATCCTTACCTGTACCGCTGCCGGATGAATTGTTTATGGTTGTCGCAGTATCCACACTGCTGCTTGACGAAGATGATGATGATTCCGAGCTGTCAGAGTTTGCCTTTGTAGCCTCTTCAGCCGCTTTTTTCTTTGCTTCCTCTGCTTTTCTTCTCTCTTCCTCAGCTTTTCTTCTGGCTTCTTCCTCGAGCTTTCTTATCTGATTGTTCTGTTGCTTGATCTGAGCCTTATATGCTGCAGCCTCCTGCTTGGCTTTGGCGATCTGATTATCGTAATCCTCCGCCTCTTCCTTCTTTTGAGCAAGAAGGGTATTTAACTCTTCCTGTTCCTGCTGCAGTTCAAAATGAGTCGTTTCCAACTCTTCCTGGGTTTCCTCGAGTTCAGCTTTTGCTCTTTCAACCGCTTCCATCGCAGCTATATATTCTGCGAGTTTCTGGCGGTCATAAGTATACATCTCATCGATATATTCAGCCTTGTTGACAAGGTCTCCCATTGTCTTTGCTTCAAAGACCAGCTGAGCGTATGTGGCATCACCTTTCTCATACATGAACTTGATACGGGCCTTCATTGCCTCATACTGTTCTTCTTTGATCCTTATTGCTTCTTCGAGTTCAGCTTTTTTGACTTCTATCTGAGCCTCTATATCAGCTATCTCATCCTCTAAGATACTGATGGATGTCATCACCTCGACCAGTTCATCATCGATCTGCTCGATCTCATCGGTGATACCCTTTCTAACCTCAGTCAGTTCAGAGATGTCCTCATTGGCCTCATCGAGCTGTTTCTGTGTCTCTTTCTTCTGCTTTTTGAGTTCATCGATAGTGGTCGCACTGATACCTGTTGATATGGTAAGACACAATATTAAGCTTAACAGTAATGCTCTTCTTAATCTTCTCATCAACAAGTACGCCTCTTTAAAACATTTCTTTACAGCTGATAGAAACCGACCTTCTTATATACCTTGCGCAGTGTCTTGTTTGCAATGTAAGAAGCCTTTTCAGCACCTTCCTTATATACGGAATCCAGATAAGCCTTATCGGCTATCAGGCGCTTTGCCTCTTCACGGATAGGTTTTAGAGTCTCAACAACAGCCTCACCGACTGCAGGCTTGAACACTCCGTAGCCCTGTCCCTCAAACTCTTTTTCTATCTCATCATAACTCTTTCCGGTTATCGTTGAATAGATAGCCATGAGATTTGCTACTCCTGGCTTGTTTTCCTTATCGTAATGAACGCATCTTTCCGTATCGGAATCTGTAACCGCACGCTTGAATTTCTTTAAGATCACATCAGGCTCATCCATAAGGAATACACAACCGTTGGGCTCTGATTTTGACATCTTAGAACCGGGTGTTGTAAGTCCGTAGATACGTGCTCCAACCTTGCTGATATACGGTTCAGGCACACGGAACACATCTCCGTAGATGTTGTTGAAACGTATTGCAAGATCACGTGTTAATTCAACATGCTGCTTCTGGTCCTCTCCTACAGGTACGTAGTGGGGCTGATAGAGCAATATATCAGCTGCCATAAGAGAAGGATATGTGAAGAGTCCCGCATTGATATTGTCTTTATGCTTTTCTGACTTATCCTTAAACTGTGTCATACGGCTCAGTTCACCGAACATCGTGTAACAGTCAAGGACCCATCCGAGCTGTGCATGAGCCGGTACATGTGACTGTAAGAACAGAGTGTTCTTTTCAGGATCGAGACCGCAGGCAATGTAAAGAGCCAGCATCTCTATAGAACGTCTTCTTAATTCCTTGGGATCCTGTCTTACGGTTATAGTATGCAGATCTGCCATGAAATAGTAACATTCAAATTCATTTACCCTGTCTGCCCAGTTCTTTATGGCTCCAAGATAATTTCCAAGATGCAGATCGCCGCTGGGCTGAATGCCCGACAGCATTATTTTCTTTTCTGTTTCCATCTATCCTAAATCTCCTTACAATTCGCAGTTATTAACGGTTCTGGGGAAAGGTATAACGTCTCTGATGTTACCCATGCCTGTTAAGTACATTATGCAACGCTCGAAGCCAAGTCCGAAGCCTGCATGTCTTGCTGAACCGTATTTACGAAGATCAAGATAAAAATCATAATCTTCCTTGTTAAGGCCCATCTCCTCCATGCGCTTCTCCAAAAGCTCATAGTTGTCCTCACGCTGGGAACCGCCGATGATCTCACCGATACCGGGTACAAGACAGTCACATGCCGCAACGGTCTTTCCGTCCTCGTTAAGCTTCATATAGAAGGCCTTTATATCCTTCGGATAATCAGTAACGAATACAGGTCTCTTGAATTCCTGCTCTGTTAGGAATCTCTCATGCTCTGTCTGAAGATCGCATCCCCAGAATACCTTGTAATCAAACTTATCGTTGTTCTTTTCAAGGATCTTTATCGCATCTGTATATGTAACACGTCCAAAGTCGCTGTTTACCACATGCTCAAGACGCTCTATAAGGCCTTTATCAACAAAGTTGTTAAAGAAATTCATCTCTTCAGGGCAGTTATCAAGCACGTATCTGATAACGTATTTGAGCATTGCCTCTGCACACATCATGTCATCCTGAAGGTCTGCAAAGCACATCTCGGGCTCGATCATCCAGAACTCTGCCGCATGACGGGTCGTGTTTGAATTCTCAGCACGGAATGTGGGACCGAATGTGTATACGTTCTTGAATGCGAATGCATAGGTCTCAACGTTAAGCTGTCCGCTTACGGTAAGGTTTGTGGGCTTGTTGAAGAAATCCTGTGAGAAATCAACCTTGCCGTCCTCTGTCATGGGGAGCTCATTCATATCAAGTGTTGTGACCTGGAACATCTCTCCCGCACCCTCACAGTCACTGCCTGTGATTATGGGTGTATGAACATACACAAAGCCTCTCTCCTGGAAGAATTTGTGGATAGCGTAAGCTGCCACCGATCTTACTCTGAACACGGCTTCAAATGTGTTAGTTCTTGCTCTTAAATGAGATATCGTACGAAGATACTCAAATGTATGTCTCTTCTTCTGAAGAGGATAATCGGGTGTTGACTCACCTTCTATCATTATCTCGCTTGCCTGCATCTCAAAAGGCTGCTTTGCATCAGGAGTCGCAACGATCTTACCCTTTGCAACTACTGCAGATCCGACATTTAACTTTGTGATCTTGTCGAAATTATCCAGTTTATCGGCATATACGACCTGAAGTGCCTCAAAAAACGTACCGTCATTGATAACAAGGAATCCGAAACTCTTCGAATCACGGTTACCTCTGACCCATCCGCCGATAGTCACTTCCTTATCAAAATATTCTTCTTTGTTACGAAACAGTTCTTTAATGTTTGTAAGATCCATGATCAAAACCTCTCTTAATCTATAGGTATTTATTCGCTGACTTCCTCAACTTCCTGTGTTGCTGCGGGTGCCACGATATTTGCGTTCTCAATGATGATATCAAGTGCCTTCTTATTTATAAGGTATGACTTATACTCATCATAATTGTAATTATTCTTGAACTCCTCAACGGATGACACACCGTAATTTGACAGATTTTCCTCAATATCTGCCTCTACCATCTTGTCTGTGACCTTCTCACCGGCACTCTTTAAGATCTTTGATGATACAAGATCGATCTGTACAGCCTGCATAGCCGAATCCTCAACCTGCTTGTAGTACTCGTCTGTGTTTGCGAATCCGTAGTAGGTTGTAACAAACGTCTCAAGATCGGTACCAAACTGGGTCGCATACTCTGTATCCATGTTCACTACATTGTCATAGTAGTATTTATATCTCTCCTCGGGAACCTCATCAGTGAACTGACAGATCTCGAGCATCTTTGTCATGGCTTCGTTGTTAAGCTGGGTCTCGTAATCGTTTTTAGCTTCGATCTCGAGCTGCTGACGCATATAAACCTTAAGTCCTTCAACAGTGTTTACATTCTCTATGCCAAGTCCTGCAACATACTCATCGTTAAGTTCGGGAACTCTCTGTTCCTTTATGCTGTTAAGCACAACAGTGAACACTGCTTCCTTGCCTGCAAGGTGTTCTGCGGGATATTCCTCGGGGAATGTAACCGTTATATCCCTTGTCTCGCCACTCTGCATTCCTATGAGGCCTTCCTCAAAACCGGGGATGAACATGCCTGATCCGATCTCAAGATCGTAAGGATCCTGTCCCATGTTTGAACCGCCCTCAAATGCAACACCGTCAATTTTTCCTTCATAGTTGATGTTTGCGATATCGCCGTTCTTTAATGCCCTTCCGGTAACCTCGATAGTCTCAAGTGAGCTCTCGAGTGCGTACTTTATCCTGTTTTCGACCATCTCATCGGTAACTTCCCTCTGTTCTGCTTCCAGGGTCAGTCCCTTGTATTCGCTCATGGAAGTGATGTATTTATCAGGATTTACCTTTGTGATATCTGTCTGTTCCGTGCATGCGCTTAATGTTAATACACTTACCGCTGCGACCAATAATGTTAAAAGTCTCTTTTTCATAATATTCTCCATCTTCTTATTTAAGCATATCAATTCTTATTTATATCATATTTTTCGCTCATATTAAAGTGTTTCTTGCCTTTCATCACATAAAATGATAAAATCTTTAAAGCGTGTGTTGCCCTATTGAAGACTATTTTGGGCCAATACAAGGAGGAGGTTATTAAGTGAGTACAGGTGTCATAGTATCGCTTGTTATCATCGCAATACTGATAATCGCGATAGTTGTATTATATTTTTTGGGTAAAAAAGCCCAGACGAAGCAGGCGGAGCAGAAAGAGGCGATAGATGCAGCAAAACAGTCTGTTTCAATGCTGATCATCGACAAGAAACGTATGAGATTAAAGGATGCGGGATTCCCTGCACAGGTGGTTGAACAGACTCCCAAGATCATGCGTAACTCAAAGGTGCCGGTTGTAAAAGCAAAGATCGGACCACAGATCATGACTCTTATCTGTGACGAGAACATTTTCGATGATGTTCCTGTTAAAAAGGAAGTAAAAGCAAGTGTGAGCGGTATGTATATCACGGAAGTCAAAGGACTTCACGGCAAGCCGATCATCAAGGAGCAGAAAAAGAAGAGCCGTTTCAAAAGAGCTCTTGAGGCAGCTCAGGAAAAAGCAGGCGCAAAGCCGATCAAATAAGATGATAAAAAGCGGAACCTCCCTGATATGTACCCAGAATCCTGGACACATATTTATGAATTAGGCTGAACATATGGATGCTATCCTGTATTGCACAGGTGGCATCCATTTTGTTTTTGCCTGAATTCTTTTGTTATTATAGTAATCTATATATTCTGCGACTG
>JAFZRZ010000067.1 GCA_017619635.1 Lachnospiraceae bacterium | reverse complement strand
CTCTTGTTCACATGGTGGAACCCATAATATAATTAATGAAGTGAAATCAACATTTCCGGATAAACATGTATATGGCCTTATCGGCGGCTTCCATCTTTACAACAAATCAGATGAAGAGATAAGAGAAGTGGCTGGAAGAATTCGGGAAACAGGCATAGAATATATTTGTACTGGCCACTGCACCAAGGATAGAGCGTTTGAAGTGCTTAAGGACGAGCTCGGGGATATGGTGGAGCAGATGCACGTTGGATACCAGATTGTGATTTGATGATTCTAATGATTAATAAATCTAGATGGTTGATAAGATTAGATGATCGATTAGACTAGATCCAGCCTATAAACGATTCAGATAAAAGCAATGGCAATACACTCCTATAAAGTAGTCATAGCTACAGGGTTATAATCAAAAGTCCGCAGTATCTGAATGTATTATGGCACAGTATTAAAAAAGAAAGGAACGTATGTTAATTTGCTTCTGAATTAATCATACAAGGTGTTTTAATGAGCTCACTGTCTATATATAAGGTGCTTTACAGCGTATATGACCTTCTGGATGTGGTTTATTTCAGAGATCATGATAAAAGCCCCAGAACGGCTGTACTTAAAAAGATAAAGGATGATGACAGGGTTTTGGACCTTTGCACGGGTACCGGAACGAATGCATTGTCTATCGCAAAAGCAAAACCTCTGACAAAGATAGCAGGAATCGACCTGTCAAAGGACATGTTAAAGGTCGCAAAGGATAAAATGAAAAGATCGGGCCTTAAAAATGTGAAGTTTTATCTGATGGATGCAACTAAGCTTAAGTTTAAAGACAGCTGCTTTGACAAGATACTGATATCGCTGATCTTACATGAGATGGAAGAAGAACTGGCAGATCAGATAATCATGGAGGCCATGAGGGTTCTAAAGGATGACGGAAAGATCATAATAACCGAATGGGAACCTAGTGATGAGCTTTCAAAAAAGATACTGTTTTCCCCGATAGGTTTTCTTGAACCAAAACCTTACAAAAGTTTTGTAAAGAAAGATCTGTATTCCTACTTTGAGAAGTTTGGACTTGAGATAGAAAAATATGAGCATTGTGATTACACAAAGGTCATAGTGCTGACAAAGAAAAAATGATATTAAGTGAAACCCTGTATACCCACAGGGTTTTATTTTTTTGAATAATTATCTTGACTCTCAAAGTATTTTATATTATGATTCTTCTCGATAGATATTTTGAGACTCAAAATATTTGAATATCAAAATAAGTGGTTTTTGAAACTACATAAAGAGGTTTAGGGTAAGTATTAAGTTTCGATCAAAGGAGAAAAAGAAGATGTTGGAAAAAATCGCACAGATCATTGAAGAGAAATTGGGACTCGACGGAGTTGAGATCACTGCTGAAACAAGATTCAAGGAGGATCTCAATGCGGATTCGCTCGATCTTTTTGATCTTGTAATGGAGTTTGAGGATGAGTTTGGCACCGAGATACCGTCAGAAGACCTTGAAGGCATAACAACAGTAGGCGCATTACTTGATTACATTGAGAAAAAAGCAGGCTGATGATGAAGACAAAGATCACTGAACTTTTGGGAATAGAATATCCTGTCATACAGGGGGGCATGGCATGGGTAGCTGAACACAACCTGGCAGCGGCAGTATCAAACGCGGGAGGACTCGGACTTATAGGAGCCGCATCCGCACCGGCTGAGATCGTAAGAGACGAGATAAGAAAGAGCAGAGAACTTACTGATAAGCCGTTTGGCGTGAATGTGATGTTACTTAATCCAAACGCTGATGAAGTTGCAAAGGTGATAGTTGAAGAAGGGGTAAAAGTAGTAACTACAGGCGCAGGCAATCCTGCAAAGTACATGGAAATGTGGAAAGAAGCGGGTGTAAAGGTCATTCCGGTCGTTGCAAGTGTTGCTCTTGCTAGACTTATGGAAAGAGGGGGAGCGGATGCAGTGGTCGCTGAGGGTATGGAAAGCGGCGGTCACATCGGACAGACAACCACAATAGCTCTTGTTCCTCAGGTGTGTGATGCGGTTAATATACCGGTGATCGCAGCAGGCGGTATCGCAGACGGCAGAGGTATGGCGGCAGCTCTTATGCTTGGTGCGCAGGCAGTCCAGATGGGAACCAGATTTGTTGTCGCAAAAGAATCGATAGTCCATGACAACTATAAAAAGAAAGTCATCAAGGCATCGGACATTGATTCCGCTGTCACGGGGATGAGTACAGGCCATCCTGTCAGATGTCTGAGAAACAAGATGACAAGACAGTATCTCGAACTTGAAAGATCGGGAGCTGACTTTATGGAACTGGAAAAACTCACACTCGGATCCTTAAGGAATGCGGTCATTGACGGAGATGTGACAGACGGTACCGTGATGGCAGGGCAGATCTCGGGACTTATAAGCGAAGAAAAAAGCTGTAAGGAGATAGTTGAAGAGATAGTTTTCGAGGCAAAAAATATCATACTGACAAGAGGAAGACTATGGGAAAGATAGCATTTGTGTTTCCCGGCCAGGGTGTTCAGACACCCATGATGGGAAAAGATTTTTATGATAATTCAGATGACGCAAAAGATATATACAGACTTGCCAGCGAGGCATCGGGAGTTGATGTTGAAAAGCTTTGTTTTACTCAAAACGAGGAACTTAACATCACCGAATACACACAGATAGCTCTTCTCACAACTGAGATAGCAATGCTTAACGAGGTTATGAAAAGAGGTATAAGACCTGATGTGTGTGCAGGACTCAGTCTCGGTGAATATGCAGCCCTTGCAGCGTCGGGTGCAATGGAGCTTAAGGATATATTTGAGCTTATCAGACTGCGAGGAAAGTGCATGCAGGAGGCATATCCAACAGGAGGAGCGATGATGGCGGTTTTGGGACTTGATCCAGAGACTGTTGAAAGCATCTGCGATGAAACGAAAGGCATTGTGTATGTTGCAAATGATAACTGCCCGGGACAGATAGTCATCTCGGGAGAAGAAGAGGCTGTGCTTACAGCAGGAGAGAGATTAAGCGAAGCGGGAGCCAAAAGAGTGATCAGGCTAAACGTTAGCGGACCGTTTCATTCGAAACTTCTTTTATCCGCATCTGACAAACTGGCAGATGCACTTGAAGGTAAGACAGTAAATGAGATAAAGATCCCTTATGTGTCAAACACTTTGGCAGAACCGGTAACGGATAAAAACGTTATAAAAGATCTTCTGGTAAGACAGGTATCAAGCACGGTCAGATTCAGGGAGAGCATCCTTAAGATGTGTCAGATGGGTGTGGATACATTTGTGGAGATAGGTCCCGGAAAGACTGTGGCGGGTTTCATTAAAAAGACAGACAAAGATCTTAAGGTGATAAACATCGAAAAATATGATGACCTTGAGAAACTGAATGAACTTATGTGAGGAGAGTATATGTCTAACTATGACTTAAAGGATAAGGTCGCACTTGTTACAGGGGCAAGCCGAGGCATCGGCAGGCAGATAGCCATACACCTTGCACAGTGCGGTGCAAAGGTGATCGTCAATTACTGCGGTTCAAAAGAAGCGGCAGACGAGGTTGTTGACACTATAAAAGCCGGAGGCGGTACAGCAGAATCCATGCAGTGTGATGTTTCAGACTTTGTGCAGACACAGAACATGACAGAGAAGATCACCGAGAAATACGGAAAGGTTGATATCCTTGTTAATAATGCAGGAGTGACAAGAGACAATCTGATGATAAAGATGAGCGAGGATGATTTCGATCTTGTTGTCACAACAAATCTCAAGGGAGCGTTTAACACGATAAGACACCTGTACAGGAATTTCATTAAGCTTAAATCCGGAAAGATAATAAATATCTCTTCGGTATCAGGTGTGATGGGAAATGCGGGACAGGCTAATTACTCGGCATCAAAGGCCGGTGTCATAGGTCTTACAAAAAGCCTTGCAAGAGAGCTGGCAAGCAGGAACATATGCGTTAATGCGATCGCTCCGGGGTTTGTCGAAACGGATATGACAAACAGGTTGCCCCAGTCAACCCAGGAGAGTGCAAGAAACATGATACCGCTTAAAAAGTTTGGAAAGCCCGAGGATATAGCAGAGATGGTAGCTTTCCTTGCAAGTGAGAAGGCTGATTACATCACAGGTCAGGTTATCTGTGTGGACGGCGGAATGAGTATTTAGGGGGATAAACATGAAAAGAAGAGTAGTGGTCACGGGACTCGGGGCGATCACCCCTGTCGGTAACAGTGTTGATGAGTTCTGGGATTCAATAAAGAGTGGTAAGACAGGATTTG
This sequence comes from Lachnospiraceae bacterium, assembly GCA_017619635.1. GTDB lineage: Bacteria > Bacillota > Clostridia > Lachnospirales > Lachnospiraceae > Colinaster. Next base: position 70,414 of record JAFZRZ010000067.1, on the reverse strand, counting down.
CTAAGATCACATATTTTGACACATCTGATTATAAGTGTCATATGGCGGCGCAGGTAAAGGACTTTGAGCCTGAAAGATATATGGATAAAAAAGCTGCAAGGAGAATGGAACTTTTCAGCCAGTATGCTGTTGCAGCAGCCAAAGAAGCAATAGAGGATTCAGGTCTTGATATGAATACGGAGGATCCGTACAGGGTAGGATGTTCAATAGGTAACGGTGTCGGTTCGCTTCAGACTGTCCAGAGAGAATATACGCGACTTGTCGACAGAGGACCTTCAAAGGTCTCACCCATGTGTGTGCCTTTAATGATCACAAACATGGCAGCAGGAAACGTTAGCATAATGTTTGGCCTTAAGGGAAAGAGTATAAACGTGGTGACAGCCTGCGCAACGGGAACAAATTCGATCGGTGAGGCTTTCAGGGCCATTCAGTACGGGGAAGCTGATGTCATGGTATCGGGCGGCAGTGAAGCAAGTATCGTTGAGATAGGCGTCGCGGGATTTTCGGCACTCAATGCTTTATCTTTAAGCGATGATCCGAAAAGATGCTCAATCCCGTTTGATAAAGAAAGAAGCGGCTTTGTAATGGGTGAGGGTGCAGGCGTTGTTGTCCTGGAAGAATTGGAGCATGCCAAAAAAAGGGGAGTAAAGATATATGCGGAGGTTTTAGGCTACGGCTGTTCTTCTGATGCCTATCACATAACCAGTCCTTTAGAGGACGGGGAAGGCGCTGCAAGAGCTATGACAAATGCACTTGATGATGCACAGGTCGCACCTGATAAGATCACATACATCAATGCACACGGGACCAGCACTTACTATAATGATCTGTTTGAGACAAGAGCCATAAAGAAGGCGTTCGGCGATCATGCAAAGGATATAAGGATCAACTCCACCAAGTCCATGGTGGGGCATATGTTAGGGGCTGCAGGTGCAGTTGAGTTTATCACCTGTGTAAAGGAAGTAAACGAGGACTACATACATAGCACCGTGGGACTTAATGCGTGTGAGGAAGAGATGGATCTTAATTACTGCAGGGAAAGCTACAATGAAGAGGTACCTTTTGCACTCAGTAACTCACTTGGTTTCGGAGGTCATAATGCGAGCATCCTGATCGGTAAATACAGGGGATGACAGACAGGGGGAGTACAGATGTCTTTAATGAACATTAATCAGATAATGGAAGTGATACCGCACAGATATCCTTTTTTGCTCATAGACAGCATTGAGGAGATAGAGGACGGAAAAAGAGCTGTCGGAAAGAAATGTGTCAGTGCAAACGAGCTTTTCTTTCAGGGACACTTTCCGGGAAATCCCGTGATGCCCGGAGTTCTCATAATAGAGGCACTCGCACAGGTGGGAGCCGTTGCACTGTTATCAAGCCCTGATATGAAGGGGAAGACAGCATATTTTGCGGGGATAGATAATGCAAGATTCAGGAAAAAGGTGATACCCGGAGATGTGCTGACACTCGAGACACAGATCATAAAGATAAAGGGCCCCATGGGGATAGGAGAGGCAGTCGCAAAGGTTGACGGCATAAAGGTTGCAGAGGCAAAACTCACATTTGCGATCGGATGAGAGCCTTACGGGAGTACGTTTATGAGTTTGTTGAAGATAAGAAAAAAGTCATCCGCCTCACCCCAGGTAAAGGTGATAAACGGAAATGACAAAGAATATATCCCATGTCCCAAATGCGGGGAAATGGTTGAAAGAGAAAGAGTCGTAAAACTGAAGTATATCTGTTACAACTGCGGTTCTTATTTCAGGGTCAAAACTCCAAACAGGATATCAATGGTAGCAGACAAGGGCACTTTTGAAGCGTGGAACGAAGGAATAAAGATATCAAATCCTCTGGAGTTTGCAGGCTATGAGGAAAAGGTCATAGAGGCTAGGGAAAGAACCGGACTGGATGAAGCATTAACGATTGGCAAGTGCAGGATCTTTGGAGAAGAAGCGGTTGTGGGGATATGTGACTCCAGGTTTATGATGGCCAGTATGGGACATACAGTCGGAGAGAAGCTTACCCTGGCAATAGAGAGGGCGATCAGAGAGAGGTTGCCTGTATTTGTCTTTTGCTGCTCGGGCGGAGCAAGGATGCAGGAGGGGATAGTATCTCTAATGCAGATGGCAAAAACTTCTGCGGCTGTTGCAAGACTTAAAGCGGCGGGACTTTTGTACTGTACGATACTCACGGATCCAACCACCGGCGGTGTGACAGCATCTTTTGCAATGCTGGGCGATGTCATAATGGCTGAACCGGGAGCGCTTATAGGTTTTGCAGGTCCCAGGGTCATCAGACAGACCATAGGACAGGAACTGCCTGAGGGCTTTCAGACATCCGAGTTTTTATTAGAGCACGGACTCATTGATGGGATCGTGGAGAGAAAGAACTTAAAGAAGACCATATACTTCATGATAAAGTCTCATAAGAGTATTGAGGGAAACTATTCAGACTTTGATGATACGGATACCGAATACAGAATAAGTGAGCTTGTAAATGAGAGGATGCATTATTCCACACCCAAATCGGCATGGGAAAAGGTGAGGGGTGTAAGACAGGCAACAAGACCTCAGGGACTTGATTACATGGAATACATCTTTGATGTGTTTATCGAGGCTCATGGGGACAGAGCTTTCAGGGATGATCCGTCCATAGTGGGAGGAGTGGGCTTTATCGGAAACCAGCCCGTTACCGTTATCTCGGAGGACAGGGGTAAGAATCCTGAGGACTATAAGAAAAAGAATTTTGGCATGCCGATGCCTGAAGGCTACAGAAAAGCATTAAGGCTTATGAAACAGGCAGAGCAGTTTAACAGACCTGTCATATGTTTCGTGAACACGCCCGGTGCTTATCCGGGAATGGAAGCAGAAGAGAGAGGCATGGGAGAGAGCATAGCAAAGAACTTAATGGAGATGTCAGATCTTAAGGTGCCGATCCTGTGTATCCTTGTCGGGGAAGGCGGAAGCGGAGGCGCTCTTGCCACAGCTGTGGGAAACGAGGTATGGATGCTTGAAAATGCCACATATTCTATCCTTTCACCGGAGGGTTTCGCATCTATCCTGTGGAAGGATTCAAACCGTGCAAAAGAGGCGAGCGAGGTCATGAAGATAACCGCCAGTGATCTTTTAAAGCTTAAGGTAATAGAAAAGATCATACCGGAATACGGAGGAGCGGATGAGGTGACCAAGGAAGCAATAGGAAGGAATCTTAAAAAAGAGATCTGTGAGTTTCTGGAAAAGTATAAGGGAAAGAGTAAAGAAGAGATACGTAAAGAAAGATATGAACGTTTCCGTAACTTTTAGACTATAAAGGGAGAGTAACAGTAATGTCGATAAGGATAAAGGGAACAGGAAGTGCGCTTCCCTTAAAAACAGTGACCAACAATGAGCTTTCGAGATTTGTTGATACCACTGATGAATGGATAATAGAAAGAACAGGTATAGAAAGCAGGCATATCGCAACAGGTGAGACAGTGGATATGCTGGCGGGAGAGGCGGCATGGAAGGCTCTTTTGGATGCCGGGGTCGATGCGGATAAGATAGATCTGATAATAGTTGCGACCTGTTCAGCCGAACAGGCACTTCCCTGCATAGCGTGTCAGGTTCAGAAACATATAGGGGCTGTCAATGCAGTTGCGTTTGATATCAATGCAGCCTGTGCCGGTTTTCTGTTTGCGATGAACACGGCTGATGCATATATCTCGGGAGGGATATATAATAACGCTCTTATCATAGGAGCAGAGGTGCTTTCAAATATCGTAAACTGGTCAGACCGCACGACCTGTATACTGTTTGGAGACGGCGCAGGTGCCGTGTATTTTGAAAAGGATGACAGACCGCTTAAGTTCATTCAAAAGAGCAACGGCTTTAAGGATGATGTGTTGTTTTGCTGGCAGAGGGATTCTGTCAGTGTCTTTTACAGGGGAGTTCAGACATACAAGTATGTGACCATGGACGGCAGAGAGGTTTTCAGGTTTGCGACACGCGTTGTGTCTGAGACTATAAATGAGCTGCTTTCAAACGAGGGTCTTACTGCTGATGACATAGATCTTTTCATACTCCATCAGGCAAACCTAAGGATAATCGAGAGCATTTCAAAAAGACTCGGTGTGGATATGTCAAAGTTTCCGACAAACGTTGAAAGACTTGGAAACACCTCTTCCGCATCCATACCCTTACTTGTTGATGAGGTAAGAAAAGAAGGCAGATTAAAAGAGGGCATGAGGATAGTCTTATCCGGTTTTGGCGCAGGGCTTACCTATAGTGCATGTCTTATGGAATTATGATATAATTGCTGTGGTATTTTAAGTCATAAATGAGAGGGAATATGGAAGGAAAATACAACAAAGGATTAAACGAGATGCTCGTTAATCTCTTTAATCATGTGATGGCTGTGGAATCCGAGGCCGTGATAACCGAGGAGTTTAAGGACATTACGAACAATGATATGCACATCATAGAGGCTGTCGGTATAGGAGAGCCGAAAAACATGTCGGAGATCGCTAAATGTCTTTCTGTCACTGTCGGTACTCTCACAACCAATATGAACGGACTTGAAAAAAAAGGATATATAGAGAGAAACCGCAGTAAAGAGGATAAGCGTGTCGTATATACGACTCTTACAGAAAGAGGAAAGAAGGCTTTCTATCATCACCGCGATTTCCATAAAAAGATGATAAAGGCTGCAGTATCCGATCTGGATGATGACGAGAAGAGGATGCTCTACAAATGCCTTATCAAGCTTGATAAGTTCTTTACACCACAGGACTGATGAATAAAACCTTGCAGACGTAATAATCTGCAAGGTGTTTTTATGTTCAAAATATCATCTGCTTAAGTGATTCATATGTAACGCTTTAAGGGCGTCATCTGTTTATATCATATAGGGCTTTTAGTTTAAGAGAGGAAAGCATATGATCGAAAAGACAGATGATATCATCAAAAGTATATATATTAAGAACAAAAAACTTATTACCTGTACAGCAACAGCTGTTCTCGTTACCGTTTTGCTCATTATGATCTTTGTTATCTTCAGGGTAACCGGTTATAGAGAGATACTGGAGCTGGCACGCATTGAAGAGATCGATGCTGACTGGTTTGTTGTGGAAGTCGTCAGTTACGATTCAAAGACAATGGACTGGATCGCACACCGGGCCTCATCGAGAAAGAAGATCAAAAAAGACACTGAGCATGTTTATGAGCTGGCTGAGACCAGAGGAAAAAGAACAAGGCACTGGGATAAGGATATGATAGAATATCCGGTCTATGCCATAACCATTACACCAAGGGGAGCTGACAGGGGCTATGATGAGATCGGAGAGACCTTTGTATGGACTGACGGGTATCTTATAACCTCTACCGGAAATGTTTATATCTGTGATCTTGATATTGAGTATTTCCTGAAAGCAGATGAGGATGACTTTCACAGAAGTGCTGAGGTCGACCGCATCTCGGATATGAGCTGCTTCAGGGCGCTGTCATATGCAGCTCATGGATGGAACACGGATACTCTTCCAGAATCTTTAGTCACAGATGATAAGATGGCTGACAGTATAGATGCGACTCTTACCGGTATTGATGAGATAGATGATTTTACCTACGTAAGGATCAGACTGATAAATAACAGTGATTCAGACTGGCATTACTGTGACAGTTCCATATTTGTCCGTATAGAGGTTAAGGTTGACGGTGTATGGTATTTCTTTCATAAGGATCCGGGGATCGATCTGTCCTATACCACCTTTCCGACATATACTGCGGTGGTGGGTAAGAGATGTGAAGAGGAGGTGCAGTTTAACCTTGGGATGTACGGAGACCTTCCTGAGGGTGATTACAGGGTGGTCATCGGAGGAAAGGATGGTGAGAAGTACGATTATGCATGTGCCGATTTTTGCATAAAGAGCAAATAAGTACTTAAGTTAGTTAACTGATGTATGTTAGAATAACCTTAGGGAGTGATCCCCGGGGTTATTTTGTTTTACAAAAGGAAGATGATATATGACCTTTTCGGATGATTTTAAGATAGGCTCCATGAATGAACTCATGGAGGTGATAGATGAACTGGGTTTTGTACCGTTCTTTATAAATGAGATAGAAGGCTTCTCGATCGAGGATCACATCGCGCCGGGCTGCTGGTATAACGACGGAGACAACGGTTTCTGGCCAGCATGGGAATGGAAAGGACCTGTCATCAATAAGATGAAGTGTGCCTACGGCAAATTCTTTCGTAACAAGGCCATGTATGTAAGTCCCAAGTGGTTTCCTGATTTTGCAAATTACAGAAGGGACGGATATGACTTTGATGCCAGATTTGATGACGGACTTGCATCTATCCATGATAAGGAACTGTTTGAGCTTCTGGATGCAAATGCTCCCATCATGTCAAAGCAGTTAAAACTTACGGGGCACTATGGCAAGAACGGGAAAAAAGGTTTTGATACCATGATAACAAGACTGCAGAAGCAGTGTTATGTTGTGATCAGTGATTTCAGGTATTCAGTTGATAAATACGGGAACAGATACGGATGGGGAGTCGCGGAGTACTCAACACCCGAGAAGTTTCTTGGAAAGAAGTTTTGTGATGCCGTATACAAGAGGACACCTGAAGAATCTTATGCAAGGATAGCCAGGCATTTTAAAAAGATACTTCCGGATGCGGATCAGACGCTGATAGAAAAGATGATCAGATGATATATTCTTTATTGAAATATATATGATAAGAACGGAAAAAGATCATGATAACGATCACCAGACAACAGGCCGCTCAGTTTATCCTTTTAAAACAGGGGCTGATCGGAGATTATTGTTTTAATAAAAAAGAGGGAGCATATGAGTATGTCTGTCAGGCAGGATGTATCCAGTATGATCCTGTGGATGTATGCGGAAAGAATGCAGAGCTGACTCTTCAGTCCAGGGTCAGGGGATTTAAAAAGTCCATGCTTCACGAGCTTTTGTATAAAGACAGGCTTTTAATTGATTATGCCGATAAGGAACTTTCCATATGGCCTGCAAAAGACTGGCCGTATTTCTCCTCTTACAGGGACAGGAGCAGAGAACTGGGCGACACATTTAAAGGCCTTGATGTATTGGAGAAACAGGCTGTCGACTACATAGAAAAGAACGGTGCCGTATCAAGCGATCAGCTTCCGATAAAGGGAGAGATTTTCTGGCATTCATCGATGCACTGGAGCGGAAACTGGCAAAAACCGTCTCCTGCGGCAAGATCTGTGCTGGAACAGTTATATACCGACGGAGAACTTGTGATCCACCATAAAAAAGGAAGCCGAAAATACTATGATCTTTCATATAAGTATCTGCCAAAAGATATTTTAAATGCCAAGAATCCCTGTGAGGATGAGGAAAGCTTTATGTCATGGCGCGTGCTAAGACGTATCGGTGCCGTGGGACTGTTATGGGATAAGAACAGCACGGCTTTTCTTGGACTGTATCTGAAGGCCGATGCGCGAAAAAAGATCCTGGATAAACTGACTTGTGAAGGCAGGATAATACCTGTGATGGTTGAGGGCATAAAGCCTGTGTTCTATTACCGCACAGAAGATGACAGACTTATGCGGGATGTTATAAACGGATCGGCAGATCTTAAACCGAGGATGTCTTTTATAGCTCCGCTTGATCCTCTCATGTGGGATAAGTCACTCATACTTGCCCTTTGGGATTTCAGTTATGCATGGGAGATATATACACCTGCCGTTAAGCGAAAGTACGGATATTATACTCTGCCTATTGTTTTTGGAGACAGGTTTGTCGGAAGGATAGATACGGCCGTCGACAGAAAAGAAGGCGTGTTAAGAGTAAAGGGACTCTGGTGGGAAGAAAATGTCCGCAGGACAAAAAAGTTAAACGATACACTTGATAAAACCCTTAAACGTTTCATGATCTTTAATGACTGTAAGAGCATTGAGATGTTAACAGATATTTAACTTTGATGTATATATCTTTTTTGCAGAGGATTTATATTATATAATTTTTTTGTCTTGATGATTTATTAAAAACTCCGGTTTTAACGGAGTACAGTGGGGTATGTTTTGAAAAAAGAAGTTAACAGCAACAGCCATATATCGAAAAGGATCATCTTCATGGTCGAGATGATCTTACTCATATCAAGTATCCTGTTTTGCAGTGTTTCGGTATACAGAGCAAGGACAGCGATCCGTAAAGCAATTCAGCAGAGAATGCTGGATATAGCAAACTGCGCCTCGGCTTCGGTTGACGGTGACGTGTTAAGGGATCTGAAAAAAGAGGATGTGGGGAATGCTGTTTACAAGGATATGTATAACAAGCTGGCTATCTTTAGGGATAATGTAGAACTTGAATACATATACAGCATAAAGAAAGAAGGAGACGGACAGTATGTCTTTACGATGGACCTGGATCAGGTGGATCCGGCAGGCTACGGTGACAGTGTAAAATACACTGCAGCGCTTGACAGTGCGGGGCATGGTAAAGCGGCTGTTGATGAGGTTCCCTATTCGGATAAGTGGGGAGAGTTTTACAGTGCATACAGCCCTGTCTTTGATTCCAAAGGAGAGGTGGCAGGTATCATAGCCGTTGACTTTACGGCTGACTGGTTTGAGGCTCAGCTGTCTACACAGATGCGTTCCACCGTTATCAGTTATCTGATAATACTTTTGTTTTCTCTTCTTGTAGCGGGAGCGCTGTCATTTATCATCGTCAGACCCTTTGTCAGGATGCAGGGAGAACTGATAGAAGAAAAGGTGCGTGCTGAGAGCGCGAACATAGCAAAGAGTGATTTTCTGGCGAACATGTCCCATGAGATCAGAACACCCATAAACGCAGTACTGGGAATGAATGAGATGATCCTTCGTGAGGGACGTGCAACCCAGGAGAAAGTTAAGAATGATTCACAGGCTGTTAAGGATTCTCTTAAAAACATCGTTGTCTATGCGACTGATGTTGAGAATGCGGGACACAATCTTCTTGCGATCGTCAATGACATACTTGATTTTTCAAAGATCGAAGCGGGAAGGATGGATCTCGTACAGTCACCCTATCAGTTAAGTTCCATGCTCAATGAACTCAGCAACATGATGCATATAAAGGCCAAGGACAAAGGACTTGATCTTGTTATAGATGTTGACCAGTCACTGCCGGATGAGCTTAGCGGTGATGAGGTGCGTGTTAAGCAGATCTTTTCAAACATACTCGTGAATGCAGTCAAATACACCGAGAAGGGATCGGTATGTATGAAGCTGAGGGGCGAGAAGATTAGTGATGATGAGATCATGCTCACATTGTCGGTAAAAGATACCGGTATAGGTATCAAACAGAAGGATATAGATAAGCTCTTTAACAAGTTCCAGCGTCTGGAGATGGAGAGAAACAGCACTGTCGAGGGAACAGGTCTGGGTCTTGTCATAACACAGCGTCTGCTGGAGATGATGAAAGGAAAGATCTCTGTTGTCAGTGAGTACGGCAAGGGTTCTGAGTTTACCGTAAATATACCGCAAAAGATAATAAACGATGCACCCATGGGAGATTTCCAGACAAGGTTTGAGGCAAACGTGCTTCAGGCAGGGATGTACAGGGAGTCTTTCCGGGCTCCGTCGGCTCATGTGCTCATCGTGGATGATACGAAAGTCAACCTTACGGTTGTCACCAATCTTTTAAAGAACACCCAGATGGTGTTGGATACTGCGATCTGCGGGGCAGATGCCGTATCTATGGCTAAGGATAAACACTATGATGTGATACTCATGGATCAGAGAATGCCCGAGATGGACGGCACCCAGGCTCTTCACCGTATAAGAGAGACTGAGGGAGGTGCAAGCAGTGATGTTCCGATCATATGCCTTACAGCCGATGCAGTTGTGGGAGCAAGGGAAAGATATCTTAAAGAGGGATTCTCGGATTACCTTACAAAACCCATAGACAGTTATGCGCTTGAAAAGATGCTGATGAAACATCTTCCCGAAGAAAAGATCGAGCGTATATGTAAAGAGGCGGTTGAGACTGCTGATGACACAAAGCAGGAACAGGAAGGTTTCGATATCTTAAAGAATGCCGGTATAGATACTCAGAAAGGTCTCGTATTCTGCAACAATGATAATGAGCTTTACACCACGATGCTTACCGAGTATGTGCAGGAAAAGAAGAATAAGACAAAGAATATAGAAACATCATTTGAGAACAAAGACTGGAAGAATTACGCGGTCTATGTGCATTCGGTCAAGAGCTCATCCAAGATGATCGGTGCGATGTCACTGTCTGAAAAGGCGGCAAAACTCGAAGCCGCTGCTGACAGTGCAGACGAGGAAACGATCTATAAAGACCATGATGATATGATGAGCGGATATGAAGCTGTAAGTCAGGCGATCCGCACCATGCTCCCCCCTATAGAAGAAGCCAAGGAGGGAAGCGATGTATTGGAATTCACACCCGGTGATGATGATATACTCGAATTCATGCCGGATGAAGAATAGATATTTTACTGTATCATAACAGTTTTGGTAGAGACCTTCTGTCTGAACATCACATCATGCTCAACTATAAGCATGGTGGGTTTATAAGTCTCTATCAGCTTTTCGATCTGTATGCGGGAGAACACATCGATATAGTTTAGAGGTTCATCCCATATGTAAAGATGAGCGGGTGTTATGAGACTGGAAGCGACAAGGACTTTTTTCTTCTGTCCCTCGGAAAAGTCTTCCATGTTCTTTTCAAACTGTGAACGCTCAAAATCAAGATTACGCAGTACCGCAAGCAAAAGGCTCTCACTCAGATCACGTTCTTTGCAGAAGTTTTTAAGCGTGCCTTTCAAAAATGATGTATCCTGGTTTATGTAGGATACCGTGAGTGATGATGCGACATCAAGCGTACCCGATACCAAAAGATCACATCTTTCGGATGAGACCGAACTGTGGTCTTTTTTATTTATCTCATTAAGTATCGCTTTTATGATGCTTGATTTGCCGCATCCGTTCTTACCCGCAAGTACGACACGCTCACCCTGTTTTATCTCGAATCTTAAATCTTCAAACAGTGCGTTTTCACAACCTTCATATCTGAGGCTTAATTCCGAGGCATTGACCAGCACTTCCTTGTGATGCTTAAGCGGATTAAGTTTAAGATCTGTCACCTGCTCTATATCTTTTAACAGACCTTCTTTTTCTTCGATCTCGCGCTCAACTCTTTTTTCGTAGTTTTTGACACGGGCCTGGGCCTTCTTTGTCTTGGCGCCTATATAGGATCTGGTCGATAAGCATCTGTCGTGTTCTTTTATGGGATCAAAGCCGATCTTGGTGTTCTCGTTCTTTTCGGCCCATCTGCTGCTCCTGTCTGCGGCTGCTCTTAACTTTCCTATCTCTTTTGCATGCTTCTCGTTTTCTGCAATGGCGAATGCATCCTGCTTTTCCTTGTTCTCCCACCATGAGGAGAAATTGCCTGCCTGCACCTCTATGCTGTTTCTGTTAAAGACAAGCACGTGGTCTGTTACAGCATCGAGAAGATCCCTGTCATGAGAGACCAGGATGAAGCCGTGTTTTGAAGACAGATATTCCTTTACGGTCTGCCTTGTGTCCATATCCAGATGATTGGTCGGCTCATCGATGAGTAAGAATTCGTTTTCTGCCGCAAATAAAACAGCAAGCATGACTCTTGTCCTCTCACCGTGACTCAGTGTTTTAAAAGGTCTGTAGAGGCACTCGGGATCCATCTTTATCTGGTTCATCTGTATGAGCACCTGCCACATCTCGACCTGAGGCTTCCATACCTCTATCAGTTCCTCTGCATTTTTAGCAAGATCTTTTTCGCATATCCTATATGGGAAATAATCGAATCTCTCGCTGGATACGATGCTGCCTTTATAGTCATATTTGCCCATAAGAAGGTTTAAGAGTGTGGTCTTGCCTTTTCCGTTCCTTCCGATCAGTCCGAGCTTCCAGTCTGTGTCTATATTGAATGTGACATTTTCAAGAACGGTGTCAAAAGTCCCCTCGTATGAAAATGTCAGATCTGTAACCTGTATCTGTGACATATATACCTCCTGTCTATAAAACAGATATGACTCCGTAAATCAAAAAGATCCGCTTCCGTGCCGAAAGCAGATCATACGTACAATCATAAACCAGGTATACCGAAAGTGCTCATAAAAACATGGCTTTGATGAATACGATAATCCAATCCGGCATACACAAACAGACCCAAAGGGGCCATATCAAAACGTCTGTATCTACCAAATCAAACTATCTGTTAAACATCTGTCCACCCACTCGTATGAACGAGCCTTTCTTTTTTATTCTAAAATGAGTATAACACGGATCGTGATGATGTCAACAACCGAACGCTAATCCCTTGAAATAGCTTGCGTTCTGATGTATTATAAAAAAGTTGTAATATCATTGAATTATATTGATTTTATAAAGAGGAGCATAGTACTTTCATGACACAGTCACGTACACATAATTGCAATGAGCTTCGTCTTTCCGATGCAGGAAAAGAAGTCACATTGGTTGGTTGGTTTGAAAATATAAGAAAGGTATCAAAGAATCTCGGATTTGTTTTACTCAGAGATTTTTACGGAATAACCCAGATAGTTGTTGAAACAGAAGAGATGATGGCTGTCATAGATTCCGTTAACAAGGAGTCAACGATATCCGTAACAGGAAGCGTAAGAGAAAGATCTTCAAAGAACGGACAGATCGCCACAGGTGATATAGAGGTTGTTCCCACATCGATAAAGATACTCGGAAGATGTGATCACAATGAGCTTCCTTTTGAGATAAACCGTTCAAAAGAAGCAGATGAGAACACCAGATTAAAATACAGATATCTTGATCTTAGAAACCCTGAAGTAAAGAGCAAGATCGTTTTGAGGAGCAAGATCGTTTCTGAGTTAAGAAACGCAATGACCGCACATGATTTCATGGAGATCACGACTCCCATACTTACATGCTCATCACCTGAAGGCGCAAGGGATTATCTTGTTCCGGCACGTAACCATCCGGGCAAGTTCTATGCACTTCCCCAGGCACCCCAGCAGTTTAAGCAGATCTTAATGGCATCAGGATTTGACAGATACTTCCAGATAGCACCCTGTTTCAGAGATGAGGATGCGCGTGCTGACCGTTCTCCCGGAGAGTTCTATCAGCTCGATATGGAGATGGCATTTGCCGATCAGGAGGATATCTTCTCTGTTATCGAGGATGTTCTTCCTCCCATATTTGCAAAGTACGGTGTTTACAAGAGCGCTTCAACAGCTCCGTTTGTCCGCATCCCTTATCTTGAGGCAATGGACAGATACGGATCTGACAAGCCCGATCTCAGAATAGACCTTGAACTTAAGGATGCTACCGAAGTCATGAAGGGCTGTGGATTTGCACCTTTCGAGGGAAATGTGGTTAAAGCTATCGTTGTAGATAACCTTTCTGCAACAAGAAAACAGATAGATGCAATGATAGCCGATGTTGAGGTTACCACGGCTCAAAAGACATACTGGTTCAGACTTGATGAGAACGGTGAGCTGGTAGGCGGTATCGCCAAGTTCCTTCAGGAAAGAAAGCAGGAAGTTATAGATGCACTCTCACTTAAGAACGGTGACTTTGTAGGTCTTGCAGCAGGAAACCTGCTCACGGCACAAAAGACCGCAGGTGTGTTCAGAAAGCTTCTGGGAGCAGCTGCAGAAGGTCATATGAACAAAGAGACCTATGAGTTCTGCTGGATAGTTGATTTCCCGATGTATGAGATCGGAGAGGAGTCGGGAGAACTCGAATTCTGCCACAATCCTTTCTCAATGCCTCAGGGCGGTCTTGAAGCCTTAAAGACAAAAGATCCGCTTGACATACTGGCTTATCAGTATGACCTCGTATGTAACGGCGTTGAGCTTTCATCAGGTGCTATCAGAAATCACGATCCGCAGATCATGATAGAGGCATTCAAACTTGTCGGACTCGGCGAAGAGGATGTTAAGGCCAAGTTCCCGGCAATGTACAACGCATTCACATACGGAGCACCGCCTCACGGTGGAATCGCACCCGGAGTAGACCGTATGGTAATGCTCATAGCAGGTGAGGAATCGATAAGAGAGATAATTCCTTTCCCGATGAACAAGAACGCACAGGACGTCATGATGGATGCTCCTGCAGTAGTAGACAAAAAACAGCTTGATGATGTTCACATACAGATAGTCTTACCTAAAGAATCCTAACGGAGGAAGACATGATCACTATAAAAGATATCGCCAGGGAATGTAATGTATCCATTGCAACGGTATCCAATGTATTAAACGGAAAGAATAAAGCATGTGAGGAAACACGTGACAGGATAATCGAGACTGTCACAAAATACGGCTACAAGCCCAACAGAGTGGCAAAGAGCCTGCGCAGTAAAAAGACAGGTATCATAGGTATCGTTGTCGAGGATCTGTCGCAGTTTACCATCCCCAACATAGTTGAGGGAATAACAAGGTATCTGGAAAAATACGGATACAAGACTGTCCTTACAAACTTACGTCTTTATTCGAGATGGTCTGATAAGTGGTTCCACAATGAGGACATGATCGATGAGATCCTAAACCAGACCCTCGAAGAGCTTCATTCTGTCATGGTTGACGGTGTCATATACATAGCCGTTCATGCGAGAAAGACTTACAAAATTCCGGAGAGTCTTGATATACCTGCCGTGATGGTATACGCATTTGAGGAAAATCCCAAGGTTCCGTCTGTGGTCCTCGATGATGAGGGCGCCGCTTACGAGGAGATATGCTATCTTATCGGTAAGGGACACAAAAACATAGGCATAATCGGCGGAAGAGAGGACAACATGCATACCAGGCTGCGTCTTAAAGGCGCACTGAGGGCCTTATCCGACCACGGTATAGAACAGAGAGCAGACAGGATCTGTTATGCGCTGTGGGGCAAGGATGAGGGCAAAGAGGCCATAGAAATGCTCATGGACAAAGACATCACCGCGGTGTTCTGCATGGCTGACAGGATGGCCGGAGGAGTATATGAGTATGCACGTGAAAAAGGTATAGAGATAGGAAAGGATTTCTCGGTTGTCGGCTTCGACGATCAGATAATCGCCAGATATTTCCTTCCCGGACTCACGACCATGGCACTGCCCCTGCATGCACTCGGAGACGGAGCAGCAAGGCTTCTTGTGGAGCGTCTCGACAACGTGGACAGCGGTGTTGAGCTTAAGGACAACGTGCTCTATGTACCGTGCACCTTTGTTGAAAGAGGCTCGGTTGCTGATATAAATTAGAAATTTTTTTATATACCCCCTTGACAGACAAAGTCAAAGGGGTATAATTAAATCAAACATATGAACAAATGCTCATATGTTAATACGAAAAAACAGAGGTATAAAAGGATGAAGAAGAAATACGATATCGAAGTTGACTGTGCAAACTGTGCAAACAAGATGGAAGAAGCAGCAAAGAAAACTAACGGTGTAAAGAATGCGATCGTTAATTTCATGGCTCTCAAGATGGAAGTCGAGTTTGAGGAAGGCGCAGATCACAAGAGCATAATGAAGGATGTTCTGGCTAACTGCAAAAAAGTTGAAGATGATTGTGAGATATACATCTAAAGAACGGTGCGATCAATGAATAAGAAGCAGAAGAAGGCATTAAGAAACATAATAATTGCGATAGTACTGCTTGCAGCGATAAAGCTTTCAGAGAGATTCATAGCCTATGAGGAACTCATAAACGGCAGCTTCCCGACAGGAAGAGTGATACTGTTCTTTCTGTACATGATACCCTATCTTGCAGTTGGTTATGAGATCTTAAGAAAAGCCTTAAAGGGAATAAAGAACAGACAGGTCTTTGATGAGAACTTCTTAATGGCAGTGGCAACGCTTGGAGCGATAGCGGTCGCTCTTATATATAACGGAGATTATACGGAAGCCGTTGCAGTAATGCTGTTTTACCAGATCGGAGAACTCTTCCAGTCCATAGCGGTAGGAAAGAGCAGAAAGAACATATCCGATCTAATGGATATACGTCCCGACTATGCAAATATAGAAAGGGACGGCAAACTTGAACAGGTGGATCCCGATGAGGTCGAGATAGGATCTGTCATCGTAGTAAGACCCGGAGAGAAGATACCGATAGACGGTGTGGTAGTTGAGGGAGTATCCTCACTCAATACCGCAGCCCTTACAGGAGAGAGTGTTCCGCTTGATGTGAGTGAGACGGATAACGTCATATCCGGATGTGTAAACATATCAGGCGTCTTAAAGATACAGACGACAAAGGAGTTCGGTGAATCCACAGCATCAAAGGTTTTGGATCTTGTTGAGAATGCAGCATCGAGAAAATCAAAGTCGGAGAACTTTATCTCGAAATTTGCAAAGTATTACACTCCCGTTGTGTGCTACAGTGCACTCGCACTTGCGATACTGCCGCCTGTGATCCTTTTGATAACGGGAAATGATGCAAACTTCGGACAATGGATATACAGGGCACTGACATTTTTGGTAATAAGCTGTCCGTGTGCTCTGGTTATAAGCATACCGCTCAGTTTCTTTGCAGGACTGGGAGGTGCCAGTGAAGCGGGTATCCTCATAAAAGGTTCAAACTATCTAGAGGCTCTGGCTTCAACGGGATATGTGGTCTTTGACAAGACAGGTACCCTTACAAAGGGAGTCTTTGAGGTATGCGAGACAGTTCCGGCTGATCCGGAAATGACAAAGGAGCAGCTTGTCGAATATGCCGCAATGGCGGAGATGGATTCAAACCATCCGATCAGTTTAAGCCTTAAGAAGGCATATGCTAAAGAAATCGACAGAGACAGAGTAAATGACGTGACAGAGATAAGCGGTCACGGTATAAGCGCTCTTGTGGACGGTAAGAGAGTTCTGGCCGGCAATATCAAACTCATGCGTAAGTTTGGCCTCAATGTCCCTGAAGACTTAAAAGAGACCGGGACTGTCGTGTATGTTGCGGTTGATGACAGATTCGCAGGATACATCATCATATCGGATGTTGTAAAAGAGGGTGCAAAGGAAGCTATAAGCCTGCTTCATAACGATGGCGTTTCGGGTACCGTGATGTTAACGGGTGACTCGGACAGGGTTGCCAAAAAAGTGGCCGGCTTACTTGGGATAAAAGAAGTATACAGTGAGCTTCTACCTGCCGACAAGGTAACAAAGGTCGAAGAGATCCTTAAGAAAAAGAATTCGGCACAAAAGGTTGCGTTCGTGGGGGATGGAATAAATGATGCTCCTGTTTTATCAAGAGCTGACATAGGAATAGCAATGGGCGCTCTTGGCAGCGATGCTGCAATAGAGGCTGCCGATATAGTGCTTATGGATGACGATCCGAGAAAGATATCAAAAGCCATCAGGATCGCAAGAAAATGCATGCGCATAGTGTATGAGAATACGATATTTGCGATAGGCGTAAAGATCATATGCCTCATACTCGGAGCTGTGGGTATCGCAAACATGTGGGTGGCGATATTCGCTGATGTGGGCGTTATGGTGATAGCTGTGATAAATGCGATCAGGGCACTGTTTGTAAAGAAGTTGTGATCGGGGATAAAGGAAAGGTGTGTGTATGAACAAGAATTGTGAAAAGTATGAAAACGAGTTATACGATCTGGCTGAGCTTTTTAAGATATTCGGGGATTCAACAAGGATAAAGATGCTCTTTGTCCTGTGCGAATCGGAAGTATGCGTTGCAAACCTGGCTGAGGCACTGGATATGACACAGTCAGCGATCTCGCATCAGTTAAAGATCTTAAAGCAGAGCAAGCTGGTAAAGACAAGAAGAGAAGGCAAGTCAATCATCTATTCGATAGCTGATGATCATGTAAGATCGATAATAAAGATCGGAATGGAGCATATAGAGGAATAATACCTTTAAGAATATGATATCGGAAAACCTGTACAGTGTATGTGCAGGTTTTTTAATTTATTAAGATTCCTTTAAGTTTACAAAAATAGTGGATTTATGTAAACAAAAGTGTTATATTGAATGTGGTACATTATGTAAATCGTTATATATAAAGGGGAATCATGAAAGAATTTAACAAAGATTACACATATCTGGTAACGGGAGCGGCAGGCTTTATCGGCTATCATCTCTCAAAGAGACTGCTGGAAGCCGGAGCAAAGGTTATCGGTATTGACAATATGAATGATTATTATGATGTCAGTCTCAAAGAACACAGACTGGATCAGATAAGGGATAACGGGAGTTTCACATTTATAAAGGCCGACATTTCAGACAAAGAGACGCTCATGGGCATATTTGAGGAGTATAAGCCCGACGTTGTCGTTAACCTGGCTGCGCAGGCGGGAGTAAGATACAGTATCGAGAATCCCGATGCGTACATAAACTCAAACCTTGTCGGCTTTGCAAACATCCTTGAGGCGTGCAGACACAATCCTGTTAAACATCTTGTGTATGCATCTTCAAGTTCGGTATACGGAGGAAACGACAAGATACCTTTCAGCACGGATGACAAGGTGGACAGACCGGTCAGCCTTTATGCTGCGACCAAGAAGTCAAATGAGCTCATGGCATACAGCTACAGCAAGCTTTACGGCATGAAGACAACGGGACTGCGTTTCTTTACGGTCTACGGTCCGATGGGAAGACCTGATATGGCTGCATACAAGTTCGCGTTAAAGATGCGTGCGGGACAGCCCATACAGATATACAATCACGGGAACATGGAAAGGGATTTCACATACATAGACGATATAGTGACAGGCGTGTTCAACATCCTTTGCAATCCGCCAAAAGAAGACGATCTGGGTGCGGCTTACAAAGTATATAACATCGGAAACAACAAGCCTGAGAAGCTTATGGACTTCGTGGCTGTTTTGGAGGATAAGCTGGGAATAGAGGCTGTAAAGGAATTCCTGCCTATGCAGCCCGGTGATGTTCTTAGGACTTACGCCGATGTAAGCGAACTGATGAGAGATTTTGATTTCAAACCGTCAACACCCATAGAGACCGGTCTTAAGAGATTTGCCGACTGGTTCTGGGAGTACTACGGAAAAAATTAAGGGAAGCTTTAAAAAGGGGTTACAAGGGGATAAAAAGTGCGTAAAACGATGATGAAGAGAATTTTAAAAAGAATAACGGCATTCATGCTTGCCTTTGTGCTTGTCATGAATATACCTGCATTTGCCTTTGCTGCGGTCAAGGATTCAAACTATGTAATAAGTGATCCCGATTCAGCAAAAGCAGCGCTCGAAAAGCTGGCAGGGGAACGTAAGATACTGGCTGCAGTATATCTTAAGGATTCCTATGTCATAAAGAGTGAGCCCGATCCTTACAGTGAGGATGTGGCTGCCATCGCATCAGGACAGAGCGTATCCATAACATCTGTCGGTATAGATGAGGGAAGAAATGTCTGGTACAAGGTTGATTACACTTATGCGGGAGGAACACTTACCGGCTATATCGAGAGAGAGTTTTTGGCAAGCTCCGATGAGAGGTTTTTGGCCTGGGAGGACAGTTATATAACAACTGTAGGCAGGGAGAAATTGAGACAGGGTATTGATTATGCCGATATCGAGCAGTTCCCCGAAAGCTACAGGGATGCTCTTTATGCGCTCAAAAAGGCCCATCCGACATGGAAATTTGTAAGACAGAATATAAACATAGACTGGAATACTGCTGTATATCAGGAATCTTTGGGAGAACGAAGCCTGATAGGCAAAAGTGAGGATTCATCATTCAAGAAAGGTCCGTCTGCCGGAACTGCAGGCTGGTATATCGCAACGGATGGGATCATAGCATACTGTATGGATCCCAGAAACTTCCTTGTTGAAGATTATGTCTTCATGTTTGAGCAGGAGACATACAATGAGGGAGCACACAGCGTGGAGGCTGTACAGAAGGTATTAAACAGCACATTTATGGCAGGAAACGTTGAGGACAGCAACAAGAGCTATGCGCAGACTTTTGTTGATATAGGATCCTCTTTGAATATGAGCCCCATCGCTCTTGCTTCACGTGTCAAGCAGGAACAGGGAAGAGGAACATCACAGCTCATCTCCGGAAAGTATCCCGGATTTGAAGGCTATTACAACTATTTCAATATAGCTGCCAACGGTGCCACAGTAGAGGATACATATAAGAATGGCCTTACCCATGCAAAAAAACAGGGATGGAATACAAGGACCAAATCCTTGGCAGGTGGAGCGTCAGTCGTTGCCAAAAACTATGTCCTTAGAGGACAGGATACGGCCTACCTTCAGAAATTTGACGTTGACGGCAGTGACGGAACCCTGTATACACACCAGTATATGCAGAATATCAAGGCACCTCAGAGTGAAGGATACTCTACTTTCAAGGCATATAAGGCTGCGTCTCTTATGGATAATCCGTTTGTGTTTAAGATACCGGTCTATCAAAACATGCCCAAGGGCAGATGCATCAAACCCAATGCTACCGATGTTTTAAGCTTAAATGTTGATGAGGTCAACAACCTTCCCGTTGATCAGAATGCTGTACTTATCTCTCTTATCAACGGAGGACAGAATACAGATGCACCTATCACCTATACAAGCTCAGACAGTAAGATCGCAACTGTTGATGAGAACGGTGTGATAACAGGTATAAAGCCCGGAAGTGTCACCATATCTGCAAAGAGAACAGAGAACACGACAAATACCGTCACATGTAAGGTCAATGTCATAAAGGCAGATATAGCGGTATCAAAGATACCTGTGCCTGATATACATGTGACATACAGTGAAAGTCAGACATTAAAGGATATAGAACTGCCCGAGAACTTTAAGTGGGTGGATGACACTGTGATACCTTCTGTTGCAAATGAAGGTTACAGTGTGATATACAGTCCCGACAACAGCAGATACAATGAGATAACGATAACTGTGCCTGTGACTGTCGACAAGGCAACAGTGGATGTAAACAGCCTGACTCTTCCCACCTCTCTTACCATAGATGCGGGAAGCGAGTTATCGGCAGTTGTACTTCCTCAGGGTTATGCATGGTCAGATCCTTCTGCGACTGTATCTAAGAAGACCGGAACAGTGAAGGTTAAGGCATATTACTGTCCTGATCCTTCATGTTACGAACCTCTTGAACTCAACATAGATATAAAGGTTGTATGTAACAGCCATGAGTTTGGAGACTGGGAAGGTACACATGCTGACTGTGAAAATGACGGAGAGCTTACAAGAACATGTAAGATCTGCGGAAAGAAGGAAGTGTTAACGGAGACAGCTACCGGACATAACTATGTGGGAGTTGTAACAAAAGAAGCTACGACCAAAGAAGCGGGTGTACGTACATACACATGTGAGAACTGCGGTGATGTATATACAGAGGAGATCCCCAAGATCAAGCCCAGTCATGAGCATTTATATACCTCAAAGGTAACAAAAGAGGCTGACTGCTTAAATGACGGTGAGATGACCTATACATGCAGCTGCGGTGATACCTATACCGAACCCATTGAGGCTCTCGGACATGACTTCTCTGAGTCAAATATATGTAAGCGATGCAAATATGAGCTTAAGGTGATACCTGTTCATGTGCATGATTTCACGTTGTCTGAATGTACTGCAACATGTACTGAGGATGGTATAAACACATATAAGTGCGGATGCGGTGAATCATACACTGAAGAAGCACCAAAGCTTGGACATAAGATGAAAAATGGTGTATGTGAAAGATGCGGATATGGTGCGGTAACGCCTTCCGTTATGGCAACACCGACAAGTATGCCTACACCGACAAGTATACCGACACCAACGAGCATGCCTACACCAACAAGTATGCCCACACCTACGAGTATGCCGACACCAACAAGTGTGCCTACACCAACAAGCATGCCCACACCAACGAGTATGCCTACACCAACAAGTATGCCCACACCAACGAGCATACCTACACCGACAAGTGTGCCTAAACCAACGAGCATACCTACACCGACAAGTGTGCCCACACCAACGAGCATACCTACACCGACAAGTGTGCCCACACCTACGAGTGTACCTACACCTACAAGTGTGCCTAAACCAACGAGCATACCTATACCGACAAGCATGCCTACACCTACGAGTGTACCCACTCCAACAAGTGTGCCTACGCCTACAAGTGTGGTTAAGGCAACGCCTACGAGTATACCTACACCTACAAGTGTAGCTAAGGCAACACCTACGAGTGCACCTGCGCCTACGAGCGAACCTAAGGTAACACCTACGAGTGCACCCACCATTGCAGCAGAACCTACACCTGTTAAGAATAAGAATACTGATGAATCTGTTAAGAGATCAGATCCTACACCGGTTGTTCCTGTTATAGAGAAGATAGATGAATTTGAACAGGGTACAAAACCTATAGAGATCGTAATGATGTCTTCAACAGTTCTTGATAAGGAAAAGATCACTGAGTACATCTCAGAGGATAACAAGAAACTTCGTATCACCATGGCAAACGATGTTGTATGGGATATGGATCTGACTGATGCTAACCTGGATGATGTGAACATAGACCTCAGAGTCGATCTTAATGACGAATCTATAGATGAGAACACGATCAAGGATGTTGCAGGTAAGAACGATTATATCGCTATAGAGATCAAGTATGACGGAAGATTTGACTTCCCTGTATCAATCCATGTTCCTACAGGTGAACAGTATATAGGAAAGGTTGCAAACCTGTTCTGGTACAATCCTGAGGACGGAAGTCTCACGTACATGGATGCTACCGTAGTATCACAGGATTGTGAGGCAGTATTTAAATTGCAGCATGCATCCGAGTATGTGATAGTATATTCAGATAAATCGCTTGAGCCCGGTAATTCAGATGCGATACCTGACAGAACAAGCGTATATGCGGATGACGAAGATCAAAACGACAATGACGGTATCATGGCAGCAGCCGACAATACCGGCAAAGACGGCGCACTGCCCATGCAGGTATATATAATTATCATCGCTGCAGTGCTCATAATACTTGCATCTGTTATCGGAGTTGTCATCTACAGAAGAAATGATTACGACGACGATGAGTATTGATCTAATGATACATTGACGGAGAAGACTGATGCTGTTTAATTCGTATATCTTCATATTCGCGTTTTTGCCGCTTTGTGTCCTGGGATTCTATTTTCTGAAGGACAGTCACACTGATGCGGCCAAGGCGTGGCTGATAGCATTCTCACTGTGGTTTTACGGATATTTCAATCTGTATTACCTGGCTATAATGATAGGCTCGGTGGCAGTGAACTATGCGCTTTACAGATTTATATGTGTCACACAAAAGAAAAAACAAATATTGGCTGTCGGAGTGGCAGCCAATATTGCTGTTTTATTCTATTTCAAATATTACGATTTCTTTGCACAGAACATAAATGCTCTCTTTAAGAGCAACATAGCGATGAGAAACATCCTGCTTCCTTTGGGCATCAGTTTCTTTACCTTTCAGCAGATATCCTTTTTGCATGATGCTTACGACGGACAGGTGGATAATGTGAGATTTGTCGATTATGCGCTGTTTATCACGTTCTTTCCGCAGCTTATAGCGGGACCTATAGTAACAGCTGCTGAGATGCTTCCGCAGTTTGCAAGGATAAAGGAAAGCAGATTTGATATCGAGAAGTTTTCGGGCGGTGTTTTCATCTTTGTTTCCGGACTTGCAAAGAAGGTACTTATAGCGGATATGCTTGGAAGAGCGGTTGATTTCGGGTATGAGAATGCAGATATCCTTTCAAGACCTGATGCGCTCATCGTGATCCTTTTCTATACACTGCAGTTATACTTTGATTTCAGCGGATACTGCGATATGGCGGTCGGTATAGGAAGGCTGTTTGGCTTTGATATAGCGATAAACTTCAATTCGCCGTATAAAGCCGGAAACATCATAGAATTCTGGAAGAGATGGCATATAACCTTAAGCAGATTCTTTACAAGGAACATATATATACCTCTTGGCGGTAACAGAAAAGGAAAGGCCAGGATGTATCTGAATCTGTTTGTCGTGTTCTTTTTGAGCGGATTATGGCACGGAGCAGGCTGGAATTTCATCCTTTGGGGATGCATGCACGGTGTTTTGTATGTCATAACCAGAGCGCTTACGATAAATAAGGAAAAAAACGATGCAGCAAAGATAAGCGTAAAGCGGATTGTAAGCGTACTGCTCACATTCATTTTTGTGTCGATAGCATGGGTGTTCTTCAGGGCAAATGATATCTCACAGGCGATACTCGTACTTAAAAGAGTCGTTATCGGAGATATGACATTCTCCTACAATATGGCTGAGCTTTTCAATAAGGGAGAATTCTGGTATATTCTTAAGGTGCTTCATCTGTCATCCTTATCATTTGGCAGATATATAGTGATCATCGGATATGCGATAATCTGTCCTTTGATGGTATTTTTTATGCCGAATACGCATGAGCTTGGTGCAAAGATGAAGTTTGAACCGATTCATGCTATAATATGCGGAGCTGTGTTTGTATGGTGTGTTGTCTCTCTTTCGGGAGTGGGAACATTTCTGTATTTTAACTTCTAAGGAGCTGTTTTATGAAACCGGCAGGCGGTTGGCTTAAGATATTCGGAATAACAGTCATAACAGGCCTTATCATATGGGCTGCTGTTATCATATATATAGATCCGTTCTTTCATTATCATGCACCGCTTGAGAAGTTTCCTTATATAGTAGATGATCAGGTGGACATGAATCCGGGACTTGCCAGACATATGGATTATGACTCTGTTATACTCGGTTCATCCATGGTCGTTAATTTCAATACGGATGTTTTTAATGAGAAGCTGGGATTAAATACAGTTAAATTACCATATAACGGAGCGTATCCCAAAGATCAGAGCAACATCATGGAGATAATCTTTGATGCAAAAAAAGACAGCATCAAGAGAGTCTTTCTTGGGATCGATGAGATGAATTATTCCGGAGATATCGATGAAACCAAGTTTCCTATCACCGGTTATCTTTACGATAAGAACATACTTAACGATGTGAAGTATGTATTTAATAAGGATATAATGCTCGATTATTGTGTTAAACCTCTGTTTGACAGGAGCGATTCCACAAACTGGAACATGATCTATCCTTTCTGGTGGCAGGATGAGCATTATCAGAAGGCTTTGGTCCTCATGTATTATGAGGAGGCGCCAAAGGAAAAGAGCAGTGCATCTGCAGATGAGTTCATAGAGGCTATCGAAAAGAACCTGGATGTAAATATCATCCCTTATATAGAAGCTCATCCCGAGACTACATTCACGATATTCTATCCTCCCTACAGCATTCTTTACTGGAATGATGTATGTAACAGGGGCGAACTTGATATCGTAATGGAAAAGTACAGGTATATGAGCAACAGGCTTCTTGAATACGAAAATGTGGAATTATACTTCTTTCAGAACAGAAAAGATATCATATGTAATTTAAATAACTATGCTGACTATACGCATTACAGTCCCGAGATCTGCAACTATATGGCACAGTGTTTTGCGGACGGTGAGTGCAGAGTCACAAGGCAGAACCTGGAAGAAGAGATAGCTGTATTATATGAACTGACAAACGGTTATGATTATCCCGCCATATGGGATAACTGGTACGAATGATGGTTTTAAAAATATTAATTCTTGTTTTAATTTTAATAATTGTACCATTTGCCTGCGGGCTGGTACCGACTTTCTTTATCAGCAGAAACAGGACTACAACGCCCGTTATCTATCTGAGCGGCCTTATCATGTGCCTTGCACTGTTCCAGCTCATGGCTGTTCCGATAGTCATTGCGTGTGATTTTGGTTTCGGACTGATAAAGACACTGTATACGATCCTTCTTTCTGTGATGAGTGTTGCGGGTATCGTGCTTACAGTATTTAAAGTAAGAAAAGACAAAAAGCTTTTAGCTCAGCCTGCGTTTAGCAGAAACCTCACCATAGAGGAGATAATCGAATGGGTTGTCTTTGTGGGCATCGTTTTGTTCCAGCTTGTGATGTTCATGAGAATGGCATCGTTTGACGGTGATGACGCATACTATGTTGTTCAGTCACTGCTTACGACACAGACCGATACGCTTTACAGGATAAGACCGTATACGGGACTTTCCACATCCATAGACTTAAGACACAGTCTGGCTGTATTCCCCATATGGATAGCCTACCTTTCGGGAATGAGTGATATACATCCCACTATAGTGGCCCACCATATCTTAGGGATACTCTTGATCCCCTACACTTATCTCATATATATGGAGATAGGAAAGAACATTTTAAGGAGAGAAAGAAACAAACTGCCGATATTCATGATATTTGTAGCTATCATGCATGTGTTTGGCAATGTTTCCATATATACAAATGCCACTTTTTTGATGACCAGGACATGGCAGGGCAAATCCCTCCTCGCAAATGTTTGCATTCCCGGTGTCATATGGCTGCTTCTTAACATATTTGACAGTGAGAGCCAGGAGGGCGACAGAAGACTGGGACTGTGGTTTGTGCTCTTTGCATTAAACATAGTCGCTGCGATGAGCTCCACCGCGAGTGTATTTTTGATCGCGATGCTTATCGGTGTCAGCGGACTCGTCCTGACTGTCAGAGAGAAGAATATACAGATACTGTTGAGACTGATGATCACATGCGTGCCGCTTGTTGTCTACGGTGCGATGTTCCTGCTGATATGATCGGCGGACAGGAGAAATAATGGAAGCGATCATTGAGATCTTTAAAGCATATAACGGAACAGGGTACTATTGCATACTCTTTATAATAGCGTTGATATATCTGTGGTTCACGGAGGAGGACAAGAGGATCAAGGCTTTGCTTGTCTATGCTCCGACACTGATCCAGGTGGTATTCTTTGTACCCTACTTTTACATGATATATGACAGACTTGATGAGGGGACCTATTACAGGATACTGTGGCTGTTGCCCATGACTGTAGTAATCGCCTATGCGGGATGTCGTGTCATCGGTGTCCACACCAGGATGGGACTCGCACTTTTGAGCGGTATCCTTATCATGAGCGGTACCTATGTTTACAAGAGCGTATATATGACCCCTGCGGAAAATGCATATCATCTTCCCCAGGAGGTTGTCGATATCTGTGAGATGATACAGCCTGAAGAGGGCAGGGAAAGAGTCTGGGCTGTCGTGCCTACGGATCTGGCTCACTATGTGCGTCAGTACACGACCACTATCCAGCTTGCTTACGGCCGTGATTCGATGGTACAGAGCTGGAAGAGACTCGAAAATCCGTTGTATGACCTTTATCTTGAGCCGGTCATCGATCTGGGGGAACTTTCTGAGTATGCTACCGAGTATAACTGCAACTATGTTGTAATAGACAAGGAGAGGATACTTACCGGTGGAACTCCCGAGGAGCATGAGCTTGCCAGGATAGGAGCAACGACTCATTATGATGTTTACAGAAATCTGAAAGTGGATTTCTTTGATGCGGAGGAGTAACATGGCAAAAAAGAAAGTTAAAAGTGATTTCGAGGATATGAAAAACAAGATAGACGAGAGCTTTGAATTCGACGATGAGGACTTTGGCGACATCGAAGAGAAAAAACAGCAGCTTTCGAAGAATAAGAATACAGGTCACAAGATATTCTTTCTGATGGTCATCGTGGTTTTGGCGATATGCGTTATCAGTCTTTTCATGTGGAACAGGGGGCAGCGTATCGAGATCGATCCGAATGAGGACACCTCTGAATTTGATACTGAACCGAATGATTACATTCAGCCTATGACCAATGAGCAGATGCAGGGAAAACCCGAAGACGGTATCCTTACCATCCTTACTTTGGGCAACTCGCCGTTTGCCGATAACGGTGACTCAAACTATCTTTGCAGCGAACTTGCTGCTGTCACAAAGGCCGATATGATGATAAACGCATCCATCCCGGATTCTTATCAGAGCAGGACAAGCGCGGCAGGTGATCTGAGCAATCCCGTGGACGGCATCAGTCTTTATGATGTGGTCAGCGGTCTTGTAAACGGTGATGTCTCAAATGTTATAAGTTCGGCAGAAAGTGTTTCCGAGCAGGCTTATGAAAGAGCCCAGAGACTTCAGGGTATAGATCTCAGTACAGTTGACTGTATAGTCATATCTTACGACCTTAATGACTATATCGATCACAGGAACATATACAATCCATATGATGAGAATGATGTTGCAACGTTTAGCGGTGCACTGAGTGCATCCGTTAAGCTGCTCCAGGAGAGATATCCATATATAAGGATAGTGGTCCTGTCTGCACCGGCCTGCGGTAAAACGATAGATGATTACTATGTTGACGCTACGATTATAGACCTTGCAAACGGTACATTGAATGATTACCTAGGCAGTGAGGTCGCAACCTGTGCAACCTGCGGTGTGTCATTTATAGATCTGTATTTCGGAGTAATAAATGTTGACACAAGGGATAAATACCTTGTGGATGATTATCATATAAACGAAGCCGGCGCAAAGGCTGTTGCAGAAAGATTTGATAAGCTTATAAAACTTAACTGAGGCAATATATGTGGATCGCTGATAAATGGAAAGATTATGAGGTCATAGATACCTCAAACGGAGAAAAACTGGAAAGATGGGGAGACTATATCCTTGTGCGCCCCGATCCCCAGGTCATATGGAAGAGCGAAAAGAAAGCTGCGGGCTGGAAAAAGAAAAACGGTCATTACCACAGGAGCAAAGCCGGTGGCGGTGAGTGGGAATTCTTTGATCTTCCCGAGGAATGGCAGATAGGCTACGGAGATCTTCGTTTTAACTTAAAACCCTTCAGCTTTAAGCATACCGGACTGTTCCCTGAACAGGCTGTCAACTGGGAGTGGTTCTCAAAACTCATAAGAGAGGCAAACAGGCCCGTAAAAGTTTTGAATCTCTTTGCATACACAGGCGGTGCCACATTGAGTGCTGCCGCTGCCGGAGCGAGCGTCACACATGTGGATGCCTCTAAAGGCATGGTCAACTGGGCAAAGGAAAATGCCGCATCATCAGGACTGAGCGACAGACCTGTAAGATGGCTCATTGACGACTGTGTTAAGTTTGTTGAAAGAGAGATCAGAAGAGGCAATAAATACGATGCGATCATCATGGATCCTCCATCTTACGGAAGAGGACCCAAAGGCGAGATATGGAAGATAGAGGATTCCATCTATCCGTTCATAGAACTCACGATGGACATTTTAAGCGATGATCCTCTGTTTTATCTTGTGAATTCTTATACCACCGGTCTTCAGCCGGCGGTACTGACATATATGTTGAGCATGACCGTTAAAAAAATATACGGCGGAAAAGTCGAATCGTCCGAGATAGGTCTGCCGGTGAGCGGTAACGGACTCGTACTCCCCTGCGGAGCGAGCGGAAGATGGAGCAGAGAAGATTGAAAGATATGAGCAGATCCAAGATTTTCAATATAATACTGCTTCAGATGATCGTGATCATATACACGATCAACAGCATAATAGCGAAGTTTGCGACCAAAGCAGAGCCGCTTTCACTTGAATTCTTTCTGTTTTATGCGGGAGAGGTATGCGTGCTGGGAGTCTATGCAATCTGCTGGCAGCAGATGATAAAGAGATTTGATCTGTCTGTCGCTTATGCCAACAGATCGATGGCGATACTGTGGACCGCACTGTGGTCCGTGCTCATCTTCAAAGAGAGTCTGAGCATCAAACAGATGGCGGGCATAATACTGGTCGTTATAGGGACGGTTGTCGTTAATCTTCAACCCGGATCCGATACAGGAGAGGGGGGAAGATAAATGAACATATACGTATTGATAGCGGTGGTCAGCGTGACCATAGCGGGCTTCTCCCAGATACTCTTAAAGAAAGGTGCGATGAGACCTCACAAATCGTTTCTGGATGATTATCTGAACGCACCGGTCATAACAGGATATGCATTGATGTTCACCTCGGTTCTGGCGACCATGTTCGCATACAGGGGCGTCAGATACATGACGATACAGATCATCGAATCACTGGGATACATACTGGTTCCCGTCCTGTCTTACATCTTTTTCAAAGAGAGATTCACACGTAATAAAGTAATAGGAATAATAATAATCCTTGCAGGCATCGCGGTGTACAATATCTGATACACCGCGGTTTTTTGTTTGGGTTGTATATATCATAGAAAAATGATATAATTAACAAGACTATGGGTCTTTGTGTCCTTTCACAACCTGTAGATGCATAATTGTACCGCAAACACAATATGTAGATTATTTGGAGTGTATTTTAACATGAATGATGACAGAGAATTTATTGATCTTGATTCCACACAAAACTGGTCTCAGTTAGATGTGAAAAGAGAGCTGGATAATTTGGAAGTCGATCCCGAAACAGGAAAGAAATATGATTTCGCAAGAGGCTTTACTGAAGATGCCAAAGCAGAGGAAGAAAAGGTTCTGTTAGACGGACTTACGAGCGGATTGAACTATATCCCCGAGGAATTCCTTTTATCTGCGGACGAGAAACATGAAGCCGATCTTGACAAGGTTCCCGAAGAGGAGAAACCCGATGTAAGCTGGGCATACAGAACCGAGGAAGAAAAGGTTGACGATGACGAGCCTTTCATACCGATAGTAGAGCTCAAAAAGACAGAGGAAGAGAAGTTTGCCGAGCTTAAGGCTAAAAGAGAAGCCGAGATAGAAGAAAAGAGAGCAAGAAATCTCGAAGCACAGAAAGAAGAGCTCGCAAGAAGAAACGCTTCCGATGAGGCTATCAAGGCAAACATAGCCGAGAGAAAGAAAGTAAGAGAAGCGGTAGCTGCAGCAAACGAGCAGAAGATCCGTGAAAAGGCCGAGGCAAAGAAGGCAGCCATGAAACAGGCTGAGATAGACATGTACAACAATAAGGATGACATGTTCTCTACTCAGATGTTTGACGTGGATGAGATAAACGCACCCGTGATGACAAAAGAGGAAAGGATCGCGGCTGCAAACAAAAACCGTAAGAGTGATGACATGGATATTCCTGAAGTCACCTACGAGATGGACGAATATGAAAGAGCAAAGATAGAAGAGGCCGACAGAGAAGCAAGGGAGAGCAGGGAGCTTTCATCAGGCGATACAGGAGTCATCTATCTTAATGAAGACGGCGAGGAGCAGCAGACAGCGGGAGCCGTTGCAGCAGCAGCTGTGGCAGCAGGCGCAAAGAAAAAGAAGAAAAAAGCTGATTCTGCAGCCGATGAATATGCTGCATGGGCAGATTCAAACGACGATGAGGCTGATGTAAAGAGCAGTCGCAGAAAGAGGAGAAGAAAAGCCGAAGAAGAGATGATCGACGAGGACGATGAGGTATTCTACGGCGGATTCATAGATAAGGTTACAGCATTCTTTAAAAAGATGTCAGGACTTGACTATCTGGTAATGGGTACAGGTATTTTAGTAGTTCTTGTAGCTATCATCACAGGAGTTGTCTATTCATCTTCTAAAGCTACCCAGACAAAGGTTGCTGAGTTTGCTTACCTTGGCGAGAAGATGCAGACTATCGGCGTTACCGGAAGCAGCAAACTTGTTGCAGTAGCAGACGCAAAGAAGATGCTTGCCGAGATAGAGGTCGAACCTGAGGTTGAGGAAGAGGACAAGCTTCCCGAGTACCAGGAGAAGGAAGAAGATACAACCATTTCGGTTACAATGACTCTTACTTCCGTAAAGAAGGATCTTAAGATCAAGTTCATCAATGCAAAATCAAAGAAACTCGTTGGTAACCACGAGTTTAAAGTAGAAATCGTAGATGCAAGGAACAAAAAGTTCACGGCTGTCGACGATGACAAGGACGGAATCATCTACCTTAACAACATGGAACCCGGTAAGACCAGCGTATCGATGATGGATATCGACGACAAGGGACTTACCTACAGCCGTGAGACTGTAACCGTTACCGTTAAGGAGAATATCGATTACAAGAAGATAGATGTATCGGACGAGGTAAAGAAAGAGTCCGAGATCAACGCAAAGAAAGAGGATACCGCGGCTGGACTTGCTACCGAAGGTTCCCTCGCAGATACTGTAGAGTGGGTTGAGTCCACAAAGACGGCACTTACTGACGGATATTCAACAGTAACAAAGTCTTCTATCCTCGATCCCGCAAAGATCACTCCCACACCGACCAACAAGTCGGCTAAGGCTATAGGCATAACCCCTATGGTAACGGATGACAGACAGTATGCTTCAAAGAGGATCTTCCCTGCTCCGTACATGTTACAGAGAGCAAGTGCTGATGGAACAAATACGGAAAATCAGAATTCTGAGAATCCTACGGAAACAACACCTACGCCGGAAGGGGAGACCCCCACACCGACGGAAGAACCCAAAGAAACACCGTCACCGACAGTAGACGTAGAAGCCACAAAATCTGCAGAAGCTTCAGCTTCAGCTGCAGCTCAGGAAACAGCAAATGCATCTGCGTCCGCAGCGGCAGCAACAAACGCAGCAGCAACAAATGCGGCAGCAACAAATGCAGCAGCATCAAGTGCGGCAGCAGCTCCCACATTAACAGCAGCAGCAAATGCAAGCGCGAGCGCAACAGCAAAAGTAACAGTTTCTCCTTCACCGGGTATCAATCCCAAGGAAGACAAGACAACCCCTCTTAAGGATAAGCAGGGCAATCAGATATACATCAAGGATTCTGAAGGAAAGTATGTTGAAGCTAAATACGCTGATTACTATACAGCAAAGGAATTCTTCAAGAAATACGAGCCTGCAGCAGATGATACAACAGCTTACAAGTACACAGGCTGGCAGGTTATAAACAACGAGACATACTTCTTTGATAAGAACGGTAACAAGGTTACAGGTGAGCAGGTAATCCAGGGTGCGAAGTACAACTTCGACAGCACCGGTGCTCTTATGAAGGGTTCAGGAACTCTTGGTATCGACGTATCAAAGTGGAACGGAAACATCAACTGGACAGCTGTTAAGAATTCGGGCGTATCTTTCGTAATCATCAGATGCGGATACAGAGGATCTTCAACAGGTGTAATGGTCGAGGATCCCAAGTTCAAGACAAATATCAAGGGTGCGACCGATGCTGGACTTAAAGTCGGAATCTACTTCTTCAGCCAGGCTATATCAGATGTCGAAGCCGTAGAGGAAGCATCAATGACGATAGGTCTTATAAAGAGTTACAAGATCTCATATCCTGTATTCCTTGATGTCGAGGACAGCGGCGGCCGTGGTGACAGAATAGATTCAAACACAAGAACAGCAGTTATAAAGGCGTTCTGTGAAACAATAAAGAACAGCGGTTACACAGCAGGTGTATACGCAAACAAGTCATGGCTTTCAGGAAAGATGAATGTCGGATCGTTAAGTGCTTATAAGATATGGCTGGCTCAGTACAATACTCAGCCCACATATTCAGGCAAATATGATCTCTGGCAGTATTCTTCAAAGGGATCTGTCGGAGGCATAAGCGGTAACACCGATATGAATCTGAGTTATCTGGGATATTAATCCTGACCGTTATAAGGAGGCTTTATGAAGGGGATCATACTTGCCGGAGGATCCGGCACAAGGTTATACCCGTTAACAAAGGCTATATCTAAACAGATCATGCCGGTTTATGACAAACCAATGATATATTACCCGCTCAGCACACTGATGCTGGCGGGAATAAGAGAGATACTCATCATATCAACACCCAGGGATCTTCCTGTGTTCAAAGAACTTTTAGGTGACGGCAGCCAGCTTGGCTTAAGCCTTCACTATGCGATCCAGGAGTATCCGAGAGGACTTGCAGATGCATTTATAATCGGTGAGTCATTCATAGGAAATGACGGTGTTGCGCTTGTTCTTGGAGACAACATTTTCTACGGACAGAGCTTTTCAAAGCTCTTAAGAGAAGTGGCTTCAAGAGAAAAGGGAGCAACGATTTTCGGATACTATGTGCGTGATCCGAGAGAATACGGGGTTGTTGAGTTTGATGAGAACAAGAAGGCTATCTCAATAGAGGAGAAGCCCCAGAATCCCAAGAGCAATTATGCGGTGCCGGGACTGTATTTCTATGACAACGATGTTGTTGAGATCGCAAAGAACGTTAAACCTTCGGCACGTGGCGAGATAGAGATAACATCTGTCAATAATGCATATCTCGAGCGCGGAGATCTCAGTGTTGAGACCATGGGCAGAGGTTTTGCATGGCTCGATACCGGAAATCATGACTCGCTTTTGGATGCGGCAAACTTCGTTGCAGCCTTCCAGAAGAGACAGGGACTTTATATCTCATGTATCGAGGAGATAGCATTTAAGAGAGGTTTCATAGATAAAGAGCAGCTGCTTAAGCTTGCAGAGCCTCTTCTTAAGACTGATTACGGAAAATATCTTGTAGAGGTAGCGAATGGACTCTAAGCTGGTTCGGATGGGGATACTTATAGTGTCCCTGTTTGCAGTTACGGTCATGGTTATCGTACTGGCCGTAAACGGAAAGTTCTCTCAAAAAAAGGTTCAGCCCACAGAAGATATTTATGAGCCGGTTGATGAAACTGTTGAAGAGACACCGGCTGATCTTTATGCATGGCTTTCCGATGAGACTTTTTTTGATGCAGAGAAACTGGCTGACGGAAAGTATGAGGTAAAAGAGACCCAATCCGCAACCTACATGGTATCAAGCATAGACAAGGATATCAGGATCGTTGTGATGGATGATAACGGTGATATCATCTCGGGAAGAAGATTCAGGGCCGATATCTCGGATCTTGGAGAATACAGCGATGAGAACAGGGACGGCATCATATACATCGAGGATGTTTCACCCGGCGATTACAGCATAAGCATGAAGGATCTGATGGGATATACGTTCCCCACACAGCCTGTAAAGATATCAGTCAGTGCAAAGATAGAATACAAAGCCGTTGCCGATATATCCTATCTGATAAAGACAGAAGCGGATATAGATGCAGAAAAGGAAGATACGGCTGTAAACGATGCGGGAGAAGAGACCGCAGGAAACTCAGCGGTACGTACCGTGGAAGGTGCGACGTTTGGTATAGACGTTTCAAAATATAACGGTGACATCAACTGGGAACAGGTTAAGAACGAGGGAGTCGGTTTCGCAATCATAAGATGCGGATACAGAGGCTCAAAGACCGGTGCCATAGTTGAGGATCCGTACTTTAGAAAGAATATAGAAGGCGCTACGAGTGTTGGCATGCCGATAGGTGTGTATTTCTTTACACAGGCTGTTGATGAGAGAGAGGCTGTTGAAGAAGCCAGCGCAGTAATGAGCCTTATAAAGGATTACAAACTTACATTCCCTGTATTTGTTGACAGTGAGTCCGCAGGCGGAAAAGGAAGGGCCGACGACCTAGAGGTAACTCAAAGGAGCAAGGTCCTACAGGCATTCTGCGAGACCATACGAAGCGGCGGATACAAAGCGGGGATATATGCATCGAAGAACTGGTTTAACAAGAGACTCGATGTATCAAAACTGTCAGCCGACAATGTCACCTGGCTTGCGGAATATGCCGAAAAGACAAGCTATGGAGGAACATATCAGCTGTGGCAGTACAGCTCGGCGGGAAGAATACCCGGTATCGAAGGAAGGGTAGACATGGATCTTAGCTATCTGGATGTCGGTCAGGGATCAAATAAGAGAACAACTTCTAAGGAGAATCAGGAAGATGGGCAAGATAACAGTAGAGACATGTGAGATCGAGGGACTTAAAGTCATAACACCTAAGGTGTTTGAGGACGAGAGAGGATATTTCGTTGAGACATATCAGTACAACGATTTTAAGGAAGCAGGAATCGATGTCAATTTTGTTCAGGATAATCAGTCTGCCTCTGTAAAGAACGTATTAAGAGGTCTGCATTTCCAGATCAATTATCCGCAGGATAAACTTGTCAGAGTAATAAACGGCAGGGTATTTGACGTTGCCGTTGATATAAGAAAAGGATCAAAGACATTCGGCAAGTGGTTCGGAGTTGAGCTTTCTGCTGAGAACAAGAAGCAGTTTTTCGTACCCAAGGGATTTGCTCACGGCTTTTATGTTATGAGTGATTATGCTGAGTTCTGTTATAAGGTTTCTGATTTTTATCATCCGAACGATGAGGGCGGTATCATGTATAACGATCCTGCACTTGCGATCGACTGGCCTTTTGAGGAAGGCTGTGAGCTGATACTTTCCGATAAGGACAAGGTCCATCCCTCATTTGAGGAATTTAAAAAGGAGCGGGGTCTTTAAGGTCTTATTATGAGATTTATAAAAGAGAATATCCGTATAACCAAGCCGGTGGGAATAGCGATCTTTTCGGTGCTCATGTTTGTCATGGCACTCGTTATAGGTCTGCACCACAATCCGCTGGCGGTATATCAGGATGAACTTACAAAAAAGATAATAGCCATATCGATCATAGTTGTTGCAGAGATCGCATTTATACTTCTCTACGATAAGATAACCGTGCTGCCTGTTGAACTGTGGCAGAACAGACATCTTATCTGGAAGCTTGCGAAAAATGACTTTAAAAAGCGTTACGCAGGTTCGTATCTTGGGGCAGTATGGGCCATGATACAGCCGGTTGTAACGGTAGTCATGTATTATATTGTTTTTGATGTGATCATGGGAGCAGGCGAACAGGCAGGAGCAAGAGATACGTCAATTCCGTATGTTCTTTTTCTGACTGCGGGACTGGTTCCATGGTTTTATTTTACGGAAGCGCTCAATAACGGTACCCAGGCGCTCATGGAATACTCATATCTTGTTAAAAAAGTCGTTTTCAAGATAAGCATACTTCCGATAATCAAGGTCATAGCAGCAACGTTCATACATGCGTTCTTTGTTGTGATCATGCTCATCATAGCGGCTGTATACGAATTCTATCCGACCATTTATACAATACAGATCTTTTACTACAGTCTGTGCACATTCATCTTTGTTCTTGCTCTGTGCTACTCGACCTGCGCGATCATGGTCTTCTTTAAGGATATCGCCCAGATCATAAGCATACTCTTGCAGATAGGAATGTGGGCAACTCCCATTTTGTGGAATATCGCGACGTTTGATCTTAAGGTGCAGACATATATAAAGATCAATCCGCTCGTATATATAGTTGAGGGTTACAGGAGTTCCATATGTGAAGAGCAGTGGTTCTTTCAGGACTTCTATTCGACCATGTACTTCTGGATCTTCACGGTTGTTTTGTTTGGCATAGGATGCCTTATATTCAAGAGACTTAAACCGCATTTTGCGGATGTATTATAGGATATGCAGATGACAGCAAATGAAACTGACAATTCAAGAGAGATAGCGATCCGTGCCGAGAACATCTCGAAGATCTACAAACTCTATGACAAGCCTTCCGACAGAATGAAGGAGGCACTGGGGTTTGCGAGAAAGAAGCATCATAAGGAGCACTATGCCCTTACGGATGTGGATCTGACCATATATAAGGGCGAGACTGTTGGTATAATCGGAACCAACGGTTCGGGTAAGTCGACTATCCTTAAGATAATAACCGGCGTTTTAAGCCCCACAAAGGGCACCATGATGGTAGATGGCAGGATAAGTGCACTCCTTGAGCTGGGAGCCGGTTTTAACATGGAATACAACGGCATAGAGAACATATATCTTAACGGTACGATGATGGGCTTTTCTGAAAAAGAGATAGACGAGAAGCTTCAAAGCATCCTTGAATTTGCAGATATCGGCGAGTATGTCTATCAGCCGTGCAAGACCTATTCAAGCGGTATGTTCGTAAGACTCGCTTTTGCGGTTGCGATAAATATCGAGCCTGAGATCCTCATAGTCGATGAGGCACTCTCTGTAGGAGATGTTTTCTTCCAGGCCAAGTGTTATCACAAGTTTGAGGAATTCAAAAAAGCCGGAAAGACCATCCTCTTTGTAAGCCATGATCTAAGCTCCATCGCAAAATACTGCGACCGTGTAGTGCTTTTAAATAAGGGTGTTAAGCTTGGTGAGGGTGAACCCAAGGAGATGATAGACGTTTATAAACAGGTGCTGGTCGGACAGTATCACATACCGGATAGCGATGATGAGAACCTGTTAGAGGATGATGAGTTAAAGGCAAGAGCAGCCGCCAAATCAGGTGTCAATCCCGATGCGCTTGAATACGGTACCGGAGCTGCAACCATAAAGGATTATCACATAACAGACAAGAACGGGACTGTTACGACGGCGATAATAAAGGGAGAGGAATTCTCACTAAATTACACGGTTGAGTTTTCACAGGATATCAAGGCACCAATATTTGCCTTCACCATAAAGAACATAAGAGGCACCGAGATAACGGGAACAAATTCGATGTTTGAGAAGGCGTTTTTGGAGAGCGTGTCTGCCGGTGATGTAAAGAAGGTAACGTTCACCCAGAAGATGGATCTGCAGGGCGGTGAATACCTTATAAGCCTGGGAGTCACAGGATACGAGGATGACAGATTCCAGGTTTATCACAGACTGTATGATGTTTTGAATGTAACGGTCGTTTCCGACAAGGATACAGTCGGATTTTATGATATGAATTCCAAAGTGGTTATTTCAGATTAGGATTGCTTGGCAGGAAAACTCAATGGAACTTAGAGATACGATAGGAAAGATAACAATAGATTACAGCCATTATCCGGGTGAGGACCTTTACTGCGACGGTGCCATCGAGGATGAGATGCTCGATATAGCAAAGAACTATGCTCATGTGGAGTATCAGCGCATCATAGAGGAAAAGGCAAGCTGGCCCGTTATGTACCATTTCTCTTCTATCAGGGAGAATATCGTGGACTGGCTTCCCATGGATAAAAAGACAAAGGTTTTGGAGATCGGTTCCGGATGCGGAGCGATAACCGGATCTCTTGCAAGAAAAGCAGGAGAGGTCACCTGTGTTGATCTTTCAAAGAAAAGAAGCCTGATCAACGCATACAGAAATCAGGATTGCGACAATGTTACCATCAAAGTCGGCAATTTCAGCGATATAGAGCCTGAACTTGATACAGATTATGATTACTGCCTTCTTATAGGCGTGTTTGAGTACGGTCAGAGTTATATTGATTCAATGACTCCCTATGAGGATTTCTTAAAGATCGTAAGAAAGCACTGTGCAAAAGAAGGAAGGGTAGTCATAGCCATCGAGAACAGATACGGGCTTAAGTACTGGGGCGGTTGCATGGAAGACCACCTTGGACAGTACTTTAAGGGCCTGGAGGGTTATGTGCCCTCAGACGGCGTTAAGACCTTCTCAAAGAACGCCCTTTTACGCATCTTTGATACCTGTCAGGAGAAAGATGTACATTTCTATTATCCATACCCCGATTACAAGTTCATGACAACGCTTTATTCCGATAACAGGCTTCCCTTAAAGGGTGAGCTCTATCTTAATGACAGAAATTATGACAGGGACAGGATAAAGCTGTTTGATGAGAAAGCTGTGTTTGACGGTATAGTCGAAGACGGCATGTTTGATATATATTCAAACTCATTTCTTGTAATACTCGGCCCTGACAGCAATAAAGAGTATGTAAGATATTCCAATGACAGAAAAGACGATTATAAGATCTGTACCGAGCTTCTAAACATAGACGGCGACAGGATAATCAAAAAGAGGGCACTTTCGGAAAGCGGAAAAGCCCATCTTCAAAATATAAGAGAGCATTACGACAAACTTAAGGAAGTTTTCGATGAGACTTCTTTAAATATATGCCCCGCAAAGATCGTTGACGAGGGCATGAGCGTTATATTCCCGTATATAAAGGGAAAGACGCTTGCACAGCTCATGGATGAGAGATTAGAGGTGAATGACAATGAGGGCTTTGAGAAGCTCTTTGATGAATACGTTGAGCGCATAGGCCTTGATGAGAACAGTGATATTGCAGATTATGACCTGATATTCTCAAACATCCTTGTTGACGGCAAGGACTGGACCGCCATCGATTACGAATGGGTAGAGGATAAGCATGTAGATACCAAGGAGATAGCTTTCAGAGCGCTGTACTGCTATATTTTGGAGGATGACAGAAGAAATATATCAGACTATGACCGGATAGTTAAGAAACTGGGCATAACGGTTGATGAGGAACAGGGCTATCGTGAAAGAGAAGCGCTCTTCCAGAAGGACGTGACAGGAAGATACAAGTCAATGGGTGAGTTAAGAGAGCTCATCGGCGGTAAGATAATGTCGCTTGAAGAGAGTCTTTCGGGAGAGAACGAGAGAAAGAACAAGTTAAGGATAAGAGTATATACCGATCACGGTGCTGGCTTTAACGAGAATGATGCATATTACTGCGAGGAGAGCTATGACAGGGACGGTATGGCATCGGTGAGCGTCGAATTCCCCGCAAACACTAAGAAGGTAAGGATAGATCCCTGTGAGGATTATGCAATCTGCTATATAGAGAGCCTTGTGTTTAACGGAAGACCACTGGATTTCAAGGACAACAAGCGTTTGTATATCAACGGAAAGAAGCTTAAGGATGCTGCGGTGGACGGTGTTACGGCAGTATTCTTCAATGAGGACCCCAATATCGTCATTGAGGTATCCGATGTTGTAAGAAGCACAGGAAACAGGCTTGATATGGTATTTAAGACTTCTCTTTTGCATGAGGAGATGACAAAGAACCTTTCAGGCAATTTAAAGAGGATGATAAGGCTGTAATGGGACTTGTTAAAGAGCTTTTACGTGCTCCCGTTGTATCTAAACTTTATAACGAATATATGGATAAGCTCGATATGAGCTTCTTTTCCTATGACCAGTATGCAAAGACCGTAAGAAGCGCTCTTTTAAATGAGATCTCTGTTAGCTTAAAAGAGGCTCAGGAGAAGGTTAGCATCCTTGCATATGACTGCGTTGATCCGGATTCATCTTTGGACATCCCTACCGATTACGTGATCTTTACAAGCGATATAAAAGGCCTTGATGCGGATGCTGCAATGATAGTGGCTGATATATTCGATACCAAAGAACAGGTGTCACTGATATATGCGGATGAGGATGAGTATAACAGCAACGAGCAGATACGCATGAATCCGTGGTTTAAACCCGGATGGTCACCCGATACTCTTTTGGATCATATGTATTTCGGAAATATGGTCGCTGTAAGGAGTGAGCTGTTAAAAGGCATCGGAAAAGTACAGAATATATATGAGCTTGTTTTAAAGATAACATCTACCTTAAAAGACAGGGAGATATGTCATGTAAATGATGCCCTTTATCATTCCCATAACCTTAAAAAGATGTATTCGGGAAAGGAATGGGATGAGATAAGGAAGGGATATCTGGGACAGAAAAACACCCCCGATGAAAGCCTTGTTTCCGTCATAATCCCTTCAAAGGACAATCCTGATGTTTTAAGGACATGTCTGGAGTCATTCATAAGGCTCACAAAGGATGTAAGATATGAGATCATCATAGTCGATAACGGCAGTGATGATGAGAATAAATGCAAAATAGAGGACATGATAGCCGGATTAAAACAAGATTTAGTATCTTGTGGATATGTGGAAAAATCAGTGGATAAGCAGGTTTTCACGTATCTTTACAAGCCTCAGCCTTTCAACTTTTCGCGTATGTGCAACCAGGGTGCGAAGCAGGCAAAAGGAGATTATCTTCTTTTTTTAAACGATGATATAGAGGTAAGAGAAGGCAGCTGGCTTAAAAAGATGTTAAAGGTCGCAGCCAGAACGCATACAGGTGCTGTCGGAGCCAAGCTTTACTACCCGGGATCCATGCTTTTGCAGCATGCAGGCATAGTCAATCTGAGACTTGGTCCGGTCCATAAATTGCAATTTAAGGACGATAACAGCCATTATTACATGGATCTTAACAACGGTGTGAGAAACTGCATCGCAGTGACCGGAGCCTGTCTTTTACTGGATAAATCCAAATTTGATGAGGTCGGAGGCTTCTGCGAGGAGTTGGAAGTGGCATTTAATGATGTCGATCTGTGCTTCAGGCTTCATGAACACGGATATCACAATGCGGTATGCAACAATACCCATCTGTGGCACCATGAGTCATTAAGCAGGGGAGATGACGATTCCTCGGATAAATTAAGCCGACTTACAGGAGAAAGGGATCTGCTCTATGGCAGACATCCGTATATATATGCGAAGGATCCCTATTATTCGATCCATCTTTCAAACGATATCTGTGACACGGGATACTCATTCATATACGAATACGATCACAGGGACGTTACAGAGGATGTAAATCCTCTTGCATTTAATAAGAGCATCAAGGATACATGGTATAATGAATGTCTGATGGTGAGCCTTGAATATGCAGGCAGCTTCGAGAGATTTGAGGATATAAGCGCAAAGCAGACAGGTAAGGCCCTTATAAGCGGTTATGCGTATGTTGCCGGAAGCGATAACTCGTGTTTTTCAAGGAGCATCGTATTAAAAGGCGAGAATAACAGTTATATAATAAAGGCAAATGATGTTTTCAGACCAGACCTTGAGATGAACCTCGACAGCGAGGAATATGCTTCAATGTGCGGATTCAGCGTCACGTTTGATCTGAATACCTTAAAGGCTGACACCTACAGGGTATGCATCTTGAGCGAATCACATGCATCAAGGTTAAAGCTGTTCAAAGAGACAAACAAATATATCAGGGTGAATAAGACTGTATAATGAATTACGAAGAGTTGTATGAAAAAGAGCATATAAAGTGTGCAGATCTTGCAAGCAGGGTCGCCGAGCTTGAAGAGGCAAACGATTATCTTCAGTTTCGCTTAGACAGGATCCATAACAATAAGCTGTGGAAAGCTACAGGCGGTTTGAGGCGCTGCATGCACTATGTCACAAGACAGACCTCGCGGATAAAAAACTGCGGGGGCTTAAGAGGTGTCGTTGCCAAGATCAAATATAAAAAGAGGGAAAAGCTTGCCATGGCAAACTACGGCAAGAAGAGCTTTCCTGATGATGTACAGAGGAAAACAGAGGAAGAAACTGTATTTGACAGCATGCCTCTGATAAGCATACTCGTTCCGCTTTACAATACTC
This sequence comes from Lachnospiraceae bacterium, assembly GCA_017619635.1. Classification (GTDB taxonomy): domain Bacteria; phylum Bacillota; class Clostridia; order Lachnospirales; family Lachnospiraceae; genus Colinaster. The sequence continues at coordinate 27,514 of JAFZRZ010000067.1, read as the reverse complement.
CGCAGGGCTTCCTTGAGAGTATGATAGGGTCTGTTTTATACCAGACTTACAAAAACTGGCAGCTGTGTCTTGCAGACGGTTCAGATGATGCACATGCCTATGTCGGTGAGTACTGCATCAAAATGGCAGGTGAGGACGGACGCATATGCTACAGAAAGCTTGAAAAGAACGAGGGTATATCAGGAAACACGAACAGGTGCTTAGAGATGGCAGGCGGTGAGTATATAGCGCTGTTTGACCATGACGATATCCTTCATCCCTCAGTCCTTTTTGAATATGTAAAAGCCATAAACGAGAAGGGTGCCGATTATCTGTACTGCGACGAGACCACCTTTGCAGGCGATGATATCGATAAGATGCTGACAATGCATTTCAAGCCGGATTACGCACCTGATAACTTAAGGGCTAACAACTATATCTGTCATTTCAGCTGCTTTAAGAGAAGCCTTCTTGAGGGAACAGAGCTTTTCAGGAGCAAGTTTGACGGAAGCCAGGATCATGACATGATATTAAGGCTTACGGATAAGGCTGAATGCATAGTACATGTTCCGAGGCTCATGTATTACTGGAGAGCACATGCAGGAAGCGTGGCAAGCGATATAACAGCCAAGGATTATGCCATAGAAGCGGCCAGAGGGGCTGTTGCGGACAGTTTAAGAAGCCACGGCTACAAGAATTTCAGGATAAGCTCAACAAGGGCATTTGAGACGATATTCAAGATAAGCTACGAGATAAAAGGAGATCCAAAGATATCGATAGTGATACCAAACAAGGATCATCTTAACGATCTTAAACGCTGTATCGATTCGATAGTCGAAAGATCCACATATGATAACTACGAGATCATAGTCGTTGAGAACAACTCTGAGACTGAAGAGATATTTGAATATTATAAAAAGATAGAGAGCGATAAGATAAAGATTGTAAAGTATGAGGGAGAGTTCAATTATTCAAAGGTCTGCAACCTTGGTGTGAGCAGGGCAGACGGAGAATACATCCTGCTTTTAAACAACGATACCCAGGTTATAACGGTCAACTGGATGGAAGAGCTCTTGATGTATGCACAGCGTGAGGATGTCGGTGCTGTGGGAGCAAAGCTCTACTATGAGAACAAGACCATTCAGCATGCGGGCGTTGTCATAGGACTCGGTGCCCACAGGACTGCGGGACATACGCATTACGGTCAGTCAAGGGAAAACTTAGGTTACATGGGAAGACTCTGCTACGCACAGGATGTCACGGCTGTAACGGGAGCCTGTCTGCTGGTAAAGAAAAAGCTTTACGAACAGGTGGGCGGTCTGGATGAGAGCTTTGCCATATCTCTTAACGATGTGGACCTTTGCCTTAAGTTAAGACATCTCGGATTACTGAATGTTTTCACGCCTTTTGCGGAGCTTTATCATTTTGAATCGATATCAAGAGGACTTGATGACAAGGGCGAAAAAGCAAAGAGATATGATGAGGAGAGCGCAAGGTTCAGGGAGAAGTGGAAAGAGGATTTGGAAGCGGGTGATCCTTACTACAATATCAATTTCTCACTCGACAGAAGCGATTTTTCGTTAAAGATATGATTAATATGATATAATATTAGAATCTAATGATATATGGAGGTGTTTATATGGGTTATATGGAGGAATACAGATTTTGGCTTGAGGATCCTTACTTTGATGATGCGACCAAGGCTGAGCTTAAGGCTATAGCTGATGATGCCGCTCAGATCGAGGACAGATTCTACAAGGATCTTGAGTTTGGTACCGGTGGTTTAAGAGGTGTTATCGGTGCCGGAACAAACAGGATGAATATATATACAGTCAGAAAAGCAACACAGGGTCTTGCCAATTACATCTTAAAGGCAGGAACACAGGACAAGGGTGTTGCTATAGCTTATGACTCAAGACGTATGAGCCCTGAGTTTGCGGATGAGGCAGGCCTCTGTCTTGCGGCAAACGGCATAAAGGCATATGTTTTTGATGCGTTAAGACCTACTCCCGAGCTTTCATTTGCTCTTCGCACACTCGGTTGCACCGCAGGTATAGTTGTGACAGCAAGCCACAATCCTCCGGAGTATAACGGATATAAGGTTTACTGGGAGGACGGCGCACAGGTCACAGCACCCAGAGACAAGGATATCATTGCCGAGGTAAGAGCTGTAACGGATTATAACAGCGTTAAGACCATGGACAAGACGGAAGCTATTAACAAGGGTCTCTATCAGGTGATCGGAAGCGAGATAGATGACAAGTACATGGTTGAGTTAAAGAAGCAGATAATACACCCCGAGATTATCTCTCAGGTTGCTGACGATATCAAGATCGTATACACACCGTTTAACGGAACAGGAAACGTTCCCGCCAGAAGGATACTTAAAGAGATCGGATTCAAGAACGTGTATGTTGTTCCCGAGCAGGAGATGCCCGATCCCAACTTCACAACTCTTGAATATCCAAATCCCGAGGATCCCAAGGCATTCAAGCTTGCACTCGAGCTTGCAAAGAAGGTTGGTGCTGATATCGTTCTTGCTACCGATCCCGATGCTGACAGACTCGGAATCTATGCATATGACACAAACACAAAAGACTATGTTTCCTTCACAGGAAATATGTCAGGCATGCTTATAGCCGATTATGTTCTCTCAGAGAGGATAAACACAGGCACAATGCCTAAAGATCCCATGCTTGTTAAGACCATAGTCACAACAAACATGGCTGACGTTATCACAAAGAAGTACGGTGTGGACATGATAGAGGTCCTCACAGGATTCAAATATATCGGTGAGCAGATCAAGTGGGCTATCGAAAAGGGCGATCACAATTATGTATTCGGTCTTGAGGAATCATACGGATGCCTTGCAGGCACACATGCAAGAGACAAGGATGCCATCGTTGCGGTAATGCTTCTTTGTGAGGTTGCTGCATGGTGCAAGTCAAAGGGTATCACCGTATGGGATCGTATGGTTCAGATGTATGAGGAGTACGGATACTTTAAAGAGACACAGTATTCTATCACACTTAAGGGCGTTGAGGGCTCTAAGCAGATAGCAGCCATCATGGAGAACTTAAGGAACGATCCTCCCAAGCAGCTTGGCGATTACAAGGTTATCTCGTTTAGAGATTACGACAAGGATACCGTACTTGATATGGCAACGGGAAATGTCACAAAGACAGGTCTTCCCCAGTCAAATGTCCTTTACTTTGAGCTTAACGATGATGCATGGTGCTGTGCAAGACCTTCGGGAACAGAGCCGAAGCTTAAATTCTACATGGGTGTCAAAGGAAACAGCTTAGATGACGCCACAACAAAGAATGAGGCTTTAACGGAGGCACTGAAAGCCTGCATAGCTATGTGATAAACGATTTCCCTATGAGATGATATGAACTTAGGCGATTTCAGAAAAGCTTACAATTACATGAAGAAGAACGGTCTTAAGGATACCCTGTATGCGTCTGCAGAGCGTCTTTCGCAGGATGCGAAGAAGTATGAATACAGGGATATCACCGAGGCCGAGGCAAAGATACAAAGAGAAGCTCGTTTTGATGTCAGAACGAGGTTCTCTATTGTTGTGCCCGCATATGAGACAAATGAGGTGTTTGCGAGAGCCATGATAAGATCGGTGCTCAATCAGACATATCCCACATTTGAGCTGATAATCGCCGATGCGAGCAAATCAGACAAGGTTGAGCAGGTAGTCCGCTCATTTGACGATGAGAGGATAACATATATAAGAAACACTGACGATAAGGGCATAGCCGCAAACACGAACGTGGGTATAAGAGTGGCTTCGGGACAGTATATCGGTCTTTTGGATCATGACGATCTTCTTACTCCGAATGCTCTCTACGAGCTTGCAAGAAAGATAGAGGATGCAAAGAAGGACGGTACAAAGTATTCCTTCGTCTATACCGATGAGGATAAATGCGATACTTATGGCGAAAAGTTCTATGAGCCAAACCGTAAGCCTGAATTTGACCTTGATCTTTTGCTCTCAAACAACTATATCTGCCACTTTGTGGTGATGGAATCGTCTCTTATCAAAAAACTGGAACTAAGAAGCGAGTATGACGGGGCCCAGGACCACGATCTTTTACTCAGGGCCTACAGAACGAGTGATAAGCCCATAGGCCATGTTGCGAAGGTCTTATATCACTGGAGATGTCATAACGACTCCACGGCATCAAATCCAGAGAGCAAGAGATATGCATATGAGGCGGGTAAAAGAGCAGTTGCCGATTTCTTAAAGAGCTGGCATGTTAACGGTGCTGTCGTAGATACAAAGCATAACGGCTTTTTCAGAGTCATATACGGAGCCATAAACGGTACCAACGGAGAGATCAATGCAGCCGGTGACATGGTCGGCGTCGAGGATATATTTAAAAACAGGTTTGATATAGGTATCGTAGGCGGTCCCATAGTCAGACGAGGTAAAATAACAAGTGGTATTTTAGACAAAACAGGCACTTGTCCGCTGGAGGGACAGAATGTGAACTTCTCCGGATACATGCACAGGAACACTCTGCAGCAGGATGCTGTCGCTGTGGATATAAGGTTCATGTTTGTCAGAAAAGAGCTGTTTGGCGCGGTTTCAGCCATCGCTTCAAAAACCGAGTATCGCGAAATATTTATTCAGGATTTAACAAATTGCAAAAAAGAATGCGCAGACATGCGTGATTTCATATATACAAAGGGTATTGAGGACTTTGTTCTCCAGAACTTAAGCTTTGAGATATGTGAGCAGTGCTCGCTTGAGGGTTACCGTGTGTTCTATGAGCCCTCACTGGAGGAACTGGCAAGATGAAGACCACCGTTATAATCCCGAATTACAACGGAATAGATTTTCTCACCCCCTGTCTTGATTCCCTCATAAAGGCTTATGAGGCTTCAGGTGCTTTTAAGATCATAGTCGTTGATAACGGTTCAAAAGACGGAAGTGTTGATCTTGTAAAGAAGTACTGCGCGCATGATTTTATCAGTCTTATAGAGCTTAAGGAGAATACCGGTTTCTCATATGCCGTAAACAGAGGCATAGAAGCTTCCGATACGGAGTATGTTATTCTTCTTAACAACGATATAGTCGTTGATGAGAGATTTGTTTCTGAGCTTGAGAATGCGATCTCTTCTGATGAGCGCCTCTTTTCCGTTAATTCCTTGATGAGACAGATGAAAGATCCGACTCTTATCGACGGTTTCGGTGATCATTACTGTGCTCTGGGATGGGCATTTGCTGCATACAAGGGAAAGCCTTCTAAGAGGTTTGAGGCACAGAAAGGATTAAGGAGCATCTTTTCTTCCTGCGGAGGAGCTTCCATATACAGAAAGGCTGTCTTTGATAAGATAGGACTCTTTGACGAGGAGCATTTCGCATATTTGGAGGATGTGGATGTAGGCTACAGGGCTGTGCTTCACGGCTATAAGAATGCGGCATGTGCACTGGCTGTGTGCGATCATGCGGGAAGCGGATTCAGCGGCTCGAGATACAATGAGTTTAAGATAGATCTGGCAAGCAGAAACAGTATCTACATTATATATAAGAACATGCCTGTTTTTCAGATCATAATAAATCTTCCTTTTTTATTCATAGGATTTTTTATAAAGACACTGTTTTTTATTCTTAAAGGACACGGAAGCGTGTATCTTAAAGGACTTATAAAAGGCTTTAAGCTCAGTGCGTCAGATAAGGCAAGAGCGCATAAAGTAAGGCTTGGCATAAAGGGTTTTGGCCGTTATGTATATGTTGAGCTGATACTTATTCTTAACATTTTTAAAAGGTTTATCGTGTGAACCTTGGGATGTGCCCGTACTTGTGGTTTTTTGACTTAATTGGTATAATCAGTTAGTTAGGTTATTTATGGGCACATGTTTCTTTGAAAGGCTAATGGGGAGTAATGATTAAAGATAATCAGAAGTATTTTAATCAACTTCACATTGTTATAGACGGACTTGTAGTTGCAGGATCATATCTGCTCGCATGGTTTTTGAAGTTTGAGGGCTTCCTTTCCGAAGGATCCACGCTTGCTCATACGCCTGCGTTCTATTTCTCTGCGCTGTATTTTCTCGTACCGGGATATCTGATCATATATTATATGAACAGGATGTACGTTCCCAAGAGATCGCAGAGGATGGAGACAGAGCTGGGAGCGGTCGTGAGAGCCAACATAATCGGTGTGGCTGCGTTCATGATCGCCATAACACTGTTTAAAGTCGGAGACTTCTCCCGTGGACTTATCGCGATATTCAGTGTTACCAATACGATCGCTGCATTTACTGTAAGATGCATAATCCGTTCGCTCCTTAGAAAGTTCAGGAAAAAGGGCTACAACCTTAAATATATCCTGATAGTAGGCTATTCGAGAGCAGCGGAGGAATATATAAACAGACTCAATGCCAATCCCCAGTGGGGCTATGTTGTAAGAGGCATACTTGATAACAATGTGCCTATAGGAACGGTATACAAGGGAGTAAAGGTTGTCGGTGTAATAGATGATATCGATGTGGTGCTTCCGGGAGCCACTCTGGATGAGATAGCAGTAACACTACCGCTTTCTGATTACGACATGCTCGCAGAGATTGTGAGCAAATGTGAGAAATCCGGTGTGCATACAAAATTCATCCCGGATTACAGCAGTCTGATACCCAACAGACCCTATACGGAAGAACTTGACGGATTGCCCGTCATTAATATAAGATATGTTCCGCTGACCAATACACTTAATGCGGTTGTAAAACGAATATTTGACTTTATTTTCTCGTTTGCTGGTATTATAATTTTATCACCGCTTATGATCATCCTTGCGCTCATAGTTAAATTCTCAAGCAGGGGACCGGTCATTTATAAACAGGAAAGGATAGGACTTCACAACAAGTCCTTCAATATATATAAATTCAGAACTATGCGTGTTCAGGAAGTCAAGGAAGAGCAGAAGGCATGGACAGTCAAGGATGATCCGAGAGTCACACCCAGTGGCAGGATCATGAGACGTTTCAATCTTGATGAACTTCCCCAGCTTTTTAACATCCTTAAGGGGGACATGAGTCTGGTCGGACCCAGACCCGAGAGGCCGCAATTCGTGGAACAGTTTAAGGAAGAGATACCGCGCTATATGATCAAGCATCAGGTTCGTCCGGGACTTACCGGATGGGCACAGGTAAACGGCTTCAGAGGTGACACATCCATCCACAAGAGGATAAGTTACGATCTGTACTATATCGAAAACTGGTCTTTCGGATTTGATCTTAAGATTTTATTTCTGACCATATTCAAAGGATTTAAGAACGCGTATTAAGTTATATATGTAAAAGAATGGAGAGTATATAATCATGGCTACATCGCAAGCCGCAAAGAGACGCGCAATGGCTAAAAAGCGCGCAAAGAAAAAGAGAAACAAGATTCTTCTTCTGATCACGGAGTTCTTTGTTCTCGCTCTTTTGGTCGTAGTTGTCTACGGCGTAACAAAGACAGAGAAAGTAACAAAAGTAAGGATCGATGAGGAAGAGATCAAAGCCAAGATGAACGATAATGTCGTTGACAGTGTTGTTCTTAAAGGCTACAGGAACATCGCACTTTTCGGTGTTGACTCAAGAGAGGGAAGTTTAGGTAAGGGAACAAGATCCGATACCATCATCATAGCTTCCATCAATAATGATACGGGAGATATAAGACTTTGTTCCGTATACAGAGACACCTATTTAAACCTTGGTAACGATTCGTATAACAAGTGTAACTCAGCATATGCTAAGGGTGGTCCGGAACAGGCCATCAACATGCTCAACATGAACATGGACCTTAACATCACAGACTACGTTACAGTCGGATTTGAGGGTCTTATCCAGACTATCGATGCACTCGGCGGTGTATATATCGACGTTCAGCAAAATGAGATAGTCCATCTTAACAACTATCAGATAAGCATGGTTGGTAAGACCACGGATCAGAAGACATTCACGGCTACCGAGGGTGTTGATTACATAGCAGTAAGAGAACCCGGTCTGCAGAAGTTAAACGGTCTTCAGGCAACCGCATACTGTCGTATAAGATATGTCGGAGACGACTTCATGAGAGCTCAGAGACAGCGTACCGTACTGGCGGCTGTAATGGATGAGTGCAAGAAGACGGATGCCGCAACTCTTAACAAAATATTGGACGCAGCCCTTCCGAATGTCGCTACATCCCTAGATGTGGGCGAGATGCAGGCAATGCTTGGAAATGTGACAAAGTACAATATAACAGGAAGCGACGGATTCCCGTTTGAGTCTAACAGAAGCACGGGTACGGTAGGAAGCAAGGGAAGCTGCGTAATACCTGTTCATCTTGATGAGAACGTTGCCTTACTTCATAAGTTCTTGTTTGATGATGAGGCATATCAGGTATCGGCTCAGGTTCAGCAATACAGTCAGAAGGTATCATCGGATACAGGAAGATAACATATGATAATTTGAAGCCCCCTGAGAGAGGGGGCTTTAAATAATTTAGGCGGGATATGAAGATAGATGTGATTATACCCACATATAAGCCGGATAAAGGCTTTATAGAGCTTCTCGATATGCTTTTGGCCCAGAGCATTATACCTGACAGGATAATAGTTGCGAACACCGAAAGCTCGTACTGGGACAGCTTTGTTAAGAAGTATCCCGATAAGGAATGTCTCAAAAAGACTGAGGTCTTTCATGTTGAAAAATCAGAGTTTGACCACGGAAAGACCAGAAACGAGGCAATGAAAAGATCAGATGCGGATATATGCATCGTGATGACGATGGATGCTATCCCTGCAGATGATAAGCTCATAGAAAACCTCATAAAGCCACTCGAGGATGAAAGAATTGCCGTAAGCTATGCAAGACAGCTTGCTTTTGAGAACAGCTCTGTGACAGAAAAGCTCACCAGACAGTTCAATTATCCTGACGTAAGCAGGATCAAGACTGCAGATGACATTGAAAAGCTTCAGATAAAGGCTTTCTTTTGCAGCAATGTATGCTGTGCCTATAATAAGAAGATATTTGACATGCTCGGAGGCTTTGTCGATAAGACACTGTTCAATGAGGACATGATCTATGCATCCGGCGTTTTAAAGCACGGATATCACATAAGCTACACAGCAGATGCCTGTGTATATCATTCGCATGAATACAGCGGCATACAGCAGTTTAAGCGTAACTTCGATAACGGAGTAAGCCACGCCCAGTACCCGGAAGTGTTTGCAAACGTAAAACAGGACGGTGAGGGCATGAGGATGGTAAAAAGCGTGTTAAAAAGCCTTGTAAAAAAGGCTCATTTCCTGTCAGCTTTTGTGTATATATGGCATACGGCATGCAAGTATCTGGGCTTTAAACTTGGCTGCGCATATAAGTCCCTCCCCAAAGGCATGGTAAAGAGTTTTACGACAAACAAAGATTATTTCATTTCATAAAATTGATATACTTTAAACACAGATTCGTCACAATTGCTTACTATTCTGTAAACAGATGAAAGAAATATAGGAGGTAAGTATTATGGAAAACTACTATAATAACAGCGAAAATGAATATGCAAGAAACGACTCCGCTTCAAATATAGAGCCACAGGTAACTTCAAACCAGCCTGTAAAGCAAAAGAAGAAAGGTTCAGGCAAAGTCGGAAGATTCTTTGGAAGACTGGCTCTTCTTATCGTTTCGGGCCTGGTGTTCGGTCTGTGTGCAGCGGCGGCTTTTGGTATCGTAAATTATTACGCACCCAAGGGTGATGATAAAGAGGCAGCTGCCGAGTCATTTGATATGGAGACATACAAGACTCAGATAGAGAGAGACATCATCAACAGGATCAACAGGGAAAAGGACAGATCCGGAGATGAGGACAGCGTTATAGGAACGATATCATCTTCAGGTGAGGTTCATGCGGTTGTCACAGATGTGACGGATGTTGTAGAAAAGGTTATGCCCAGTGTTGTATCTATAAAGAACAGCTATACAGCAACAGCAAATTTCTGGGGACAGGAATACAGCGAAGAGGCTGAAGCGAGCGGATCCGGTATAATAATCGGTGAGAACGACACAGAGCTTTTGATAGCAACAAACAATCACGTAATAGATGATGCAGACAAGCTTTCAGTTAAGTTCATAGACGGTGAGGAAGCAGATGCAAACGTAAAAGGTGCCGATGCCGATATGGATATCGCAGTAATAGCTGTTCAGAAGGATTCGTTAAAGGGCAGCACAAAGGATGCCATCGCAATAGCAGAACTTGGTGATTCAGATGAATTAAAGGTTGGTGAGCCTGCCATAGCAATAGGTAATGCTCTCGGATACGGACAATCCGTAACTACCGGTGTCATATCCGCACTTGACCGCGAGCTCGAGGTTGAGGCAGGTGAGTTCTCACAGGGCTTCATACAGACAGATGCAGCTATAAATCCCGGTAACTCAGGCGGCGCACTTCTTAATGTAAAAGGCCAGGTTATAGGCATCAACTCAAACAAGATCGGCGGCAGTGCTGTAGAAGGCATGGGATATGCGATCCCCATCTCAAAGGCACTTCCCATAATAGATAACCTTAAGACAAAGAAGACAAAAGCAGCTGTATCCGAGGACAACAGAGGATATCTCGGAATATCAGGAAGAGGCGTGTCTTCAGAGATGTCAGAGATCTACGGATTTCCGGAAGGTGTTTACGTATACGAGGTATATGAAGGCACAGGAGCAGAGAGCGCAGGACTTCGTAAGGGCGATGTGATCACAAAGCTCGAGGGAACCACCATAAAGAGTATGGAAAATCTGCAGGAGAACCTTGCTTACTATGAAGAGGGTGAGACTGTGGAGATAACAATAGAAAGGTCGGATGAGTCCGGTGAATACCAGTCACAGACTGTAGAACTGGAACTTGTTGGCAGAGATAAGCTGCCTTCCGAATAAGACATGGAGAATAATAACAACAACGGCAACTACGAAGAAGTATGTATGATGTGTCATCGCACAGAAAGTAAGGCCGGGCAGATGATAAAACTGCCCGGCAATTTGTGCGTCTGTCAGGACTGCATGAACAGATCCTATGACATGATAAGAAATATGGGTCTGGATAAGCTTTTTGAGGGCTTCCCGGGCTTTAGTTTCACTACAGAGCCTGCAGAAACAAAGACACATGATAATGAGGACAAGCTACAGGAAAACAAGCCTGAAGGCGAAAACAAGGATGAGGGGATCACTGTTGATGTGACCATAACTGCAGATCCTGATAAGCCTTCAAACGATCCTGACAAGGAGGATAAGAAGGAAAAAGGCCCCCAGGATGCTTCGATAAAGTTTGAGAAGTATTTCAGAGGCATGCCAAACATAAGCTTCCTTAACCTCGCAGACCTTGCGGGAGGCGGAATGGCACAGCGTTCGCGTGTAAGAAAGCAGACAGGCGAGAAAAAGCCCATAATCGATCTTAAGAACGTTCCAAGCCCCCATAAGATAAAGGCGAAGCTCGATGAGTACGTTATAGGCCAGGAGCATGCAAAGAAGGTCATCTCCGTTGCTGTATACAACCACTATAAGAGGGTTGCAACAGGCACAATGGATGATATAGAGATTGAGAAGTCAAACATGCTCATGATCGGTCCTACAGGAAGCGGTAAGACATATCTTGTAAAGACTCTTGCAAGACTTCTTGATGTTCCGCTTGCCATAGCCGATGCCACATCCCTTACAGAGGCTGGCTACATAGGCGATGACATTGAAAGCGTTATCTCAAAGTTACTCGCAGCAGCCGACAACGATGTGGACAGAGCCGAGATGGGTATCGTCTTTATCGATGAGATAGACAAGATAGCAAAGAAAAAGAACAACAACTCGAGAGATGTCAGCGGTGAATCCGTTCAGCAGGGCCTCCTAAGACTGCTAGAGGGTGCTGATGTCGAGGTTCCGGTAGGTGCGATGAGCAAGAATGCCATGGTGCCGTTAACGACCGTAAATACACGCAATATCCTCTTTATATGCGGCGGAGCATTCCCCGATCTTGAGGAGATAATAAAGCAGAGGCTGCATAAGACCACATCCATCGGATACGGTGCAGAGCTCAAGGATAAGTTTGATAAGGATAAGAACATACTTGAGAAGGTAACCGTAGAGGATCTTAAGAAGTTTGGAATGATACCGGAGTTTCTCGGAAGACTGCCCGTTATCTATACGCTTCAGGGTCTTACCAAGGAAATGCTCGTAAAGATATTAAAAGAGCCCAAGAACGCGATCCTTAAGCAGTACAGTAAGCTTTTAGAGCTTGATGAGGTCAAGCTTGAGTTTGACGACAGTGCGCTTGAGGCCATAGCAGAAAAGGCACTCGAAAAGGAGACCGGTGCTAGAGCATTAAGATCCATCATAGAAGAGTTCATGCTCGATATAATGTATGAGATACCAAAGGATGACAATATCGGCAGAGTGGTCATAACAGGTGACTACATAAAAGGTACAGGCGGTCCCATCATAGATATCAGGAACCAGTCGGGTGTTTCCTTTGAAGAGATGGATGAGATGAACAGTATTGAAGCAAAAGAATGATGTTTTTTTGATAAAACATAATTTAGGCATCACAATAAAGAATGGCAGGCTTTGATATGAAGCCTGCATTTTTTATCAAAACGTTTATACAAGATGTTGTGCAGGTGGATCACACCCTGACATAATTGCAAGAGAAAACAGCTGATTGCTAAAACATGAATTGAAAGATTGATACAGATTTATCAAAAACGGCCCGATAACAACTCAATATCTGGTATGATAAAAAATGACATCTCAACATGTTGATACAAAGCAAAAATCAGGCATAAAAATGATCATTTGAAATCATCTTGCAAGATTATGAGTTATGTAAACAACAAAAAATGGCGTTTGCAAGAATTCCTGCAAGCAAATTTTAACCCTTTCTTGCAAAAATCGCGTGATCTCAAGGCTTTCAGGCAGCCTGCAGGATGAAAGCGCCTGCAGGAGGCTCAATAAAGAACAACAGCTATTATATTCAAAAACAGGTCTTAAAACACAAATACGGACCAAAATAAACGGATTAAATCATGATTTAATAGATGTGACTTGAGCAATGATGCTTTTATATGTTAGAATATGTTTCATTGTGAAAGTAAGAAAGGCAACATGCTTTATATGAAGAAGAGAAACCTATTTATAGCACTTGTATTTGTATTTATGATATCGGGATGCGGCGGTTCTGATGCCGGCACGGAAGTTTCCGGTACCGATCAGACTCAAAGCGGTGAGTTTGTCGGAGTTGAGATTGAGCAGATAGATCAGATTAAGCAGTCACCCGTGACAGAGGAAACAAAACCTGCTGAAACTGAACAGACTGCCCAGGATGATTCCAGGACACCGATAAAGGTGGCAGTCATGGGCTCACCTGCAGCGGATATCCTTAAAAAAGCGGATGAGAAGTTATCATACAGCGGATACAGGGTGGATATAATAACATGTCAGGATTACAGTGAGCCAAACAGTCTTGTGCTCTCGGGAGACGTTGATGCATGCCTGTATGAGAACGGCGTTTTCCTTGACAGCTATAATAAGAAGAACTCGAGTGAACTTACAGAAGTGGAAAAACTCTATTATGAACCTCTGGCGGTATTTCCCGGTACAGTCACAGACTTAAGTGAGTTAAAGAGACCTGTTAAGATCGCGATCCCTGCAGGTGATGTAAACAAGGCAAGAGTGTTATACCTTCTTGAACAGAAGGGACTCATCACTCTTAAGGAAGGTGCATATTATCAGGCATCCATGGAGGATGTCACTGAAGATCCCTACGGGATAAGTCTTGAAGAGGTCGATCTTTCTGCGGGATGGCCCGATGCAGCCTCTTACAGCCTGATAGTGAGTGATTACAATCATGCGATCCTTTCAGGCATCGATCCTGCAACCTCTCTTGGAGATGAGAACCGCAACTCAGGCATCATAGACATGTTCTCCATCTGTCTTGTCACAAACAAGGGAAAAGACAGCAACCAGAAGATAAAGGAGCTCTCAAAGGCTCTAAACAGTGAAGAGGTGGAGGAGTATATAACGGATTCTTTTTACGGATCCGTGGTTGATTACAGATAGTTTATGCTTGTTGTCAATAAATAGGTTTAAAGTTATAATTTACGTGCAGTAAATCTAAAGGATCAGGAGATTACTATATATATGAAGTGGGAAGACAATATCAGAAAAGTAGTTCCGTATGTTCCGGGCGAGCAGCCAAAGAACAACGACGTTATAAAGTTAAATACCAATGAGAGCCCTTATGCGCCCTCACCCCTTGTAAAGGAAGCTATAAAAAACGCTGATGCGGATATTTTAAGAAAGTATCCCGATACAAATGCCACCCTTCTTGTATCCGAGCTTTCAAAAACATACGGCCTTGATGAGGACAGGATATTTGTGGGCATAGGTTCTGATGATGTGTTAGCCCTTTGCTTCCTTACATATTTTAATTCGGATAAGCCGGTACTGTTCCCCGACATAACCTACAGCTTTTACGATGTATGGGCAGATCTTTACAAGATACCCTATAAGACGATGGCTCTCGATGATGATTTCAATATAGTAAAGAGCGATTACCTCTGTGATAACGGTGGTGTTATCATCGCAAATCCCAATGCGCCCACAGGTGCACAGATGCCTCTTGATGATATAGAGGAGATCGTTGCTTTTAATAAGGACAGGGTTGTGATAGTCGATGAGGCCTACGTTGATTTCGGTGCAGAGAGTGCAGTTGGGCTTACAGACAGGTATGACAACCTCGTTGTCGTTCAGACCTTCTCAAAGTCAAGAGCTCTTGCAGGAATAAGGATAGGAGTCGCATTCGGTCAAAAGAAGATAATAGATTATCTTAAGGACGTAAAGTTCTCCTTCAATTCATATACTTTAAATCCGCTTACCATAGCAGTGGGGGCAGCCGCTTTAAAGGATGATGCATACTTTAAGAAGATCACAAAAAAGACAGTGGCTACCAGAGAGCGTGTTAAAAAGGAACTTAAGGATCTGGGATTCACATTTGCTGATTCCAAGACCAATTTTATATTTGCAAAGCATGAGTCAAAAGCTGCATCAGATATATTTGAGGCCTTAAAGGCTCAGAATATCTATGTCAGATATTTTAAAAAGCCCCGTATAGACAATTACTTAAGGATATCTATGGGCACTGACGAGCAGATGGATAAGATGCTTACTTTTTTGAAGGGATATCTTAATGGATAGTTACAGTGAGCTCGCCTCGTGCTATGACATCTTTATGGAAGATGTACCGTACGATAAATGGCTTGAGTTTGTTTTGGATGTTTTTGACAGGTACAACGTTCCCCGTGAGCTTGTTTTGGACCTTGGATGCGGCACCGGAAGATTTACAAGGATGCTCTCAGATAAAGGCTATGACATGATAGGGGTCGATTCATCCCCGGAAATGCTAGAAAAGGCAAGAGATGCAACGCAGGATGAATCAATACTGTATCTTTTACAGGATATGAGGGAGTTTGAACTCTACGGGACGGTGAGAGCGATCGTCAGCGTCTGTGACAGTATCAATTATCTTTTAAGCGATGATGATATTGTGCAGACCTTTTTGCTTGTTGAGAACTATCTGGACAAAGACGGTATCTTTGTCTTTGATTTCAATACCGTATATAAATACGAGGAAGTCATAGGCGACACAACGATAGCTGAAAACAGAGAGGATCACAGTTTTATCTGGGAGAATATCTATTCACCAGAGGATAAGATAAACGAGTATGATCTTACGATCTTCTCAAGAGAGGGTGAACTGTTCAGAAGAAGCAGCGAGACCCATTTCCAGAGAGGATACACACTTGATGAGATGAAAAGCTTCTTAAATAAAGCAAAACTTGAGTTTTTGGAAGCAAGGGATGCAGATACCTCAAGCGAAGTGAACGCTGAGAGCGAAAGGATACAGGTTGTCGCACGCTGCGTTAGAGAAAAGAAGACTTATAAGGAAGATTGATATATGGACAGACTGATAAGAGCAACTGCTGCAGATGCACAGATAAGAGCATTTGCATGCGTTTCAACAGATATGGTTGAGGAAGCCAGAAAAAGACATGACTTAAGTCCCGTCGCATGCGCAGCCCTTGGAAGACTCATGACAGGCGGTGTTATGATGGGCGCCATGTTAAAGGGCGACAATGATATAGTGACTCTTCAGCTTTTGGGTGACGGTCCAATAGGAAAGGTGACCGTGACTGCAGATTCAAAGGGTACAGTAAAGGGATATGCGGACAACCCGTCAGTCATGCTGCCTCCAAACAGTCTCGGAAAACTCGATGTGGGAGGTGCTGTGGGAAACGGCTATCTCCAGGTCATAAAGGATATGGGTCTTAAGGAGCCTTACAGCGGTCAGGTCATGCTGCAGACCGGTGAGATCGCTGAGGATCTTACCTATTATTTTGTAACATCGGAACAGATCCCCTCGAGCGTGGGTCTTGGTGTTTTGATGAACAGAGCCGACATGACGGTAAAGCAGGCGGGCGGATTCATAATCCAGTTAATGCCTTTTGCTTCAGACGAGGTATTGGAAAGACTCGAAGAGAATATAAAGAATCTTAAGCCTGTCACAGCCATGCTTGATGAAGGTGACAGTGCAGAGCAGATGCTTGAAAAGATCCTTGCAGGATTTGATATAGAATACAATGATGAGATGCCTGTTAAGTTTTACTGCAACTGCAGTAGGCAACGTGTTGAAAAGGCACTTATCAGCGTGGGCAAAAAAGAACTCGAATCCATGATATCAGACAACGAGCCTGTAAAGGTAAACTGTCATTTTTGTAACACGGATTATGAGTTCAGTGTCGATGATATAAAAAACATGCTTAAAAAATGTCAGTGAAATGAGGAAGTAGAAAAATGCCGCAGGAATTTGAGTCGGTAAATGACGAGATAAAGAATGAAGCCAAAAAGGTCTGGCAGAGCAAGACCGGAAAAGAAAGGGCCATGTACTTTGTTGATTACTACAAGGTGCATTTCATAGTGGGTGTTGTGGTCATCGCCCTTCTTATAAGCATCATCCATTCATTCGCAACAAGAAAAGAGAATATTTTTGAGGTCCTTGTTATCAACGGTATGATAGACGAAGTTGATTATGACGGCCTCATGGAAGGATATTTTGAGAATATCGATTATGATAAGAAGAAGCAGGAGTATGTGATAGATCCCAATTATCAGATCGATATATACGGGACAGATCAGTATAACCAGATGAACATCCAGAAGGTGTTTGTCAATGTGTCCGTTGGAGAACTCGATGTGATGATCTGCGATGAGGACTTCATGAGATTTGCAAGAGCCCAGGACTGCGCAGCCGATCTTACAACCATCCTTCCCAAAAGCATGCTTGATAAATATGAAGATAAGCTTGTATGGTACGATTTTCCGATGGAGGAAGTAGGTGTCGAAGGCTATGAGGAGGAATACGAGCGTGACTATGCCGGCAGGAATGAGGCAGTCAGCATAGAGATCACCGATTTTTGCAAGGTACAGGAATACAACATGTTCCCGGAAAAGAAAGTCTATGCTCTTGTGATAGCAAACTCATCACATATAGATAAGGCTATAGGATTTTTGGAGTATCTGGATACACCATGATAAAAGGAAAGGTGCGGTTTAGTTTATGAGATTTACAAAGATGCACGGGTGCGGCAATGACTATGTGTATGTCAACGGATTTGAAGAGCACATACCCGATGAGAAAAAGAGCGAACTTGCGATAAAGGTATCAAACAGAAACTTCGGTATAGGAAGTGACGGACTGATATTCATAAATCCCGGCAAGAGCGCCGAGTTTGAGATGGAGATGTATAACGCTGACGGCTCAAGATCCGAGATGTGCGGAAACGGTATCAGATGTGTCGGAAAGTATATCTATGATTACGGTCTTTCAGACAAGACTGAGATAACGGTCGAGAGTGCCGGTGCGGTTAAGTATCTCACACTTTACCCCGGAGAGGACGGTAAGATAGAGAAGGTCCGTGTGAATATGGGCTCCCCCATCCTTAAGTCTGAACTTGTCCCCGTTGTGAGCGATAATGAGACAGTCATAGACGAAGCCATAACCGTTAACGGAAAAGAATATAAGATGACCTGCGTATCAATGGGTAATCCCCATGCAGTTGTCTTCATGGATGATGTCAAAGGCCTTGATATAGAAGCTCTCGGTCCCTACTTTGAGAATCATGAGAGATTCCCCAAAAGGACAAACACGGAGTTTGTAAAGGTAATAGACAGATCCCATGTCTTTATGAGAGTCTGGGAGAGAGGAACCGGAGAGACGCTCGCCTGCGGAACAGGATGCTGTGCCACTGCTGTCGCATGTGTCCTAAACGGACTTACAGATGAGACTGTTGATGTGAACGTGCTTGGCGGTCACATTCAGATAGAATGGGACAGACAAAATGATATAATATACATGACGGGACCTGCAAAGGTATCGTTTGACGGAGAGTATAAGGAAAACTGAGGAAAGAGTGTTTACTATGAGAGATGAGATTGTAGAAGTACTGGTAAGATGCAAAACAAAGATAAGTCTTATGATACTGCGTATCGTGCTTTTTGTTTTATGTGCGCTCGCAGTCATCCTTGCGATGCAGGGCGGGATCGTATTTTTGATAGCTGCCGTTGCATTTGGCGTAGGCGGATATTTTGCCGGCAATTATGCACAGGTTGAGTATGAATATACATATTGCGAGAAAGAGATAGACATCGATGCTATATACAGCCAGGCAAGAAGAAAGCATATAATGACGCTTGAGCTTGGCAAGATGGAAACCTTTGTAAGAGTTGAGAGCGACAAGATGAAAGAGTTTGCCAACAGACAGTTTATCGTTAAGGATTTCTCTTCTCACAGCAAAGAGAATAAGGACAAGGTTTATGCCCTTTTATATGACGGCGGGCTTAAGATCCTAATGGAACCCGACGAGAGACTGCTCAATGCGATGAGCTATGTTTCACCCCGAAAGATATTCAAATAACAAAAAATAACAATTGTAAAATTTGTTGTTGAATTTGTAATTCACTTGTGATAAATTAGAACGCAAATCATTCAATAAACTTAAAACATTATTACAGTGAAAGGAGAGAAAAAATGGGCGAGATCATACGCGAAGGAATAACCTTTGATGACGTGTTACTGGTACCTGCATATGCAGAGGTTGTACCCAATGAGATCGATGTTTCGACACACCTTACAAAGACAATCAAGCTAAACATCCCGATCATGAGTGCGGGTATGGACACCGTTACCGAGCATCGAATGGCTATAGCAATGGCCAGACAGGGAGGAATCGGTATCATCCATAAGAACATGTCTATCGAAGAACAGGCAGACGAGGTAGACAAGGTTAAACGTTCGGAGAATGGCGTAATCACTGATCCATTTTCTCTCAGTCCAGAAAATACACTTAAAGATGCCGATGATCTTATGGCAAAGTTCAGGATCTCAGGTGTTCCGATAACAGAAGGAAGAAAGCTGGTCGGCATAATCACAAATCGTGATCTTAAGTTTGAGGAAGACTTCAGCAAAAAGATCAAAGAATCTATGACAAGCGAGAACCTCGTTACAGCAAAAGAGGGTATCACCCTTGAAGAGGCAAAGAAAATCCTCGCAGCAGCTCGTAAAGAAAAATTACCCATTGTAGATGATGATTACAACTTAAAAGGTCTCATAACGATAAAGGATATCGAAAAGACCATCAAGTATCCTCTGTCAGCAAAGGATGCACAGGGAAGACTTCTGTGTGGTGCTGCAGTAGGTATAACAGCTAACGTTCTCGAGAGAGTTGAAGCTTTGGTAAATGCCAAAGTCGATGTCATCGTTTTGGATTCGGCACACGGCCATTCGGCAAACGTTATCAGATGCCTTAAGATGATCAAGGAGAAATTCCCGGATCTTCCCGTTATCGCAGGTAATGTGGCAACAGGAGAAGGCACAAGAGATCTTATAGAGGCAGGAGCAGATGCGGTTAAGGTTGGTATGGGTCCCGGAAGTATCTGTACAACAAGAGTTGTCGCAGGTATCGGTGTTCCTCAGATATCAGCTATCATGGATGCATATGCAGTTGCAAAAGAATACGGTATCCCGATCATCGCAGACGGCGGTATCAAGTATTCAGGTGATGTTACAAAGGCTATCGCAGCAGGCGGAAGCGTATGTATGATGGGAAGCATGTTCGCAGGATGCGAAGAGAGCCCCGGCGATTTCGAACTCTATCAGGGAAGAAAATATAAAGTATACCGTGGTATGGGATCCATCGCAGGCATGGAGAACGGTTCAAAGGATCGTTATTTCCAGACAAACGCAAAGAAGCTCGTTCCCGAAGGTGTTGAAGGAAGAGTTGCATACAAGGGTCTTGTTGAGGATACTGTATTCCAGTTACTCGGCGGTTTAAGATCAGGTATGGGATACTGTGGTGTCAAGTCTATAGAAGAGCTTAAAGAGAAAGGCAGATTCGTTAAGATCTCTGCTGCATCACTCAAAGAGAGCCATCCTCATGACATCCAGATCACAAAGGAAGCACCCAACTACAGTGTTGATGCATAAAACTTTATCATCTCGTATATCGAAATGATAAGACTTGAAAAGAAAAATACATATAATAAAAGATACAGCAAGACCTGGGCAAAAGCCTGGGTCTTTTCTGTTTTTAAGATCTTCTTTGAAAGATCACATATAAGCGTGATGAGTTTTTCCATGCCTAAACACAGAACAAAGAAAAACGGGATCATACATGGCAGGTAGTAGCGTCCCTGCGGCTGGAAATCCCATGTGTATGAATAGTAAAGAGCAAGGACAGCGGGGATCACCATGGCTGTCATCATGCTTATCCATAAGATGATCCTGCTCTTTTTCTCAATCTCAGGAAGAACAGACACCTTTTTAGGTATGAACAGGCTTACAACACAGATAAAGAATAGATATTTGAAAGCCATGTAAACATAGTGATGGGTGGGTATGCTCATCGGACCGAACATCGCGATAAAGCTCTTCCATACCAGAGTGAAATAATCGGTGTCAAAGACCATCTCCTTTAAGGTATAGCCCTGAGCTTGATAGGTATTTGCCATGTTTTCAAGCCATAGGATGTTTCCGGTAAGCTGTGCGCATTCCCTTCTTGCATTAAGTGCGAATATATCACCGCCGTAAAGCAGGATATTTCTGAAAAACCACCAGCCTGCCATCAAAAAGACGCTTAAGGCAACGGGTATACCTTTTTTAAACATCGCATCCGTATCTTTTTTCATCACGAAATAGATGATGAATGCAATAAATGCCATGAGGATATATCCGTAGCAGTTATAGTATGACATAAGACATAAGATGATACCGATGGCGAGCGTATATAAAGACTCCTTGTTAAAATCACTCTTATAACCGAGTATTGTCGCATATACCATCATGATGACCGATAAGAGTCCCATGCCGTCGGTATTCACATATGTATAGATAAATATGTTCTGGGGCAGAAAGATGACGGCAAGAGAAAATAAAAGTGCCGTTTTGTCATCACCAAAGAGGACTCTGGAGAGCCTTACGGTGTAAAAGGCCGCGATAAGTCCTATAAAGACATTCACATATCGTGCTATGATGAGCTTAGTGTCAAAGTCAAGGTTAAGAAAAGAAAGGATATGTAACAGATAGCCCTCTATCATATATGTCAGGATGGGCTGGAAAGCATAGCTGGCACCATATCCGTCAATGATGATCTCGGGATCGTCACCTAAGGGTATCGCACCGTGTTTTTCTATATAAGAGACAACCTTGTAACGGTTTATCTCATCCGGACCGTCACCAAAGGGCTGTTTTACTACAAACACACTCATGCATATGAACACGAACAAAAGAAGGATTGCCAGTGCTGTTTCGCGCTTATGTCCTGATAAAAATTCCATCTGGGCTCCCTTTATAAATGCTTAAAAAAATGATATATTAGAGTATAACATATTTTGGGGGAAATCGGCGAGATTTAGGACGGGGTTCTCATGTACACTACCGAATACACAAGACAAAATATTGATAAGATACGCAGATATTCCGGCAAATACTCAAAAAGTACAGGCGTGTACATAAGATGCCTATCGGATGCGAGAGAAGATCTTTTTGATTATGACTGCTCAAAAGAGGATAAGATGATCCTCGATAAGTATGTCACACAGGATCTTATAAAGGAGCTCTACAACAGGGTTGCCATAGAAAAACTGGAAGACCAGGTGATAGAGGATACCCTTGCACCTGATATAAAAGTGGCTGCAACAGTCATAAGAAACGGCGGAAGATGCAGATATGTGTTCATCGTATGCGCATCTGTGATAGAGAGTCCGGATACCGTATCATCAGGCCTTTCAAGATGCACGACGCTTTCGGGCTTCCAGATGGCTGTCGATGTTTTGCGTGAGATAGCAGACGAGCTTATGGACATGCATATGAACGCCTTCCATTTTGAGGAGGAGAACAGGCAGTCCCAGGAGTATGCAAGAGATCTGGCTCTTTCTCTGTCACGTTCAAATGCCCTTACAGATATACTTAAGCTTTTAAATGATGACAAGAACTTTGAGACGATAACAAACAGGTTTTTGGCTGTCACATCGGGGTATCTTGGTACCAGCCATGCTATGGTCGTCAGAGTGTTAGACCGTGATTCCATGGATGTTTTAAGCCAGTGGAGTGAGCACGGCGCAAGCGATATCTTTGAGAGAAATCATATACAGAAAAGACTTCCCTTCATAGAAGGAAAGAAGCCCGTTATCCTTTCGGGAGAAGCCCTTGCGGGATCGTTTGGCATAGATGAATGGGATCTTCTGGGCGCAAAAGCAGTCGTTGCGATGCCTATCTATGCGGATGACATGTTCGCTCTTTATGTGGAGACAAGAGAACCAAGATCCTGGAACATAGATGAGCTTCAGTTCTTGGCTGACGCTTCAAGAGTCATCCAGAGCAGTATAGAAAGAAAGATACAGAAGAATTCACTTGCAAGCTCATATGCCTCTTTGGAGGAGATCTTGGAGCATGTGGGTTGTGCGATCATAGTACTTGATAACAATAACGGGGTCGTTCACTTTGAAAACAGGATAATGAAGAAACTCTTTTCAAAGGATAAGATAAATCCCGAACTTGAGAACATCTTATGGGACAGACATGAGACCAACAAGGAGATCGAGTTTTACGATTACACGACAGGTCTTTATTATGAGATCCATCACAACATAATCTCATGGGTAAACGGAAAGAAGGTCTGTCTTTTTGCTATATATGACGTAACCGATAAGAAGAATTACCAAAAGAGGATCGAGCAGCAGGCATACACCGATTTCCTTACGGGACTCTTTAACCGTATGTGCTGTGAGAGAGACCTCGCCCGTATCATAGATGAATCCAAAAAGAGCAAGAAGTCAGGTGCTCTGCTCTACATGGACCTTGATGATTTCAAACATATCAACGACGGACTCGGCCATCAGTACGGCGATGTCCTTTTAAAGGATATAAGCCACGGCATAAGCAGTGTAAAAGGACTTGAAGAGAACTGTTACCGTATGGGCGGAGATGAGTTTGTTATGATCATCCATCCCAGGGTATTTGACGAACTCGACCGTATCATATCAGACATAAGAGATGTTTTCCTCTCACCTTTTATTTTAAAAGACGGTGAGTACTACTGCACCATGAGTATGGGTATCGTTGTCTTCCCCGAAGAGGGTGAAGAGGTCGGAGAACTCATACAGAAGGCCGATGTTGCCATGTATGAGGCTAAAAAGACCGGTAAGAACCGTGTTGCCAAGTATGTGACAGGCTCAACATCCGATGCCAACAAGAGACTCGATATGGAAAAGAACATGAGAGATGCGACAACAGATTCTCTCGATGAGTTCCTTGTTTATTATCAGCCCATCATCGATATCCAGAAAGAGGGAAATCCCTGTGTGGGTGCAGAGGCACTCGTCAGATGGGATTCAAGGGTCATGGGCTTTATATCACCCGGAGAATTCATCCCTCTTGCAGAGTATCTTGGCCTTATAAATCCTATCGGAGAGCATGTGCTAAGAGAAGCCTGCAGGACACTTAAATTCTGGAATGACAACGGTCATCCCGAGTATAAGGTAAACGTTAACCTCTCAGTTGTTCAGCTTATGCAAAACGACATAGTTGAGAGCATTGAAAGCGTTGTAAAAGAGACAGGCATCAATCCCCATAACCTTACTTTGGAGGTTACCGAATCACTTGCCATAAATGATATGGGCAGGATGAAGAATATCATGAACGGTATCAGACAGCTGGGAATAAGGATAGCTCTTGATGATTTCGGTACGGGTTACTCATCGCTCAATCATATAAGAGAGATACCGCTTGATGTCATAAAAGTGGATCAGTCCTTTGTAAAAGAACTTGCACAGGACGATTACTCACAGTCATTTATCAGGATGGTCGCAGAGCTTGCAAGCGCGATAGATGTTGATATATGCGTTGAGGGAATAGAGAGCGAGCAGCAGTACAAGGTACTCGAGAACATGAAGGTAAGGCTCATCCAGGGATATTATTTCGGAAGACCGATGACTCATGATGAGTTCATAATGAAATATTTATAGGCAGCAGGCCTTTGTCTTTACGATAAAGGGGTGTTGTGCTATTATCTTTAATAAATCATTTTTTAGGAGAGCGTATTATGGCTACAGAGAGTAAGAACTTTATAGAGCAGATCATCGACAAAGATCTCGCAGAAGGAGTGTATGATACCGTTCATACCAGATTTCCTCCTGAACCCAACGGTTATCTGCATATAGGACATGCAAAATCCATACTTGTCAATTACGGACTGTCACAGGAATACGGCGGCAAATTCAACATGCGTTTTGACGATACCAACCCCACAAAGGAGGATATCGAATTCGTTGAATCAATAAAGGCTGACGTTCAGTGGCTGGGTGCCGATTACGAGGACAGACTCTTCTTTGCTTCCGATTACTTCGGACAGATGTATGAGGCTGCCGTAAAGCTCATAAAGAAGGGTAAGGCATATGTTTCCGATCTTACAGCCGATGAGATAAAGGAGTACAGAGGAGATTTCGAGCATCCCGGTAAAAAGGATCCCGCATCCGACAGGAGCATTGAAGAAAACCTCGCACTCTTTGAGGATATGAAAAACGGAAAGTTCGCAGACGGTGAGAAGGTTCTGCGTGCCCGCATAGATATCAACAGCCCGAACATGAACATGAGAGATCCCGTCATATACAGGGTCGCACACATGACACATCACAACACAGGTGATGCATGGTGCATCTATCCCATGTATGACTTTGCCCATCCCATAGAGGATGCGATAGAGGGTATCACACATTCGATCTGCACACTTGAGTTTGAGGATCACAGACCTCTTTACGACTGGGTCGTAAGAGAGCTCGAATACCCCAATCCTCCCCGTCAGATCGAACAGGCAAAGATGTATCTTAAGAACGTGGTAACAGGAAAGCGTTACATCAAAAAGCTTGTGCTTGACGGTAAGGTTGACGGCTGGGACGATCCCAGACTTGTTTCAATAGCAGCTTTGAGAAGACGCGGTTTCACACCCGAATCCATAAAGATGTTTGTTGAGATGTGCGGTGTCTCAAAGGCTCATTCGATCGCTGATTATGCTGCGCTTGAGTACTGTATAAGAGAAGATCTTAAGCCCAAGGCTCCCAGATATATGGCAGTTTTGGATCCTATAAAGCTTGTTATAGACAATTATCCGGAAGATCTTACGGAAGAGCTCGATGCGGTAAACAACCCCGAGAACGAAGAGCTCGGAACAAGAAAGGTTCCTTTCTCCAAATATCTCTATATCGAGAGAGACGACTTCATGGAGGAGCCCGTAAAGAAATATTTCAGACTCTTCCCCGGTAACGAGGTTCGTCTTATGAGCGCATACTTTGTCACATGCACGGGATGCGTAAAGGATGAGAACGGAAATGTGACTGAGGTCCACTGCACATACGATCCCGCATCTAAAGGAGGTAACAGCCCCGACGGAAGAAAGGTAAAGGGAACCATTCACTGGGTTGAAGCCAAGAGTGCCGTTCCTGCACAGATACGTCTTTACGAGAACCTTATAGATGAGGAAAAGGCAGAAGAGACAGGAAGCGTTTATGATGAGGATGGAAACGTATACTTAAATCCCAACTCACTGACAGTCATGAATGCATTTTTGGAGCCTGCATTTAAGGGAGCTAAAGCTTATGACCGCTTCCAGTTTGTAAGACAGGGCTTCTTCAGTGTGGATCCCAAGGATTCAAAAGAGGATGCGCTTGTGTTCAACAGGATCGTATCACTTAAGAGCTCATTTGTTTTACCCAAAAAAGAAGACTAAAAATAATAAGGAGACGGGAAACCGTCTCCTTTACTTATCTTATGATCATTCTGTAGGAAGTTTGATCTCTGTGTAATTTCTCTTTATCTTTGTGGCGGGTGTCTTGCCTGACCTTGAACAAGAGCATGAACAGTTGCATATATCTGAAAGTCCCGTATCAACTCCCAAAGCTTCCAGTATTACCACGATTATCACAAAAAGACCTATGGTGGTGAAAAGGCTTATAAGTATGTTCTTTAAAAGCTTATTCATGTGTACTCTCCTTAATGTGTATCAGAACCACTTAATATACATTATAAACCAAACAAAAAAGAAAACAAGTATACAATATATTGTGGGTCAAAAAAAGTTTTCTACTAGTTTTGTTTCGGGCATTGTTACCGCTCAAAAACTGTGATAGGATTGTCTATGCTAGTCAATCTAAGGGGATATATTCAGGTATGAACGATAAATTTTTTGACTTGAAAAGTGAGAAGCAGGACAGGATGATCAATGCGTCTTTGAAGGTGTTTGCCATCAACGGATACAAGCATGCGAGCACCGATGATATCGTTAAAGAGGCAGGCATCAGCAAGGGTCTTCTTTTCCATTATTTTATAAACAAGATGGGACTGTATTCATTTCTTCTTGATTACAGTGTAAGATATATGAACTTTGAGTTTTCACGCACGATTGGCGAGGAGAGCGATTACTTTGCTTACCTTGAAAAGCTGGAGACCGCAAAGTTAAATGTACTTAGAAATTACCCTTACATGAACGAGTTTATAGAAAACTGTATCGCTGAGAACAGGGACGACCTTGAAGACAGCGGTAAAGAGGCGATAAGGACCTATAAGGATACCTTAAAAGGATATCGTGCAAAAGTCGTTCCTCCGTCTTTAAAAGCGGGAGTCGATCTTGAACAGTTAGAGAACATGATAAACTACACGATAAAGGGTATCACGGCTGAATCGGTTGACAGCGATGCGTTCCGTCCCGAACAGCTCAACAGAAAGATAATCGAATACCTGCAGGCTTTCAAAAAGCTCGCAGCGATATAAAATTAAGCGGCAGAAAAATGATATGTACCCAGAATCCTGGACACATATTTATGAATTAGGCTGAACATATGGATGCTATCCTGTATTGCACAGGTGGCATCCATTTTGTTTTTGCCTGAATTCTTTTGTTATTATAGTAATCTATATATTCTGCGACTG
>JAFZRZ010000066.1 GCA_017619635.1 Lachnospiraceae bacterium | reverse complement strand
GTTTTATCGGGCGGAGTTCAGAGGGTGCAACCCTTTGACGGTTTGTTAAGGCAGAGCCTTAACGCAAGGTGTAGGAGTAAGACTCCTACTGGGATGCAAGGGCAAAGCCCTGCTGGTTCCAAGGCAAAGCCTGGCCCAGTTGTATGTCGGTACGACATGCAGTACTGGGTATTGCTTGACGTTTAACACAAGAGGAAGAGTAAAGTGCTGCTTAAAAGATGTAACGCTGTGAGAGGGATTGATCACAAGATCAGTTCCTTTTTTGTTGTCTGACAAAAAGAAAGGGGGGAGTAAAGATGAGAGCAACCAGACATAATGGAAGGTCAGGATCACACGGAACATATAACGTTAAACACAATGACCGAAACTTTGATGTGAAGAACTCGGATCATATCTGTGAGGAAAGAGCAGCAAAGAACATATACTGGGATTGCTACCAGGGGATATGTGAAGAGAGAACGATGACATTTTCTGAAGTCGAGAAGAGATTCTATGAAGAACATTACAGTGATAATGTCAACGCACAGAATCTGCGAAATGAAGAAGCAGGACACAAGGAAAGAAACAGAACGATAAATGATGTACTTCTGTATAAAAAGACATGTCCAGAAGAAACACTCCTACAGCTTGGAAACATAGATAAAACTGTTCCGGTATTAACATTAAGAGAGGTATCACAGGAATACTTTGAAGAGTTTGATAAAAGGTTTGGAAGTCACATACATATATTGGACTGGGCATTACACCTCGATGAGACAACACCACACATACATGAGAGACACGTCTTCGATGCATCAAACCAGTATGGCGAGATCTGTCCGATGCAGGATAAAGCCCTTGAGGAACTAGGATTTGAGTTGCCAGATCCCGCTAAGCCAAAGGGCAGATACAACAACAGGAAGATGACATTCGATGCAACGTGCAGACTCATGTTTCTTGAGATATGTTCAAAACACGGACTGGATATCGAGATGGAACCGATCTATGGTGGGGCCAGTTATCTTGAAAAAGCAGACTACATAGTACAAAAACTGCGTAACGAAAATGAAAGACTCACACAGGAGAATGAACAATTAAAAGACAAAAATGATGAGCTCATGTTAAAGATATCAGATGTTGAAGAACTCATTGATGATGTCGCAAATGATGCTTATACAATGGCCTGTGAAACGGTGACTGAAACAGTCAAAGAACAGACACATATGGCTGACATGCGTGTCATTGATGATGCTGAGGGTAAAATACTGAATGCGAATAAAGATCCGGCGAAAAAGAAGATAATAACGGGAGTGTTTAACATCATAAGAGACAGTTTCAAAATGGTAAGGAATACAATGCACAATGCCATAAAGAAAACACTCACAAATGAAGAGGTCAAAAATAGGAATGTTGAAACGATAAAAGCAAAAGCCCATGACTCTATCATGACCAGACTTGATCGATACAAAGAAAAGAATCCGGCGGTAACAAAACACAAAAAGGGAATACAGAGAGGAGGAAAAGAACATGAATGAAATTACAAAAACCGAATTGATAAATTCCACAAGTAAACAGAATGATTTATTGATGTATGCTATCCAAGAGGGTATAATAGATTTTGATAGCGTGCATAATGACTATATGGCTTCAAAAAAAGAACAGATTTTAAAGAACCATAAATATGCCATCACACCACCAACGGAAACCAATCAAAGGTGGCAGACCTATTACAAAGGAGCAGATGGTAAAAGAAAGCTTTTGCGTGCTTCAACAAAGGATAAACTGGTAGAAAAGCTTATCCCTATATATTTTTCAGATGTGTTGATCGACAAGATGACCTTTGAGGACCTGTTTAAGGAATGGCTTGAGTATAAGAAGGAAATCTCCAACAGTCCAAACACACCTATGCGTCACACCCAAAGATACGAGAAGTATATCAAACCATCCATCCTAAATAACATGGGAATACGTACGATATCTGAGTTATTGCTCGAGAGAGAATCTAATCGTATAGTAAGGGAATTCAATCTCTCGGCAAAGGAGTGGTGCAACACAAAGACCATTATCAACGGCATGTACAAATACGCCGTGAGGAAGGGATATCTTACAGAAAATCCCATGGAACATGTTGAGATAACAGTAAGGTTCAGACAGGTGCTCAAAAAGACCGGTAAGACACAGACCTACAACACTGAAGAACTGGCAGACCTTAACAGATATCTGGACAGGATGTATGAACAAACTCATGATTCATCGTTCATGGCTGTTAAGATCAATTTCCTGTTGGGTTTAAGAGTGGGAGAACTCGTGGCCCTCAAATGGGAAGATGTGTGTGATGAAAAGCATGTGCATATCATCAGGGAAGAGGTCAGAGATCAGAGAAACGGTCATTTGGAAGTGGTCGATCATACCAAAACACATACAGACAGATTTGTCATTCTGGTACCAAAGGCAATAGCGATACTGGAAAGCATTGAACATCAGGGCGAATATATTTTCATGCGTGATGGAGAGAGGCTGACCGCCAGACAGATCAATTATGTGTTGGAAAAATATGGAGAACGCACAAACAACATTACAAAGAGTAGTCATAAGATGCGCAAAACTTATGCAAGTATGTTAAGTGCAAAAGGGGTTCCTATCGATGCGATAAGAGAGCTTCTTGGGCATAGTAACCTGTCTACAACGTACGGATATTTATATAATCCGCTGACCGAGGCAGAGACTTATAATCTCGTTTCTGAGGCTTTATAGAGGCTTTGCGATGATTGTTAATATTTTCGCGAGACGTGATTTTCTAGTAATCTTCAATACATCGGGATTGAAAAAGGCCCCTAAAACAGAGGCTTTGCGGGCAGTGTATTCAAATGTATTCAAGTGAATACACCTAAATCAGAGACAAAAAAATAAAGGAAAAGCCCGATTTTTGGGCATTTCCTTTATTGCATCACAAGAGCGCGAGACGGGACTCGAACCCGCGGCCTCGACCTTGGCAAGGTCGCGCTCCACCAACTGAGCCACTCGCGCATGTTTGCTGTTTTTTCGTCAGCAACATAATGTATATTACACTATAGGTTATTATGTGTCAAGCATTTTTTTACAAATGTGATATCTTTTTCTTCACATAGCAAAGACGGTATTTTGAACGATCAGGTGAAATAATCGACTTTCACTTCATCAAGGCCATATATCTCTTTAAAACGCTGTTCCTCCTCAGGAGAACGTATTAGCATGACTTCTGTGAAATGACCGTCAGTTCTGTTCTTAAATCCGGCAACTTTCTCTCCGTTACATATGGAACTTCTTATTATGGCTGTCTGTGTTTCAGGATCGTATGGGATCTTGTCTTTTAAACCTTTTTCATAGTGAGGAATCTTTCCGGAATCCTGATGCATCTCAATAATAAACAGGATAATAAAGGCTGCCAGTATGATAGCACCGAGGATTATAAGCCACCATATGAGCCTACCTGATATCAGCCACACAATAGCAGGTATGATGAGTCCTGTTACTAATGCACATCCTATCCATATACCACCGTAGTGCACAGAATTAATCTTTGGCATGATACACTCCTTTGAGAAAATAAGACAGAACTTCTATATATAATTATAAACCGCATATGTGACAGGCACAAACAATAATTGGTATATGTGGTTTTGCTTTTCGTATACTATCGATAATGATATAATTAGGAATCAAAGATTTAATACAGAAAAGGAAACGGTTACACATCATGGGAGAAAACAGTAGAGATAAAATAATAATACGTACAAGTATAATAGGAATACTCGCAAATGTGTTCCTGGCAGGCTTTAAGGCTGTTATAGGCATTACGGCTCATTCGATAGCCATTGTCATGGATGCTGTAAATAACCTTTCAGATGCAGCCAGCTCTGTGATAACAATCGTAGGTACCAAACTGGCGGGAAGAGAGGCAGACAGAAAGCATCCATTCGGATACGGCAGGATAGAGTATCTTAGTGCCATGGTCATTTCACTGATCATACTTTATGCGGGAGTAACTGCTTTTATTAAATCCGTTGATAAGATAATACATCCTGATGTGCCGGATTATTCGGCTGTGTCACTTGTTATCGTGGCGGTTGCCGTTGTTGTTAAGATAGTACTCGGAAAATATGTGAAGAGTACCGGAGAAAAGGTTAATTCAGACTCACTTGTCAACTCCGGTGCAGATGCCATGCTCGATTCTGTTATATCATCCTCAACCCTTGTTGCAGCTGCTATATACCTCATATTCAATGTTTCGCTTGAAGCATGGCTGGGTGCTGTTATAGCCATCGTCATAATAAAGTCTGGAATAGAGATGCTCAAGGATACAGTATCAAAGATACTGGGTGAGCGTGTTGATGCAAACATGGTGATCGCTATCAAAAAGACTATTTCAAGTTTCCCTGAAGTAAACGGTGCATATGACCTTATCATGCATAATTACGGACCGGATTCATATAACGGTTCTGTACACATAGAGGTGCCTGATACTCTTACGACAGATGAACTTGACAGACTGATAAGAAGGATAGAAGTCAAGGTATACAAAGAACATGGCGTTATACTTACAGCAATAGGAGTATATTCACTTAATACCAAGGATCCTGATGCTATCTCTATCAGAGAAAATGTAAGAAAGATCGTTACAGAGAATCCGTATGTTTTACAGATGCATGGATTCTATGTGGATAAAGAAGAAAAGACCATGCGTTGTGATATTGTTGTAAGCTTTGATGCGGGTGACAGAAGCAGCGTATATCGTGAGGCAGTAAGAAAAGTTAAGGAAGAGTATCCTGATTACACTGTTATGATCGCAATGGATATGGATTTCTCAGAGATCTCGTAGTGGATGAAAGGATAAGACAGAATGAGTACAAAGATAACTGTTGTGGTCGACAACATATCAGACAACGGAATGTGTGGTGAATGGGGCCTTTGTCTTCTGGTTGAATATAAAGATAAGAAGATACTGGTTGATGCGGGTGCTTCCGATCTTTTTTTGGAGAATCTTAAAAAGCTGGGATTTAATGTTGAGGATATAGATCTTGGAATCTTAAGTCATGCACATTATGATCATGCAAATGGGATCCCGGCTTTTTTTGAGAACAATTCAAAAGCGACCTTCTATTTCAGGGAAGGGACCACAGCAAACTGTTATTCAAAAAAGAAGATCTTCAAAAAGTACATTGGCATTCCTAAAAAGGTTATGAGTAAATACTCTGACAGGATCAAACTTGTAAGCGGCGATCATAAACTGATGGACGGTGTTTACCTTATTCCGCATAAGACTGAGGGGCTTGAAAACATCGGTAAAAAAGAGCGGATGTACAGAAAGACACCTAAGGGCTGGAAGTTTGATGATTTTGAGCATGAACAGAGCCTGGTGCTCGATACTGATAAAGGTCTTGTGATCATCAACTCGTGTTCACACGGAGGAGCCGCCAACATAATAAATGAAGTGCAGAAAACATTCCCTGACAAAAAAGTATACGGCATCATCGGAGGCTTTCATCTTTTCAATAAATCAGATGACGAGATAAAAGAGTTTGCAGGGAGAGTAAAGGAGACCGGAATAGAGTATGTATGTACCGGACACTGTACTAAAGACCATGCCTTTGGGATCCTTAAGGAGGAACTGAAGGATAAGGCCGAACAGATGAGAGTTGGTTTTTCAATGGAGTTTTAAAAGCACCGTTCCACGTTTGAGAGGTTGATCATGTCACTTAAGATAGTAAGAAATGACATCACAAAGATGGAGACTGAAGCGATCGTCAATACTGCCGGCAGTACACCGGTAGTCGGAAGCGGTTGTGACAGTGCTGTTTATAAAGCGGCAGGATATGAAAAACTTCATAAAGTAAGGGAAGAGATCGGAAATGTAGCCGAAGGAGAAGTATTTATCACACCGGGATTTGATCTTAAGTGTAAGTACATCATCCATGCGGTCAGCCCTCTTTATATTGACGGAAACAGCGGTGAAGTCGATAAGTTAAGGAGCTGTTACAAAAAGAGCCTTATTCTTGCAAAAGAGAATAAGATAAAGTCTATCGCATTTCCGCTGATAGCTACAGGGAGTTTTGCTTTTCCGAGAGCATACGGCTTACGTATCGCTATGGATGAGATAAACTCATTTTTGCTCAATGAAGATATGGAAGTCTACCTGGTGGTATTCGATCCCGAATCTACTAAGCTTGCCGAAAAACTTCATCCGATGATAGAGGCTTTCATCGATCATGAGTATGTCACCGAAAAGAGAAAAGAAGAATACAAGAGCATAAGCTTTGAATCAATGATATCAGAAGCGCCCAGGTGTGAGGCGATAAGACCTGATGATTCGTATCTGGCAGGTATGGGCTCAGCTCCAAAGGCTTCATTCCTCTCTGCTTTCGGAAGTATCAGATCTTCAAAGAAAAGAGGAGCAAAAGCTTCAGAAAGTGCAGCATTTGGCAATGCGATGATGGCAGATAAAAAAGCCGAAGCATATGAGGAATGCGCTGCATGTGAAGACGACTTTAGTGATCTTTTCATTGATGAAGATAAATTAAATGACAGGGTAAAACATCTTAAAGATCCGTTCGGAGTATATCTTTTATATCTTTCAGAGAGAAAAGGCATATCACTGACCGTACTCGAGAGCACGGCATGGGTATCCAAACATGTTGTACATAACGTAAAGAAGAATCCGGAAGTTTATAAACCTGACAAGAGAACTGCATTTAAATTCTGTGTGGGACTTAATCTCAGTCTGGATGATACGAAAGATCTTTTATCGAGAGCAGGCTACGCGATATCCGAGAGCATACTCGAAGACAGGATATGGGAATTCTACATAGAAAACGAACATTTTGATATATTTGATATAAGTGATTCACTTGAGAAATATGGGCTTAATCCGATAGTTGATTTTTGATATTAAGCGGGGTTGTTTGACAAACAACCTCGTATTTTATTGTATGTTGTATATTGATGTCAGAAACAGACAAACCCACTTATAAACAGGAGGATACAACATGAAAAAAGGATTAACAGAATTGGTTTTCATACTTGACAGAAGCGGTTCAATGGGAGGTCTTGAGTCTGATACAATCGGAGGTTTCAACTCAATGATAAAGAAGCAGAAAAAGGAAGATGGAGAAGCGATCATCTCTACTGTACTCTTTGATGATAACTGCGAGGTTTTACATGATCGTGTCAGTGTTGATAAGATCAAGGCCATGACAGACAAGCAGTATTATGTAAGAGGCTGTACAGCGCTTTTGGATGCAGTAGGCGGAGCTATCCATCATATAGGAAAACTCCATAAGAACATGCCTGAGGATGAAGTCCCCGAGAAGACCATGTTTGTCATAACGACTGACGGAATGGAGAATGCGAGTCATAAATACAGTCATGAAAAAGTAAAGAAGATGATAGAAAAGAAAAAGGAGAAGAACGGATGGGAGTTTATCTTCCTTGGTGCAAACATTGATGCTGTAAAGGAAGCAGGTAAGTTTGGCATAGATGCAAGCAGGGCAGTCAATTACAAATGCGACAGTGTTGGTACGGCAAAGAACTTTAATGCGATAAGTGCCACAGTGAGTCTTCTCAGAAAGACTGATAAGAAGATGATGGGTTCTGCAGCATATGAAGATGCCATGAACTGCTGCATGGAAGAGGTAAGAGATTATTATGAGGAGAATCAGGCCTGATCCTCCTCACACAAAACATCACCAGTCTGAATCCCAGTCGGTCGAATATGAATCGCTGCTACTTGAATAGTCGTCGTAGTGATCCAACCTTGGATCACTAGAATAATCTGATTTGAAACATACTTTGTAGTAGTTGCTGTCTTTAAATGAGTATTGGGATTTATAATCGCTTGAGCTGGTAGAAAGTCGATGAGTACGGCCGCTTTTCTTTATGATGTCGGCGATGTTATCACGTTTTACCAGCCTTGCATAATCGTTCTCACTCTCATTATACAGATAGAATTCTCTCTGATAGGAACATATGATATGCTCATCGTATTTATAATAACGGGGAGTGTTGGTATATACGGCACTGAATATCAAAACGGAACATAGAAGAGATACAATACCCACCTTTTTTATGGGGTGCATCTTCTTGACTACATCTATTCTTGCCTCTGCATAAGCGGCGGCATAAATGAAGGTGATAAAGAGAGGTACTGTGGGAAAGGCACCCCGTGACACATATGATACCGGTACGGCAACAAGCATGATAGCGAAATACTGTAAATAAACTAAGAGACTCGCATCTTCCCTGCGGTGGTATTTTCTGTCGATCAGTTCTTCTTTTATCTTTAGGTAGAGTTCATTTACGGCAAATGCTTCATCAGGACCTTTATATCTTATCGCACGTGAGCCGTCAGCCTTGTTTTTATAGACTGTGAATATACCGTTAGTCTCATATATACCGAAAGCCTTGGGCCTTTTGTAATCAATGCCTATAAAGAAGCGCGTTGATTCATAAGGTCCGAAGCCTTTTGATTCATACCAGTCTTTAAGTTCACTTATCGTTTGCGGAGTAAAACTCGTATTCTGCATGTAATACTTGTTCGCGTGACCGCAAAGAGGACACTGCTTATCAAGAAAGTTAAGATAAGTGCCACAGTTTTCGCATATCAGATCCATATATATATCCCCCGTGTATAGTTTCACCTACATCATCCATTATATCAGTTGTTTCTTTTAAAAACTCTCAAAATTAGATTAAAAACCTTAAGATATGTTATAATTAACAGGCATTTGTGCAGATCTGAAGGTATAGATATGACTGAAAAGACAAATAAGAATATCATTCTAACGGGAATGCCGACATCCGGAAAGAGTACAATAGGTGTCATTGTGGCAAAGATCCTTGGGATGGATTTTGTAGATACCGATATTCTGATACAGCAAAGAGAAAATAAAAGGCTCAGCATGATAATAGAAGAGGATGGTATAGAAGCCTTTTTAAAGTGTGAGGAAGAAGCGCTTTTGAGTCTTGATGTCTGCAACTGTGTGATAGCGACAGGAGGAAGTGCAGTCTACAGTCAAAAAGCGATGGAGTATCTAAAAAAAGAAGCGATCATCGTCTATCTTAAGGTTGATAAGGATGAGCTTAACAGACGTCTAAAGGATGTCAAGGGACGCGGAGTGGTATTGCGTGACGGTGAAAGCATAGATGACATGTTTGAAACAAGAGTAAAGCTCTATGAAAGATATGCGGATATAACGATATCTGAAAAAGGGCTCACACTCGAAGATACAGTTGAGAAACTGCTCACAGAATTAGGAGAAAGATCAAAGTGATCCCTGAATACATAACAGCTCCTGTGATCGGTGCGGTCATAGGAAGTTTTACAAATTTCATAGCGGTAAAGATGCTGTTCTATCCAAGAAAAGAGATTCGAATATTCGGTCATCCACTTCCCTTTACTCCGGGTGCCATACCCAAGGGTAAATCGCGTGTTGCGGGTGCAGTGGGTAATGCTGTCGCATCATCCCTTTTGACAAAATCGGATATAGAAGCCATGGTGCTGTCCAAAGAGATAGAGGATGAAGTGGCTGATGTTGTGCTTAAGCATCTTACCAGAGAGCTTAAAGAGGAGATATGTGTTCTTTCGGGTGCCGAAACAGATAAATACTGCGAAAAGAAAGATGCACTGTGCGATCTGCTTAGCCAAAAGATCGTTGAATCTATAGACGTAGTAAAGCTTATGGAGGATTACGGGGCTGAGTATATCAAAAACAGGATACACAGCAATAAGATAGGAAGGCTTGTAAGCGGTGACTGGATAGATTCCGTGGCAGCTTCAACGGCACGTGCTCTACAGGATATCCTGAAAGAAGAGGGTGTTCATTACGTTAAACCCATTGTAAGTGAGAGATTAAGTGAGATAGACAGTAAGTCTGCCGAAGACATAATGCTCTACATGGGTATGAAGGAAGGTCATCTTCGTGAGGCTGTCACCGAGGCGTTCAGAAAGATGGCTTCTGAAAATATAGAAAAGCTTCTGGATCATATAGATATAGCAGCAGTCATATCTGATAAGATAAATGCTATGGATGAAAAACAGCTTGAGCATCTGATAATAACAGTCATGAAGAAGGAACTGCGCACCATAGTAAGTCTGGGTGGACTTATAGGATTTATACTGGGACTGCTAAACTGTCTGATCTGATAAAAGAAATAAGGAGTTTTGGTTTTACTGACATGGAAAACAAGGGAGAGTCTTTACAGTTTTATACAAAGGTTTTTGTCCTTTCGATACCGATAGCATTACAGAGCCTGATAACCATAGGCGTCAACATGCTCGATACGATGATGGTGGCAAGCCTGGGAGATGATGCATTATCTGCGACATCACTTGCCAACTCATTCATCAGTGTTTTTCAGATACTGTGTATGGGGCTTGGAATGGGAGCTTCGGTTTTAGTATCAAGATACTGGGGAATGAAGAATTCAATGGAAACGGAAGAGGTTGAAAGTGATGCTTCAAGGGCCCTTAAACAGACAGTGTGTCTGATGTTAAGATTAAACATAACACTGGCAGCGCTCTTTGCACTGGCCACATTTCTGATCCCTGATCTTATAATGAGGACATATACCACCGACACAAACATAGCTGCATTGGGAAGCATCTATTTTAAGTATTCTATACCTACTTATTTCTTTGTCGGGATATCGCTTGTCGTAACGATAGTCTTAAGAAGTGTCGGACAGGTTTTCTATCCTTTAATAGTTTCTGTAGGAGCATTCTTTGTTAACCTTTCGATGAATTATATCCTGATCTTTGGTAAGTTTGGAGCACCAAAGATGGGAGTGGCAGGTGCCGCACTGGGGACTCTTATAGCCAGGATCTTTGAGTTTACGCTTATAATGTTCTATCTTCTTTTGGTGGATAAGAGGATAGGCTTCAGACTAAATGATATGCTGATGCAGACGGGATCTCTCATCAAAGAGTATATCCGAATAAGCATACCTGTACTTATAAGTGACGGGATACTTGCAGTGGGAACCAATTCAGTGGCAATGGTGATCGGTCATCTGGGAGGTACTTTTGTTGCTGCAAATGCGATAACAAGTGTAACGCAGCAGCTTAGCACGGTTGTTATATCCGGTGTTAGCCAGGCCGGTGCCATAGTTACGGGTATTACACTTGGACTGGGTGACAGGGATAAGACCATGAAGCAGGGATACCAGTTCTTTAAACTGGGTCTGGTACTTGGGCTCATATCTGCAGCATTCATATTCTTTTGTTCCGATCTTATCATAGGGTTTTACGGACATGTCAGTGAGGAGACCGCACTGACTGCAAAACAGCTTATGAATGCGATAAGTCTTATAATCGTCTTCCAGGGTACAAACAGCATCATGACGAAGGGAGTTTTAAGAGGCGGCGGAGACACGACGATGTTAATGCTGACCGACAATATCTTTCTTTGGATACTTGCCATCCCGCTGGGGATATTTGCGGGATTTTATCTTAAGCTGCCTCCGTTTTGGATATATATCTGCTTAAAATCAGATCAGATAGTAAAGACAGTTTGGGCATTCTTGCGTTTAAGGAGCAAAAAGTGGATCAAAAAGATCTCTACAGGCAATGCTGAAGCATAAAAGCAGATGTTGATAATAGAAAAGAACACTCATTATGTAGTATACTAAAGAGTGGAGGATTTTACGGATGAAAAACCTGCGGGTTAAGATGACATTATTGATAGTCCTGGTCGTTCTGATAAGTTCTGCGCTTATTCTGTTCATCAGTTATACAAGAGCCAGGGAGAGTATGTCCGGACAGCTTGAACTCACATACAGTATAGAGGCTGATAAGTATGCCCAGGAGCTCACCGCGTGGATCAATACCAATGCGGCTGTCATTGATTCCCTTGCTGCTGATATCGCTGTCAGCGGTATATATGATGATGGATATGATGCATTTCATGCTTATCTTAATAAAAGCTGTGAGCTGTTAAACAAAAACGGTTATATATATGACATATACTTCACATATCCGAACAATACTATGGTGTGCGCATCGGATTTTATGGCTGACGGTTCAATAGATTATGTTCATGACAGGGAATGGTATACAGAAGCGGCAGACAGCAGAGAACTGTTCTATTCGACACCGTATATGGATTCCGATACAGGACTTCCTATAATAACGATATCCAAGGCTGTCTATGATAACAACACTCTCCAGGGAGTAGTGGCTGAAGACATATTCGTGAATACTCTTGTGGATATAATAAGTGAGGCTGATGTTGCTGAGAACAGTTATGCTTTTTTGGTCGATAGAAACATGGGCATGGTAGTTCATCCGAACGAGGAGTATGCATACGATAATTCTCCAAAGGGTATCATGGATGTTCGCAATGCACCTTACGGTGAAGTGATATCAAATATAGTATCAGGTTCAAGAGATACGGTATACATTACCGATTATGACGGTATCGAGCGTGGTATTGTTGTCTCAAAGATGGAAAATACAGGATGGTATGTCGGCGTCGCCACCAGTAAGGCAGAACTAATGAAGGGCGTAAACGGTCTGGTACGCGGATTCTCATTAACAGCTGTCATAGCTGTTGTTCTGGGCGGAGCGATTGCAGTCATACTTGCCTGCGTTCTGGATAAGATGAACACTCAGCAGCGTGAGCATGAAGAAGAGGTTTTAAAACTTGAAAAGCAGGCGGCAGATGAGGCAAGCAAGGCTAAGAGCCGTTTCCTCGCAGATATGTCTCATGAGATACGAACTCCCATTAATGCTATCCTGGGTATGAACGAGATGGTCTTAAGGGAGACCGATAACAGGGATATCAGGGGTTACTCAAAGAATATAAAGCAGTCGGGACACAGTCTGCTCCAGCTTGTAAACAGTATTCTTGATTTCTCAAAGCTGGAAGACGGCAAGATGGAGATCTTACCGGTAAGATACAGTCTGGGTGCACAGATCTCATATTTTATGAGCAGTATATCAGAGAGAGCTTATGCCAAGTCTCTTAAGCTCATAATGGATATAGATCCACAGCTTCCAAGTGAACTGTACGGTGATGACACACGTATAAATGAGGTCGTCATGAACCTTTTGACAAATGCAGTTAAGTATACCGAAAAGGGTTCGGTGACACTTTCAATGAGAGGAATAGACCGTAAGTCTGATCCTGAGGATATGATACTCCTTCACGTTGAGGTAAGGGATACAGGTATAGGTATAAAAGAGGAGGATAAGGAGAGACTTTTCGAATCCTTTGAAAGACTTGATATCACCAGAAACCGGAGCATCGAGGGAACAGGGCTGGGGCTGTGCATAACGACAAGTCTGTTAAAACTCATGGGAAGTCAGCTAAAGGTTGAGAGTGAATACGGTATAGGCTCCGTTTTCTCATATGATCTTTGGCAGAAGATAGAAAATGATAAGCCGATAGGAGATTATAAAAAGGCTATTGAAAAGGACGAGGATGTTGTCACATATCATGAGGCATTCCATGCACCCGATGCACGCATCCTTGTGGTCGATGATACAAACATGAATCTCCTTGTTACAGAGAGCCTTCTTAAAAAGACCGGCATAAAGTTGGATACTGCATTAAGCGGAGCTGAGTCGGTACAACTGGCTGAAAAGAATAAATACGATATCATCTTTATGGATCAGCGTATGCCCGGAATGGATGGAACCGAGGCAATGTTAAAGATTAGAGACCTTGAAAACAAGAAGAATGAGGGTACTCCCATCATATGCCTTACAGCAGATGTCATAAGGGGAGCAAGGGACAGATATCTCTCAAGGGGCTTTGATGATTATCTGACAAAGCCTGTTGACGGACGTGCTTTGGAGAAGATGATAATAGCTTATCTGCCTGAAGAGAAGGTGCAGATCCAAAAGACAGTCAAAGGCAGTGATGAAAGTGAAGATGAGAACAGGCCGGCCTTTATTATAGACCTCTCTTCAGCAGGAATAGATACCAAAAAAGGCATGACATACTGTGACAACAATGATGAGGTGTATAAGTCATTGCTCGTTGAGTATGGTGAGGATGAGAAGAAAAAGTCTGCGGCTCTCCAGAACTGTTTTGAAAACAGAGACTGGAAGAATTACGGCATATACATTCATTCACTTAAGAGCTCGTCAAAGATGATAGGCGCTACCGCAATGTCAGATATCGCAGCCGAGCTTGAGGTCGCAGCTGATGACTGTGATGAGACAACACTGGAATACGGACATTACAGAGCTATGGAGATGTACAAAAAACTGGTTGCTGTCATCAGAGACAATATCGATTCTGAGGAGTCTTATGTTCAGGTGGAAGACGGTATACTGGAATTCCTTCCCGAGCCTTCATCTGCTCAAGAGGAGAATGAAAACAGCGAAAGTTAAATTCGTTTGATGTACATCTGGGGGAAATTGGTATGTTTATAAACAAATTGAACCAGTTATATAAACCTAACAGGATTTTGTATTATCTGGATGCTACTGACAAAGAGATAGAACAGTATTATCAGGGTGATACACCTGAAGTTATTAAGAAATATGAGAATGCATTCGGAACTTATGATTATCCGGGTGTGTTCTTTGTGGATTCACTAGGTAAACAGGTGCTGGGTATAGAATACAGACCTTCGGATGAGAGAATCGATTATCCGAAGGATCTTAAATCTGTTGATCTTAAGGGCACTTTTTTCTACTCTGTTGAGATAGATGAAGAGGTGGATATAAACAGGGGATTCATAAAGGATCTGTTTGGCAATATAGCAAAAAACAATGATGCACACAGGTTATACAGCGATCTTTATATAAATGAGGATACGGCTGTCGTGGCAGTATTTCTTGAAGACGGAAAGTTAAGGATCCTTCATGAGTGGAATATCGTAAGTGACAGAGCCTCTTTGGTTATAGAAGATAAAGCTGAAGAGCTTAACAGTGATTATCTTTACCGTACTGCCTTTTTTGATCCGATAACATCTCATTATAACTGGAATCATCTGGTGGCGTTTCTTGAGATGCCCATGG
The DNA here is from genome assembly GCA_017619635.1 of Lachnospiraceae bacterium. GTDB lineage: Bacteria > Bacillota > Clostridia > Lachnospirales > Lachnospiraceae > Colinaster. Next base: position 3,578 of record JAFZRZ010000066.1, on the reverse strand, counting down.
ATAAGGGAATCAGTGATTATGCGTTTGTCCATTTTGATATAAAGGAATTCAGGGTCATAAATGAGGTTTACGGTCATATCGCTGCAAACAAGGTTTTGTGCAATGTCGTTAAAGCGATGAACGATGCAGACTTTGTATATGCGAGTGCAAGATGTCATAACGACAATTTCGCAATGATGATAAAGGATATGCCTGAAGATGAGATCCTAAGCACTTTAAACGATTTCTTTGAAAAGCTTTCACATCTTGTGGAAGATCCCAATTACAGGATATTCTACAGAGCAGGTGTGGTCCCGATGCAAAGAGCGATGTTATCCGGAAACCGTGTGGCGGATGCAGGTAAGATGGCACAGGCTTTGGGAACAAGCCATAACAATACCGAGATAATCATTTACACCGATAAGATGCATAATGATATATCATGGGGCAATTACATCAAGGCCTATGTTGAGACTGCGATAGAACAGGATGAGTTTGTTGTATTTCTTCAGCCGAAGTTTGATCTTAAGAAGAATAAGGTTAAAGGCTCCGAGGCTCTTATCAGATGGAATTACAAGAACAAGGAATTCCTTCCGCCTTCAAGGTTCATACCTTTCTTTGAAAAGGACGGCTCTATAGGAAAGATAGATGACGTTGTGCTTAAAAAGGTATGTGAATCACTGGCACGATGGAAGAGGGAAGGCAAAGAGCTGTATCCCATATCTGTCAACTTATCGAGAAACAGGATGTATGATAAGGATCTGATATCACATCTTTCCGGTATAGTTGATTCATACGGTGTGGATCATGAACTGATAGAGTTTGAACTGACAGAAAGTGCAACATATGACAACATGGACCATATGTTACGTGTACTTGAGGAACTCAGAGAAAAGGGATTTAAGATATCGATGGATGACTTTGGTACCGGATATTCCTCACTTTCTCTGCTCACAAGGATGCCTATTGACACTTTAAAGATAGACAAGAGCTTTGTGGATACTATCAGTACAAAGAGTATGCGTAAAGAGGACGGTATAGTCATAAGACATATAATAGCGCTTGCAAAGGAACTGGGATTCGTATGCCTTGCCGAAGGTGCAGAGAATAAAGATCAGGTGGATAGACTTTATGAAATGGGCTGTGAGGTGATCCAGGGATACTATTTCAGTAAGCCGATACCGATCTTAGAATTTGAAAGGTCATATCTTGATTAGAAGATTTGGGATGACAGTATAAAAAACCACGGGAATGAAATGTACGGTCTGTCGGGCCGTCACTGATAAAACTGCTGACTCACTGGAAGGGATAGAGACCTGTCCGGTGAGTTTTTTGAGCAATTATAAGGAAAGTACGTCTGGCATAAAGGAGATAAAGTGAAACTATTTTTTATAAGACACGGGGATCCCGATTACGAACATGATACGATAACACAAAAGGGAACTGAGGAAGCAAAACAGCTGGCTTCATATATAGACAGATTAAATATCGATGATGCATATCAGTCGCCTCTTGGAAGAGCTGTCGATACAGCGGCTTATTCTCTTGAAGCACTGGGAATGAAAGCTCAGACTAAAGACTGGCTTCGGGAGTTTCCGGCACAGTTTGATCCAAACATATCAAAGGAAACAGCGCTTGCATATAAAACGGCATTAAAAACCGATCCCGATACAGGACTTTACAAGACAAGGATCATGTGGGATGTTTTACCGTCATATTACGGGAACCATCCGGAACTGTTTGACAGATATGCCTGGAGGGATTCTGACCTCGTTAAATGCTCGGACATGGTTGAAAAATATGATTATGTCAGAGATTCGTTTTATGGGCTTTTGAATGAATACGGATATGAAAGAGACGGGGATATCTTCAGGGTAAGAGAGAACAATGACAAAAGGATTGCTTTCTTTTGTCACTTCGGCATAACTGCGGTCATACTGTCAACCTTATGGAATGTATCGCCCTTTGTTCCGCTTCAGTTTCTTGCCACGGCTCCCACTTCTGTAACGGAGCTGGCAACGGAAGAGAGACAAAAGGGGATAGCCACATTCAGGACTTTAAGGATAGGAGATACGACGCATATATCGATCGCCGGTTCTGAGCCTTCATTCTCTGCAAGATTCTGTGAGAGATTCGAGAATGAAGATGAGAGACATTAATCGGAAATAATTGTAAAAGAATCACAAATCGTGCTATAATCCAATTTGGAAAAATTATTTTTTATATTATAAAGGAGATACAAAATGAACCTTTCACCACTTCAGAAAGCGAGATACGAATACACACCTAAGCTTCCGGGAATGCTTAGAAACGGTATCTCAGAAATCTGTGTTAAGGACGGAGCTCCCACTGAGAGCGTAGCAGATCAGGATAAGATCAAGGCTCTTTTCCCTAACACATACGGAAAGAACGAGATCACATTCGCAAAGGGAAACAACACATCAGCAGCTAAAAAGCAGGTTGTAGGTGTTATCCTTTCAGGCGGACAGGCTCCCGGCGGACACAACGTTGTATGCGGTCTTTACGATGCACTTAAGGCTACAGACAAGAACAACGTGCTCCTTGGATTCAAGGGCGGTCCCGACGGACTTTTAAAGAACGATTACATTGAGTTTGATGATGAGTTCATTGATGCTTACAGAAATACCGGCGGATTTGATATCATCGGTTCAGGAAGAACAAAACTCGAGACACAGGAACAGTTTGGAATAGTTGCTGAGAACGCAAAGAAGAACGGTCTTACAGCTATCGTTATCATCGGTGGTGATGATTCCAACACAAATGCAGCTACTCTTGCTGAGTACATGGCTGCAAATAACACAGGCGTTCAGGTTATCGGATGTCCCAAGACTATCGACGGTGACCTTAAGAACGAGGATATCGAGGCTTCATTTGGTTTCGATACAGCTACAAAGACATATTCTGAGCTTATCGGTAACATCGAGAGAGATGCTAACTCCGCTAAGAAGTACTGGCACTTCATCAAGGTTATGGGTAGAAGCGCTTCTCACGTTGCACTTGAGTGTGCACTTGAGACACAGCCTAACATCTGCCTTATCGGTGAGGAAGTTGCTGCAAAGAAGATGTCTCTTGCTCAGATCACAAATTATATCGCAGATGCAGTTGAGAAGCGTGGAAACAACGGCGAGAACTTCGGTGTTGCTATAATACCTGAAGGTATCGTTGAGTTCGTTCCCGAGTTCTCTGCTCTTATCGCTGAGATCAACGAACTCCTTGCTGGTCAGAAGACAGAAGAGTTCAATGCACTTCCTGACTGGAATGCAAAGTATGATTTCATAAAGAAGGGTCTTACAGCTGCTTCATTTGCAGTATTTGATATCCTTCCTCAGGGAATCCAGCAGCAGCTCTTCCTTGAGAGAGATCCTCACGGAAACGTACAGGTATCACTCATCGAGTCAGAGAAGCTCTTTGCAGAAATGGTAGGCGCAGAGCTTAAGAAGAGAAAAGAACCAGGCACATATAAGGGCAAGTTCGGAACACAGCATCATTTCTTCGGATATGAAGGAAGATGCGCATTCCCTTCAAACTTCGATGCTGATTACTGCTACTCACTCGGCTACAACGCATTCATGCTCATC